>CAYRYD010000035.1:0-59611 GCA_964428345.1 uncultured Saprospiraceae bacterium | reverse complement strand
CCCAGCAGATCCGTCTGTGGGTGATCGATGAGAAAGGTTCGTTTGATTACTGTGACGTGATCCTGGTCGTTCAGAACAATATGGGTGGTTGTCCGGATCAGGAAGTACCCAATGATCAGGGCAATATCAGCGGCTACATCGTCACTGAAACCGGACAATTGGTTGAGCAGGTAGAAGTGAAACTTAGTGGAAACAATGTGTCAGACAGAATGGAGACTGGTGGCGATGGTGCCTACACTTTTAATGTACCGATGGGTACTCTGATCAATGTCGAGCCAGCCAAGGATATCAATGATGTGAATGGAGTGTCAACTATCGATCTGATCATACTGCAAAAACATCTCCTGGGCACCCAGTTGATTGAATCACCTTACCGATTAATTGCTGCAGATGTCAACCGGGATGGCTTTTTAAATACCCTTGATATGCTCGAGATGCGTCAACTGATCATTGGTGAGATTACTGAATTTACCAATAATACATCCTGGAGGTTTGTACTGAAAGGTCATACTTTCTCGACCCAAATGCCACAGGCAGAAGCATTTCCTGAACGATTCATCATTAGTCTGGATCAGCCGGTTATGAAGCAGGATTTTGTCGGGATGAAGATTGGTGATCTCAACCTGGATGGAGATGTTGCCCGGAGTGTCCCACGTTCTGGTGCCAACGATCAGGTACTTCAGATTACCGACCTCCAGGTTGAGACCGGTGAAATTATCGAGATAGACCTTCAAATGAAGGAAGTGGTTGATCTGATTGGATTGCAATACACCCTTCAGCTTGATCCTCAGGGTCTTAAGATTCTGAAGGTGATACCCAATGAGCGACTTCATGTTGGTGATCATCATTTTGGGTTATCGCGAATGGACAGAGGTATCATTACGACCGCCTACGATGCCGGATCACCCTTATCAGGTAAGGAACTGGATTTGGTGACCTTCCAGGTTGAAGTACTGCGGCCAGGAAGACTCAGCGACATGATTACAGTCAGCAGTTTGGTCACACCGGCTGTAGCATACCGGGAAGGTAAATCTCCGGCAGCGGTCTCCCTTCAGTATTTCAGTCCGGAAGGAGATGCGCAGGTAAGGTTGTTCCAGAACGAACCCAATCCGGTCAGTAACCAGACAACCATCCGTTTTGAATTACCTGAAGCAATGCCGGCAACCGTCACATTTTACGATATCAGCGGCAAAGCCGTCTACAAAATCAATGGTCACTATAAAAAAGGTATGAATAACATCATTTTAGAGGCAGAGCAAATGGGCAGCAGGGGTATGATTTATTATGAATTATCCACCGGAAGTGAAAAAGTGGGTCGGAAAATGATCGTTCATTAGCGATGAGACAACTCGTTCATTAGGTAGAATTTTTTTGTAATAACCGTTAAGAGAAGAGGGGAAGCAATCTGGTTCCCCTCTTCCTTTTAAGTCAGTGGGTTCTTTTCCACGATTTTGATGAGGACTTTTCAGGTATACGTTAATCGGGTAAGATTCCAGTTGATATTCAGTGGTTCTCACTTGAACGGAACCTAATTCCTGAGACAGCGTACTGAAAAACCTGAACTCTTGTTACCATTAAACCTGGCTATATTACCGCTGCTGTATGATAGGAGTCGGTACCAGGCATTTCCACCAGCCTCGGTGGTACTCCACCAGTAACTCCCATAACCAAGGCTACTGAATAAACCATTGGAGGAATTGCGAAAGCCACCCGGCAGAGCGGTGAGACCACTTTCATTCGTTGCTTCTTTATTCGGACTATTCCAATGGGCCAGGCCGGTTTCTTTCATTTTACCTCCGGCCACCATACTTTGAATGCCCTCCACAGGTAGTACATCCCCTGGGTCGAGATAATCGATCAGCATGGTCCACTCTTCATCGGTCGGTACCCGCCAGCCTTTAGGGCACAGTTTCCCGGAAGCTACGGCATACCAATTGTATAATTTGCCATAGGATACTTCATAGGTACTGTCATTGTCATACCACCACCATGCCGCCGGTGTTTCCAATACTGTCGAATCATTATTTATCCCGGGTATCTCTACCCCGTCTACATACCGGGTGGTACGTAGATTTTCAGCCATCCATTCCCGATCTCCTATTGTCACTGTATGGTATTTGTTGCTGTCAACATCCATTATAATGGATGTGACTTTAAATGAGGTTAAGGACATCCAGGTAACTCCGTTCCATCCTTCAAAATTCAGTCCTGTCCAGCGGATCGTACCAGGCTCGGGTGCGGAGTTTTCCGCTCCACCGATCTGGATAGACCCTTCAACCTCAAGTCCTGCCTGGTTATAGGCCGCGGTATCGCATAGGATGAGGGCAAATATGACCAGTGTTAACTTTTTCATCTTCGTCTGTTTTTAATCATCATCTGGGGTATTATTTCAGTTTAAGTGATAGTCGGAAGTCTTAAAGGATCAGTTTTTTTAGTTTTTAAGGCAGCGGACCGGAAGTCCCTGATTTTTTGGTAGGGTACTTCTGATCGCGGAACCAAACCAATGACCCAATTGTCGTATCCAGGCCTCATCGCCATTGTCGGTAGAACTCCACCAATAGGCGTAACTGCTTTTGCCGTCAAAAGTGTCTTCAGGATCAAAGGCTCCACCCGGGAGTCCGGTGAAACCGCTTTCGTTAGTAGCACCTGTGTTTGGACTCCTCCAATGGATAATACCGGCTTCTTTCATTTTGCCGCCAGCCACCGTACTTTGAGTGCCATTAGCGTCAGGATTTACCACAATCGGGTCAAGATAATCAATCAGCGTGGTCCATTCCGCGTCAGTAGGTACATGCCAACCGGTGGGACAGACTCCTCTGGTATCGTTGACGGCATACCAGTTATATAGTTTTCCATAGGGCACATCGTCAATGTTTGTGGTATCATACCAGCACCATGCTCCATAGTTTGCATTGAGCCAGGTAATCTGATCATTGACCATCGAAATTTCCGATCCGTCACTGAAGCGGCTTGCCCGCAGGTTTTCGGCCATCCATTCCTGATTCCCGATGGTGACAGTCCGGTATTCATTGCCATCGGAATCGGTAATAATGGATGTAATATGCAGTGCACCTAACGGCATCCAGGTAAAACCATTCCAACCTTCAAAATTAAGTCCCGTCCACCGAATTGTGCCCGGAGCAGGCGTAGGATCTCCTGAGTCACCAAGGCGTAGTGATCCCTCAATCTGCAGTTCCGTCTGATTGTAGGCGAGAGGGCTCCAGAATAGTGAAATGACGATGATGGTAAATATTCGCATCTTCTTTGTTTTTATTGGAAATCTGTGTTTTATCAATCGTTTCTCATAATGAGTTGCTCTCTAGTAAGGCATATCTTCAATTCCTGATACAACGCACTGACCGACCGTGGGTCTTAACAGTGTGATCCCTGACTACCGAGCCATACCAATAGCCTAGTTGGCGGTACCAGGCGTCACTTCCTGTTTGACTCGAACTCCACCAGTATGCATAAGAGCCCAGACCGCTGAATGTATCTTCAGGATCAAAGATTCCACCCGGAAGCCCTGTAAATCCACTTTCGTTATTGGCATCTGTGTTTGGGCTTCTCCAATGGCTGGTGCCGACTTCTTTCATCTTCCCCCCGGCTACTGTACTCTGTGTACCTATTGCATTGGCATTTACATCGGCGGGGTCGAGGTAGCCGATCAATGTGGTCCACTCTGCATCTGTGGGTACATGCCATCCGATTGGGCAAAGTTTGCCAGTGCCCACTGCATACCAGTTGTATAATTTTCTATAGGGTACTTCATAAATACTGTCATTGTCGTACCACCACCAGGCTGCCGGGGTTTCCAACACCACCGAATCATTATTTATCCTGGGTATATCTGCTCCGTCAGCATACCGGGTAGTACGCAGATTTTCTGCCATCCATTCCTGAGTACCGATGATTACCGTACGGTAGGTATTACCATCGATATCCAGTAGGGTGGAGGTGACCGGAAATGACGCGAAGGGGACCCAGGTAAATCCGTTCCAACCTTCAAAATTAAGGCCGCTCCACCGTATGGTACCCGGTTCAGGAGCAGGATTTCCGGAGTCACCGATCTGTAACGAACCTTCGACCAGGAGATCGGCCTGACCGGATAGCAGGGAGCTAAGAAATAGAAATGGAAGTAAGATAAGTATCCGTGTTTTCATCTGCATCTGGTTTATTTCAATCAGATGCCTCAAATTTCCGGCAGACAGATGCTTGCAGCCCGGATAAATGAGTAAATGATACCTGAGATTGTGTGAATGTTGTACCCTTATGTGTTTAACCAGATCCGGCTATCCATGATTGGCCAGGTCAAATCAATCGAAATGGGGATGTGTGCAGCAAAGCTTTGCAAGGTCGGAGAGGCGATTTCAAATGCAACTGCTGAGATATAGGTGACATAGGTAATAAGGTTCTTACCAACTCGTGTTGACAAACTGCTCTACCGATTGAATGCGAAAAGTGATTTTTTGAATGGTTCGTTGACTATTCGACCCAATGGGTTTTTGTCTGCTGTTCGATGACCTTTATTCTTTCTTCAAGCTGATGAAGCTTATAGAGAATGAGTAATTGCAGCTCTTCAGCTGACCTTTCACCTTCTCCGTAGGTCTCTATATACCACTTTTGAACTTCCCGATAAGTTTTGTCGGTTATCATTAATTGATCAGTAATCATAATATGTGATTTTCAAGATTTTCAATGACCATATTTCAGGGCAAGACTTAATTGCCCGGCATGATACGCTGTGTGTGATATAACCCTTCCAATCGCTTCCGCTTTGGTCTTTGTGCCAAATTCTCTGGTAGTAATTGTTTGTTGCCAGTCTTCTGCGGTTTGCTTTTCAATAATGGCTTTCAGAAGACGGAATGCTTCCTGTTGATAGTCGAGCAACTCTTCGAGATTCGTCCATTCGCCGGTGTCGTATTGGTCGATCACCGTTTTTGCATGAACTTTGATAGAGTGCTCACCAAATACGTTCTTGGCAAACAACAATTCTACATCTCCGATATGGCGGATCAGAAACCCAACACTGTTTTTCGTATGGATCAGTATTTTCTTCAGATCAGGCGTTGTAATATCCTTTAGCAGGTCTGAAAACCGGGTACGGGCTTCCATCCAGGTTTGCAGATAAAGTTGCGTGATTTGCATGATTATCAGTTTATTTCTCGATAGAAGATAACATGAATAAAGATCCAGATGACTTAATACCTGTCACTTCTGTAAATAAGTATCAGTTTGGCTTTCATGACCTTCTTGATATTTGACTCAACCGATTCCGGGCATTTTAATGTGGTTCATGTGCCTTTAATTCACCGTAATATTATGATTGTCAAACCTCAAAAAATGTGATCCTGGTCATCCAATGGCGGAAGTTTTTAATGATATAGATCATGTCGGATGAGTACCAGATCAGCCGATGAAAATGCATCAATAGCATGATGAATGAGAGAACCGGGAGTTTGTACCAAGATACTGAGGAGAATGAAAGGATTTGTTCTTATCGAGATTCTGCGTCTATCGCTTATTTTCATAGATGCATGATTCCCTCGAAAATGATGCTGGCGTCGCTGACCAATTCAAGTTCAGTGTCGCGGATAATTTTGAGCCGCATGAGGCTGCCTCATTTTGAAGCTGATTAGTTTGCGTGATTTCGTACCTATGGTTGTAATGCCAGTAGCCAATTTTTGCGGGTCCCGGGTATTGACCGGATTTTGTCCTGGATAAGACATTTCGATGGGAGTATAGATCTCTTTTTCACGCAAATCCATTTGATCATTTTCTGGAGAAAAAGTATTATCTGCAGATTATTTCTTACTTCCAACATGAAGTAAATGATTATGAGAGATGAAGATCACCTATATCACTTATCTCAGCTCCCAGTTTTCGCATATCATAGGTTAGAGGAGAGGGGCTTTCCTCATTTTTATTATACCCCAAATCAGATTGAATCGCATGCTCATCAGTTTTATGAGGTATGAGACACCCATTTCTGTTTCATAGCTCTGTCGGGTCAGCGTGCCAGTCTGCCAATGGTGTAGTCGAAACATTTTCAACCGAACCTATATTATAGATTTTTGAAGGGATATTTTTTTTAGAGTCTTCTTCAGCCTTTGCTGTCCCTCTCTGTAACTTTTTCTGTTGCCATGTTACCAATGCGGCAATAGAAAATATCAATCCTGAAACAATCAATAATTTTGTCATTTCCCTTGATTCTTAATTTGTGAATGAATATGCTGTAAGTCGTCTTTTATTTTTACACATTTCCATTAATCCTTGAGGCACCTTACCGACAATCCTGCAGACTTATCCAATGCGTACCTTTCTGCGACCGCACTGTCCAAATCAAGGTCGCGCGTCAGGGCAGAACCGGGGAGATATTCCGTTGTACTCCACCAGTAGCCAAAATAACCATCGTTGTAGAATGTGCCATCGGTATCGCGGTATCCTCCGGGAAGGCCTGTGAATCCGCTTTCATTGGTAGCCAAATACTGGTATTTCCAATGGGCTGTACCGGTTTCTTTCATTTTGGTGCCGGCTACCATTTCACCTCCCAGAAAATTGGTCAGTAATGTCCATTCTTGATCGGACGGTTCATGCCAGCCAATTGGGCACAGATTTCGGCCATCGACGACTGCAAACCAGTTGTAAAGTTTACCGTAAGGTTGTTCATACGTACTCGTCGTATCGTACCAGGACCAAGCCCCATAATTGGCGTTTTGCCAACTGGTAGCGTTATTTATTTTCGGAATCTCGGTCCCGTCCGCATAGTGGTTTGTCCGCAGGTTTTCGGCCATCCACACCTGGAAGCCAATTCTAACTGTCCGATAGGTATTTCCATCAATATCTGTCACCTCCCCTTCATAGGTGATACCATTGGTCAATGAGATCCAGTTTGTACCATTCCAGACCAGAAGGTCAGTTCCTGTCCACTGGATAGTGCCCGCTTCCGGCATAGAATCTGTAGAATTTCCTATCCGGATTGCCCCTTCGACATCCAGGTTTCCCGCCTGACCATACGACTTCAATAAACTACATGACAGTAATGTTAATATGAGCAATATTGTTTGATTCATTGTTTTTCAGGAACTTATACGGGTTATGAAGAGAATCCAGTCAGCTTTTTACGCAAATTGTATCTCAAAGATGATAAGGAAAAAGTTCCGAATCCTGATAAATGAGTGAATGGAACCTGGTATTGTGTAATCGTTCTCTCAAGTCATTGCTTTTCGTTTGCGAAGGTGGATCTATCCCAGACTGCAGTTGACTGATCCATTGATAATGCGTCTTTTACTTCTATTCTTTAAAAACCCTGAAAACTTAGGTTCACTCCTTTCGAATGAGTGCATAATTCCTTAATTTAAATGAGAATAACCGATTGTTGGCCGGTAAAATTAAGAGAGCTTGTTTCCTGGTTATCCCGGTAATTGGTCGGGCACCTCATTGGTCGAGAGTATCTTGAATGCTGAGATTTAGGCAATAGAATTTTCGGATTGCGACATGACCCGGAAATGAAACTGACAAAGAATATATGTAATCTGCTCGTTGGTTGTTTGCTTGCTACAATTACCGGGTATTCACAGCGCATGCCGCTCAAGTTTGAGCGTCTGTCCATTGAACATGGATTGGCCCAAAGTACGGTTGGATATATTTATCAGGATAGCCGGGGATATGTGTGGTTTGGAACCGGTATGGGTCTTCATCGTTACGATGGCTATCAATTCAGGGTTTATCAGAACGATCCGGATAATCCGCATAGCATCAGTAATAATGACATCTGGCACATTGCCGAAGATACGTCTGGTGCGCTGTGGATCGCCACCTATGGTGGTGGCCTGAACCTGCTTGACCACCAGACCGGTAAATTTATCCGTTGGAGGCATGATCCCAACGATGCCAGCAGTATTGCGAGTGACCGGATAATTTGCCTGCTGGTTGACCGCTCAGGCGTACTGTGGCTTGGTACCGAGGGAGCTGGACTTTTACAAGCCCAAAAAAATACTAATTCCACACTTTCATTTACCCAATGGGAGCATGATCCGGATGATCCTTATAGCCTCAGTCATAACGAGGTTGTTTGTATTTATGAAGACGTCCATGGTGAACTGTGGATTGGAACCAATAAAGGGCTCAATCGTCTGGACCGGGAGACCGGTACCTTTACTCGTTTTCTCCATCAATCAAAAGATAGCGGTAGCTTGAGTAACAACTACATTGAAGGGATCACCGGGGATCTTGCCGGAAAGCTATGGATAGCGACCCATGGGGGAGGTCTGCAATGTTATGATCGACAAACCGCTACTTTCGCTGACTGGAAACATGAACCCGGTAATGGTAATTCCCTGAGTACCAATTTTTTATATTCTATCGAGATTGATCACAGCGGTATCATCTGGATCGGTACGGACAATGCGGGACTGGACCGTTTTGACCCGTCGACAAATGCTTTTATGCATTTTAAGCATGAAACTTCCGACCCCGGCAGCTTAAGTGACAACATTGTCATTTCAATGTTGGAAGATCGCTCCGGAGTTCTTTGGATAGGCACCAGTGAAGGTGGTCTGTCCCGATTAACCACCAGAAGCAGGACACCCGGCAGCTTTGTCCATTGGAAGAATAATCCGATCGATACCGCTAGTCTTCGTCACAACCGGGTCTGGTCTTTTGCAGAGGATAAGGATGGTTCCGTCTGGATTGCCACCAAAGCGGGTCTTAACCGTTTCGATCGGAAATCCGGTTCTTTCGATTTTTTTGCAGTAGAACCGGAGAACCCGGCAAATCTAAGTAACTATATAACTATGGTTCTGGCGGATGAGGATGGTTTCATTTGGTTTGGGACCTGGGGTGAAGGGGCTTATCGGTTTAACCCGCAATCAGGGAGTTTTACAGCATTGAAGTTTAGTCATGGTCGAATCTCCACGATGTTGAAAGCTCAATCCGGGAATATCTGGATTGCCCGGCAGGCTGATGGTCTGATCCAATATGATCCGCATGATGAAAACATTCAGTTTTTTCGTCATGACGCAGACGACCTTGCCAGTTTGAATAACGACGATGTACAATGTCTGTTTGAAGACCGTCAGGGCAATTTATGGGTTGGGACCGATGGGAGCGGATTAAACCGGTTTAACCGGGAAACCCGAACCTTTGCTCATTGGAAATCCGATCCTTCCAACCGGTTCAGTTTAAGCAGTAACGTTGTTCGCTGCATGTATGAAGATCGGATTGGTAACCTGTGGATTGGCACCGCCGGTGGTTTGAATCGATTTGATATAAAGACCAGTAGATTCCTTCATTATGGAAAGAAAGATGGATTAGCCGACGAAGTTATTTGTGGTATCCTTGAAGATAAAAAGGGCAACCTTTGGCTGAGTACTCACGGCGGACTTTCGAAATTCAATCCTGCAAGTGGCGAATTTCGGAACTACACTGTGCAGGATGGATTGCAAAGCAATGAATTCAACCGGGGAGCTTACTGCCTCAGTCGCCGGGGAGACATGTTTTTCGGTGGCGTCAATGGTTTCAATACTTTTTTCCCAGATAGCATAAAAGACAATCCTTGCATACCCCCCATCGTTATCACCGGTTTTCAGATGCTCAATAGAACGGTGGATGGTTCGTCCAACGGAGAGCCCCCGCTGGAGAAGGACGTTTCAGACATGAGCGAAATTGTAATATCCTTTCGGGACCGGTTATTTTCCTTCGGTTATGCTGCCCTGGATTACAATGCACCGGGACTTAACCAGTATGCCTATAGGATGGAAAATTTCGATGAAGAATGGATCAATGCTGGTACGAGGCGTTTTGCAACTTATACCAATCTTAACCCTGGTAGCTATATCTTCCGGGTGAAGGGATCTAATAATGATGGACTATGGAATGAAGAGGGTGCGGCAATAAGAATCGTCATCACACCTCCCTGGTGGCAAACCTGGTGGGCATATACCCTTTATGCAGGGGTTGCAGGTCTGGTGTTTTATTTGATTCGCCGTCACGAGATGAGCAAGTTGAGACTGGTCAATGCCCTGCAGATGCAACGCTTTGAAGCCGAAAAGTTGCGGGAGATCGATCAAATGAAGTCGCGATTTTTTACCAATATTTCACATGAATTTCGCACACCGCTTACGCTGATAATGGGTCCTTTGAAGAATCTGCTTTCAGAAAATTTTCAGGATGATGTGAAAAGGCAATTCCGGATGATGCTCCGTAATAGCGAACGATTGACGCGGCTGATTAATCAACTTTTGGACCTTTCCCGGTTGGAAGCCGGAGGAATGACCTTGCAGGCCCGGTCTGAAGACCTCGTACTACTTCTGAAGCCAATCATCTCGTCATTTGAGTCTCTGGCGAAACGCAGGCAGATCTCTTTCTCCTTTGTTGCCCCGGATGATTTAATCAACGTTTACCTCGATCGCGATAAACTGGAAAAAATTTTGTATAACCTTCTTGCCAACGCTTTTAAGTTCACGCCCGAGCACGGAGCGATTACTGTAAAGGTGACGAAAGGTGGAGAGGTGGAAAACGAGAGAGCCGATTCTAAAATGCCATGCTCTCCCTATGTCCAGATCGCTGTGAAGGACACCGGCATCGGGATACCACCAGAGCAGCTTGAAAAGATCTTCGACCGTTTCTATCAGACCGGGGAAGGAATGACCGGGATTCAGGAAGGGGCAGGTATAGGTCTGGCACTCGCGAAGGAGCTGGTGGAACTGCACGGCGGTATAATCCATGTCGAGAGTGATCCTGGGAAGGGGAGTACATTTGTCATTCGTCTGCCTATGGGCAAGAAAGATCTGAATTCCAATGAAATAGTGGCCGATGCCAGTGAACCGGTGATCGATTCTGACCTGATTGCCGATCCGGCGCTGTTGTTGGAAACCGGCAACGCATTCGACTATCAAGACACAACTCAGCTCAATGCCCAACCATTGACGGGAGATCGGCCCCTGTTACTGATTGTTGAAGATAATCCCGACATGAGATACTATATGCGGGAAGTACTGCAAAGTGACTATAACATCAGGGAGGCTCATAATGGTGACGGAGGATTGACCATGGCAATAGAGCTAATACCTGACCTCGTGATCAGCGATGTGATGATGCCGGAGATGGATGGCTTCTCCCTGTGCCAAAGACTCAAGACAGATGAACGCACCTGCCACATTCCGGTAATCTTACTGACTGCCAGGGTCTCTCAGGAGAGTAAGATGGAGGGTTTGGAAACGGGTGCCGATGATTATTTAACCAAGCCATTTGATGCCCATGAACTTAGAGTCCGGGTGAGCAACCTGATTGAACAACGGCGGCTATTGAGAGAGCGATTCAGCCGTGAAATCATCTTGCAACCAAGGCAGATTGCCGTGACCAGCATGGACGCTCAGTTTTTGGAAAGGGCGATGAACGTCATTGAAGAACATTTTTCAGATCCTGATTTCACTCCGGAAAAGTTCGCCAGGCAATTGACAATGAGCCGGATGCAGTTACACCGCAAATTAAAGGCATTGACCAACCAGACAACCGGAGAATTTATCCGCCATATGCGCTTACAGCGGGCAGCGCAGCTATTGACATTGCACAGCGGCAATGTTTCTGAAATAGCCTACGCGGTTGGTTTCAACAATCTGTCCTACTTTGCCAAATGTTTTCGGGAGTTGTTCGGTCGGACACCTTCCGAATATGCCAATGAATATTAGTTCGTTCGGGGTAAAATTTTCATTTTCTATCAAAACCTGGCTGAAATCCCATCCTGGGTTACCATGGTGATATCATCTGTTACAGCTGTATTAGACTGACTTCAGAGTCCCTTCTACCTTTGCGGTAGGCATTGATGGATACTGGTAGATACCGGAAAACCCCATTACCTTGAAGTTAGTTTTATTGGTCAGGAGCAGTACGAAAGAAGTCAATACCCGATAAAAATTAGTTTCAGATGATCAAAATACGCATGAAGACTTATAACATTATTAAATGGACCGGTATCGCAGTGCTGGTTCCTGTGATTGGTGTTTTAGGAACTATTCAACTAACCTGGAACAAAAAATTTGACCTTCCTTATCCCGATCTAAGGGCCAGCACTGATTCTGCCATTATTGCGAAGGGTAAATATCTGGCCTACGGTCCTGCCCATTGTGCCTCCTGTCACGCTCCGGAAGAATTGGTGACTGCAGCGTTTAATGCATCGTCTGTGGAAGAATACCGGCGCATCGTAGGAAATCTGGATGGTGTCCAATTATCGGGTGGATTCTCCTTGCCGTTTGAATTAGGTACCCTGTATTTCCCCAACCTCACTCCCGACCAGGAGACGGGCATCGGCCGGTACACCGACGGGCAATTGGCGCGTGTATTGCGGCATGCGGTCAAACCGAACGGTGAAGCTCTTTTTCCAATCATGGAGTATCAGAATATCAGCGATGAGGATGTGGTGGCCCTGTTGTCCTTCCTCCGGTCACAACCTCCAGTCCATAATCCAGTGCCCGACAACCATTTCACCCTTTTGGGGAAAGGAGTCAAGGCTTTTCTCATCCGGCCGATTCAACCGGACGGAATACCGCCAGCGATGAGTCCGCCCGAAGAGGCAACCATCGAACGGGGTGAATACCTGGCTAATCGGGTCGCTCAATGTGCGCAGTGTCATTCCCGTCGGAATATGGTCGACTTTTCCCTGGAGGGACCACGGTTTGCCGGCGGTTCAGAACTCAATGAAGCGTGGGCGCCAGATATTACTTTCGTTCCACCAAACCTGACTCCTGATCCCAATACCGGCCACATTGTCAATTGGAACGAAGGTCAGTTTGTACAACGTTTCCGGAGTGGAACCCTGATACTTGGTACCCCAATGGATTGGGAAATGTTCGGAAGAATGAGCGATACAGACCTGCGAGCCATTTATCGCTATTTGATGAGTCTGCCACCGGTAGAAAATGCAACAGGACCAACGGTGAAACCCCGGAAGAACTGACCGTTGGAAATCGCTATTGACAAAAATAACGATTAGGATGAAAAACCTACAAACCCTGAGAGATGTACGATTGGAGAAATTTGCTTCGATCACTGGTGCATTGTCGATAGTACTCTTAATCCTGGCTTCTCTGATATTTGGTATGTACGATTACCTTCCCCCGGCAGAAAAATTGATGGCTTTCATTAGTGTCAACCCTCTCCGGATACAAATTGCTGGCTACATTGGTACTCTTTCAGCATTTTTTCTGCTTTGGTTTTCGGCCTACTTTTACTCTAAAATAAGAGAAAAGGAGAATGGATCTAGTCAGTTGGCTATCGTAACATTGGCAGGTGGAATATGTTCCGCTATCGTTCTTGCGGTCGCCTATGCCGCCATCATCTCTGCGGGAGCAAGGGGAGGGGCTGCCGGGGGGATTAGTTCGACAGAAGTTGTAATATTCTATGATTTTTATAGTCATATGATCGGAAACATCTTTCCTGTGGGACTGGCTGTTTTTATCGGTGGAACGGTGATCGTTTCATTGCGCATGGAGATTATGCCAACCAGGATGAATTGGTTAAGTGGCTTGATTGCCATTGGTCTCCTCACCCCATTTGGTCACCTGATCATCGCTCCTGCCATAGTCTGGTTGGCAGGCTTAAGCATCTGGTTATCCGGCAAAGGTCTTTCCGGTTAATATCAAGTGAGTTACCGGTCTGTTTTTGTGCAAGGCAGCAAGTTCTGAAAATGCGGTGTGACCAGTCCATGAAGGTAGGTTGGGAGCGTACCGGGCGCTGTGTGAGGACAAGGAACCTAAACTCCCTGTCCCCCACTTACTCCTGAAGTTTTTGATTATCAGACCGGTATCTTTAGAAACCAAAATACCAGAATACCAAGAAGCTACCCATCGGCCGTCAGGCTGAGCTTGTCGAAGCCTCAGTGTGACTTTAGCCATAATACGAATATCAGAATGCCAAAATACCCTTCAGTTGGCCTTTAATTATTTTCCGGTCGAAGGCCGCGTACTACTTTACCGGCCTGCCACATCTCGGAATCAGCCAGTTCTTTTAATTCTGCCTCCAGTTTGACCCGGTAGTCCTTCTGGCTGTTGCTGTCAATAGAGCGCTGCGCTTCGATTCCGGCAGCGACGCTGTCATAAAGTTCGTCAAACACCGGCAACACCGCGTCTCTGAACTTATCTTTCCAGTCGAGAGCTCCCCGCTGTGCGGTGGTCGAACAATTGGCATACATCCAGTCCATGCCATTTTCGGCGACCAGTGGCATCAGCGATTGGGTCAATTCCTCCACCGTTTCATTAAAAGCTTCGGAAGGACTATGACCTCTTTTGCGCAAGACAGAATATTGCGCTTCAAAAATACCCTGGATAGCACCCATCAGGGTACCTCTTTCACCGGTAAGATCACTGTAGACTTCCCTTTTGAAGGTCGTTTCAAAAAGATAACCAGAACCAATGCCAATGCCGAGGGCAACGACTCTGTCAAAAGCCCGGCCGGTGGCATCCTGATAAATGGCATAGCTGGAGTTCAATCCTCTGCCGGCAACAAACATCCGTCGCAAAGAGGTACCCGATCCCTTTGGAGCTACCAGAATCACATCAACATCCGAAGGCGGTACGATACCGGTCCGGTCGCTGTATGTCACCCCAAATCCATGACTGAAGTACAAAGCTTTTCCTGCCGTCAGATGCTTCTTAATGGTAGGCCAGAGTGCAATCTGGGCCGCATCAGAAAGCAGGTATTGAATAATAGTGCCCCGTTCGGCGGCTTCTTCCACCGAAAATAGTGTTTCACCTGGAACAAATCCATCCTGAATTGCTTTGTCATACGATTTGGAAGGACTGCGTTGGCCAACGATGACATTAAAACCGTTATCCCTTAAATTGAGAGCCTGGCCCGGTCCCTGCACTCCGTAGCCAATGATTGCAATCGTTTCATCTTTCAGCACTTCCCGTGCTTTTTCCAAAGGAAATTCTTCCCGGGTAATGACGTTTTCTTCTACGCCTCCAAAATTCAATTTTGCCATTTCTGTTTAGTTATTTCTGATTTTATTTACTGATATATTCCAGTTTAGATTTCAACATCCGCAATCCGGGAAGCCAGGTATTTATTGAGTGGCTCCATAATTTTGGTGATCGCCACCCGGCCGGAACGGACAAATTCATAAATTCCTTTTTTCTCAAATTCGCGCAAAAGACTTTCGGTCTCATCCTGATGACCGGTTTTTTCCACGACAATATATTCCGGCTCAATTGAAAGAATCCGGGCATTGTGCGCTCTGATTAGTTTTTCTGTTTCATCACCGTGGGCAAAAGCTTCGGTCGGAATTTTATAAAGGGCCACTTCCTGATAAACAATTTCATGTGGCCGGTAATAGAAGGCTTTGATCACATCGATTTGCTTATCCAGGGCTGCCACCAATTTGATGACCTGGTCCTCTTCCACTTTTACCACTATCGTAAAACGGTGGATGCCCTCAATGGAAGATTTGGAAGTCGTCAGACTTTCGATATTAACATGCCGCCGGGTAAAAACTGTGACCACCCGTTGCAGGAGACCGGCCATATTTTCGGTAAAAACCGAAATGGTAAATTCTTTTTCTTTCATAGCACCACTACCTTATTTTTCCAAAACAATCTCTGTTACTGCCGAACCTGATGGGACCATGGGGAAGATATTCTCCTCCTTTTCCACTTTGACATGCAGCAGATAAGGGCCATCATAGGCCAGCATTTTTTCAATGGCACTACTCAATTCAGCCGGATCCGTGAGTCGACTTCCTGCTATACCAAAGCCTTCGGCAATCTTAATAAAATCCGGATTCTGCAGTGCTACAGACGAATACCGGTTATCAAAAAATAGCTGCTGCCATTGGCGCACCATGCCCAGGTATTCATTGTCGAGCAGTAAAATTTTAACGGCAACATCCCACTGGGAAAGCATGCCGAGCTCCTGGATGGTCATCTGGAAGCCTCCGTCACCCACCACCAGGACCACCTGTTTATCCGGACGGGCCAGTTTGGCACCAAAAGCCGCCGGGAGACCAAAACCCATGGTGCCAGCACCTCCGGATGATACCCATTGATTGGTATCCTTGTATTCGTAGTAGCGTGCAGCCGCCATTTGATGCTGACCGACATCGGTAGCGATGATGGCCTGACCACCTGTCTGCCGGCTTACTTCCCGGATCACCATTCCCATCCGGATACCTCCGGTTTCACCCGGTCGCATATCGTGTCTGATGACTTTTTCTTCTTCAATCGCGTCGCAAGCCCGAAATTCGGCAATCCATTCCGGATATGAATGCTGGTCGACGAGGGGCAATAGCTGTTCGAGTGCGGCTTTGGCATCCGAGAGCACCGGCACATGGGCAAAAACATTTTTATTGATCTCTGATGGGTCGATTTCAATGTGGATGACTTTTGCCTGTTTGGCATAGCGGGATACATCACCGGTTACCCGGTCGTCAAACCGCATTCCAATGGCAATCAGCACATCACAGGAACCTGTCAGCAAATTCGGTCCGTAATTGCCATGCATTCCCAGCATTCCCACATAGAGGGGGTGACCACTTGGCAGGGAAGACAAACCATGAATGGTACAGCCTACCGGGATGCCTGACTTCTCGACAAATTGCCGGAAGATCTGCTGTGCTCCGGAGATCTGAATACCATGCCCGGCAAGTATGAAGGGTTTTTTAGCTCCGTTGATCAACTTTGCCGCTTCCCTGATTTTTGCCACCGGCGTACTTGGTACCGGATGATAACTCCGGATCTTGGGATTGGGTTGATAGCTGAACTCCATCTCAGCCACCTGAGCATCTTTCGTGATATCGATCAGAACCGGACCCGGTCTGCCTGAATTGGCAATATAAAAGGCCTTGGCCATGATAGCCGGAATTTCTTCAGCCCTTGTCACCTGATAGTTCCATTTGGTGACCGACATGGTACATCCGATCACATCGGTTTCCTGAAAGGCATCGCTACCCAAAAGTTTGCTAAAAACCTGTCCGGTAATGCATACCAGAGGTGTAGAGTCCAGTATGGCATCTCCCAGGCCGGTAACCAGGTTGGTGGCACCGGGGCCGGAGGTGGCCATGACGACCCCGGTCCTCCTTGTGACCCGGGCATAGCCTTGTGCTGCATGAATACCACCTTGCTCGTGGCGGGGTAGTACATGCCGGATGCGATCCATGTAATGGTACAATGCATCATAGACCGGCATGATGGCTCCTCCCGGATAACCAAAGATTGTATCAACACCCTCTTCCAGCAGGCAGCGTAGCACTGCCTCCGCTCCACTGATACGGTCTCTGACCGGAGTGTTGGTTTTTGGTTCTTTTACTGGCAATGTTTTGGTAGTCATAGCAAATAATTTTTCTTTTAAAAAGCATCCGTCACACAGCCTTTGCTGGCATCAGCGACGATCATAGCATACTTATAAAGCCATCCTGATTTTTCTTTTAAGGGGGGTGCCGTCCAGATCTCCCGCCGGCGGGTGATTTCTTCCTCGTCCAACGCTACTTCCAGTAGATTTCTGGTGGCGTCAATAGTAATGATATCACCGTTTTCCACCAGGGCGATCAAACCTCCATCCTGGGCCTCCGGTACGATGTGGCCGACTACAAATCCCCGGGTGCCTCCGGAAAATCTTCCGTCGGTGATCAGTGCCACCGAGTTACCTAAGCCGGCTCCCATAATCAGGGATGTGGGCTTCAGCATTTCAGGCATTCCCGGCCCACCCTTGGGTCCGCAATAGCGGATAACTACGATATCTCCCGCCATGATCTGACCATTGGCAATCGCATCGTTGACCTCCTGCTCGCTGTCAAACACCCTCGCTGGTCCGGAAAATTGTTCTCCCTCCTTGCCCGATATCTTGGCGACTGAGCCACCCGGAGCCAGATTACCTTTTAGGATCTGCAGGTGACCGGTTGGCTTGACCGGACTGCTGAAACTATGGATGACTGTTTGCCCTTCAACAAGGGGGTGCAGCGTTTCCAGATTTTCAGCCAGCGTCATGCCTGTTACCGTCAGACAGTCACCATGTAAATATCCTTCTTTAAGCAGGAGTTTCAGCACCGCCGGCACTCCTCCGTTTTTGTGCAGATCTTCCATAACATATTGCCCGCTCGGTTTTAAGTCGGCCAGTACGGGAGTCTTGTCACTGATTCGCTGAAAGTCGTCGATGCTGAGATCGAGTTCAGCCGCCCTGGCAATGGCAATCAGGTGCAGTACAGCATTGGTAGAACCTCCCAGTATGGTAACCAGAGTCATGGCATTCTCGAAGGACTTCCTGGTGAGGATGTCTCTGGGTTTGATATCTTTTTCGAGAAGATTCCGGATTGCGGCAGCAATGGCCGGTGCTTCTGCATTTTTTTCGGGACTGACCGCCGGATTGGAGGCATTGTACGGTAAACTCATTCCCAATGCTTCAATGGCTGAGGCCATGGTATTGGCAGTATACATACCTCCACAGGCACCTGGTCCGGGACAGGCCCTCCTCACCACTTCCTTGAAATCTTCTGGTGTCAGGGCGCCGGATATCTTTTCACCCAGTGCTTCAAATGCACTGACGACATCCAGCTTGCGGCCGTGATAATAGCCAGGTGCAATAGTGCCCCCATAGACAAGGATGCCAGGACGGTTTAAACGGGCCATTCCCATCAGGGCTCCGGGCATATTCTTGTCGCAACCCACGACGGTAATAACGGCGTCATACCATTGGGCACCCACAACCGTCTCGATCGAGTCGGCAATCAGATCTCTGGATGGCAACGAGTACCGCATGCCGGATGTTCCCATGGATATGCCATCGCTGACTCCAATGGTATGAAACATCAAACCGACCAGATCCTGTTTCCAGACCTCCTCCTTGATCCGTTGGGCAATTCCATTCAAATGCATATTGCATGGATTGCCATCCCAGCCGGTACTTGCGATACCGACCTGTGCTTTTTTCAGATCGTCCTCGGTCAATCCGGTGGCGTAAAGCATGGCCTGGGCAGCCGGTTGCGAAGCATCCTGGGTAACTCTTCTGCTGTATTTATTCAAAGACATGTTATAAAAGTACTGTGATCTGCGAGCTCCTTTGGCTTTATTTGCCAACTAATTACAACTTGCAGGTATAAGCTCAAAAATATAAATGACTGATTATCAGAAATATACGAAGTTGCCATTTACGAAAACAATACCGAATCCGGACAGGTTGAGGCATCTTGTAAAAGAACATCAACGATAATCAGGTCGGAAAAGTATCCTCAAGCCAGCCCGGAATTCACCAATTGTGAGGGGTGACGATCCAGGCTGGTGGATATACTGGAGGAGAGGGGTAAGGGTCACCAGATCAGAGAGACCCAGATCCAGTCCGGCTCCCAGCCCTATGCCAGGATGCAGTTGCCATTCGGGTGACTGATTGGATTTTTCGTTTTGGAGGGTACCGATCAGCTGAAGAAAAAGACCTTTTTTTAACAGATCCTTTTGTCTGGAAAAAGTCGGACAGTGGCAATCACCCTTGAATTCAAGGAGATAGAACGATACCGGGAGCGATAAACCCCACTTGTCCACCTGTATTCTCGACCGATTTTCCATCCTTGCGCTCTTTAATTGACTGGAGGTGAGTTCAGGCAGGAATTCGATCCGCACATTCTTTAATCGAAACCAGTAATGGATGCCGACCAGGTATCCTGAAGCATTGAGTGAAGTTGATCCGGATTCCGGCTGACTCTGTAATCGTCCGTTCAGATAACTGGCCCCTGCTCCAAACTGAGCCGATAGCCACTGGATGCTGCCAATCAGGCAAACCACCGTAATCAAGATTCTCATGCAGCTGAAATTCAGTATATACAACGACAAACTTCCGGGGTTATTAGAGACAAAGGTTGTGCCAGCCTCATTCTTCAGAAAGTCGGGACGTTAACAGAGCTCATCGATCCCTATCCAATCATGCCGATCGTACAGCTCATTAGTAACTGCTTATTCGTCCATATGATTGGTCACTTACGCGCTCAGACCGGATCTGGTAAAATGCCTGCACCGCCAGAATTGGAGGCTGGGTAAGGGGAAGGGCCAGTTATTAATATGGTAGAAGAAGGTAGATAAGTCCAGACAATTTTCTTTTGGGAAACCAAGGGAAGTGACCATATCAATTCGATTATATTAATACGTTACTTATATGACTGAATTGTATGCGTATTCATGAATTATTTCACTGCTCATGTTTACTAGGTTTGCAGGCAGATTGTTTTTCTTAATGGTATTTACTGTTTTACCGTTTGTCTTTCTGATCCGGAGTTCAGTGTATTTGCATACCAGGTATCATTTATATCCGGTGTTGACACTGGCGGGTGGTTACCTTCTTACGGCAGCATTACTTTTGGTTTATCTTCTTTTTCTTCGCACGCCCATGAGAAAACTTCGAAACAGATGGATGATTGCCGGCTTTTTACTATTGGTCTATTGTACTTACGCGCTTTCCTTTATCTCCGGTCAGAATATCCAATCTGTGGAACTTGCCAGCGAGTACCGGAGTCTGCATCCGGTCTTGAGACTGGGGGTCTGCACCATCCTGCTGATTGATAAGGATTTGGTGGTAACTGATGCACACCGGGTACCCGATGACTACCGGAAATGGGGTCTTTCTGTCAAAGAACATTCCCTGCACTACCCCCAGCTAAATGGGTATGTCCATGCTTTTGATGTACGCACCCGTGACCGGTCGGCGGTACGCAATATTCTTCTGAAGTGGGCATTCCGCATGATGGGTTTTACTGTTTTGCGTCATGGCGGAACCGGAGATCATCTCCACATATCCCTGCGAAGTCATGACCGGAATCACGGCAGTTGAAGGGTGCTTTACCAGCGGTGGACTGCGGAAAAGGCGAAGTATTCTTTGTCGAAGGTTTGGGATAAAGGGTATCTTCGCAGGCGAAAAGAAGCGTTGTATTGAAAACAAAATATAGACCGGAGAAAGTCAGTATTGTTACCCTGGGGTGCTCAAAAAACATGGTTGATTCGGAGAATATACTCACCCAGTTACGGGCCGGCAGTCTGGAAGTGGAGCACCATTTACCGGATCGGGAAGCCAATACCGTTATCGTCAATACCTGCGGTTTTATCGAGGCGGCCAAACAGGAATCCATTGATACTATCCTGCATTATACCGATCTTAAATCCAGAGGTACCATCGAAAAACTCTATGTGACCGGCTGTCTTTCCCAGCGCTACCGGGATGAGCTGATCAAAGAAATACCGGAGGTCGATGCCTGGTTTGGTACCATGGAACTTCCGGCCTTGTTAGCCAGGTTTGCGATAGATTACCGGCATGAACTGCTGGGAGCCAGGTCGATCATGACACCCTCCCACTATGCCTATCTTAAAATCTCGGAAGGTTGCAACCGCACCTGTGCGTTTTGCGCCATCCCGCTGATGCGGGGTAGTCACCAAAGCAGATCCATAGAGTCTTTGGTGGAAGAAGCACGGTTGCTGGTAAAAAGGGGGGTAAAAGAAGTGATGCTGATTGCCCAGGAACTCACCTATTATGGCCTGGATTTGTATAAATCCCGCCGGTTGCCAGACCTTCTCGAGCAACTGGCAGCGATCGAAGGACTTGAATGGATCCGCCTCCATTACGCCTATCCTGCCAGATTTCCTCGGGAAGTGCTCAAGGTGATGGCTCAAACACCCAACATTTGCAACTACCTCGATATGCCCCTCCAGCATGCCGACGACGGGGTGCTGATGAGGATGAAACGGCAGATTACCCGTCAGGAAATGCTTGATCTGGTGGCCTATGCCCGTGATACGGTTCCTAATCTGGCATTACGTACAACTATGTTGGTTGGATTTCCGGGAGAAACGGAGTCCGAGTTTGAAAATCTATGCCGCTTTGTGGAGGACGTCCGGTTTGACCGGTTAGGCGTTTTCGAATACAGCCATGAAGACGGTACCACAGCTGCAGAGTATGCTGATGACGTCACTCCGGAAGTGAAAGAGCGGAGAGCCGGACAGTTGATGGAGATTCAGAGAAAGATATCCTTGCAACTTAATGAGAGCCGGATTGGTTCTACCTTAAAGGTGCTGATAGACCGGAAAGAAGGTTCGGGATTTTACGGCCGTACGGAGTTCGATTCACCGGAAGTTGACAATGAAGTGATCCTGGATGCCAACACCGATTTTGTCCGGGTCGGGGACTTTGCGACCGTTGAAATAACCGGAGCAACTGAGTATGATCTCTATGCACGTTTAATCAGGTAGCTTCATGTATAAGCTGATATCAGGATTGGAAAACCCTATCAAGCTGGCAATACTGCTGCTGATTGCCGGCATGGTGGCCCACGTTTTTTGTCTTGTTTTATATGGGACGAAGGATGATGCCGTTAATTTTTCACATTGGATCGTGGCATCGACCATCCTTCTCCTTTATGCTTTTTTTGATTCGGTGTATCTGTTGAAGTCCAGGGATCTGACGACCTATTTCCGGCGCTCAGTATACGGATTTTTAATTTTACTGGTTTCCGGCTTTGGTTTCGCTACTGCCTTTTCGCAATTGGAGAGTTATGAGCAGCGTTCCGTCCGCTGGATCCTCTTTATGATTGTATTTTCGTATTTTATTTTCCTGACGATTGCATTTTTTCTGCGTAAAATCATCGAGTATGCGCAGCGTCAGGATACAGAATCTAAATCTTAACGATATGCGTTTAGTAATTGCAGTTCTAATGGCTTTATTCTTCTCCTGTACCGGCTCTTCCCAGGTGGCCAGCCGGAAAGATATGCCTCAGTTGGAAACTTATACCTTTGAAAAGATGCGGAAGTCTGACCGCGAATGGAAAAAAATACTTTCGGAGCAGGAATACTATGTGATGCGGGAACAGGGTACCGAACGGGCGTTTACCGGTCCACATCTCAATAATAAAAAGACCGGGGTTTACCTTTGCAGAGCTTGTAAGTTGCCATTGTTTGAATCTGAGACAAAATTTGAATCCGGTACCGGATGGCCCAGTTTTTATATCCCGATGTATGCCAATACGGTTGCTGAAGAATCCGATACCAGTTACGGTATGGTCCGTACCGAAGTTCAATGTGCCCGTTGTGGAGGTCATCTCGGACATGTTTTTGACGATGGTCCGCCGCCGACTGGTCTGCGATATTGCATCAATGGCGTATCGCTGGAATTTGAAGAACGGGGGAACTGAGCCGGGTGCCGTGTTATTTTGGCAAACCCGGAGATTACGACCCCCAACATATCCCTGTGACTCAACTTTACCTTCCATGGAGGAATTCCAATCAGTCCGTGAACCAAAATGATCGATCGATATCAGACTATTCAGCGACCTTCGGAAGGATTGTATAAGGAAAAAGGTTCAAAATTTATCGGGTATGCCGCTCCTGTTACCACCGTTGATGAGGCGATGCGGGTTGTCGAGCAGGTAAGAAAGGACCATCCCAAAGCCCGGCATCACTGTTATGCCTGGCGCATTGGAGCTGACCAGACCAATTACCGCTTTAACGATGACGGAGAGCCATCCGGGACGGGTGGTAAGCCAATATTAGGGCAGATCGATGCATTTGAACTCAGCGATGTGATCGTCGTGGTATCCCGGTATTTCGGGGGTAAATTATTGGGTGCAGCGGGTCTGGCCGCCGCTTACCGGCAAAGTGCCCGGGATGCATTGTCGGGGGCAAGGGTGATCAGCAAAGAGCTGACCCTCACTTACCAGGTTGAATTTGCATACGAGGTGATGGGTACCTTGATGGACGCCCTGAACCGGTATCAGGCAAAAGTGGTTAAACAGGAGTTTACCGAGCGTCCCCGCGTGATCTTCAATCTGCCCCTTTCGCATGACCCATATGTCCTTGACCTGATTATTGCCCACGCCCTTGGAATCTATCCGGAAGAGGTCACCGGCCGGAGAGCATTTGCCAACCTGAAGATAGCCCGGTTATAATCATTGCTGCTTTCCTGCAGTTAATGTGAAGGGGCTCCAATACTACAGACCCTAATGCGGAGAAAAATGCCGGATAATTTCCGATCGGCGTGCACATTGCTTTATATTTGTGAAAATTTCATATCAGCTTTGAGCCAAACACTGGAACAGTACAACGCTGAAGCCAGAAAATGCAGAGATCTTTTCAGCAAGAAGATGGTGGACTACGGAACGGCATGGCGAATCCTGCGCCTGTCTTCTTTGGCTGATCAGCTCTTTATCAAAGCCCGCCGGATCCGAACCCTGGAGGAAGGTATCGAAGCCAGGGTAGCCGATCCGATATTCCTGGAGTATGTGGGGATCGTCAATTATGCGCTGATGGCGCTGATCCAGCTTGAATGGGGGGCATCGGAAGAACCTCAGGATTTTGACCTGATCCAAAAGCGTTATGATCATTATCTGGAGGAAGCGCGCAATCTGATGCTGGCTAAAAATCACGATTACGGTGAGGCCTGGCGTTTGATGAGCCGGACTTCGCTGACGGATCTTATCCTGATGAAAATTTTGCGGGTCAAGCAGATACTTCAGCATAAGGGTCAGACATTAGTATCAGAGGGTCTGGATGCCAATTTTCTGGATATGATCAATTATGCGTTGTTTGCACTGATTAGGATGGAAGAAGAAAAACAAAATTTGCCGGTTGCATGAATTTGACCACACTTGTTATCACTATTGGTGCCATTGCCTTCATTCTCACCCTCGTCATTGGGGTGCTTTATCGCCGTCCAAAAAGCTGGTTCATTACCTTCCTGCAGAATTTCACCGGAGTGCTTTTCATTTTTTCCGGCTATGTCAAAGCGATTGATCCGTTAGGCACTGCTTATAAGATGGAGCAATATTTTGCAGAGTTTCAGGAGACATTCAGTCCAACATTTCTGTCCTTTCTTGCCCCGATGTTTCCCTGGCTTTCCACATATTCAACCGTTTTCGCGATCGTCATGATTGTATTCGAGATCATATTGGGTGTCATGCTTCTACTGGGCAGCCGGCCGAAATTCAGTGCCTGGGCATTGCTCCTGCTGGTCACCTTCTTTACCTTTCTGACGGGCTTCACTTTTCTGACAGGTTACGTTCCTGCCGGTGTCAATTTCTTCTCCTTTGGAGAATGGGGATCCTATGATCCCCTGCAGATGAAAGTGACGGATTGTGGATGTTTTGGTGATTTTTTAAAGCTGGAACCCAAAGTATCCTTTTATAAAGATCTCTTTCTCCTTGTGCCAGCCCTGTTTTTTGTTTTCCGGCCCAAGGACATGCATCAGCTATTCAATGCCAGCTTCCGAAGCCTGCTGGTTGGCGGTCTGACTTTAGCTTTTGTTCTTTATTGTATCAATAATGCCTACTGGAATTTGCCTCATACCGATTTCCGGCCCTTTAAAGAAGGGGTAAATATCCGTGAACGTAAACAACTCGAGGAAGAATCAGAGGCTAACCGGGAAGTGATCAGTTATACTCTGAGAAACCGGCTGACGGGTAAATACGTTGTTTTGCCCTATCAACAATATCTGAGTGAATATAAGCTGTATCCTAAAACAGACTGGGAAGTGGTCGAGACCACCATGACTGAGCCGGAAGTCCCGGAATCCAAAATTTCAGATTTTGTGATTTACGGCCCAAACGAAGATGATGTGACTGAGCAAATTCTGACCAATCCCGATCCATTCATCATGCTGGTTTGTCATAAGCTCTATCATCACGGAAGCCGGCAGGAATCGGTGGAAGTGATCGATTCTGTCCGGGTACCGGTTGACACTGTGGTCGTGGCAGGCGATACGGTGGTCAATTACCGGACGGAAACCAGAAGCCGGCAGGAAACCAGGACCATCTATCAATGGGATCAATCCTACCTGGACCGGTTTAAGGAAGTGGTGGTGCCATTTACCCAAAACGCGGCCGGGATGAATGTGAAGAGCCTGATCGTGATCGGTGGTGCAGACAGCCGGATGATCGAAGATTTTAAGAAGGCTGCAGGTATTGAATTTACAGGTTGTTCAGCTGATGATATCCTGCTCAAGACCATCATCCGGTCAAATCCCGGTATCCTCCTGATGCAGGATGGTCAGATTTTGGCAAAGTGGCATTACCGGCATTTACCATCGTTTCCGGAGGTAAAATCCACCTACATTAAATAGGCATTTTTTCGCTGTAAAACATAAAATGTTGTTTATTTGCAACCATCTTGAAAAAGTCAGTAGAGTTAGTTTGAATTATTTGACATGCTAAGTAGAAGGAATATTCGTATTAAGGTGCTTCAGGCCCTTTACATGATTGGCCGCGATCCTGAACTTGATACGGAAGATGCATTGAATTTCTACCGGCAGGCACTTGATCGCTCACAGGAGCTCTATCTCTTTAATCTGCTCAATCTGATCAAAACGGCAGAGTTTGCACTGGAAGACACCGAACGCAAGCGGGGAAAGTATCTTCCCAGTGAAGAGGATAAACAATTCACCGCCAAATTATATACGAATCCTTGCATGCAGGCCCTGGTCAAAGAACCCGATCTGCAGTTGGTATTTAAAAAGAAAGGTATTGATCAACTGATTCAGGAAGATACTGTCAGGAAGTATTATAAAAGTTTTGCCAGGAATAAGGATTATAAAGACTATGTCCTGAATCAGAAAGGTACGGAAAGCGACCGGCAAATCCTGCTGGAACTCTATAAGCATCTGACTAAAGAGGAGCTGTTTGAAGAAACGATGGACGATTATTTCCCCACCTGGGAAGATGATAAGTCACTGATCGTCGGTGCTGTCAAGAAGACCATCAAGGCGTTGCCGGAATCTCCAGAGCTCTTCCGGACTTTCAGACCGGATTATGAAGCGGGGGTGGAATTTGGAGAAAATCTGCTGATCCAGGTGATAGAGCGGAATGAGGAATTTGAAAAACTGATTGCTCCTTCCCTGGATAACTGGGAAGTAGACCGGGTAGCCAATATCGATATGATCCTGTTGAAAATGGCGATTTGTGAGTTTACCAGTTTTCCTTCCATCCCGACTAAGGTAACGCTTAACGAATATGTTGAATTATCAAAGATCTACAGCACCGACAAAAGCAAGGATTTTATCAACGGGATCCTTGACAAGCTTTTGAGAGACTTAAACGAGCAGGGAGCCATCAAAAAATCGGGCCGGGGTCTGGAAGAATAAATTGCTTGCATGAAGGAACGTGTTATCATCCTTGATTTTGGATCCCAGTACACGCAGCTGATCGCCCGGAGAGTGCGGGAACAGCAAGTTTATTGTGAAATTTTTCCCTATGTGAAGGTACCGGTCATCACCCCGGATATCAAGGCCGTCATTTTGAGCGGTAGCCCCTGTTCTGTGAAGGAAGAAGGTGCTCCCCGGGTCGATTTTGACCGGTTTTTAGGTAAAGTGCCCGTACTGGGCATCTGCTATGGTGCGCAGTTGTTGGCCGATCATTTTGGTGGTATCGTACAGCGATCAGAGCACCGGGAGTATGGGAAGGCACACCTCGACCGCTGGCACCATACCGATGTATTGCTGAGTGGAATTCCGGAGGGAAGTCAGGTCTGGATGTCCCATGGTGATACCATCATTGAATTGCCCGACAAGTTTGAGCTGGTAGCCGGAACCCAACAAATCCGGACGGCCATCTTCCGAAACCGCCAGGACGCTTTTCCGGCTCCGGTGTACGGGTTGCAATTCCATCCGGAAGTGACCCATACGGTTGATGGCGCCCGCCTGCTGCACAACTTTCTGTTTGATGTGGCCGGCTGTTCACCTTCCTGGTCGCCCAGTTCGTTTGTTGAAGACTCCATTCATCGGCTGCGCGAAAAGATCGGAACTGACGGAGTCCTGATGGGTTTGTCAGGAGGCGTGGATTCAACCGTAGCCGCTACCATATTACAAAAGGCCATTGGCGATCAGCTCATTTGCTTTTTTATCGATAACGGACTTTTGCGCAAAAACGAGTTTGCCGAAGTACTGGAGTCTTATCAGGGGATGGGTCTGAATGTCGTGGGCATCGACGCCCGTGAGCGGTTTTATAGTGCTTTAAAAGGCCTGTCTGAGCCGGAAGCCAAACGCAAGGCGATCGGAAAGACCTTTATTGATGTCTTCCAGGATGAAGCCCATCAATTGCACAATATCCGGTGGCTGGGTCAGGGTACAATCTATCCGGATGTCATCGAGTCGGTTTCGGTGCACGGACCATCCGTGACCATCAAGTCACATCACAATGTGGGGGGATTGCCTGATACCCTCAATCTGAAGGTGGTTGAACCCCTCAATATGCTGTTTAAAGATGAGGTCCGGTCGGTTGGTCAGGAAATTAACGTTCCTCAGCAGATCTTAAGCCGGCATCCCTTTCCTGGTCCGGGTCTGGGCATTCGCATTCTGGGTGAGATCACTCCGGAAAAAGTGTTGCTCCTCCAGGAGGCAGATCATATTTTTATCAGAAATCTCAAATCAACGGGCTTTTATGACCAGATCTGGCAGGCAGGAGCGATCCTGCTACCCGTTCAAAGTGTAGGTGTCATGGGGGATGAGCGAACCTACGAACAGGTGATCGCCCTTCGTGCCGTCAATTCGCGCGATGGCATGACTGCTGACTGGAGCGATATTCCTCATCAGCTTTTGTCAAAGATTTCCAGTCAGATCATCAATGAAGTAAAAGGAATAAACCGAGTGGTCTATGATATCAGTACCAAACCTCCGGCAACCATTGAATGGGAATAAGCTGGTTTTGTTCTTGCTGATGTTGGCCACCCTGCTGGCCGGATGTGGCATTTTTGGACCAGTGTCAAAACGGCCCGATACGAGGGAGGATGAAGAGGTTGTCAAAGGAGATCCTGACCAAACCCAAAGAGAAGTGGATACGATCATCTGGAACCAGCAGCCTGAAGAGGTTTATCCGCCCATCACTGAAAGGGCCCCGTCACGGCTGACCGGATACAAGGATCTTTATAACATTGTCCTCCTGGCACCGTTTGGTGCCCGGCAGTTGCAGTACGAAATCGATCGCCCCTCGGTAAGAATGGTGCGGATGATCGAATTCCTGGCCGGTGTGCAATATGGATTGGACTTTTGTATCGATGATGTGAATATACATCTCACAGTGA
The DNA here is from genome assembly GCA_964428345.1 of uncultured Saprospiraceae bacterium. GTDB lineage: Bacteria > Bacteroidota > Bacteroidia > Chitinophagales > Saprospiraceae > JABDMH01. The sequence continues at coordinate 30,596 of CAYRYD010000035.1, read as the reverse complement.
TCGATACAGAGCAGGATCCCCAATTCATCACCCGGTTTACTGATAATCAGGCGCTCCAGGACGCCGATATTATCATTGGACCATATTATACCGATCAGGTGGAAGCCGTTTTGAATTTTGCTGCCACCCAGAAGAAGATCGTGGTATCACCCTGGAATACAGCCGATCTCCGGAACGGCAATTCGGATTATATCCAGTTGAGACCTTCATTAAAAACGCATTCCAGAAAACTCGCCGAGTTTGCCAGATCCCGGTATCGTCCGGAAGAGATTATGCTGATTACCCGTAACGATCAGAGGGATCTGGAGAGCCTTGCTTTTTTTCAGGATCCTCCGGAGACAGACTCCACTGGTACCAATAGGATCAGGGAACTGATCATCCAGGATATTGGCAATTCTGACCTGAATGACAGTATGGCGGTGTATATCCAGGAAAGAGGTTACCATGGCTTCATTATCCCTGTATGGCAGGATGAGCCTTTTGTGATTGCTACTCTGGCTAAACTGAACTTTGCGAAAGCTGAACAACCGATTACAGTCTTTGGTCTTCCCCAATGGATGGAAATGTCCAGGATGGATTTTGACTATTTTGAGAATCTCCAGGTGCATCTGTCCAGTGCGCGACCAGTAGCTTACCCATCGAAGGACGCCCTGGGCTTGAAAAGCCATTACATTTCCAGGTTCGGCGATACGCCAGGAAGTGACGCTTATTACGGCTTAAATGTGATCAAGTGGCTGGCCAGCCTTCTTAAATCCGACGGGGTGGATATTGTGGCCGGACTCTCCCGGCAGGTTCCGGATCTGGATTTTGACTTCAACTTTACATCGATCTTTGGCGAAGACGGGGAAAGTATCCATCATTATGAAAACCAGGCGGTTCACATACTCCGTTTCAGTAACTATAAGTTTGAGCAGGTAGATTAATCCGGGTGGGATAGGCGGGAGTTCCTTTTTTACATTTTCTGAAAAAATAGTTGGCAGGACCCAACCTCCGGTTCTTAATCTCCGTGTATGAGGGTGACAACAAATTTGACCCACTTTAAATACACCTATTATGCTCAGAAATTCACTCCCATTTGCCCTGCTACTGTTGATACCCTATTTGACCAATGCGTACACGATATCGGTCAAAGGTATGGTGTACCTTGACCGGCAGGAAGGACTGGCTAACGCCGCGGTAAGGATCAGTTCCCTCCCCGGCGATTCCTTCCGCTATGATACCGTACTCCTTACCGACAGCAATGGATTTTTCTCCCTGCAGATCGAAGTGCCGGATGAGAACCGGAAAGGCACATTACTCATCTATCAAACCTCTTGCGATCCCGTTCAGATGAAGAGAATTGTCTATCATCCACAACACACCAGACACGAAGTGAGCCTACATGCCTGCCTGGATTGTTCGGTTGATATCCGGGCCGAAAAGCTGGATGACACCACCTATCTGCTGACAGCAATGGCGAGTGACAACCAGGTTTACTCGTATTTGTGGAACACCGGAGATACAACCGCTTCAATCACGGTAACGGACCGCGGACACTACCGCGTCATCGTCCGGAGCACCGATGGTTGCCATGCCAGGGATCAATGGTCGCGGCCCGATGACCGGTCGTGCAGGACAGAAATCCAGGTGCAACGGATTGCAAACGGTTCCGGCACACCAGGAATAAAACTGATTGCCCGCAGCAAGGGTCGACCTCCTTTTAAGTATCAGTGGAGTACAGGCGATACCACGCAATCCATCCGGGTCGATGCAGCCGGCGAATTTTGCGTTTCGGTCACTGACCTCACTGGTTGTGTTTTTCGGGACTGCATCACCATTGATCCGGCTACCAGCTGTAAAACCGAAATCCGCCTGCTTCCAGGTAGTACCACAGCTGATACTTCGTTGATCCTGATGGCAGTATCCCGGGGCCGGCCTCCTTTTAGCTATCGCTGGAGTACCGGTGATACTACCAAGGGTATCCGGGTGTCAGAACGTGGAGAATATTGTGTGGAAGTCACGGATGCCGATAGTTGTATATCCAGGGACTGTATAGATCTCTCCGGTATTGCCCAGTCATGCGCGGTCACCATTCACCGGACCAATAGCGGACATTTGGTGGCAAAACCACGTGGACTCATGCCGTTTACATTTCTGTGGAATACCGGTGATACCACCCGTGGCATAAAACCGGATACTTCCGGGAAATACTGTGTTATGGCAACCAGCTTTTTTGGGTGCGTGGCTGAAGACTGTATTATGCTCAACCAGATCAGCAATACCTTTTCACCCCGAAACACGCCGCTTGACCTCCACCACGCAGATCAACCTCAAAAGAACAGGATTGCGCTTTTTGCTTCACCCAATCCGGCAGTAAGTCATGTGCGTCTGCAGTGGTCATCTCCCATGGCCGGTAATGTGGTCCGGGTTTTGGTGACACAAATGGGCGGAAGGCCGGTCATCGAACAGACACCTCGGGCAGTCAGCGGAGTCAATGATTTGTCACTCGATGTCAGCCGGCTTGAACCAGGTATTTATTTCGTAAAGATCATTGGTGAAGGAATTAATGAACAGTTGAAAATCATCAAAACCCAAGGAGGGTAAACCAAAGGTTGTCGATGGAATAAAGCAATGAAATTCGTTAAAACCGGTTAGAAAATCAGTTGTCCCGATCATCCGGCACAGATCCGGTACAGGGTGATATACCCGGCCACCGGCTCTGTGCACGGTTTTTGATGACTTTTTTTGGAAAAAAACTTGATCGTATTGCGATCAGCACATGCAAATAGACAGACAACTGTTGGCGACGATTTCGAAAGGTGATGAAAAGACGATTTTTCAGCTATACCGGTATTGCTATAATGACCTGTCAAAAGTATGTCGCCGGTACGCTACGAATGAGGATGAAGTCGGATCTATGTTAAATATGGGGTTTCTGAAAATTGTAAAAAACATCGGGCAATACCGGACGGAGGTGCCGTTTGAAGCCTGGATCCGGAAAATCATGATCAATACCGCCATTGATCACTACCGGAAAAATAGAAAATACAAAGACACGATGGTATATCCGGCAGAAGACAAAAGTATTTCAAACTATGCAGGCTGGCTCGATTACAATGAAGCCGAAATGCACTTCGATGCCGAGCAACTCTTGCAAATGATCAGGCAACTGCCTCCGGTCAGTCAAACCGTTTTTAATTTATATGCCATCGACGGGTACTCCCATAAGGAGGTTGCGGAGATTTTGGAGATCTCGGAAGGTACCAGCAAATGGCATTTGGCTACCGCCCGGAAAAAATTACAGGAATTATTGATCAGGGAGAGGAATTTAAAACAGATAACCCCGGTAAAATCGGAAACCACCGGAAATTAAGATAACCAGGCAATTATGCAGAATAACCAGATCGATCGGCTTTTTAAGAATAAACTGGAGCAGTTGCAGCCTGATGAATTGAATTTGCGTCATTGGGAGGAAGCCAGGAAAATACTGGCAGAAAAGAAAAAAAACCGGAAGGGACTTTATTTCCTGCTACTGGGAATTTTCCTGCTGTCGCTATCCGGATGGTATTATTTGAATTTGCAAAAAGAAAGAAAGGATGTCTCCGAAAAGGTAAGGACTACGGTTGAAATGGCACTGATCCCGGAAAAAGATCCGGACTCCAATTTTTCAATTCCGGATCGTAACGATACAAAAAATGCGGTGGCGGATAATACGGACATCAGGCAGGATTTTGACCGCAGTAGGTCAGGGTTGAAATCTGCCAGACCGGACTGGAGAGAATCCCGTATTCCCGGCTCATCCGGCATAACGGCAGACACGGATCCCGTCACAGAAGGGATACTGGAGATGACCGCTCTGCCTGATCTGGCGGTGCGGGAAGCCGACAGGACCCTTACTCCCCTGACTTCGGTCGACTTTCAGCTGATTTATGATTTGTCGATACAACCGGAAGATGAAGTACCTATTTTCAGAGAGCAACCAATCAAAAGACGGCGTATGGGCTGGTCTGGTACCTTGCTGATAAATCCGGCGTATTCCCATCCATCTCCGGTGCATGGTCTCACTTTGGGATTTGTTTATGAACAGTACCTGAAACGGAACTGGCTTATCGGCATGAGGCCTTCTGTCCATCTGCGCAATAATGAAGGAGGATTTACCAAATTTGAACAGGTTACTACGTTTGGATTCAGCGCCCACAGCAAGACCTTTGGTCTGAAAGCAGACAACCTGCAGTTTGTCAGTGCTCCCCTGTACCTTGCCGTAGAGTTTGGCAAACACACTTTTGAAACCGGGATTTCCATCGACCTTTTATTGGGAGCGCGCGGACAACTCCAGGAAGTAGCGATTGAGGATCAGGCAATCACCCATCTCCGGAGTTTGGATTCCGGTTGGATAAATACTGATGATATGAAAAGATTCTCGGCAAATTTCTTTCTGGGATATCAAAATGCGATTAATAGCCGGATGAAAACCGGTGTCACTTTATTCTATAATCCTGCCAATCTGTATCCTGGCTTACCAAACGAAAAAAACCAGACTACATTCGCGAGATGGTATCTGGGATGGCAGGTAGTTTATTATGTAAAATGAAGCTGAATATCACACGACATATTATTCCGCTCCTGGCTCTGATTTTTACCGCTTGTCAGAAGGTGGATGTTCCCGATCCGGTAGATGTGGGCCCCTCACAGCCGGTCTTTTACACCGATCTCGATCTGGGGCAGGGTACTTTTTCGGTCGCAGCGGGTCAGGACAACTATGTGATGGATGCCGATTTTAGCGTGGAAGCCACCGGATATCTGGATCTCACCGGATATCTCCGTCCGGTGGATTGTCCGGACCGCACCTGCCGCAACAGCCTGAAAATTTCGCTCCGTCATCGGGAAATCTATCAGGGCCATGATTTCAAAGTAGACGATATTTTGAAAAAGGAGAATTATGAGTATGCCTGGACCTGGCAGCGAGACAGCGTCATCGTTACATTTCAGCCCCAACAGGCTCCCGACAACACCACGGTTATTAGCTGGAAAATTGATGACGAAAGGGAGATTCGCAACCGCCATCAGATCGAAAGGATTTTAAAAGTAGATCAGAATTATGCTGTTCTTTTAAAAGTCAGTCAGCAATCCTGCGAGAGCAGCCAGCTACAGACGGTCAACCTGACCAAGGGCGGTTGTCAAAGCCGGATCAGGGTAGAAAACCGGAGAGCGGTGGTGCGAAGTACAGGTGTACCTCCCTTCAAGTACCAATGGTCGACTGGTAGCCGGGATTCGGTGATTATGATCGATGCCAGCGTTGTAAATACAGCGAAGAAAATCAGTGTAAAGGTGATTGATAGCCGGAATTGCCTGAGCGAATCTACCCTTGGTTTTTCTCCCGGCACAGCCAATGATCACTATTGTGAAACTGCATTTTCCTATTCCACAAATCCGCTTTCTCCTGCCAGCCAGCATCATCTGGGCAGGGTCTTTATCGAGTACCGGGATGATCAGGGAAACCTCTTTCGATCCAACGGATACCGGCAACCCCGCGAATCATCCTTTGAGATTCTCGAAGTATCCGATTTTGAGGAAAACGAACGGGGTCAGAAAACAAAAAAGATCAGGGCAAGAATCTCCTGCCTGCTCGGTAGCCGGGATAAACCGGAAGAGGAGATCAAACTCTCAGGTCTATGTGTTTTTGCCGTTGCCTATCCCGATTAACGACCCTGACTCTCCATATAGTCGAGGGTCAGGTTAATCAGGGTTTTGATGCCAAGGGTCATGCCTCTCTCGTCAATGTAAAAATCCGGCGTGTGGTGGGGTGCCGCCTCAGTCGGATGCTGATCTTTAGGCATCCCACCCAGAAAGAAAAACAAACCAGGCACTTCATTGGCAAAAAAGGAAAAATCTTCAGCTCCGGTTATCGCCCTGGATACTATGACATTGTCTGCCCCGGCCGATCGCTCGAGGGTGGGTAACATTTTCCGGGTCAGCTCCGGGTCGTTGTAGGTCACCGGAACGCCCTTGTCGATTTGTACTTCCACGTCACAGCCCGAACTCTCGCCGATGAGGGTGGCGGTCTTCCTGATTTTTTCGTGTATGATATCCTGCATCTCGGTATCGAGAGTGCGAATGGTGCCGACCATTTCCGCTGATTCGGGAATGATGTTGTTGCGTACTCCGGCTGTGATTTTACCCACACTGATCACCGCCGCTTCTTTCGTCAGTTCCGTCTGTCGGCTGACGATGGTCTGCAGGCCCATGATGATCTGGGCGGATGCGACAATCGGATCAACGCCACCCCAGGGCATGGATCCATGGGTTTGCTTTCCCTTTACTTTAATGGTAAAAACATCGGCGGCCGCCAGGGCCCCTCCGACCTTGTAACGGATTTTTCCGACCTCGGTCAGGGAATTGATGTGCAGGCCGAAAATGACATCCACTCCATAATCTTTCAGCACGCCATCTTCTACCATCATTTTGGCACCACCGCGCTCTCCGGGAGGAGCTCCCTCTTCCGCCGGTTGAAAAATGAAAACGATCGTGCCGGCGATCTGCTCTTTCATCCTGGCAAGGATACTGCTTGCTCCCATCAGAATGGCTACGTGGGTATCGTGTCCGCAGGCATGCATCACTCCGACTTCCTGACCCAGGTAGGTGGATTTTACTTTGGAAGCAAAAGGCAGGTCAACCCTTTCGGTAACAGGCAGGGCATCCATATCAGCCCTCAAAGCGACAACCGGACCTGGCTTACTGCCCCTCAATACCCCGATGACACCAGTGTGGGCAATACCGGTATGTACTTCCAGTTCCAATGACTGTAAATGGGCAGCCACCTTTTTGGCGGTCTCAAATTCGCGGTTGGACAGTTCGGGGTGCTGATGAAAATCCCTTCGCCATTGGATGACCTGTGGTTCGATGGCGGCAATCTCCGTTTCCAGTCTGGCATCGTGTCCGTTGCCCTGACTCCAGGCGGGATTGCCGAACCAGGAAAGATTGATAATTGTGAAATACAGAAGCTTTTTCATTCTTGTGTTTTTAGTGAATTCCATCACTTGGCTCAGGGAACGAAGGTCCCGGGGAATGCCGGAACCAGAAAGAGTTATAGCGTAAAGATAGAAATTTCAGTCGGTGGATTCACTTTTTTGGGCCCTTTCATTTTAACTGGTCAATCGAGTCCGGGAGGTCGAAAGGATTGCAGATACCGGGAAGTTTCCGGCCCGCAACAAAAGAGCAGATCCAGGATGCTCAGGTTTGACAGATATCCGTACCGGTCTTCAAAGACCTGGCTGTAATGAGGCAATTGAATCATCCCAAAATTTTTAAGATTTAGCTTGTCCCGCATATCGATTGCGGAAGGATCTTTTTCGTAGGATTCGGTGAATTGCAGGTCGGTTAAATGAAATATCCCGGCCAGGTTTCGCATGATACAGATATTCAGATCAAAGAGAAATTCGCCGGCACCGGCATACCATTGCTCGATTCGCGGATAATAATCGTCAAAAAAGGGAGCCTTACCATAAGCCGCCCGGATGGTCGCAAGATGGATTTTTTGCCAGGGATCATCATAGGCGATCTGTACTTCCGCGATGACCTGTTGTTGGTGTTTTCCTTTCTTTAGGGGAACCGTGAGTGTGTACATGCCCTGGGGGCCGGCAATGATGCATTTATTGCGGAAAGACCGCTTCTGGTAGTTTTCAAATTTTTCGATCAATACCGGATGATGAATCCAGACGTTGAAGAAGTAAATGCAAGGGAAAAAATGTGATTCAAAGAGGACCGGTTTCAAAGCTTTTTGATTTGGCGATGGTAGTAGTGTTTTTAATTTGAAGGTAAATTTAATCATGACAAATCGCTATCTGTCAAAACATGCCTGCAAATATGCCCTGGTTGAGGAATCACCGGATCCCGATTTGCAGATGATTGTGGTGATTCCGGCCTATGCGGAAGAAGATCTTTCCGGATGTCTGGACAGCCTTCGGGAGACTGACCTACCTGAAGGGACAACGATCGAGATTTTAATAGTGATCAATCATCCGGACTCTGCTGGCACGAAGGTTAAACAAGATAGCCGGCAACAATGGCTGGAAGTGCAGCATTACGGAAGGCAGTTTTCGGCCGACCGGTTGAGATTTCTGGGAGTACTCCAGTCGCTTCCGGACCGGCACGCTGGAGTCGGATTGGCCCGGAAGACAGGAATGGACGAGGCAGTCAGGCGTTTCGCAAGCCTGCAACGCGACGGATTGATCATCAATCTCGATGCCGACTGCCGGGTAGCGAAAAATTACTTTCGGGAAATTTCAGCATATTTCGAACAGAGGCCCGGGGTCTGGTCGGCTGGGGTATATTTTGAGCACCCCCTTACCGGACCGCAACTGACCACCGGTCAGAGGAATGCCATTATTGATTATGAACTGCACCTGCGTTATTTTATCGAAGCACAGCGGGCTGTGGGATTGCCGTTTGCCTATCAGACCGTTGGCTCCTGTATGGTGGTGCGCTCTTCCGCCTATCAGAAAATGGGAGGCATGAATAGCAGAAAGGCGGGTGAAGACTTCTATTTTCTCCAAAAATTCATTGCCATTGGGCGGTTTGGTGAAATTACCGGGACGACGGTATATCCGTCACCCCGTGGTTCATTCCGGGTACCCTTTGGTACAGGGAGAGCAGTCAACAGTATTTTACAGGGAAGTGATCAGCTGACTTACCATTGGGAAAGTTTTCTTCAGATCCGGGAGATGGTCACTTCACTTCAGGACTTTTATCAGGGGATCAGCCGAAACTGGATCGACGATCTGCCAGTGGACCTTGCGCGTTACCTCTGCGAACAGAAGGGTGTTGAAAAAATGCAGGAGTTATTGCGGGAAACCAGCCGGTATGAAACCTTTGAGAACCGGTTTTTTCAATGGTTTAATGCCTTCCGGCTTATGAAGTATCTCCATGCTGCCAGGTACCGGTTTCCGGATCAGCCCGTAGTGATCCAGGCTAAGGTATTTCAAAAGATGATGAATTCCGAAACATGTATTGAGTCACCCGAAGATCTGCTTTTCTGGTACCGGCAACGGGCCAGTCGGGAGGTCTGGCCTAATGCAAAGCAGGCCTGATCTCCAGCTGATCGATGATTTTTGCTTCCTGGTCAAGCCACCAGTTCAACCGGTTGTAGACCTGATCGCGATCAAAGTAAAGAAGTGCCATTTTGACAAAGATATGCCCGTGTCTGGCCTCCGAAGTCCAGAGATCCTTATAGAAACGGAACATCCCGGGATCATCCTGAGCGTCCGAAACCAACTTGAACCGTTCTGCCCCCCGGGTCTCCATCACCGAAGCGATCAGGAGCCGGTCGAGAAACCGCTCCCGGATACCGGAATGACAAAGTTTAACCAAAGCTTTTGCATAGGGGTCTTCACCGATGCTGTGTTGCAGCTGAATGCCTCTTTCTTCCATCAGGCGGTAGACGCTCTGAAAGTGTTCCAGTTCTTCAATCGCGGTGTCGATCAGCTCCGGAATGATTTCGATGCGATCGGGGTATTTGGCCACAAAACTCATGGCCATAGCCGATGCCTTGCGCTCACAGTCGGCATGATCCTGCAGGAATGCGTTAAAATCATTCATCACCGCCTCGAGCCATGCTTTGCTGCTGGGTACCTTCACATCTAGGTTGAGTTTCATGATTTGGATATCGGAAGATTACAAAAGGTAATGATACAAAACATCCACTGATCACTGCCGGGAGTCGTCATCCGGGCCTGACTTACGGCATACCGGCCTGTGATGCAAGGTAAATGGGAAGATTATTTACCTTTACCGCCTCATTGTCATTTTAAGAATTTCAACCCGGTATCCGTTCAAAAAACCTGGTAATGATGATTGACTTCGAAGAACTGTTCCGCTACAATCATTGGGCAAACCACCGGCTGCTTGATCAGGTCGCAAAATGCTATACACCACCAGTGGCCCGGCTGTTTTCACACTCAGTCAATGCCCATCATATCTGGAATCACCGGATCTTGGGAACCATGGAAAGATTAACCGTCTGGTCTCTCCATGACCTGGAAACAGTGCGTACCTATGAAGAGGCCAATCACAGCGAAACACTGGAATTATTGAAATCCTCCAATCTGGAAAACGTGGTGCATTACCGGAATTCAAAAGGGGAAGAATTTCAATCTGCCATTCAGGATATCCTGTTCCATGTCATCAACCATTCGACTCATCACCGGGGTCAGATCCTGACTCTCCTGCGGGAGCAGGGAGAGACACCGGTTTCTCTCGACTATATCTTTTATGTCCGGGATCAGCCATCACGCTAACCCCAGGATGTATAGTAGATGTATCCCAGAAGGATCAGAATCAGGGTAATGACCGCCACGACGATGAAAAACTTCCGGGCTTCTTCCTTCTCATTCAGGTTCCTGCGTTGCTTTCGCTTTGTCGTCATTGGAATTGTGTTATGAATCTCTCTAAAATTACAAGAAGGTCCAATAAAAAGAAAACCATTTGTATGGGAGATGATCTTTCATCAGTATCGGCGTTGCTGCTGATAAAAATCAATGATCCGTTCATCGATCAGGATATCATGATAACGGACCGGATGTTGCAGCAGGATGCCATCCAAGGTACGGCAACGGCTTAGTGCCACGTAGGTCTGGCCGTGTTCAAATGCGCCACCTTTCAGGTCAATTAAAACCTTGTCAAATGTTTTACCCTGGCTCTTGTGAATGGTGATCGCCCAGGCTAGCCGGATAGGAAACTGAATAAATGAGCCGATGGCTTCAGTGTGGATTTCTCCGGTCTTCCGGTCGGTTGTATATTTCAGAATTTCCCATTCATGGGGAGATATTTCGACCTGCTCTTCCCGGTTTTTTCGCCTGATCCGCACTGTGATGACCTGCTCTTCCAGCGTATCGATAATACCGATCGTACCATTGACGTATCTGCGGGCCGGATCGTTTTTCAACAACATCACCCGGGCTCCCGGCTTCAATCTGAGCGCTGCTTCCGTAGGAAATAGTGCAGGGTTAAATTGACCGGAAATCCGGGCTGTGAACACACGTGGGGTGGAATCAAGCTTATTCAGTTCCCTGGTGTTGATCGCAAAAGCTACCTGATTTCTGGCGGTCAGGACGATGTGATCCTGGATTTCCTCACCTGGGTCTGTAACCCGTACATTGAGTTCAGCCAGCAATTCTTCGTCGACATCGCCCGACCGTATTGCATCCAGCAGGTTGATGAAATGACGCTCCTCCTGGCGGTAGACACTTGTCAACTCCACCAGCTTCGGGCGAAATTCCTTCCCAAAAACCCTGGCTGAGAAAAAATATGGACTTTCATAGGCCGTCTGGAAGTATTCCTTTTCATAATGGGTCGATACGACCGGTGGCAGCTGAAAAAGGTCGCCCACAAAAACCATCTGCACCCCCCCGAAAGGATCGTCAGACCGACGGGAATGACGTAATACAAAATCCATATGATCCAGGAGATCCGCCCGTACCATGGATATTTCATCGATGACCAGGACTTCCAATGATTGCAGCAACCGGCGGTTTCTTATGGGTTGTAGTTCCTGTTGGGTCAAAAGCCGGGGAGGGAATTTAAAAAACGAGTGAATGGTTTGACCACCTACATTCAGGGCTGCTACTCCGGTGGGTGCCAGGACCACGGTCTTTTTTCGGGTGGTCTTCCGGAAAAGTTGAAGCAAGGTCGATTTTCCCGTACCGGCTTTTCCGGTGATAAACACAGGCTCCAGGCTGTTTTCCAGGGTGTCAAGGGTACTTTGGAAATCTTCACTTAAACGGAATGGCTCCTGAAGCATGGGCACAGTTTCTAAATCTTTGTAAAAATGATAATTTGCCACCCGAAGCAATTTTATTTTCTCTCAGAGAATAATCTTTCAGGTATTATTCTTCTGTAGGAGAATTTACCTGCCCAGGCATTCCATCCTGTCACCTGACTTTTTTATCCGCCAATCGAAAACCGGTCTTTACCTTTGAATTGGAGTTTCTGAAGCGATGAAACAATACCGTTTTCAGTTTAGGCAGTTTGAGGTAAACCACCGTCATTCCGGCATGAAAGTCGGGACTGACAGCATTTTACTGGGTGCCTGGTGTCCGCTGCGTGGTGACGAAAAACGGGTATTGGATATCGGGTCCGGCTGTGGGGTGTTGAGTCTGATGCTGGCCCAGCGACTTCCCCAGGCTCAGATAACCGGGGTGGAGATTGATGAATCAGCCTGGTCTGAATCTCAGGATAATGCCCGCCAGTCCCCATGGCCAGACCGCTTGCAGATGAAGTATGCGGATATCCGTTCATTCCCTTCCGGTGATCTTTACGATATCATCGTCTCCAATCCCCCGTATTTTGATCATCTGGTTCCCCTGGAAACCGTCAGGATGAGGGCGCGGCATCAGACATCGATGACTCACGATGATCTTTTGCACGCGGTTGCCCGGATGCTGATCCGGGATGGTACTTTTTCCTCCATCCTGCCCTTCGATCAGCATGTTCGGTTCCTCTCAACCGCCAGGACCTATGGCTTGCATCCCCAAAGGCTGACGACGGTAAGACATCGCCATACTGCACCACCAAAGAGGGTTCTCATGCAGTTGATCCGTGAACCGGTCGGATATACGGCTTCAGATCTGATCATTGGTGATGAAAACGGATTTACCCCTGAGTATCTCCGGCTCACCGGGGCTTTTCATCAGTTTCCGGAAACAAAAAAGGCCACCAACCGGTGACCTTTTTGTTTTACTTAGGAAGATTTCTCTTCTTCGATAATACGCCTGGCCAAATCCAGGATTGTAGTATCTTCAAGGTGAACAATACCACCATTTGGTCCCGGCTGTATATGCCGGTCGACGGGTGATCCTTCAACATACTTAGCAGCACCAAAATAATTTCGGACTGTTTGCTCAGGAATAGCCAATTCTTGCGCTATTCGCCGGATACTGCCTGTGGGCAGACTGTGCTTGACACGTCGAAGTTCCTCGAATGTAATGTTCATAAGCCGTCTTGATTTAGGAAAAGTTTAAAGAAATATTGGTAAGTAAGGATCATTCGCTCCATCTATCCAAGTTAAATAAATTGTCAATAAAACGACAAATTTTTCATACAATTTTCAAAGGCTAAAACGGTAAAAATTGACATTTTGTTCATGATACAGTCAGCGGGATGGTATTGTTGTGATGATCACCCTTACTAACCAGCAGGTTTTATCTTTTATTGTCTGGCACATACCATTGAGAATGGCAATGTTCGGAAAAGGACAGGCTGAAGGGAGATGAGATTCCGGGTTGACCGATCGCCGGACATCAGGAGAGGATCTGGAGGAATCATAAGGGCAACAATCAAGTGGGGAAGAGACCGTTGAGTAAGGGCCAAAAAAAAAGCTCGTGACTTTTCACGAGCAAAAACCGATTGATTATTTAATAACCAAAACTTACACCGTGACAAATATAAAACAGATTATAAAAATATGCAATATGTAAGCGCATTTTTTTCAGGCATCAATAGGTTATAGAAATCTTTAATTCATTGTGGTTGGTCGAACAGACCCTTTCAGGGTTACCTCAGGAGGGTCACAAAATGGATCAGAGAAAGGGCCCGGAGGCCGGTAGGGCGGGGATTCTGCCCATTTTGACGGCTTCCCGGAAGAAACGCTCAACGGCATCACGACCAGCCGTACCCAGATCGGACGAATATCGATTTACATACAAGGAAATATGCTGCAGCATCACCTTTTCATCCATTTCCTGCGCAAATTGCCTCACCCAGGTCAGTACTTCCGGCTGGTGATCCCAGGCATAGGCAATGCTATCCCGGATGGAGTTGCAGGTCTGGAGGATTACCCAGGTGGGTAGCTTGCGTTGGGCGATGATCCCTCCAAGGGGGATCGGATGACCAGTGGTGGTTTCCCAGTGTTGACCCAGGTCACGGATCAGTCGCAGGCCCCGGGCGGCATAGGTGAAGCGGTTTTCATGAATGATGACCCCGCCATCTGCCTGACCGGCCAGTAAACGGTCTTCGATTTCGCTAAATAGAGTTTCCTCCTTGTCGACCGCAACCGGAAGAAAACAATCCAGGAGAAAGTTGGCAGTCGTCTTGAGACCCGGGATTAACACCTTGCGGCCTTCCAGTTGTTCCGCCCGATAGGCTTCTTTCGAAATCAGAAGCGGTCCGCAGTTATTGCCCAGGGCAGAACCGCTGTCCAGCAGCACATAGGCTTTGGTGAGATCGAGATAGGCATTAAAACTTATCTTCGTGATGTCGAGGTCTGACCGGTACGCTTTCTGATTGAGTGCTTCCACATCAGCAATGAATGGCACAAACTCCAACCCTCCTGTATCAACTTTATCGTGAAGCAGGGCATAAAAAATAAAGGTATCATTCGGACAGGGTGAAAACCCGAGAGAGAGTTTCATCAAAAAACAGAAATTGGAAAATATTCAAATACAACCGCTTTACGAAGATAACCATTTGCTGGCCATCAACAAGCCGCAAGGTCTGCTTTCACAGGGAGACCGTACCGGCGATATCGCCCTGATCGATCTGGCCAAAGACTACATCAAACATCAGTATCAAAAACCCGGAAAAGTTTTTCTGGGGCTTTGTCACCGTCTTGACCGGCCGGTATCAGGGGTACTGCTGATGGCCCGCACCAGCAAAGCCCTTGAACGAATCAACCGGATGTTTCAGTCTGGTGAGATCAGGAAGACCTATTGGGCGGTGAGCCATCTTAAGCCGGCATCTGCCACAGGACGCCTGGAGCAATGGTTGGTAAAGGATACCGGAAAAAATATGGTAACGGTGGTGCCGGGACCGGAACAGAAAGCAAAACTGGCGATCACCGAATACCGGGTGCTGGATACGGCAGATCATTATACCCTGGTTGAGCTTAAACCCCAGACCGGCAGGTCGCACCAGTTACGGGTCGCCATGCAGACCATAAGGGCACCGATTTTAGGAGACCTCAAATACGGCGGCCGACCTTTCGATCCCCGCAGCATCGCACTGCATTGCCGTAGTCTCGATTTATTACATCCGGTGTCGAAAAAACGTCTTGTCATAGTCGCTCCGCCCCCCGACGCCGAGCCCTGGACATTTTTTTGACCAATAACAAACGGACCGGGAGCACGTCGAGATTTATATAACCTGGCGCTTTTAACTGGATCAAAGATGCACCATGCACTAATCCGACAGAGTCCGGGCTGCAGGTCCTGCCCCGGTCATGAATAGTCACGGCAAATCTTGCCTTTATCAAATTATAGTTTACTTTTGCACTCTGAGTGAGGATCATACGGTCAGCTCCTTCTGAACTCCCCCAGGGCAGAAATGCAGCAAGGGTAGGAGGTTGAGCGACCGGTATGGTTTCTCACTCTTTTTATTTGTTCGTGATCTTCCGGATGCCAGCCTGCATTCTTTTACCGGAAAGACTATCGGAAAGGCCGTTGAATAACTTACTTTTGCACGGAGATTTTTGATATAAAACATCTGCATATATGAAATTCTTTATCGATACGGCCAATCTCGATCAGATCAAAGAAGCCCGCGACCTGGGAGTGCTCGATGGTGTAACGACCAATCCGTCACTGATGGCCAAAGAGGGGATCACCGGTAAGGATCAGATTTTCCGGCACTATCAGACCATTTGCGACCTGGTCGACGGAGATGTGAGTGCGGAGGTGATCGCTACCGATTTTGCCGGTATCGTCGATGAAGGCAAGTTTCTGTCGGCCCTGGCTCCCAATATCGTCGTTAAAGTACCCATGATCAAAGATGGAGTCAAAGCCCTTCGCTATTTTGCCGATGAAGGTATCCGGACCAACTGTACCCTGGTGTTTTCAGCCGGACAGGCTATCCTGGCGGCCAAGGCAGGCGCCACCTATCTCAGCCCGTTTATCGGCCGTATCGATGACATCAACTGGGAAGGGATGGACCTGATCCGGGAAATAGCTGAGATTTACGCCATCCAGGGATTTGAAACGGAAATTCTCGCGGCCTCTATCCGGTCTTCCAAATCGATTGTCGAGGCCGCCCGGGCCGGCGCCGATGTAGTGACCTGTCCGCTTGATTCGATCATGGGTCTGCTTAAACACCCCCTCACCGATATCGGACTGGAAAAGTTTCTTGCTGATTACCGCAAGGGAAATCCCTGATCATTGCCCGGGAAGCCCATTAAGGAGTATATACTTATGGGCACCTCTAGAAACCCCGTTCAATTGTCAACCGTTCCTTATGAAGAATAAGATCTATCATTTATCGACCTGTTCCACCTGCCAGCGCATCATCAAAACCCTCAACCATGGTAAGGGATTTGTTTTGCAGGATATTAAATCCGAACCGATAACCGCCGGACAGCTGGAAGAAATGCGGGCGAAGGCCGGTAGTTATGAAGTACTTTTCAGCCGGAGGGCGATGAAATACCGGGCGATGGGTTTGCATGAGAAAGAATTGAGCGAGAGTGACTATCGTGACCTGATTCTTCAGGAATATACCTTTCTCTCCCGCCCGGTGATCTTTATTGACGGTGAGATATTCATTGGCAACAGCAAAAAGACGGTCGAAGCTGCCAGCCGGGCATTGGGTCTTTGATTAAAAACCGGCTCAGTCGCATTTTAAAATAATGGGGGGAGTGCGTACGGAGTTGCTCATATTGCCTGCCTCATCCATTATATAAATCTCATAGACCAGGGTATTGGTGGGAAACTCCACGGAAGGCTCACAGGGTGGAGCACCGTTCGGATAGGTACAACAGGTGGTATACAGCGTGATAAAAAGCTCTCCCGAGATCCCTTTTTTAGCACCTTCATTCGGCAGGGTCGGGATCCGGTATTGATCGGAGATAAAATTATCCCGGAGGTCTTTCACAAAAACATTTACGTGATCATCGCTTCCGATATTCCCGTCTCCGTCGGTAAATCCTATCACGATAACGGTAGAATCGGTGTTGAACTGATCCTGAACCATGGTGTCGTTGGTGATGCCCAGCATTTCAATGACCGGTTCGAGTGGATAGTCCGGGCCATCAAGACAACCCCAACCAAGGGTGACGACCAGTAAAAGAAGAATGATCAGTTTTTTCATCTGCACTTCAAAACGAAAATATACCAGTCATGGTTGTTAAGTACCGTTTGAAATTACAAATTTTATAGGATGAACGTTGAGAGAATTGAAGTATCGGATTTGGAACCAGGTAGTCCGGTTTATTTTGATCCCGGATTTGACTTTGATAAGGTTGTCCGGTCGGTGTTTAATCATCAACGGGAATGGTGTCCCATTTACCGGGAATTTCTGGACCAACTACACCGGGATCCGGATCACCTGGCGGGGTACCCCTGCCTGCCGGTGGAAGCCTTTAAACATCACCGCATTCAGACCGGCACCTGGACACCGGAAAAAGTCTTTCTCAGTTCCGGCACGACCGGAATGATGCGTTCGCAGCATCTCGTGAGGTCTCTGAGGGATTATCAGCAGCATACCATCCGTTTGTTTGAAGCCCGGTTTGGTAGCCTCGATGATTACCTTTTGTTTGCCCTGCTACCCAATTACCTGGAGGCTGGTGATAGCTCTCTGGTGGCGATGGTCAGTGGATTTTTACAGAAAACGGGTCAGACAGTACCGGCCTTCTACCTTTATAACTTTGCCGGGTTACAGCATGCGTTGCGGGAGTATTCCGGCAACGGAAAGAAACTCCTGCTCCTTGGTGTGACCTTTGCCCTCCTCGATTTTGCCGAAAAGTATGGCCTGGAATTACCTCCGGACGCTGTGATCATTGAGACCGGCGGCATGAAAGGCCGGGGAGACGAGTTGACGCGCAGTGACCTGCACGCTTTTCTGGCTCAGCGATTTAACACCAGGAATGTCTTCTCCGAATATGGTATGACGGAGTTGATGTCACAGGCCTATTCTGATTTTGAAGGCCGGTTTCAACCACCTCCATCCCTGCAGATTAGCATCCGTGAGATCAGTGATCCCTTGTCCGAAGTGCCGCCGGGTAAAAGCGGTATTGTCCAGATTATGGATCTCGCCAATATTCATACCTGCTCCTTCATCGCCACCGGAGACCTGGGTATTCGTTACGCCGACGGAACCTTCGAGATCATCGGTCGCCTGGATCAAAGCGATATTCGCGGATGTCAGCTGTTGTATCTCTGAGAAAATCCCAGACAATGTGTATGGGGTGAGTTACTGTACAGCTTCAATTGAAACTCATAATATCCGATGTCTGCAAAACCTGAAAGGGAATCAGTCCTTACTCCATTCTCATTTTTTTCTGCCGTTGTATCGTCATCTCCAATTCCTTCTCAACCTGCTTAAGTTGTTCTTCGGAGTGTTGAAGCTGTTTTTCCACGGTGATTCTGGCTTCTTCCAGTGCCTGACGCTGACTGAGGTCTAGTTCTTCCAATTGGGATAATTCCTTTTGGAGCTGGATGTCGAGTTCCTTGTTTTGAAGTTCACGAACCCGGTCTATCTCATGCCGGACTGCCTTTTCCTGAGCAAGTGCTGCCTTTTCCCATTGATCCCGGATCTTCTTTTCTTCTTTTTGCAGCATTGCCTGATGCTTTCGCATTTCGGCTTCCGTACGGGCCATCATTTCCTCAATCTCCCATTGAATCTTTTCTTCCTTCATCTGAGGTGGTGCCGGAGGAGCCGGAGGTATCGGTATATGTTCTACCGGAGATGGAGGAGCCGGAGGCGTGGGGGCATTGGGTGCCGGAGGGGCAGGAGGTGGCACCGGTGCACGATCCGGCATTGGTGGTGCTGGCGGCATTTCAGGGGCGGGCGGGGGAGGAGGAGGGTTATCCAGCATGTACTGCAGTTTGTCAAGGACCTGGCGGTATTCCTCATACCGGGCGACGTCAATTTTCTTACCGTCTTCCTTAAAGTGGACGATCTTGCCATTCTCCTGCAGGATCTCATACCGGTGCCCGTTGAGATCGGTCTTGATCCGGTGAGTCGATTTGATCTTCTGTTTAGGGATTGTATCCTGCACCGGTTGGTTGCTTAATGCAGGTACCGGATGGGGGTCAGCCTGCAGGTTTTTTCCCTGGCTGCTGAAGGCCAGACCGGCCAGGGCAAATAAAAGCAGGGCAATAGTGGTCATTCTTTCCATAGTTTTTGATTTGTTATCTGGTGTGAGCAATTGCCGGTTGAATCGCCGGTATAACGAGCCTTTTTTTCCAAAGATCCCCATGATCAGGTATGGGGTACTTGCCTGCGTTTTCAATTCAAGCAGGGTTTGTAAATAGCTTTTCTTTTTGCCGGTGAGGCGAATTGCCAGATCGTCACAACTGGCTTCTCTTTCATGTTGAAGCTGGGAGGAAATCCACCAGACGGCCGGATGAAAATAGAAGATTATTTCAATGGTCGTATAGATCAGATTCATCGCATAATCGGATCTTTTGATATGGGCCAGTTCATGGGCAATGACCGCTTCCAGCTGCACCGGAGTCAGTTGGATGGCAGAACTCACTGGTAGAAGGATGATCGGTTTGAGATAGCCGATAGTGGCCGGCAGATCTACCAGTTTTGACTCCACCAACCGTATTTCAGTGCGGAGACGTAGTTTCTTTTTAAAGCCCTGCATGATTTGTTGCTGCCAGCCGGAAGCCGGTGTTGCCTGACTCCTGATTCGGAAAATGTTGAAATAACCAACCAGAAACCGCAAGAACAGCAGGATCAGGCCGGTAAGCCAGATATAGACACTGTAATAAGTAGGCTGCAACGCCTTTGCGGAAAGGTCCGGGAGCAGTTGGCTGGGTTTGGCAATAGTCATTCCCTCTATCGACACCTGTTGGGGCCCGACCCATAGCTCCCCAATGAAGGTGCACAATGCCGTCACAAAAACCAAAAAGAGGGCAAAGGCACTGATTTCATGCCTGAGCCAGGCCTTTTTCTCGGGAATGCGGGTCAATACAGTATACAGCAGAAATGCGATCAGGGAGGCCTGCCAAAGAGAATGCAGGATCATTTTGCCCAGGGCCTGGACGATCTGTGGGTCCAGGATATTGTCTGTCCAATGCATGGCTTTTATTTTTGTTCGGCCTCAATCTGCCGGATTAATTTTTTGATTTCTGCCAGTTCTTCCGGGGTCGGCTCATCATGACCCAATGCATGCATGATCAGACTTTTGGAAGATCCGTGAAAAAAACGGTCGATCACATTTTTGATCATTCCTTCCTGGACCATACTTTCCGGCACAGAAGCCTGATAGATATGCTGTCGCTGGGATGTATCCCGGGTGACCAGTTTTTTCTCGGTCATGATCTGCATCAATTTGAGCGTGGTAGTATAACCTACCTCGGGTTTGTTGCGGTTGATTTCGTCGTTGACGGCCCGGACCGTACTTGGTCCGTTTTTCCAAAGAACCTGGAGTATCTCCAGTTCGGCATCAGTGGGCTTGTACATATTTAATACGAATACTTTCGTACAATATTAGGTATATCTGCCGGAAGATGCAAATTTCTTCTACGAAATTTATCGTATTATAGAAATTGGTCAGGAATGGCCAGAGGAAAAAGATCCCGTCCTACCGGGCACACTGGACCAGACCTTCCAATAACCAGTTGGCCAGTGCCTGCCGGTTGGAAGGTTGAAGGATACGCCGGTGGTCTGACTTGTTCTGGATGTTGGCGAGTTCTACCAGTACGCTCTTTGGCAGGGTATGCCTCAGAACGTACAGGTTATCCCGGGGATCAACTTCTCCTTCATAGTGACCACCTGCCCGGAATTTCCGGTATTTGCGGGCAAAAGTTTTCTGGAGGGTTTCTGCCAGCTGACGACTGCTGGCGGAAGTGGGATAATGACAGAAGAAGACATCCTGCCGGTGATTGATGCTGCGACTGTCGACATGGATGGAAATGCAGGTTTGATGTTCGAATCCCTTATTCTTGTTGGTCAGATACAATTCGTTGACCTCGGCAACCCTTTGCTTCAGTCGTTTGGCCTGATTAAGAGGGATCACTGCACCCCGGCAACGCTCATCCTGATCACAGGGTAGGATCTCTTCATCCCGGATACCATCATTATGATCTTCCACGATGAGGTAGGCTTTTGCTCCCTGTTCCAGTAAGAGTTTAAAAAGACGGAGTGAGACGTCATAGGCATACTCGTCTTCGCACAACATGAAGCGGCCTGATTTTCCGACCGCACCCGGATCCGGGCCACCATGTCCGGCGACAATATAGTAGACCTGATCTTTCAGGATATCCGACTTAATTTCTACATCGGCTTCTTTTGCACCAAGAATCGGGAGATGGTAGCTCTTCCGGGCGACTGGTTTAACCGGGGCAGCGCCCTGACAACCCAGCTCGTGGAAGGGTACCCAAAGCACCTTGCTCACCCGGTAATCGGCTTCCTGCAATTTTTCGCGATGCAGGAGTTCATTGTATTTCTGAATCCGTACTGCCTGCTGGTAATCGGTGATGCCGATGGTGCTTCGGATGCTTTTTCCATTATACCGGTAGATTAATACCGGCAGTTTATAAGCCCTGTCAGCCAGCAGATAGTCGTCCGCCTTCATGGCGTTCAGCCGGTAAAATTCCTCGATATTACAGCTTTCCTGACTCAGGTGGTAACGGCTCAGCATAGTCAGTACTCCATCTCCGGGACGGGCTTTGGCTTCAAAGTAAGAGGCATTGTCGACTGCTGATGCGGCAACAGAGAGAAAGAATATTCCGGACATTAATAGTACGGGCATGGCTATTACGACCTTAGTTCTTTGCACAAATTTATGATAAAAATATGTAAATGTGTAGTTTAGATATAGTTATTTTATTTTATATGAAAGATGATATCCGGTATGGTTCCGTGTTTTATCTTTGAACCTGATCCAATACCGGTATGCTCAAGCATTTACGTGCCCTGATTCACAAAGATTTATTGCTGGATTTCCGGCAATTGTTTGGTCTCGGTGGTATTTTTTTGTACGTATTTTCCTCTTTCTTTATTGTCTTTCTCAGTTTCGGTGAGGTGTCGGGAGTGGCGTGGATTACCCTCTTTTGGATCGTAGTGCTCTTCGGTTCCGTAAACGCGGTGCTTAAGTCCTTTGCCCAGGAAGACGAAAACCGCAACATCTACTATTTTATCCTGAGCGACCCCATTGCCATCATGTTGTCCAAATTATTGTATAACACCGTCCTGGTCCTGGTGATCTCCGGCCTGAGTCTTTTATTGTTTTCCCTGCTGACCGTTTATCCAATATCGGAAAACGCCTTCTTTCTCATCGCCCTGGTGTTGGGCTCCCTGGGGATTGCTTCCAACTTTACGTTTGTCTCGGCGATTGCCAGTCATACCCGCAATAAAAACACCATGATGATGATCCTCAGCCTTCCGGTTATTATTCCGCTTTTATTGCCGCTGATCCGGTTGTCGGTCAAATGCCTGACTCCGGCTACCTGGGCCATGGTCGAAAGCGATGTAACCCTGCTTGTTTCAGTCGATTTGCTGATTATCGGTTTGTCCCTGGTGCTGTTTCCCTATCTGTGGAAAGGGTAGGAGGATATTCGAAAAACTGGTTACGCAACGATTGCCAGCAGATCGCAAGGCACCAAAGTCATTAACAACGTCAAGGCATAGTACTTTTTCGGACAGGAGATTACCCCAAAGTCAGAACCGGCGGATTGACTGCGATCAATTTGACGAAAAGAATGGGCACAACGCAGGATCTACCTTGTTTTTCCCCGGCAAGAGTGTTTGTATTTTGTAGAATTTAATGCTATTTTACGGATAAAATGATTTCATGATTCCGATCGTTCCCATTGATGTTGTAATGACCAAAGATGTCTTTATCCTGGATGCCCAGGACAATATTGTCGATGCAGAACTTCTGTTTGGCAACCACAATATCCGGCATGCCCCGGTCGTATCCCGGGGTCAGCTGGTGGGTATGCTTAGTCTGGTAGATGTGACCCGGAAGTTGGGGGGTATGCTACCGGAGCCTTCACCGATAGGGGTCCGGGAGCTCAAGGTCCGGCATCTGATGACCCCGGATCCGGTCAGCGTAACCACCGATACTCCTTTCCGGGATGTTGCCCGGCTTTTTACCGAAAACGACTTTCACGCCATCCCCGTGCAGGAAGGCAACCGGGTCGTGGGGATCGTGACCACTACCGACATCATCCGCTTTATGCTCGACATGATGGATGAAGCGGAGGGCGATGAGTGAGGAACTGGCCACAATAGGGAAGGTGATCAGGACGATCAGAGAAAAAAAGACGGCATAAAAGACCAACTTATAGAACAGTTTCTTCCCGAAACTGAGACCGGCGAAGAGCTTATGGACGAAAACAATCTCCATCAGTCCCAGTAACATGCCGACGATAATGATGGAGATGCTTGCGAAGATGAAAATCTTCAGGTCCATTCTGATCGCGGTACTTGCCCATTCGTCATATGCTCGACTGCAGCAAATTCTATGGCAAGAAATAACCAACCACTGATTAGCCAGATCACGCCGAATGGAATGATCCGCTGCAGGTTCCACCTGGTAACAGGTGACAATATGTCGTTCCGCAAGGTCTGTTTAAACACTCCTATACTCCTGATCAATGACCTGGTTAAATAAATTGAGTTGATAAATATACTAAACTAACTTTGGCGGATCCGATCGACAGTTACCTTTGTACTGGTGGTTTCAAGTGAATGAGACCATCGCTGCTTCAAAAATCACTCGCTGAAAATTTTGCAGCAGTTACGGAAATCAAGTTGGCAGTCAACAATACTGTTCACCAGGCAGTTTAATAAGAAGAAATCTGTTTCTGATGGAGAGCCCATTTACGTACTAGTCCAAGCATCCATTGATATGAAATCAATACAAATTATTCTTGCATTGACGCTCATGCAGGTTATATTCCAAACAGCCTTTGCCCAGGAAAAAGGACAGGTCGTCAGGCTGGCTAAATTAGTGATTGACCCGGTACATCTGGAGAGTTACAAAGTGTTTCTCAAGGAAGGCATTGAAGCGGCTTTGCAGGTAGAACCAGGAGTACTGACGATATACGCTCTGTCGGAAAAAGAAAATCCGACGCACTTTACTATCCTTGAAATCTATGCAAGTGCAGAAGCGTATCAGGCCCACATTCAAACCTCTCACTTTCTCAAATACAAGACAGGCACTTTTCACATGATAAAATCTCTTGAACTGGTTGACACTGAACCACTGCTTCCAGCGTTGAAGGTGACTCAAAAAAGAAAGAGCGACAAAATGGATTAAAACCCGGTGTTCGCCGGGAGAATTGCCGCTGATTGATCGAATCCATTTTGGACACTACTTCTTCTTTCAATAAGCCGTAGTTGCTCATAGAGCAGAACTTCGTGGCAGAGTACAGACCACACCAGAGAATTTCTGGAAGTCAGTTTGAGGCAACGAGAAGTCATTTTAGCCACATTGTATATTGGGAGATGCGGGGAGACAATCCACTTGAAAATGAAGTCATCGAAAAGTCAATCAATTCTGTAAATGATCCGGTAAAGCGATTATCTTAGTGATTGAAGCCCATAGGATTAAGTACATACCTGATAACCATGAAGACCAAAACACCTTTTCTACCGGGTATGCCGATCATATTATCCGTTTTACTGATGCTGTGGCAATGCGGCAAAGTGGAGAAAGCCAGTCAGGAATCCGGCCATTTGGTGTATGGTCCATACCGGGTTATCCAGCTACCTATACTCCATGGAGTTACGATTGTCAATCCCGTTTGCATTGCTTCCGGTCCGCGGAATCGGATTTTTGCAGCCAACCAGAGCGGAGAGATTTATATTTTAGAGGATTCGGATGGCGACGGACTGGAAGATAATGCTCGATTATATGCCAACGTTGCCGATTACGGATTGCATTCTCCCACCGGATTTGCGCACCGGGGAGATACCGTATACATCGGAACCCGGGAAGAGATCCGGATTTTTCTCGATAGTGATGGAGACAACGAAGCGGATACCAGCTGGACGTTTTTCGATGATTTTCCCCATAGTTCGCACCCCTATGAATGGACTACCGGTCTATGCTTTGGCCCGGACGGATGGCTGTATTTTAATCTGACGACTGACTCCTGGAATTCAGGCGCATCTCCGGATCCGGAAAGGCAACGCGGGGCTATTTTACGCATCTCTCCAGATGGCAGACAAGTGGAGAAAGTGGCCACCGGTATCCGATCGGTGCCGGATATGGCATTCAACCAGCACGGTGAATTGTTCTTCATCGACAATGAAGGTGGAGGGAATCCAAGGGAAGAATTGAATCGGCTGCAGACGGGTGCATACTATGGCCATAATCCGAAGAAATATCCGGAAGCAACTACTGCGATGGAACCGGCGCATACTTTCACCACCGAAGTGGCACCATCAGGGATGATCTTCAATGCTGTGGAGAATGATTTTGGCACCGCCGGAGATCTCTTCGTGGCATTTTATGGCCCGGGCGAGCGCTGGACCCGCGGTGCAGTGGCGCGGTTACGTTTGTCACGGCAGGAGGATGGAAACTATCTTATTGAGGAACAGGCGATGGCCGACATCCCAAAACTCTCCGGCCTGGCCTTCAATACCCGGGGAGAACTCTACCTCGCCCACCACGGGCTTTCTGATTATTGGTATAATGTGACTGAGGAAAAAACCGGAGGATTTTTTAAGCTCATCTATGATTCCGCGCTGGAAAATACAGCGTTGAAGACCAGAACCGCACCCTCGGGTGATTTTACCGCCAGCTCAGTGGAAGCGGGCAGACAGCTTTTTGCCGAACGCGCCTGCCTGGCTTGTCATGCGGTGGATGGTGCAACCGAATGGCTCGGGCCTAATCTGAAAGATGCAGGACAAAGATTTACCCGGGAGGAAATCCTCGATGAGATCCTCTATCCATCAAAAATCATCAAGCCCAGCATGGTCGCCTCACGCATTACCAAAAAAGACGGGAAGGTGCAACTGGGCAGGGTAGTGCATACCGATGAACAAACCGTATCCCTGATGCTGATCGGTAATCAGGTAGTACAAATACCCAAAGCGGAGATCTACAAGATTGAAGAGGAGATGCAATCCCTGATGTACGAAAATTTACTGGATGGCCTTAGTGAAGAAGAGATCAACCATCTTCTGGACTACATCATGAGTCTGTATGCGCTTTGATAAAAGAATAATCGCGCGATTTTGTGACAGGATGACTGGCAGCCACTCCCACCAACTCCCAGGTGTAAATGGTCGGATGGGTGGACCGGTGGGTTGGAAAGAAGTCTTTATTACTGATAATTTTATTCCCGAAGGGATGATATGACTATAGTATTGAAGTATAAAACATTAGAGAACCCCGAAGGGGTGAAAAAACTAATCCATGCATTCAAACGAATAATTCTGGATTTCTTTTAATTTCATAATAGTGCCAAGTGATAACTTTGCAGCAAGTAGGGGGGCAGTGTAGGGGCCATTATTCATTCTGCTCGAAAGATTGGACGAAGAAGAGGTATTGATTGACAAAGGGTTTTGTGCATTTGAGAGGTTACTTTACTGAAAGTGTACCGGACCAATTATCGGGAACTCCTTCATGGATGTACTTGCCGGCCTTGCTCAAAAAGTAGCGTGCCACATGATCATCCGGGCATATTTTCAATACTTTGGAAAATAGAGCAGAGGCTTCAGGAAATTCTCGGGAAAAGAAATTTTCAATACCTTGATTGAAATAAGTTAAGGATGCAAGTTTTGACTCAAAAACCAATGGTGGATCCCCATCAATGCATTCATATATTGTTATTGGTTCTTTCTTACCTTTTACTACTACCTTGCCTAATTGCCTGAAGTTAAACTTCCCATTAACAACCATTGTTAAGATACTATCTTCACTTAACAATATTTTTGCACCATAGTGTTTCGTGAGGCCCTCTAATCGAGATGAGATATTTACCGTATCGGCAATGGTAGCTGTGTCATTTCGTTGATCATCTCCAATGATTCCCATCACCAATGGTCCTGAATGTATCCCGATCCCGATATGGATTTGATATTTCGAATTTTTTGTGTCTGAATTATAATCCATGATTTTCCTGTGCATTTCAATTGAAGCTTGCAGGCTATACTCTGCATTGGATGGAAAAATTGCCATGATTCCATCTCCTAAATACTGATTGACAAAACCATCATTTTGTTGAATAATGGGTCCCATTTGACCAACATACTGATTCACGAATTGAAAACTTTCTTCAGGTGTGAGCTGTTCCGAAATACTTGTAAAATCTCTTACATCACTAAAGAGAACAGTGACATTTTTCTCAATATGATCACCCAATAGTACATCTGTAATGGACTCTCGTCCTACGGATTTTAAAAATTCATGAGGCACGAATTTACCAGTTGCCTTGAAAACGCGATGAAGGTTTAAATGAGTCCTTATTCTGCTTAAAAGTTCATCTTTGGAGAATGGCTTGGCTAAATAGTCATTCGCACCTGTTTCAAATCCTGAAACCAGATCTGAAATCGCATTTTTTGCCGTTAACATTACGACGGGCATTTCATTGGGCAGATAGATGTCCCGGAGGCGCCTGCAAACCTCGTATCCTGACATCCGGGGCATCATGATATCCAGAATTACCAAATCAAACACCCCCCTGACTTCCAATAGCTCCAATGCTACAATGCCATTCAAAGCCTCGGTAACCCGATAACCCGCAGCAGTCAGATAGTTACTCAATACCTGAAGATTAATCGGTTCATCATCAACTATTAAAATATTGCCATGAGAGTGACCATTGACACTTTCAGCGGGCCTTTTTCGCTTCTGTGCATCATCAATCTGGTATTGAATTCCACTGTGAATATTTTTCCCTGAAGACTTTGTCTTTATTGTGTCTGAGTCAGAAATTGGCAATGTAAATGTAAGCTTTGATCCTTTGCCTACTTCTGACTCTACAAAAATCTGACCGCCCTGAAGTTCAACCAGCTTTTTTGTAATTGACAAACCCAGCCCAGTGCCGCCCTTTTCTCTGGTCATGCCGGAATCTACCTGATAGAATGTCATAAAGATATCGTCGATTTTATCTTTTGGAATTCCGACTCCCTCGTCTATGATCGAAATCTCTATCATTCCATCATTTCGTTTACCAGTGATAGTAATTTCGCCTTGTTGAGTGAATTTAATCGCATTACCCAATAAATTGAACAGAATTTGCTGTAAACGATTTTCATCGGCCTGGACCAGCGGCAGATCATCCTCCAGTTTGTTGTTCAATGTAAGTTTGGATCTGACTACAAGGGGTTTGAGTAGTGCAATGACAACATCTATGAGTGAGTATATGTCAACTGGTCTGATATGAAGTGTGAGGTCTTGATTCCTCATTTTGGAGAAATCAAGTATATCGTTGACTAAATGAGCTAATCGTTGACTACTGGAAGATATCAGATCCAGATTATTGATAACTTCAGGAGGTAGTTCTCCGGCAATACCGTCTTTTAGAGATTCAGTAATACCAATAATGCCATTCAAAGGCGTACGAAGTTCATGCGATGTGTTTGCCAGAAAATCATTCTTTAATTGATCGACCCGTTCAAGTTCTGAAATGACCTTTTGTTCCTGATCAAGCTTTTCTTCGTTAAGTTTGATCTCTTTTTCCTGTATTTGTATTTTTATACGTTGCTGTTTTGTTCTCCATCGAAACAGTAGAAATATTAAGGCAGTGATAAATGAGATATAAATAATCCTTGACCACCATGTCATGTACCATGGAGGAATAATACGTATAATTAGTGAGGTACCTTTCTCATTCCAAACTCCATCACTATTGGTACCTTTAACCATAAAAGTATATGATCCGGGATCTAAATTGGTGTATGTAACTGATTTTTGGTTTCCGACATATTGCCATTCTTTGTCGAATCCTTTAAGTAAGTATGCATATTGTATTTTGTGAGGGGCTGAGTAATCCAATGAGGCAAAGGAAATGGTGAAGACTTTACTATCGTAAGGTAAATTAAGTTTTTTTGTAAAAAATATGTTTTTATCAAGGTAATATTCTCCCTCAATCGAATTTGCGTCGGTACGAGTTTTCAATGGTTTATTGAGTACTGAAATATCAGTTATTGCGATTTTAGGCATAAATGAATCCTGCTGCATGTATTTTGGATGAAAAATATCGAGACCTTTTTCACCTCCATAAAAATGATAACCAGTACTTTTACTGAAACCAAAACTGAATGCTGCAAATTGTGCATTGAACAGGCCATCCTCTGATGTATAGTTAGTGACTTTCTTAGTTGATGGATTAAATTTTGATATCGCCTCGGAAGTACCCAGCCACAGATTTCCAGCACTGTCTTCTATGATTGAATAGACATTATTGTTTAGAAGTCCGTCATTGACAGCTATGTGTATGAATTGATTGTTTTTGATGTCTAGTCTATTTAAGCCACCTCCGAAAGTTCCGATCCATAGATAGCCCTCATTGTCTTCATGAATGGCAAAGGCTGTATTCTCACTTAAGGAGTTTGGATTTTCAGGATCGTGCAGATAGTGGGAGAAGGAATCGGATTCCGGATGGTAAAGATTCAGACCACCTCTGGTGCCAACCCAGAATCTTCCGGATTTATCCTGGTACAGGATTCGGATAGCATCATTACTGATGCTGGAGGAATCGGAAGGATCATGGTAGTACCGCACAAAACATTTTTTGGATCTGTCGAATCGATTGATCCCACTTGCAAAGGTTGCAATCCAGATATTGCCTTCCTTATCCTGTAGGATATCCCTGATTCTATCGTCTGATATGGTGCATGAATCCAATGGGTCATGCCCAAAGTATTCAAACGAGTTCTTATTCTTATCATAGAGGAAAACTCCACCCATTGTACCCATCCACAACCTATCCGATTTTTCTTCGTAATAGCAGGTCACTCCCCTGTCCCACTGCTGTATGTGGTCTGAAGGTTTTATTGGGAAAGTAGACATGGTATTATTCTTATAATCAAATTCCGCAACCCTGTTTCGAATACCCATTAGGATTCTGGCCGGTTCGTATTCAAATATTTCTGGATATCCGGCAACTCCAATGACACTGTCTACTTTGTCAAAAGGGAAACTCAAGAGATGCCTTTTTCCCGGATTGTGAATGTCAACTCCATTTCCACCCAGCCATACTAAACCAGATTGATCCTGAAAAGCGCAGTATATATTATGACCATTGATGGAATTAGGATTGTTGTCATCATGTTTGTATGAATATATCTTATCCTCTGCAGGGTCATAGCGAATCAGTCCATCAGCAGTTGAAATACTTCCCCACAGGATTTCATCTCTGTCTTGAAGGAGAATGCGGATGGGTTCATTGGGAACTGATGTGACTTTGGAGACGGTCTTATTTATTTGGTCAAATTTGAACAGGCCTTTTGCAGTACCCAGGAACAGGTGCTTTCCAATTTCAGTAAATGAAATGATAATTTGACCTGGCAAATAATGCTGAAAGGTATTGCTTTCAAGAATGAATTGGTCTAAACCGTTTTCAGTTGCGATCCAAAGGTCTCCTGATTTACTCAATAGTAGGTCACGAACTACATTCGAACTGAGGGAGTTTGAATCTGTATCAATATGCATAAAATTCTGTAAAACTCTTTTGTGTATAAAACGGACCAAACTGTGCCACTCATTTCAGTCCAAACTGTGCCAGTGA
>CAYRYD010000034.1:59719-61252 GCA_964428345.1 uncultured Saprospiraceae bacterium | reverse complement strand
TTTGGACAGATTCATTTTTCCAGCCACGATTTCTCCAAAATATGGTACACGGTTATGAGTACAGATAGTGATGAAATAGGCACCGCTTCAGCCATAGTCCCACCATTGGGCGCGGACAGACTGAATGCGGTATTTATTTTTGAACCTTTTCATATCCATCAAATCAACTTTAAATCGATTAATCTCTTACACCTCGGATGTCAACACAGAAGATACATTATTTTCCTGTTTTCCTGGTCGGAGACGGCTAATGAGGATCAATTCGATCGGCCAAATCAGAGATTTGGGATCTCATTGACGTGAACTTCCGATCTTAATTGGATCAATGAATCAGACCATGGGTAAAACAAAAAATACCCATTCAAATGCTGCAAAAGCTATACCGGCATACGAGTGTGACCACCATGATAGACTACCAGAAGTCCTTCATTCACAAGGATGCGGATGATGCTCTTTCATCCGTACTTGATTTCTGATTAAAGTAAATGATGAGCATTATGAGGAACTCAAATTAAAAAGTACTTGTTACGTAACTCGTAACATGCTATCATTGTATGATGAAAGGTAGTAAGCATGATCCAGGAGTTTTCCTGTAAGGAAACAGAAAAAGTATGGAATGGTAAGTATTCCAGAAAGTTTCCACCAGACATGCAGGATCGTGCACTGAGGAAGCTTCGTCAGCTGGATGCGGCTCAGACACTGGAAGATTTGAAGAATCCACCGGGTAACAAATTAGAGGCTTTAAAAGGGGATCGATCGGAACAAATGAGCATACGCATTAACCAAAGATGGAGGATTTGCTTCCGGTGGGATGATGGCAAAGCCTTTCAAGTACATATTGTTGATTATCATTAGATGGACGAAAGATGATGGACAAAGAAATAACAAACCCGCACCCAGGGATTATTCTAAAGGAGGAATTCTTAGAGGAGCTTGGCATGTCAATGACAAAGCTTGCTGAAGCCATCGGTGTGCCAAAAAACCGCATTCACCATATAGTAAAAGGAACGCGTGGCATCACCGCCGATACAGATTTAAGATTATGCCGGTTCTTTGGTTTATCTGAGGGCTACTGGCTCAGATTGCAAAACCAATATGATCTCATGGAAGCGAAGAGGAGGACTGTGTCTTTTCAGAGCATCAAACCCTATCAATATCACGAAAGACGTATTTAAAGTCCTATCATCAGAAAATTTAAACAATGAAGTTGGCAATCCTTGTATGACCAGTATGAAATTGACTGTAAGTTGGGTAATATTGCGGTCGGGATCAATTCGATCGGCCAAATCAGAGATTTGGGATCTCATTGATTGGGGAGGTCCCAACGCTCCATTTCATTCCGGTCAATTGGATCAATGAATCAGCCCATGGGTACAAATAAAAAAGCACTCCAAATGATGAAGTGCTTGGTTTGTGTAGCGTGGGGGAGGCTTGAACTCCCGACCTCAGGATTATGAATCCTGCGCTCTGACCAGCTGAG
Source organism: uncultured Saprospiraceae bacterium (assembly GCA_964428345.1). GTDB lineage: Bacteria > Bacteroidota > Bacteroidia > Chitinophagales > Saprospiraceae > JABDMH01. The sequence continues at coordinate 59,772 of CAYRYD010000034.1, read as the reverse complement.
CTACCACGCCAAGAAATAAGTGGTGGCGAAGCTGCTTGTCCCGACCATAGCGT
>CAYRYD010000034.1:49976-59619 GCA_964428345.1 uncultured Saprospiraceae bacterium | reverse complement strand
GAAGCTACCACGCCAAGAAATAAGTGGTGGCGAAGCTGCTTGTCCCGACCATAGCGTCGGGAAGCTACCACGCCAAGAAATAAGTGGTGGCGAAGCTGCTTGTCCCGACCATAGCATCGGGCTACCTGTCCCGACCTTTAGCGTCGGGGAAGCTACCACGCCCTCTCCGGGCGCCGAAGCCTTGGCGAAGGCGACCCCGATCGCCATAGTATTTGCGTAGTCGATCTGTTTCTTATCCACCGGGTCTTTACCCAAAAAGGTGGGCAAATATACAATTCTTCCGTCATTTTGAAAATTCATCCGGCCCGGGAAAAGTTCCGCCTAGCGGGCTGGTACCTGATGATCTCATTTTGCCGGATCACCAAGACCCGCCTCTCGCAGCTGTCGTTGGTTGGGTGGCCCAAACCGGAGCACCATCAACTGCCGGTCGCCGGCAACCGACCGTTCCGATGGCCAGTTTTCCAGGGTTTTAGCCAGTTCCAGACCTTTCAACCGTTCTTCCCGGGTGGGAACCCGGAAATAGTCGACACCAAGGATCTGAAACATCGACAGAATCCGGCGTTCCACGCCACCATCCCAGTCCCATAAGGATCCTCCAGCCGTTTCCTCCTGAAAGTACAGCTGATTCCCCGGCCGCGAGGGAGTACCCGTGATCACCAGGGGAACCGGCGTCTGACCCAGCTGGTTGCCAAAACGGTCTTCCAACCGCTGTACTACCCGGTTGGTCAGTAATTTGTCCCGCTGCCAGACGATATAGTTGGTGTAAAACAGCCGGGTGCTGGAACCCCAGTAGTACACGAGACACACCAGGGTGAGCCCGGCTAACAGAAATTTCAGGGATGACGGAGCCAGACGCACTGCCAGCAGGACTATGCCCGCCAGTAAGAGGGGCAACGAGATAAAGGTCCGGACCGGCCAGGGTTGACCGGTCACTGCCACCAGCGAAAAAGGAGCCAGCACTGCCAAGCTTAAACAAATCAGGGCCGCAAGCCTGTTTGCCGGAAGTTGCAAGATGCGGTAAAAGATCAAACCCAAACTGATCACCACAACGACCCCCGTGAGATACCCCACATACCAGCGTTGTCCCAACAACAGGGCCGCGATCTCACGGATCACGAAAACCGGGTTCCAGGTGGCCAGGTACGAGGCTGCATAAAACCGCTCGATGGCCTGATAGTGGTCGGTGATACCAAACCAATGCCGGAGCCATCCGGAGAGCCATCCGTGGAGGATAACAGCCAGGATCAGGCATCCAATAAAAAATAATGCCTGCAACGGGAATGAAGGTTTGCCTTTTCCCAGCAGATACTGACCGGCGAGGTAGAGAAAATACACTACGGGAGCGGCAAAAAACAGCGACTGATAAACGGCCAGGGCCAAGATCAGCAACAAAATGGTGAGGAAGTATCTGGCCATTACCCGCTGGATATACACATAGGTTACCACTGCTGCTACCGCAAAAATCAGTCCGATGTAATATCCGTATTGGACGATATTGAATTCGTAGACAAAGGCCATCATCGGATATCCCAGGGCAAAGACGGACGCCGGATAACGTTCTCTGCCGGCATCCGGAACCCATAGCCGTAGGCTCAACTGAAAAGCGGCCAGATTGGCAAAGATCGCGATCAAAATATGGAAGTAAGGCAGCGAAGGACCCCACTGAAAAAGCAGGGACAAGACATACATGGCCCAACGGTCATGATTGATGAAGACCTGCATGGGTCCGCGGTGGAGGGAGGAGGCCTCTTCGTCGATCGACAGGGTCGTATGAAGAACTTCAAAGCCGAATACCAGTAGAGAAATACCCAGGCACCACGAGAGAAAATACCGGTTGCGGTACAGGTATGCTTCAATTTTTGACAGGGAAGACATGTGGTATCCGGGACTGCATACCTGAAGATAAGAAGTCTGCTCTTCTTTTTAGTTTTTATGGATAGAGATTCGAGCATGATTAAAAAAACCTCCCGCCAGGGGAGGTTTCTGTAACGAACTTCTAAACGAAAACCAAACGTCTCTACTCACTGAGACAGATCATTTATATGTTTCGACGGCAGACTCCCAGAATGGTCTGGCCTTATAGTATTCATAAACTTTGGTCAGATAGGTGGTGTCACCTGCCTTTGGCCAGTGGTCTTTATCAAACCCGGGGGCCTTCTCCAGCCGGTTTTTGGGAATGTCGATGACGCAGCATTTATTGTGTTGATCGACTCTGATGCTTTCCCAGGGTATGGCAAACAATTTGTCACCCATTCCGAGGAAACCACCAAACGATAATACTGCATAAGCCACCGATCCATCCTGCAGGTTGATCATCAGATCCTTGATGTGACCCAGGTTTTCACCCTGGGGATTCCTGACTTCATTCCCCGCCAGGGTTGAAGCCGACAATGTGTTGACTCGCATAATTTTGTTGTTTTAGGTTACTCAATATCATTAACACTCCTAATGAAAGGCTGGCAGCGGCTATTGTTCGATGTTGGGAATGTTAATTGTTTTACTGTTTAATTGTAATTCTTGAATTGGGAAAGTAACCATGAGACAACTAAAGCGAACCCCGGAGATGGCGATAAAGATCTCCAGTGGACATTGACCCACTGGATGGAGTCGACTCACCAGAGATTTTTGTCAAAAGGTCTCCAAGGGGTCATGGCCCCCTGGATCAATTCCCAATTCACCGACTATTCCGGCCTGACCAACGACTATTGTTGTGTGATCGTAGGAGGCATCGCAAGTTTGTACCATAAATCGGAAAGTCATGAAAAACATCGCATTATTGTTCCTGACCCTGGTGTTGTTTGCCATTAGCAGCTGCATACCTTCGCTCCATGGCATTGTCACGGAGCAAACCCGGACCACGGATGACCGGATTTTGGGAGTCTGGTCAAAATCATCATTATCCACTTCGGAGGGAATGACCGATCGAATAAAGCGTGCCGGTGAACGGCAGAAAATCGCCTATGCTTACTACCCTTTGGGCTGGACCTTTGAAAGAGTGATCAGCGTTACTTATAAAACCAATGATACCAATATGATCCATACCCTGATGCCCACTTCGCATATGCCGGAAAATGTTACCATCGTTGAGATCGATACCCTGCCTCTATATACCCTGATCCACCGGGAAGTGATCGACGGTGATACGGTGACTTACGATATGGTGGTCAACCTTACCCGGATCAATCAGCACCTGCTGATGGATTTCGAACCCAACAGTGAATCGCATAAACTATTTCAGGGGCGGTTTGCTACCAATTTTATTCCCGGCCACACCTTCGCAAAGGTTGAATTTACCGGAGAGAACCTTCGTATCTTTCCCCTGCACAGCGAATATGTTGAAGAATTGATTAAACAAAAAAGAATCCGGTTGAAACATGAAATAATCGGTGAAGATGGTATCGTTTTGACAGCACCTACGCAGGAGCTTCGGGATTTTATCGATAATTACAGCGATGAACCTCGATTATTTGATGATCCCGAGGTTTTAATTCCGCTCCGATAAATTCAGCTGATGAAAATTCACACGGCATATAAAATATTATTTCATGGTATTTTGTGGGGACTTTCTTATTATCTCCTCTATAAACTATTTACGATTGACTACAATACCGGCAAAGGAGATATTATCTATACGGCATTATTTCACATTCCATTGGCCGTGGCGGTCTATTTTAATTTATTTCTCATCCGGCAACTCTTTGAAAAAGACCGGTTTTTATCTTACTTCCTGGCAGTGATTTTTTTAGTGGTGACTGCCACTGCCCTGTATTTTCTTATTTTCGAATCGTTAGTTCCGGTCTGGTTGACCGGGTATTATTTTATTGCTTACTATTCTGCCTGGCAGATCGTGCAGTTTGTCGGATCCTATGTCGTTTTTTCTCTCCTTCTCCATTTGTCGGTGGGTTGGTTTATGTTGAAAGACAAAGAGCTGCAACTGGAAAAGGAAAATCACCGAGTGCAGTTGAAAAATCTGAAATCCCAGATTAATCCGCATTTCTTATTCAACAGTCTGAATAACATTTATGCGCTGGCCGGTGCGGATCCTCAGGTCAGGGCTTATCTGAGCCGTCTATCGGATGCCCTGCGATATATGATTTATGATACGGATGCCGATCTGGTACCTTTGAAAAACGAAGTGGAATATCTGGATAATTATTTCGAAATTGAAAAACTGCGGTTAACACAGGCAGCTGAGGTCAACTTTCGGAAAGAAGGAAAATTTGATCAGCATGTGATCGCCCCGTTGCTCCTGATTCCCCTGGTGGAAAACTGCTTTGTTCACTGTAACCGCCAGGCACCAGTCATTCATCTGGAACTCTGTATCTCCAATGATCAGCTTCATTTTAATTCGTTTAACAACAAACCACGAATGAAAAACGGGGAAAGGGGCGGCGTCGGACTGGATAATGTCCGAAAGAGGTTACATTTGATCTATCCTGACCAGCATAAAATAGAAGTTCGGGAAGATCAGGACAGCTACCAGATTTCTTTATCGATCAATTTAGCCAGAGAGTGAGTTACCAATGCCTGATTGTTGACGATGAACCACTCGCCCGGAAAATAGTCCGCGAGTATCTGGATCAGTTGTCTGACTTCTCCCTGGTGGCCGAATGCGGTGATGCCCTCCAGGCCCAGCAGATTTTAACGGTAAATCCGGTTGATCTGATTTTCCTGGATATTAATCTACCCGGACTTAGCGGGATGCAGTTGATGAGGCTGGTGGCCAATCCGCCGGTGGTCATTTTTACCACCGCCTATTCCGAGTATGCGGTTGAGGCTTTTGAAGTCAATGCCTTTGACTATCTGGTCAAGCCCATTTCACTGGAGCGTTTCCTCACATCGGTAAACCGGGTACGTACATTATTGGACGACCGGCACAAAGATAAAACAGACGTACACTGGTGGATCAACATTAAAGAAGGCAGGAGGATTTATCACCTCCATACCTCAGAAATCCTATATCTGCAGGCATACGGTGATTACGTGCGGGTTTTTACCAGGGAACAGACGATCATGACCAAGCATACATTAAGCTCCATTAAAGAGCAACTACCGGTGAGCTTTATTCAGGTTCACCGCTCCTTTATTGTTAATACCGGGGTCATTCAATTTTTGGAAGGGAATATGTTGATTGTTCGCGATAAGAAAATACCGGTCTCCGATTCCTACCGGGAGGAATTGATCCGGTTTCTTAAATAAGCGTAGATCCCTTATGGATAGTTTGCAGCATTTGACCAAATAAAAATTTCCCCTGGTTGGAATTTTTGTTTTTGTTACCACCTCTCAAACTCATCATCACTAATTAAATAATTAATAAATTATCAATCTCCATTCCAGCAGTTCATCGCGTCTCCCTGCAGCGCCGAATGTAGAATAATCTGGTGTTAACATTTTTATCCGATCAGCAATAACTCATAGCTCATATCTCATAATTTCAAACCCTGAATTGGGGATAGGATTTTGCGACCAGACAGAATGAAATGGAAGGACAAAGAAGGAGAGGAGGCAAAGGATCCGGCCCATAGATTCATGCTGATTTTAAGTGAACGACCGGTTGATCAAACCGGCCGTCCAAGGGTTGTTTTAAAACAATTCAATCGCTTTTTCCAGCACGAGATCGTGGCCTTCCTGCAGAGCCGCCCGGCTGCTGTTGATTTCAACTTCGGGTTTGAGGCCTGTGCCTTCAAAACTCTGTCCCCGGGCATCACGGTAGTCACCGACCGAGATGGTGTATGACCAGCCGTTAGGGGCTTCCCACATCGGGTTGTCTGAAAAATTACCTGCGGTGGTGCCTCCCATCTGCCGGATGTGATCTTGAGTCTTCAGGGCCAGTGTGAGCGTTTCTCCGGCGCTGGCAGTCAGGGAAGAAGTCAGGAGGATCACCGGCCGGCTGAACTGACTTTTACCGGTAGGTTCAACATAGTAATGTTGGGTTTCGGCAAAATCGTCGTGAGCGGGTCCGTTTTTCTTCCGGGTAGTCATGTAGATCTGTGGATCGATGCAGAATCTTCCGGCAACATATTGAGCATTGGGATCATATCCGCCCGAACAGTCCCGCAGATCAAGAATCAGGGCATCTGCGTCGGCGAAAAATTGAAAAGCTTCATCGAGAACTTTCTCATAGGATTTTCTCGAGGCGTCCATGTGCTGCAAATGGAGATAGCCGGTCTTTGCATTAATCCGGCCATAGTGTGCAAATGGTGCGGGCTCATGCAGGTCGCTGAGGTAATTTTCCTTAACGACATCGAGATCAAATACCTCGTTGTGATAAACCCCATCCTGATCGAGATCGATACTCCATCGGGGCAGTTCCGGATTGGAAGCGGGAAAGAGGGTGACATGCTTGTCGTTGAGGATGCTGAGCATCGAAACCACACTTTGATACAGTTGGGCCGCGGTCATCTGATCATCGACCCCGGGAGAAAGGGCCTGGTGTACACTGTCCCAATTGATGTTTTTTACCTCAAATAATCCGTAGTTTTCATCAAAGTCTTTCCAGATCTGATTAAAAACGGAGGTCGGTGTGTCACCGGAATCAATACCGACGAATTCCTTCTGACAACTGGTAATGATTGGGCTGATCAGAATGGAGCAAAGAAGCCATATTTTTGTTTGCATGTTATTTAATGTTGACTTTGATGAATGTTATTTAAGAAACCGGAGCGTGAGGCTGAATTCATTTTCCATCTTTTTCAGCGCTCTTGGATATTGATTTTTCAGGGCAGCGAACTGATATTGAAATCCCGCCTGAAAATGGTCTCCCAGGTTGCGGTAGATGGACGCCGACATATTGATTTGGCGGTGTTGACCAATGCTTTCAAACCGGGTTCCATTGGCCCAGAATCCTGAAAATTTTTGGGTATTGGGCAACGATACGGAGTTGTGGTATGCGCTGCGGGTGGTGAGCGAAGCAATGGGAATGGCAACGCTCAGATTTATGAAGGTCTGGTTGCCGGGATGAAAACGTACTTCGGTCATGGGAGATGCCGATGCGATGTTCATCAAACCGGGGGTAACGAATCCCTGCTGATAGCTCATTTCGTCAATCATGAGGGCTCCGAGATACCACTCGGCATTCTCGCTATGACTCACCCGGTGCAGATAGCCCAGTTTAAGATGGGCTATAGAGGTCGTACCCCGCATGGGTACCATGACCGATGTGACTTCGCCCGAGACATCCTCTTCCAGGAAGTTAATCTGCCGGTGGGGATATTTTTTTGGGAAGAATGCCCCACGGCCTGCCTGTAGATCAGCCAGATATAACCCGGATCCTTTTGTTTTCCGGTATTCAAAACCGAGTACAGGCACCGAACCCCGGTAAATCAGGCTGGATGTATTCCGGTCCAGCAGGGAGACTTGTTTAAACCCCAGCCGGATCCCGAAGGATTGACCCGGTCTGTCACCCTCCGGCACTTGGGCCTGAATAGACCCTCCTGTCTGGAGTGATATCAATACGGTCATGAACAGACCGTAAAATTTCAAATATTCATTTTTCATAGTTGATATTTTTCTAGAATTGACCCCAAAGTTGAAGGCAGCGAGGGTCATTTTCCAACAGGGAAGGAGCCGGATGGAAATTTAATAGGCTCAACCGTTGTTGAAGGGGAGTGAGGCGATAAATCTCTTCCAGTGGCTGCCTAAAGAAGTCAACAGGGTTTCACTCCACTTTTGTGAGGGCTGACTCCCTGAATGTGCAGTTTCAGGGGTAAGGGGTAACATTGCTTCGGGTGAGCATGTACATTTGTGGTATAAAAGGCTTTTTAAACGAGGCAATGAAGTTGATCAGTGAGTACAAGATTCATATTATGGGCATTGCCATTTTGGGTCTGGTCAATATTACCGGAAATCCACTGCCTCCGGATATTAGCTTACAGAAGGGACTGGTCATCTGGGGTGCCTTGTTTCTATTGGTGGCTGTCCAATGGATGGGGATCGTCTCGAGTGTCAGAGCATCCTGGAAAAAGTATAAAAAATTAAATCAGGTTAACCGCCGGTTGACCATGAGTTTTCTGCTCAGTATGGCCTGGGTCATGCCATTGATGGCGTTGGCTGATTTTATTACCCGGCGTTTTTTGCATCAGATGACCATTTTTGATATCGTTGATAATGTCCCCTTCTATTTCTTCAATTCAGTGATATTATCATTTACGGCGATCGGTGCTACAGAAGCGGTATATTATTACAACCGGCTGAGGCTGGCCGAACAGGAAAAAGAACAACTCCGGCAGATTAATCTGATGACACAATATGACAGTCTGAAACAACAGGTAAATCCTCATTTTTTGTTTAATAGTCTGAATACCCTCACCTCATTGATTGCGATCGATTCGCGTAAAGCGGAAAAGTTTGTGGAAGAGATGAGTCAGGTATACCGGTATCTGCTGCAGAGCAATCAGGAAGAACTGGTGGATCTGGAAGATGAATTGAAATTTATCCGTTCGTATTTCCATCTTTTAAAGACGCGCTTTGGGGGATCACTCCAGGTATCGATAGAGATACCTGAAATATATTATACTTATAAAGTCCCGCCACTGACTTTACAGCTTCTGGTGGAAAATGCGGTAAAGCATAATGAAGTATCGTCAAATAATCCATTGTATATCCATATTGGGATTGACGAAAAGGGTTATTTGAAAATTACCAATAATCTTCAGAAAAAGATCGTGAGTCTGCCGTCGGCTAAAATCGGGCTGGCCAATATCATGGCAAAATACCGGCTCCTGGGGCAGCAGCCAACCGAAGTGTTGCAGACTGAAAGTGAATTTATTGTCAAATTGCCTTTAGTAAAATAATCAAACGGGATTAAATAATAGCCGGAATATGAAAGTCTTTATTATTGAGGATGAAAGATTGGGTCTGGATCGATTGATCAAGCTTTTGCAGGAAGTTGATCCGGATATCACCGTCGTCGGCTATGTGGAGACGGTCAAGTCGGCTATCTGGTGGCTGGAAAACAATCCGGCGCCGGATATTATTTTTATGGATATCGAACTGGCCGATGGGCAATGCTTTGAGATTTTCAATAAAATCGAGGTTAAATCACCAATCATTTTTACCACGTCTTATGATGAGTACGCCCTCCGTGCTTTTAAAGTCAATAGTGTCGATTATTTACTAAAGCCGGTTCGCCGCGAAGATCTGGCACAGAGCCTGAACAAGTACCGCAGCTTAAAATCTAATTTTGTGGACAGGGATCTAGTCAATCAGAATATCGAAAAGTTGATTTCCGGCCTGCAGTCTTTTCAACAACCCAAGGAATACCGGAAACGCTTTCTGGTAAAGCAAGGACAAAAACTCCTTTCGGTTGAAATTGATGATATTGCCTGGTTTTCCGCGGATGGAAAACTCTGTTTCATCCGGACCTGGAAGAATAATCGCTTTATCATCGATTATACCCTCGAACAACTTACCGATATGCTTGACCCGGAAGAATTTTTTCGGGTGAATCGCAGTTATCTGGTCAATATCCGTTCGATTGCTTCAGTCAGTCATTATTTTAATGGTAAACTGATCCTGCAGCTTTCACCGGCAGCCGATGTCAATGATGTCATTGTCAGTCGGGAGAAGGCCTCCGATTTCAAACACTGGATGGGGAAATAATCTTGGAGATTATTGATATGGTGAAGTTTCCAATGCCATCGTA
>CAYRYD010000034.1:0-49876 GCA_964428345.1 uncultured Saprospiraceae bacterium | reverse complement strand
ATGGTTAGACCCCTACGAAACAAATTAATACGATCATTTTATTCCGGATAATGAATCAGATGATTCCGGGTGTTGGGAAATCTACTTTTTTGCCAATTGAATGGAGAATGTGTAGGTAATGCCGTCTTCGGTAATCTGATATTCGGCTTTAATGATGTTTTCATTTATCTGGGATATATCCCAACTTTCTGTCTCTCCGTCCTGGGTCATCGAAATGACTGTTTTGTCAAGATTGAATGCCCAGGTGCCGGAGGTTGTCTGAGGTTCATTCGGATCGCATTTGCTGGCGCCCTCGTCATAGTTGACGGTGCCGTTGCTTTTAAAAACCGTAAGATTGTCTTTTACACAAGGAGGCAGCTGGGCATAAACGTTATTGACCTCGGTTCCAAACCAGTCGATGGCAGGGTCAACGGTCAATGCAGTGATCTGCCAGGCTCCACTGACCAGGATGTCTTCTTTGTCAGCGACCTTGTCTTTGTCTTTTTCACAACTGGTTAAAATGAATAAAAGGGATGTCATTAATAAAATTGGTGCTTTCATAGTTTTTAAAATTGAAAAGTTTCGTAATTTTTTAGTGACCGTATGTCTTTTTGAATTTCATTGTAAAAATGTGGGTAGATGGAGGGGCCACCAACCGCTTATGGCATGACTTGTATTTTTTGGTGATTGAAATGTGGAAAGACAGGATTGAAAAATTCTTTGGCTAATTGCTGTTGCGATCATCATGTTAGCAATGATTGCCTGAAGATGAAGGAGTCTGAGCTGGGTCAGGATGGATCTGCGTATTCGGGTAAAGAAAAAGGAAGTCCTTTGACTTCCTCATCGAAATTTGTGTTTGAGCTGTACCAGTCTGCGAATAACTTCGCGACTAATAATCTTTACGGATTACATTCCGGATCATACGGGATAGAAAAAGTGTACGAAAAATTTTGCGGATAGAACCAAAAAGCAGTGACTTTGTAACTGCTTCCTGAAATATTCTCCCTTAGGCAGTGACAATACCAATGCGGTGGAAACCCCGGATAGTGAATGGATCTGTCTGGCAATCCGGAAAGGGACTATCTTCATGAGCAGCAGCTTCCGGTATGACAAACAATAACCTCTAGGATCAGCTCTCCACAAGGAGTATGATGACCTAAGATTGGCTCAGCAGTTTGCCGCAGTCCGTAGAGCGGACTGATTGAAATGCCAAAAAGTGGAGTCTTGTTCATCCTGTACGAATTTTGTGTTTCATCACCGGTTGCTGGCAGTATCTACAACCACTGGCCGGCTTATTGCTGTTGGCTGATAGCTATTGTATGAGAGGCATCAACCTGTCTTTCTTACAAGTTGCTTTCGTTACAAATACAATACCAAAATTAGGGAATTAACTATTATCTTCAGGTATGATCCGGGTGTACATAGCTGACGATCACCAGGTTCTGCTGGATGGCCTGTATACGTTGCTTGCAGCGGCCGATGATCTTGAGGTCGTGGGAACGGGCCAGAACGGGCAGGAGGTACTACAGTTTCTCCGCGATCATCCGGTCGATGTAGTTTTGCTGGACATCAATATGCCGGTCTTAAACGGCATTGAGACCTGCAAGATATTGCACAAAGACTATCCTCAGGTTAGAGTGCTGGCCCTGAGTATGTATGAGAAGGCCAGTTTTATTCAGCAAATGTTGAAAAACGGTGCATCAGGTTATATTCTGAAAAATACCGGCCAGGACGAATTGGTGGAAGCTATCCGTACAGTACACCGGGGGGAGCAGTATCTGAGCAAGGTGGTTTCAGATACCCTCATGCAGAGCATGCTCGGCAGACCGGCCACCAGCCGGCAGTACATACCGGAAATGACACGCCGGGAAAAAGAGATTCTTTTGCTGATTGCCAAAGAATTCACCACCCAGGAGATCAGCGAGCAGTTACACATCAGCCTGAATACGGTCGAGACCCACCGCAAGAACCTCTTAAGCAAGTTTGGGGTCCGGAATTCGGTAGGGCTGATCAAAATCGCACTGGAGCGGGGCCTTTTGGAGTAAGAGCCGGCTCACGGTTTTCCGTGAAAGGGGAAAATCACGGAATTTTGCGATTTATAGGGTATAGCCGGGAAGTAATTTTGTCGGGAGTAAACCGGGATCAATGAGAAAGATGAATGAGCATCTATCGTATTTCTGGTAAACCGGGTTTTTTGGTCACGATAATTGTACTGGATACCATGGGGAGATGGTTGTTATTTTTTGGACTATTGGTCTTTTGCACGGTCGCATTGACGGCCCAAAACCAGTCATATACAGACAGCCTTAAAACAGCATTGGCAGAGAGCAGCACGGCGAGTGACAGCCTGACCAATAGCCGGGTCCTGGCCCGATATTACCTGAGATATGACCTGGATCAAAGCACCCACTATACCACGATTTTTCAAAGTGTTGCCAGGTCAGAAAATGATGCTTATAATCTGGCCGTAGCCGATCATTACCTTGGTCTGATCAACCGGCTACAGGGAAATTTTCGGGAAGCCCTCGGTTATTTTGAATCGGCATTGGAGCATTTTGAAATTGATAGTGCAACCCTGCAGAGTTGTCTGGGGGCCCTGTTTAATATTGGGGTCATTCATCAGACGGTGGGTGATTATGATAAAGCCCTCGAATTTTTTTACCGTGAACTGGAACTCCGTACAAAACTGAAGATCCATAATGGTTATGGCAGCACCCTCAATAGCATTGGAGTTACCCTGAAGAAAATGGGCAACAATGAGCGGGCGCTGGAAATCTACAATGCGGCGCTGGCCAGCGCTATCGAAGCAGGTGATTCCGTCGACCTCTCGAATATCTACAACAACCGCGGGCTGGTTAAAGAACTTCTGGATGATCTGACTGGTGCCATGGCCGACTATCGCACCTCTCTTGCACTGGATATGAAAGATGGCTACCCTTCCGGCATCGCTTCCAGCTATGAATCACTTTCCAACAATTATCTTAAACTCCATATGCTGGATTCGGCGGAGTATTATGCCGAGATGGCCTATGAGATTCGCAAAGACCTCGGTCAGCTGAAAGAATTGGTCCAAAGCGGTCATAACCTGGTTCAGGTAGCTTTAAAGCAGGGTAAAATCGATGATGCCTGGATGTATGCCGAAATGACTACGCCCCGGAGCACTGAGTTGGGGCTTCCGGAAGTCATTTTGCAGAACTACGCCCTCCTGGCCGATATCTACCGGATGAAAGGAGAAGCAGTACTCGAAACGGAAGCACTCCGGGCTCAGTTGGTCTGGAAAGATTCGTTGTTCAACCAGCAAACCATCGAAACCGCCCGTAACCTTCAGGTACGGTACGAAACCCTGGAAAAGGAGCAGGCGCTGGCGGCCCTTCAAAACGAAAATGAACTCAGTAACCTTTTGATATCCCGGCAACAGAAATGGCAGCTTCTTCTGATAGTCGCGCTGGGACTTCTCTTGTTTTTGTTTATACTGGCAATCCGCTATTACCAGCTAAGAATTGAAGCCCATAAATTGAAAGCCAGCCAGGAAAGATTCATCAAAGAACAAAAGCTCAAGGAGGTCGAAGCCCAAAACAAACTACTGCAGATGAATGCTGTTTTACAGGGTCAAGAAGCAGAAAGGATCCGAATTGCCAAGGACCTGCATGACGGTTTGGGGGCCCTTCTCTCTACCGTTAAATTGCATTTTGCTTCGGTCCAGAAGGAGATCAAAGCACTGGCTGAGCTTAATGTGTACCAGAAAGCCAATGATTTGCTGGATAATGCCTGCACGGAAGTTCGCCGGATTGCCCACAACATGATGCCGGATGCCCTGGCCAAGCTTGGCCTTATTCAAGCCCTGGAAGATCTGGTCGAGGGGCTGCGTCTGAAAGGTCAGAAGGTACTGCTCGAAACGATCAACCTGGATCAGCCACTCACCGACGAAATAGAATTGATGGTCTATCGCATCATCCAGGAGCTGACCAGCAACATAACCCGTCATGCAGACGCCGGAAAAGTGTTGGTGCAATTGTCCCTTCACGATCATCAGTTGTACATTACGGTAGAAGATGACGGACAGGGTTTTGATGTCGATGCCGTATCTGAAGGGATCGGCTTGAAAAATTTGCGCTCGAGAGTGGCTTATCTGGGTGGCACCATTGAAATGGACAGCCGACAAAATATTGGTACCACCACCAGCATTGTCATCCCATTACCGGTCTATTCGATGGCCGCCAGCTGATGGTCGATCTGGTTCAAGGCACTTTTAATCATAAAAGAGGAGGAATTCAACGCTTTCAGCATGGCTCTTGCTTCATGAAGATGAAAGACTACCGGTTGCATGGATAAGCCTTTTTTAAGGTTGGACCGGTACACGATCTGGGCATAGTTCAGATGACAAAAGGCAAATGCTTCCTGTTGCCAGGGATAAAGTGCCGTCTTCTCCGATCCCCGGGTAAAGAGGGACAAGGCCTCTTCATAGTGAGAAGAAGCATCAGAATATTCGGCCTTGTCAAATAGGACGTCACCTCTTTCCTTCAACAATATGGCTTTGTCAATGACAGCATGGCCCCAGCTGCGTTCATTTTCGGGGTTCGGTCTTGCCCGATAGATCAGGGCTGCTTCCTTCATTTTCTGATCGTGATAAGGCAGCTCCAGAAAAGCTTCAATGGAATCCTGGAAATCAAAAAAACAGGTGTCCTTCTGTTGCACCGTGTTGCCCGAATCGAATTCCTCCCAGGTAAGCGGACAGGACATTAACTGAAATGCAGCTAATCCGGGGAAGTGATTCTTAATAAACAAATTTGGGTCGGTGAGAAAATAACTGCTTTTAAAGGTCGATTTAAAAGCATCGGAATTGCTGAGGGTGCCGCTTTCCCAGGTCGCATCCAGCAGATAATAGGTGCCATCGAGTTTCACGATGTTCCATGCGTGATCGGGTTTTTGATTAACCGGACGGTCCTGGTCAATGTCTTTGGAAAATCCGGATACCACATAGCAGGTCAAACCGGCTATACCGGCCATATGGCAGATGAGTTGACTGTAATCCCAACAGATACCTTTTTTCCGGTTGAGAATATCGTGGATATTTTGATTGATTCTCCGTTGTTCTACCGCCGATGCCTGATGGTCGTAGGTCAAATACCGGATTACAAACTGAAAAATGGCCCGGATTTTTTCGTGGTCATTGCGGGCAGGAGCGGTCAGTTGCTGCGTAAAGGTCTGAAGGTTTGTGTCCTGCAGCGTCTGCCGTCTCACCCAGCTGTCGATTCTCGAAAAATCATCCGTTTGGGACAAGCTCGCTGCCAGCGGCAAAATCAGCAAAAATAAGAGGTACGCTATTTTCATGATTACGCACGGTGACCGACTCATGTGTTGAATAAAACGAATTTGGCTGGAAAAGAGTTTACCTGCTATTGGTTCCGGGGGCACGGACGATTGACCGGTCAACAGACACAAATGGAAATGGGATAGCATCCGGAAGATTTTGTAAAAAAGGGACATGGTCTTTTTATGCTAAGGATCTGAAATGGGGCCAACTATCACACAATCAACGGGATAGTCAAACCTGACCTTCGGAATATCTATGTCAGGGTGCCGGATGAAACAGACGCTTTGCCAGGTTCAGACGTTTATAGTCCTGAAAAGCATGCTTAACCGATGATCCAATCGACCTATTCTTGCCGGAAGTTATCACCGTACGGTTTTCTGGCGGATTATGTCTGGTATTTTTATTCCATCCAGGGTGTTCCGGATCCGGCCCATAGTACGCCCGAGCCCTGGTTTCCCTCCGGCACCATGGATATGGTCATCGACCTGGGTTCGGCTTTTGAACAGGGTGTTTTATCCGGAGCCATGCAAAGACGCCCACGAGCTTTTGCTACCGGCTTGTTTGAGGAGGGAATCAGGATCAGGCCCACCGGACCAGTGTATCAACTTGGCGTCGTATTCAAACCTGGAAAATTTCGCTATTTTATTCCTGGTGATCAGCAGGAGCTGAAAGGTGCAGTGACGCCGCTAAGGGATATCTTCGGTCGCAGGGGCGACCACCTGGTCGAATCTTTGGCTGATGCCAGGAATGAACAGCAGGCATATGCCCTTCTCCAGACTTTTCTGGAAAAAAAATTCCGTCCGGAGCTCGATCGAAACTACTTCATTGATCTTTGTATCCGGAATATCCTGAAGACCCGGGGGAATATTTCACTACAGGATCTGGCCGGAAAGACGAGAACTTCGGCGCGGCATTTCCGGCGGATTTTTAAGGACTATGTCGGCATCAATCCGAAACTGTACTGTACGATGGTACGACTGCAGAATTTGATCAGATTAAGTGCCGAAAATCCGGTCAATCTCACTAAGTTGTCCAGTGAATTGGGATATTTTGATCCCGCTCATCTGTCCAGGGACTTCCGGAATATGACCGGGATGAAAGCCATCGATTTTATACGGCGGCAGGATCTCATCGCAAGAAGTCTGGTGACCAATCAGGCCTCCAGGGATTGATCCGGGTGTTGCTCCTGGTCAAAACGGGTGAAATATTCATCCCATTTCTGTTGTAAAATCTGAGGGTCGGTTTTATAGGTTGGAGAAAGACTCACCTGGCCCGGTATCTCTTCAATATATAAGGTGCTCGAAGGGAAGGCAAACCGGACCCCCAATTTCGCTGCCCAGCGGACAATCGCAAAATGCAGGGACTCCCTCACCCGCAATTCATCATTATAGGTCGCGGCTTTCATATAACATCGCATAAAAATGTTCAAAGAAGACGCGGCCAGATCATTGAAAAACACATAGTAGTCGTCATTGGATACCTCGGGATGTTGTAGAATGATCTCTTTCAGTCCCTGCACAAAAAATTCGATCAGATCGGGAGGAGTATCATAGGTAATCCCAATGTTAGTATGAAATAACCGGTACTGACGCATCCCGAGATTGGTCACGGTTACATTGGCCATGTTGCCGTTGGGTACGGATATGATACTGGTATCCGAACGGCGGATTCTGGTCGACCGGAATCCCACTTCCACCACACTACCGGCAAAACCATCCCCTTCCACCCAGTCACCGGCCTGGAAAGGTTTATCGGTAAAGATCATGACTGACCCCAGAAAATTTTTCACGGTATCCTGGGCTGCCAGTGCCAGGGCCAGACCACCGATCGATACCCCGGCAATCAGGGCAGTGACATTGAAATCAAGCAGACTCAGGACCTGCAGGATGACTAAGACGGAAATGATGATCTTGAGCGATTGACTGACAATGGGTACGATTTGATCATCCATCCGGCTTTCGGTCCTGGACGTATACGCTTTGAGATAGTCGGATAAGAGATTGACCAGTTTGAATAAAAGTAAACCCAGCAGGATGGTCAGGGTGATCTTAAACAAGGTCATCACGACCATGCTGACTCTTGCTTCAAACTGCAACAAGGGATAGAGTATCCTGATCATCCAGATCGTCAGGAAGAGACTGCCTACCCGGGCCATTTTGCGGACGTGATCGCGATAATGTTCGATGCTGGTGATCGACCGGGATAACTGACGAATCAGTAACCGGAGTATCCAGACAAAGACCAGATAGAATAAGCAGGCAGCTCCCAAAATGATGCCTAGTCCGCTCAGCTGCCAGAGCGATACACCCAGAAATTTACGGCTGTCTGATTTGGCGAAAAAGCTAACCAGCCGATGAGTACCCATCGGGTAGACCATCTTATATAATCGGGGAATATTTGCGACCGATTCAGAGGAATAGCGCCATTGGGAATCGATTCTTTCCAGATAGATTTCCGGCAAAGCCTCCGGAAAAGGGGTATAGTAGTATTTCTTAGATATGCTGTCCTGATAATCGGCTTGTCGCGGTAAAACATTCATTGGAACAAAAAGGCCTTCACCATCCAGAATTTGCTTCAGCTGGATTGCCCATTCGATCCGTTGCATGGAATCACCCGCAGGGAAGGCTGTCGCTGAAAGTTCAGGTTGGTAATGGTCGGGTTGCAGATAATACAGGTGCACCCAGATGGCATCATGCGGATTGGCTAATTCCAGTCTTTGCTGCATCTCCTGGGCCAGACTGGTCCAGGCATAAAGGCATCCGAAGATCAGGATGAGTGTTCGATAAGTCTTGTTCATATGGACAAAAATAACCATTAATCACGGGTCCGTCAAAAATGCGAATGCCATCTTGGTACGAATCAGATTGCCGGCTTTTCATCATGCTATCCGCTTATTTTCGGGTAAGCAGGCTGGCAAAAAGACGATCGCTTTGTTATTTTTGCAGGTCAGACAAGTTGAGGAATATGGCACTGTATAATAAGGTGAATAAAGCACTATTGAAGGAAAAAATGATCCATTCTGATGAGGAACGACGGACCTTGTCGTTTTACAAATATCATCCGATTGAAGATCCCCATCAATTCAGGGATGCACTATTCCGGGAGTTTTCCCGCCTGGGAGTAATGGGTCGCATTTATGTAGCAACGGAAGGAATCAATGCTCAGATTTCGGTACCGGCACAGCACTTTGATCACTTTAAGCAAGTATTGCATCAAACCGGATTTCTGGGTGGAGTTCGATTGAATCTGGCCATTGAAGATGATGGGCATTCATTCTATGTCCTTAAAATCAAGGTGCGCAAAAAGATCGTAGCCGATGGTCTGGATGATCGTGCGATCGACCTGGCTGACGGAGGCCGGCACATCGATGCAGAGACCTTTAACCAGCTCACGGAAAAGGGCGATACCATTGTCGTAGACATGCGCAATCATTATGAAAGTGAGGTAGGACATTTTGAGAATGCGATCTGTCCCGATGTGGAAACTTTCAGAGAGTCGTTGGAGAAAGTGGAAGAGATGCTCAAAGGCAGTGAAGATCAGGATATAGTGATGTATTGTACTGGTGGCATCCGCTGTGAGAAAGCGACCGCCTTTTTTAAGACCAGAGGATTCAGAAACCTCTATCAGTTGGACGGAGGTATTATCGAATATGCCCGGCAGGTAAAAAACAAAGGGCTGAGCAATAAATTCATCGGCAAGAATTTCGTATTTGACGAACGGTTGGGTGAGCGTATCTCCGACGCAGTGATTGCCCGGTGTCATCAATGCGGGGCCCCCTGTGATCGTCATGTAAATTGTGCAAACGATGCCTGCCATTTGTTATTTCTACAATGTGAGTCCTGTGCAGAAAAATTCAGCCATTGTTGTTCTGACAAATGCGCAACATTTAACGCACTTCCCGAAAAAGAAAAACCGGCATTGAAAAAAGTAACCATTTTTAACGGTACCAGATTTGGGAAAGGAAGATACAAGGCTCACCGGCATGGATCTCTGGATCTCTCTTGATGAAAAATAGTTTAATTTATCTTTGAGATACCTCCGATGCAAAATGGCCAAAAAGAAATTAAAAGAGGCGGGTATCCAAAAAAAGCAGGTTTTTAATGTTCGCTGGATTTATTTGATCCTGGCCTTAGTGACATTGGGCATTTATGCCAATACATTATCGCACGATTATGTGCTCGATGATGCGATCGTCATTACGGAGAATAAATTCACCCAAAAAGGGATTTACGGCCTCAAAGATATTTTTACTCACGATAGCTTTTACGGATTTTTTCAGGAAGAAGGGAAAGACAAACTGGTGAGTGGAGGCCGGTACCGGCCATTGTCGCTGGCTATGTTTGCGATGGAACATGGTATTTTTGGCACGGCACCGTGGATTGGCCACCTGCTTAATATTTTCTGGTATTTTTTGGTGGTCTGCTCGCTGTTTTTTGTGGCTTCCACTCTCGGGCAGAACATGCCCGGCAAAAAGGCAGGAGTCCTATATGCCGGAATCTTTGCGCTTTTGTTCGCTGTTCATCCGGTTCATACCGAAGTAGTGGCCAGTATTAAAGGCCGGGACGAGATCCTGGCTCTTCTGGGTGGAGTCTGGTGTCTGTATTTTTCGATGTTGTATATCGACACGAGACGTTTGACGTTTGCTCTGGTTGCCGGGTTCATGATGCTGGCCGGTTTGCTGGCAAAGGAAAATGCCATTGCCTTTATCGGGGTCATTCCCCTGACCGTCTTTTTTTTCAAGTCGAAATACCGCAATGATCAGCTGTATTCCGTGATGCCGGCACTGGCCGCAACAGTGGTTTACCTGGCCATCCGTTTTTCGGTGCTGGGCTTTGACCTGGGTGGCGACCCTCCCCGGGAGTTGATGAATAACCCATTTCTGAAACTGGTCGATGGCCGGTACGAATACATGAATTTTCATGAAAAGTATCCGATGATTATCTATGGTTTATTCAAATACCTGCAATTGCTTTTTTTCCCTCATCCGCTGACTCATGATTACTATCCAAAATTTATCAGTGATCTGCACTGGTCTTCAGGTGTAGTCATAGTGTCGGTGATCACCATTGCTTCATTGCTGTCAATTTCGTTGCTTAAGTGGAAACAATGGAAAATCGTCAGTTATTCTATTTGGTTTTTTGGGATGACGATTTTTCTGACCAGCAACCTCGTTTTTCCGGTGGGTACTCATCTTTCCGAGCGATTTTTATTTATGCCCTCTGTTGCGCATGCTCTGGTGATCGCCTCACTGATCTGGTGGATCCGGCAGCGCTGCGGCGACCGGTCCGGCTGGTTGACGCTGGCGGTGATCGCCTTGCCTTTCATGGTAAAGACGATCGACCGCAACCAGGTCTGGAAAAACAATTACCGGTTGTTTACCACTGATGTCATTACCTCCGCCCGCAGTGCCAAGGCCCAGAATGCTGCCGGTGGCGAAATGATCGCCCATGCATTGACCCAACCGGATACCGCCTTACGTCACCAGGAGATCCGGCAGGCTATAGGTCATCTTCACCAGGCTCTTGAGATCCATCCGGGTTACAAGAATGCTTACCTTTTACTGGGGAATGCTGAATATTACCTCCGGCATTTTGAGCAGTCAATCAGCTATTATGACCGGGCACTCCGTCTCGATCCCAATTATTCGGAAGCGCTCTACAACCGGGCGGTGGCTCAGCGGGATTTGGGGAGATACCACGGAGAATCCCTGGGAGATCTGGACGGAGCGATCGAATTTCTGGAAAAAGCCCATGCTCATTTACAAGATGATTACGAAACCAATCGTTTATTAGGCATCGCCTATGGCAACCGGAATGAACCCGGAAAAGCCATTCCGTTTTTTAAGAAGGCGCTTGCATTAAAAACCGACGACGCCTGGACCAACTATAACCTTGGATTAGCGTATCTTGCTATCCGGGATAGCATCAACGCAAATCATTATCTTGGCATAGCCAAAACCTTGAACCCCGAAGTGGGAAAATAACGATGAAATTGACTCGAAATACGTACACACTTCTGGCATATTGCCTATTACTGACATTTGCCGGCCGGGCCCAATCTGATGAAGATCAATGGGTGGAAACCGTTTTTAATCAGTTGACTCCGGATGAGCGCATCGGCCAATTATTCATGATCAGGGCCCATTCAAATCTGGGACCCGATCACATCCGGGAAGTGGAGAGGCAGATTAAAACCTATCATATAGGCGGTTTATGTTTTTTTCAGGGTACTGCTGCAAAGCAGATAGACTTAACCAATCAATATCAAAAATTATCTCCCAAAGTACCCCTGATGATCGGGATGGATGCCGAATGGGGACTGGGCATGCGCTACAAGGAAGGGGTGATCGATTATCCCAGAGCCCTGATGCTGGGTGCCATCCAGGACAATAGCCTGATTTATGATTACGGACGCGAAATTGCACGTCAATTGAAGCGGGTGGGTGTTCATATCAACTTCGCTCCGGTAGTGGATATCAATAATAATGCGGCCAATCCGGTCATCAACTACCGGTCTTTTGGTGAAGACAAATACAATGTGGCCACCAAAGGATATATGTACATGCGGGGGATGCAGGACCTCGGGGTGGCGGCCTGTGCCAAACATTTTCCCGGGCATGGCGATACCGATGCCGACAGTCACTATGAATTGCCGGTTATTACCCATGATCTGGACCGTCTGGAGGAAATTGAATTGTTTCCTTTTGAAACCCTGATCAAGCAGGGAATTGAAAGTCTCATGGTCGCTCATCTCAATGTGACGGCTATCGATGACCGTCCCAACGTACCGACCACGCTTTCGGAGCGGGTGGTTAATGATTTGCTGCGTAAAAAGCTGGGTTTCAACGGCCTGGTGTTTACAGACGCACTGGAAATGCAGGGTGTTGCCAGGCATTATGAAAACGGGATCGTCGAAATCAAAGCTTTGGAGGCAGGAAACGATATTTTGCTGCTTCCCAACGATATTGACAAAGCAGTAGCGACGATTAAACAGTATGTCAGCGATGGAAAATTACATAAAGAACGCATTGATGAAAGTGTCAGGAGAGTGCTGAGGGCGAAATATCGCATGGGTCTTCGTGATTTCAAACCTATCGAAACGATTGGTATTCATACAGACCTCAACAGCGGCAAGGCCCTGGGATTGAAGCATGAACTGATCGAAAATGCCCTGACCCTGGTACGGGATGAGGATGGAATCTTACCACTGAGGGGCCAGGGTAAATCGATCGCCTCACTCAGCATTGGATCAGGTACCTTATCGCATTTTCAGGTGATGCTAAACGAGTATGCCGCTTTACCCCGGTTTCTTGCCCCGACAAAAATTCCCGAAAGTGAAAAGGTAAGTCTCATCCGCAAGTATGGTGGGTATGATTATGTCATAGTAAGTCTGCATGGTATGTCACAACATGCACGGGACAATTATGGCCTGGATACCTCAGTGATTTCTTTTCTAAAGGAGCTCAACCGGGAAACCAAAGTGATCCTGGTCGTTTTTGGTAATCCATACAGCCTGCGTTATTTCGATGATTTTAATCATGTGATCGTATGCTACGATGACGACCGGCTGACCCAAAACCTGACTGCCCAGGCGGTATTTGGAGCGATTTCCTTTAAAGGCCGGTTGCCGGTGACCGCTTCGGATAAAAGTACTTATG
This sequence comes from uncultured Saprospiraceae bacterium, assembly GCA_964428345.1. Classification (GTDB taxonomy): domain Bacteria; phylum Bacteroidota; class Bacteroidia; order Chitinophagales; family Saprospiraceae; genus JABDMH01. The sequence continues at coordinate 36,926 of CAYRYD010000034.1, read as the reverse complement.
GCACTGGATTGGATACCCGGGCTCATCTACAGGTAGGATTTTCAGTACCGGAGCGAGTCGGGATGGTCGGGGATAGTCTCAAAGAGATCGACCGGCTGGTGTATGAGCTGATCGGGAAGAAAGCCGCTCCCGGAGCTCAGTTGCTGGTAGCCAAAGACGGACAGGTAGTCTATCAGCGGGAATACGGATTTCATACCTATGACAAGACCCGGCCGGTGCAGAAAGAACATGTCTATGATTTGGCCAGTGTGACCAAAACTACCGCTTCTACGATGGCAGTTATGAAATTGTATGATGAAGGAAAACTCAAGCTAAATACGCCCATTGTAAAATACCTGGCTGAACTGGAAGGGAGTAACAAAGCCAACCTGACCCTTGACGAGATCATGACCCACCAGGCGGGGTTGATACCCTGGATCCCCTTTTACAAGGCTACTCTGGCTTCTGATAGTCACCGGCCTTCCCCGCTTTATTATGCATCTCAGAATTCAGATCATTACAATGTGAAGGTCAATGACGAGCTTTTTTTACGCTCCGACTATCCCGATACCATCTGGCAGATGATTGTCGATTCTGAATTAAGACCCAATAAGGAGTACCGGTATAGTGATCTGGGCTTTTACATCATCGCGCGGATCGTTGAGCGCCTTACCGGAATGCCGATTGATGAATATGTGCGAAAAGAGTTTTACGAGCCTTTAAACATGTCACGCACCACTTTTAATCCGTTGAACAGTATCCGGAGAGATGAAATTGTACCGACCGAAAAAGATGATTATTTCCGGTATTCTTCCCTGCAGGGCTATGTGCATGATATGGGTGCAGCTATGCTCCGGGGAGTGAGCGGACATGCCGGGCTTTTTTCCAACTGTGGAGATTTGGTGAAGATATACCAAATGCTGCTCAATCATGGATATTACGGAGGCAGACAGTATCTCCGGGATGGAACTATTAAACTCTTTACCCAACGGCATCTGGGATCTACCCGGAGAGGTATCGGCTTTGACATGAAGGAATTGCAACCCAACTCCAGGCCGAATATCTGTTCTTTTGCCTCGGAATCTGCTTTTGGACATTTTGGTTTTACCGGAACGTGTGTCTGGGTCGATCCCGAGTACAAACTGATCTATATCTTCTTGTCGAATCGTACTTTTCCGAGTATGAACAACAACCTGCTGCAAAAGGAAGATTACCGGAGCCGGATCCAGGAGGCTATATATCGCTCTTTTCTGCCGGCATTTGTTCAGGACCAGTCATGAGGTTTATCTCTGAAGTTGCCGGCCGCTACCTGTTTTCCAGCAAGGGTACCCATTTTATCAATATCATTTCCGGGGTGACAATTTTAGGATTGACTACGGGAACAGCCGCCCTGATCCTGGTACTTTCGGTCTTCAATGGTTTTGAAGAATTGATTGCCGGTATGATCAATCAGTTTAATCCTGAATTGAAGATAGTGCCGGCACAGGGCAAATATTTTGATGAGAATGACTCCCTGATTATCCGGATCAGGGCGCTCGACGGAGTGGAAGCCATCTCAAAGATGATTGAAGAAACAGCTGCCTTCGAATATCAGAATATCAACAACGCCGGGACCCTGAAGGGCGTCGATGATGATTTCCACATCGTGACCAGTATTGATTCCGCTCTCATCGAAGGTTCGTTTATCCTGCATGATGATCAGTTTAACTATGCAGTATTGGGTTCAGGAATGGCCCGCAACCTCTCGGTGGATGTCTTGAATGTTTTTGAAAACCTCAGCGTCCATATGCCGGACCGCAAGGCAGCCTCTACTTCTCTCAATCCTTTCCGAACCCGGGTCATCAAGCCTGTTGGTGTTTTTTCGATTCAACAGAACATCGATAATGAAGTGGTGATTGTGCCCCTGCATTTTGCCCAGTCGATTTTAGGCAGGCAGGGAGAGTTGAGCTCGATTGGGGTCCGGCTGACAGAGGGTGCTGACAGTGACCTGGTACAACAATCATTGGAACAACTGCTGGCTGACGGGCTGGTGGTCCAGAATCGATATCAGCAGGATGAAGATTTTCTTAAGTTGATGAACATCGAAAAATGGATGGCCTTTCTGATTGCCTGCCTGATGATCCTGTTGATAGCCTTTAATCTGATCGGTTGCCTGTGGATGATCATTCTGGACAAGAAGAAGGATATCGCCATTCTGCGGGCGATGGGAGCTTCATCGGTGCTGATTCGGCAGATTTTTATGCGACTGGGACTTTTTTACACCTTTACCGGACTGGGACTGGGTACTTTGCTGGCTGCATTGCTATACCTTATCCAGAAACAGTTTGGGATCATAACCATCCCTCAGGGATTTGTGGTTGATACCTATCCGATCCAGATGCGGTGGTTTGACATTGTCGTCGTCTCGCTCACCGTGATTCTGATCGGTGTGGTTGCTTCTGTTCCGGCAGCCAGGAGAGCAGCTAAACTTACCGAATCAATCCGGGATGAATAATCGAGGTACGGAAAGCTCAACCGATCAATTATTTTATATTTGCCAAGTTTTAATCTGATGGAAAACTGGGAGCTGGAATTTAAGTGGCTGAGAGTGCAGCATATAGTCAGAGAATCGATGTCAAGAGACAAACTACCTGATTTACAGGCGGTTTTATTTCTGATTGGAATTCAGGAGCTGGGCCTCCTCCAGAAGGATTTTACGAAGGAGGAAAAACAGGACCTTATTCATATTGCCGTTTGTAAATTATTGAGTTTTGAGGGGTATTATGAATTCGTTGGCCGGGATGAAGACGGATGGCCGCACTATCATCAGACCCGTCCTTTGCCAAAGCACGATGTTGATGATCAGGAAAAACTGTTGAAGACCTGTGCCGTGGAATATTTTCGTTTACTGGAACTGGAAAATGGCGGCTTCGAGGTCTGACAACTAAATGTAAAGTCTAATTTTTCAAGCATTATGAGAAAATTACTTTATCTCTTATTGGTAACCTTCACATTGGTCACCTGCCAGAAGAAAGAACAACACATTCTTATCGAGACGGAGTTGGGCAATATGAAGGTGTTGCTCTATAATTCGACGCCTAAACACCGGGATAATATGGTTAAGCTGGTTAAGGAAGGATTTTATGACGGGTTGTTGTTCCACCGGGTGATCAACAATTTCATGATCCAGGGTGGTGATCCCGATTCCCGTAACGCCAGTATGCAGCAAATGCTCGGACAGGGCGGACCGGGTTATACCATTGATGCGGAGATTGGCGCGTATCACTTTAAAGGAGCATTGTCTGCCGCCCGGTTATCGGATGCAGTCAATCCGGAAAAAGCATCTTCCGGATCCCAGTTTTTTATTGTGCAGGGATATAAAGTCCAGGATCAGGAGTTGGATCGCTGGGAGCAGGAAAAAGGTATCAAGTACACACCCGAGCAACGCAAACTTTACCGGGAAGTGGGTGGATACCCCTTTTTGGACAACGATTATACCGTTTTCGGAGAAGTGGTTGAAGGTCTCGACGTAATCGACAGGATTGCTGCATTGCCGGTAGGTACCGCTGACCGTCCGGTCAAAGACATTACCATTAAAATTTCGCTACTTTAGACCCTGTAACCCATATGACCAGCCAAGCTTCATTTTCTCTTTTAATGCTCCTGGTTTTTGTGTCCTGTAACCGGCCGGTGTCCCGGTTCGTTACCAGTCAGGAACGTCTGGAAGCCCCATCAGCCGTTAGTTTTATCAACCAGTCTGAAAAGGCAGAGACCTTTAATTGGGATTTTGGAGATGGATACACTTCAGAAGATTTGAATCCCACCCACCGTTATGTGCGGTCAGGCACCTATACTGTGGTTTTGACGGCAATACGGGGAAAGAAATCAAGAAAATCAGAACAAATGATATCAGTAGATCGACCCCAGGGTACCCTGGTAGAAATTCAAACCTCTTTCGGCAATATGCTGGTCAAACTTTATGACGAGACGCCCCAGCACAAAGAGAACTTTGTCAAACTTTCGGAAGAGGGTTATTTTGACGGACTTCTGTTTCACCGGGTGATTGCCGGCTTTATGATCCAGGGAGGTGATCCAGCCTCACGGAATGCCGCCCCGGGAGCCAGGTTGGGTTCGGGAGGGCCGGGCTATCAGATTCCGGCCGAATTCAATCCAAATTTGATTCACAAGAAGGGAGCGTTGTCAGCGGCTCGGACCGGTGATGCGGTCAATCCTGAGAAGAAGAGTTCCGGTTCGCAGTTTTATATTGTTCAGGGACAACCGGTCGATGAAGCCCAGCTCAAGATGTTCGAACGGCGCAAAGGTATGGAGTATTCTGATGAACAAAAGAAAGCCTACATGAATCAGGGCGGTACTCCTTTCCTGGATATGGATTATACCGTATTTGGTGAGGTGATTGATGGCCTTGAGGTGATTGATAAGATAGCCCTGGTGCGCACCGATCCTGCCGACCGCCCGGCTGAAGATGTCAAAATGAAAATCGTGGTCATCAAATAATACGATAACGGATTATGGTCCGGAAATCCACAGTATTGCTTATTCTGCGGCATGGGGAAAAAAAAGATATTTCTGGGATTTGATATCGGGGGAACAGGCATCAAAGCCGCTCGGGTAGACGTCAACGCCGGAAAATTGGTGACCGAGAAGGCGAAGGTTGCCACACCGCAACCATCCGATACCAGGGCCGTACTGAAAATCGTACAGCAGTTAATAAAACAATTTAAATATAAAGGACCGGTAGGATGTGGATTCCCGGCGATTATTCATCATGGTATCGCTAAATCGGCAGCAAATATTGATGACAGCTGGCTTAACCTGGATATCCAGAAGTTTTTTACCAAGGAAACCGGAATGCCGTTTTACGTCGCCAACGATGCTGATGTAGCCGGACTTGCTGAAGTCAAATTTGGCAAAGCACGGCAGAAAGGGATGGTAATCGTACTGACCATCGGTACCGGCATTGGTTCCGGGATGTTTATGGATGGCAAGCTGATCCCCAATACCGAGCTGGGACATCTTTACTACAAAGACAGTGTCTACGAACATTATGTCAGCAACAGTGCGCGTAAAAGGGAAAATCTGACCTGGGAAGAGTGGGCACCCCGCTTTGCTGAATACCTCCGTCATCTGGAAAAACTTTTTTCACCGGATCTTTTTGTTTTGGGGGGTGGTGCGAGCAGCCGTTTTGATCGTTTTGGCCACCTGCTCGAGATCGATACTCCGGTGATCCCGGCTCAATTCGAAAATGATGCCGGGGTGTTGGGTGCTGCCATGTATGCTGGTGATTGCTCAAAATAGACGATTCTGGACAGGCCATCATTAAAAAAACCTCCGGTTGGAGGTTGTTTGTATTTATCCCGTTCAATGATCAACCGCTTATCATCAACCAATTTAAAGAATAACCTGCCTAATACTCGAGATTCCCTTAGTCCGTTAACTCCCGCAGGCTCTCCTGCGAGCCTTTCTCGCTTAGCACTACTTATATTTAATTGGCTGATTTGGAGCGCTTTGGAGACACTCTTAGGTCTTTTTTACAAAACTTCGCTCAGGTAATAACTGATCAGGTGATGAACCTGAATGTCTTCTTTCAATCCGGGAAGAATATCAAAAATCAAATTTGCCATGTCAAGATCTTCGATGAGGGCATTGCGCAGGGCTTCCATGGCATCACTGCGTTTTTCCATAGCAAACAAGCAGGCTGCCCGGCAATACATTAATTCAGTACCCACTGTGTGGATCTCGGCTTCCTCGACTACTTCAAGGGCCTTTTCCAACTCACCCAGTTGAATCAGAAAGGCAATGTGATCTTTCCAGATCTCACACTGTTCCGGGCCAATCTCGGTAGCTTTCAGATAATAATAGTGGGCTTTGGCAAATTCGCCTACCTTCGAAAAGGCCATGGCCAGATTACTGAAGTATTCTTCGCGGCGGTCCTCGATTTCAATGGCTTTAAAATAGGCATTGATCGCACTAAGCCAACGATCTTCCTTGGCATGGCAAAGTCCAAGGTAATAATAGACCTCATCGTTGTACGGATCGAGCTTGGAGGCTTTGTTAAAATAATCCTTTGCCCGGTCATATTCGCTCATTTCCATGTAGCATTCACCAATATTGGCGAGCAAATCGCTGTCCGGTCCAAACAAATCCAGGGCATCGAGATAAAAATTCAGCGCTTTATCGTATTTGCACATCTGGAAACACAAATCAGCACATTCGCGGTAGCCCAGCTCAAATTCGTCATTAATGATAAAGGAATACTCATAGGCATCGATAGCCAGATCATACTCACCGACGCAGGAGTAGGCATGCCCCAGGTTATACCAGGCGAGGTAAGCGTAGGGGTTCCGGTCGATGACATCTTTGTGAAAATCGATGCTTTCCAGGTATTTTTTGGTGAGCTCCGTACATACCCAGACCCGCTCCAGCGCTTCTTCGTTGTCCGGATCAAAATACAGCGATTTTCGCAGGCTTTCGAACATCTTGTCATATTCTTTCAGGCATTCGTATACCTGAGCCTCACATAGATAGATGTCACTCAACTCATTTTCGCCGGCCTTTTCTTTTATGAAATCAATAAGGGTTAGGGCCTGGGTATATTGACCAAGTGAACTGAAGATTTTTGCCCGGAGAATGTGAATATCCAGTTCAGCCGGAGCAAACATCTCTGCCTGATCCAGGATAGACATGGCTTTTTCCGAATTACGGGTAGCCAGGAAAAGTTGGGCTTTCTTAATATGAAAATCTGCCGAGAAGCCATATTGATTGAGCGCATAGTCTGCTACCTCAATCGCCTTCTCAAAAAGAAACTCCTTTTCGTAGTAGTTGATCAGTTTCAGGAAGTCTTGTTCATCCAGAAAACTGACGGCACCTTGTTGAGACATCGTCTCGAACTCATTAACCAATGAGATCAAAGCATGGTCTTGATCGGAATTGTATTTCATGTTCCTACGGGGGATTTTACTTAACGCCATAAAATAAGCAAATAATACCTATTGCCAGTATACAAATCGACCCCTTTTTTGCGGCATCAGCCGAATATTTTTTATGAATTAGGATTAATTCTAATAAGAGTAATTTAATGTCTTACAGCAGATTAAATATTATAAGTAATTTAAATTGTTGAAGTTAGTGCCAGTAACCTATTCTAACACATGAAGAAATATATGACGGCTAATCGTCAGACTAAAGAGTGTTAAAATTGCTTTCCGCACCGGATAGTTTCCTGGTAGTGTGGAGCGGCTGTATTTCAGGTTGGAATCTAGGCCGGAAAAAGGTCACGTACAGTTTTTGGGCACCAGGAGGGATCTCTCGTACCAGAACCCTGCCGGGCCGGCAAATCCCATAGATGGAATATCAGGTACACGACCGGCATTCAACTCATTGGGGCGTCTAGTCCCGGGAATTATTTCTGCGCTGATGCATCGCTTGCAGGAGCCTTTCCTTAAACATCCGTTCGGCGACATAAAAGCGGAGAATTTTCCGGGCAGAAAGGACCGATTTTAGTTTTTGGGTATACTCTTTTTTCAGATTCAGCTCTTCCTGTTCCAGATCAAGCATCTTTCCAAGGTATTCGGCAGCTTCTTTTTCTTCCATATCCAGGATGTCTTCCCTGACCATCCGGTTTTCCCTCAGTTTTTTCTCCTTGGTCCGGTATTCATTGTAAATTGGCCAGAATGCCTGAGCTTCCTCGGGAGACAGATTGACCCGCTGGGTGATGAAGGCAATGCGCTGGGCTTCAATTCTTTCCTCTACAGGCCGGTCTGATTGGGCATTTCCGGCGAGCACTCCTGATAGGCATATACTCAGGATCAATATGGAATGAAAATATAATTTTTTCATGATGATACTATTGCTTTGTAATGATGATTGGCTTGTTTATAATACTCGTTGCAGTGTTTCCAGATCGAGGTCATCCATGATATCTTCAAGGATCGGATCTATCGCGCCGCTTTCCAAAGTCTCACCGAGAAGGTCCATTTCTATGGCATCTGCCTGATAAAAATCGCTTTCTTCAAAGTCGTCGATATGAAGTTGGACGTACTCAGCAATTTCTCCTGATGTCAGGTTTCCTCCCACCGGTACACTACCGGGTTGCGGGATCTGTACTAAAAATACTCCGGCAATCACTATGATGATCGCCATCGCCCAGGCCGGCTGGAGACGAACCCCGATGATCCATGATTTCCACCAGTCTCTTGACCGGCCGGTTTCAGTCCGGGAACGTTGCACTTCTCCCACGCGCTCCATAATCTCATCCGGTAATTCCCGGAAGTAATTATGGGGTGTCTTAAAGGGATTGTCTTTTCTGATTTCCTCCAGAAATGGTGGTAATGACTCCCGATCCATTTTTTCCTTTTTCATATCCAATTCAAACCTTGATGTTTTTAAAATAGGCTTCAATTTTCTTGATCGCGTGGTGAAAACTGGCTTTCAGGGCTCCGACTGAAGTATCCAGTATCTCCGAAATTTCCTGATAACTCAAATCGTCATAGTATTTCATATTGAAGACAAGGCGCTGTTTATCTGGCAGACTGGCCAGGGCTTTCTGGAGCATCAATTGTGCTCCATTTCCGTCAAAGTAGGTATCGGCTTCCAGCCCGGAAGCCCATTCCAGATCGCCGGTAGCCACCCGTTTGGCTCTTTTGACAAACGTGATACTTTCATTGCTGGCGATCCGGTATAACCAGGTGTATAGTTTGGAATCACCTTTGAATCCATCCATTCCCTTGTACGCTTTGATAAAGGTGTTTTGTACTATATCATTCGCGTCTTCATGTTCAAATACAAACCTTCTGACGTGCCAGTAGATGCGTTCCTGATACAACAGCACCAAGTCCCGGAAAGCATGATCCCGGGTCAACGGGTCTCTCAGTCTATCTGTCAGATTCCCTTCCTGCAGCATTTCTTCGGGCCTGGGTTTGTATTTGTTTCGGTCATTATGACGCTCATCCGGGATCAGGGTTTAATTGTTCCTGAAAATAATTTTTCGAAAACAGGTTTCTATCTTTACTCTGCTTATTACTTCACCAAAATGCGGGCATTCAGCAAGTTTTTACTATGGCTATGGGGTTTCCGGCTGGAAGGTGACCCGGCAACTCATCTTCCACAACGTATTTATGCCGTCATACCGCATACCTCCAACTGGGATTTTCCCCTGGGGTTGCTGGTACGCAGCGCTGCCGGTATCCGGGTACAGTTTGTCGGCAAAGACAGCCTCTTTAAGTCACCTCTCGGATTTATCTTTCGGTGGTTGGGAGGTTATCCGGTTGATCGCTCCAGGAGTAGTCATTATGTAGAGATGGTGGTGGAATTATTTAAAAAACATCCGAAGTTTGCCCTCGCCATTGCTCCGGAAGGGACCCGAAAGAAGGTAGACCGATTGAAAACCGGATTTTACCACATTGCCCGGTTGGCCGGAGTACCAATCATCCTGACCAAATTTGATTTTGCCAACAAAAAGGTTGTCTTTTCCGATCCCTTTTATCCGACGGGTGATCAAGAGAAAGACTTCCTCAAAATCTATGCTTATTTCAAAGGGGTCCGGGGCAAAAATCCGGCACTGGGATTTGAACCTACCGTCGATACCTTCACACAGAATCAGTCCTAATAATTACCAATATCTATGTACGACTCCAGCCAGGAAAAACACCTGATTGAACTTACCCGGGAACTGATGCAACCGGAGAAAGTTACCGAAATACCCGCTTTTGAACTTATTGAAAAGTTGCGGGATGTCTTAAACTACCATGAGTGGAAATATTATGTGCAAAACAATCCCCTGATCAGTGATTTTGAATACGATCAGCTGTATAAATTCCTTGAACGGCTGGAAGATGAATATCCCGACCTGATAACTCCCGATTCCCCTACCCAACGGGTTTCCTCCGACCTTTCGCCGGATTTTAAAACGGTACAGCATCTCACTCCCATGCTGTCGCTGGCCAATTCGTACGATGCTGATGATCTTCGTGCTTTTGATGAGTCCAACCGGAAGCACCTGGGATTAAGAAACGGTGAGGATCTGGAGTACTGTGTGGAACCAAAATTTGATGGGGGTAGCATTGCCTTAATCTATGAAAATGACCGGCTGATCCGGGCCGCAACCCGGGGCAACGGATTTGAAGGGGATGAGATCACCGCCAATATCCGTACCCTCAAGTCCATACCGTTGCGGGTCAGATTCAGCGCCCACCATATTGGGAAAATTGAACTTCGGGGTGAAGCCATCATCCGTAAAGATACCTTCCGGAAAGTCAACCAGAAAAGGGAAAAGGAGGGACTCTTGCTGTTTGCCAATCCAAGAAATGCGGCAACCGGTGGATTGCGGATGAAGGACCCCGGAGAAACGGCTCAGCGCGGTATTGAAGCCTTTATGTACCAGATTGCCTACCTGGAAAATCCGGATGGACAGGAACAATCAACACAGCTCGAAACTCATTGGGATGGTATGGAGTTGTTGCAGAAGCTGGGCTTTAAAGTTTCCACCAGGGAACGAAAAAAGTGCAGAAACATCAGGGAGGTCATTGACTTCTGCGAAGAATGGCAGTCAAAACGGGAGGAGTATCCTTACGAAATTGACGGCATGGTGGTTAAGCTGAACCGCGTAAGGCAACAACAACAGGTGGGATCGACCAGTCATCATCCGCGGTGGGCGATTGCCTTCAAATTCAGGGCTAAACAGGCAACGACCCGGCTGCTGCAGGTGGAGTATCAGGTAGGTAAGGTAGGTTCGATCACTCCGGTGGCAAAACTGGAGCCGGTTCAGCTGGCGGGAGTCACCGTATCGAGCGTTTCGCTGCACAATGAAGAATTTATTCGAAGCAAGGATCTGCGGATCGGTGATCAGGTTTTGGTGGAAAGAGCCGGTGATGTCATTCCCTATATTGTCAAGTCGATTCCCGAAGTACGTACCGGAGCGGAGATCCCCATCCATTTTCCGGTGTATTGTCCGATCAATAAGAAAGAAAAGATCAAACTGATTAAGGAAGAAGATGAGGCTGCCTGGCGTTGTCCTCACTGCACCTGTGGAGCCCAGGATTTACAAAGGATCATTTTTCACGTGTCGAAAGACGCTATGAACATCGATGGCCTTGGTCCTTCCATGATTGAAAGGTTCTGGGATGAAGGCTGGATCCGGGATATAGCCGATATATACAGCCTGGATTATGACAAGATCAGGCATCTTGAGGGCTTTGGAAAGCGGTCAGCTGTAAATCTGAAGAATGCCATTGACAAAGCGAAGAACAATCCGCTCCATCGTCTCCTGCACAGCCTGAGCATTCATCATCTGGGTAAAAAAGCATCAAAGATCCTCGCAGAGCGGATTGATTCAATTTTCCACCTGGCTGAAATGACGGAAGAGGATTTGATTGCCATCAGGGATATTGGACCGGTCCTGGCTGGACAAATCATCGGATATTTTAGAAGTCCTGAAAATATCCGGCTTCTGAGGCGACTGGAAGAAGCTGGTGTTAACATGAGGCAGACGGCCACAGACCGGCCGAAAGCAGTGGCGGCCGATGCGCCTCTGGCTGGTAAAACCATTTTGTTTACTGGCACCTTGCAGCAAATGGGCAGAAAAGAAGCACAGGCATTGGCCGAAGAGTTGGGAGCCAAAAACCTTAGTGCTGTCAGTTCTCATCTGGATATCCTGGTCGTGGGGGAAAATGCCGGTAGCAAACTTGCTAAAGCCAGGGACATGGGGACAGTCCGGATTTTGACCGAAGAAGAGTTTTTGAAGCTGGTCAATCCATGAAAAGGATATTGACGGCCTGGTTGATTGTCCTCTTTTTCGGATGTACATCAAATCCTGAAGAATCGGGTGTTGCATTACAACAGCTGACTCAGTTACCGCTGATATCGGCTCCCGCAGAGAAGGCATTCCCCCGGTCCGTCATCCCGCTAGACAGCAATTGGTTGGATGTCACCTCACTCGATTCAACTATTGTCATTGATATCCGTTATGCCACCACCGACAATTTTACCGGTGAGGTTATGTACCCATGCGCCCGTTGCATCCTGAGACCGGAAGTGGCCCGGGCGATCCTCCGTGTCCATCTTAAACTGAAGAAGAAAGGACTTGGCTTGAAATTATATGACTGCTACCGGCCACGATCGGTGCAGGAGACATTATGGACAAAAATGCCCGATGCCCGCTACGTGACACCTCCGGAGAAAGGCAGTATGCATAACCGGGGAATGGCTGTTGACGTAACGATAATCGACGAACACAGGCATGAACTCGACATGGGTACATCCTACGATTTTTTTGGTCAGGAGGCTTATCATACCTTTACCGGGCACCCGGATTCGGTACTCGCTAACCGGGAGTTGCTGAAATCATTGATGCTGGATGCCGGATTCGGGCATATCCGGACAGAATGGTGGCATTATTCGTATCAGAGAAAAGCCTACGATGTATCGGATTACCAATGGCCATGTCACGATAGCGTTAGTCAGGCAGTCAACGACCCCGTGCCGTAGCTGCCCAAAACAAAATTTTATCTTGCCCGTTTGGTAATAGTAAATTATTAATTTTGGTCGTTCTAGATAGATCAAATCACCTGATAAAGCAGATATGTCAACAGTAGAACCGATGTTTAAGACGGATGTAGAAGCCGTGGATGCCCTCAGCCAGTCGTACCGGGACTTAAGAGCGGAAATAGGTAAAGTGATCGTGGGACAACACGATGTGGTTAAATCGGTGTTGATTTCGCTGTTCAGCAACGGACATAGCCTGCTTGTGGGGGTACCAGGGTTAGCCAAAACGCTGTTGGTCAGTACCATTGCCGATGTTTTGGATCTCGATTTCAAGCGCATACAGTTTACCCCGGACTTGATGCCCTCTGACATCACCGGTTCAGAGATCCTTGACGAAGACCGCCACTTTAAGTTTAACAAAGGCCCTCTGTTTTCCAATATTGTGCTGGCTGATGAGATCAACCGGACCCCTCCCAAGACTCAGGCAGCACTACTGGAAGCCATGCAGGAACGCTCCGTAACGGTGTCCGGTATCCGCCATCAGTTGCCGCGCCCGTTTTTTGTACTCGCTACTCAAAATCCCATCGAGCAGGAAGGAACTTATCCGTTGCCCGAAGCGCAGTTGGACCGTTTCATGTTTAACATACCGTTGACTTATCCGGACTATGAAGACGAAATTAAGGTGGTCAAAGAGACAACCTCCAACTATCAGCCGGATCTGGGAAATATCCTAACCGCTGAGCAAATTCAGTTTTATCAGTCTTTGATTCGCAAGATTCCCATTGCTGACAAGGTCCTGGAATATGCTGTTCAGCTGGCCAATAAAACCAGGCCATCATCCAGCCTTTCTCCCGAAATTGTCAAGCAATACATTACCTGGGGCGCAGGGCCCCGGGCTTCCCAATACCTGGTACTGGGGGCAAAATGTCATGCTGCGATTCTTGGAAAATACTCACCGGATATCGATGACGTACAGCAGATTGCAAAATATGTCTTGCGACACCGGATCGTGAGAAATTACCGGGCGGAAGCGGAAGGGATCTCCGAAGACCATATTGTTGAGAAGCTATTTTGATTGTTGAGACGGCTCATCTTCCTGAGATTTTTCGGATCTTGTAAGGTGTTTTGACCGATACACCAAGAGAGGCATATTCCACATCTTCATGGTATAAAATATAAGAGATGATTGGGCAATTTAGATGGGTTGGGATTTTTCTGCTGGCTGGGATCATTTGTTTGAGCGGCTGTACTGAAGAGACAAGGAAACGTCTGGAGCCTACTCCCATTGCTGTTGGTTCGCTCAACCAACTGGCAGTGATTTGTGATCAGGAGTTGTGGGAAAGTGCTCTTGGCGATTCGATTAACTATTATTTTGGATCAGCTTTTCCCATCCTCCCACAACCTGAATCGCTTTTTGACCTGAAACATTTTACGCCTGATGATCTGGATGCGGAATCAACCCGCAGAGAGCTCAAGGCTTACCTGATTGTGGCTGACATTAGTGACTCCCAATCCCGTACGTCAGCAATGGTGGCCCAGGATATGGGCAGTGAAAAAATGCTGAGAGCAAAGCAGGATACCGCTTATCACACCAGTATGAGCCGGGACCGATGGGCAAAGGATCAGGTGATCGTATATCTGTTTGCCCCCGGCAAGAAAGAACTGGCCCGCCAGATTGTAAACCGTTTTCCCTCGGTTGCGAAAGTCATTCAGGATCAATACCGGCATCAGATTGAAGCAACCGTATATCAGGGTGGGGAGAATTCTGAGGTGGTGAACCGCATATCGGAGATGTTTGGCTGCCAGTTGCGTGTCCCGTCAGATTATCAGATCACCCTGGAAGACGAAAAGACGCTATGGCTGATGCGGGAACGCGATTTTTTTGTCTCCAACCTTATCATTCATAAATTGCCCTACAGAAGTCCGGATCAGTTTAAGCAAGAACAGATCATTCAACTTCGCGATACCCTCGGTAAGGCTTACGTAAGCACGACTATTGAAGGGAGCTATATGCGGACCAATCCGGTCGATCTGCCGGTTTTTACCCAGGCGATGCGCCTGGGTGGCTCCTATGCCGTTGAAGCCAGGGGGATCTGGGAGATGGAAGGTGATTTCTTAGGGGGGCCGTTTCTTTCCTACCTGATTTTGAATGAGCCTAAAGCGGAACTGGTCTATATCGATGCTTTTGTATTGGCCCCTGGTGAAAGAAAACGCAACCAGATGCTCTATCTGGAGCATATTCTATCTTCTTTTCATTTTTTTGGGGTTAACTAGCTTGATTGTCCCGGCAGGCATCGTGATTGTAATTGCGATCCGTTGCTGGCTAGAAAGGAAGAGGTGATGAGTCCGGATAGCCGGTCTGCACCACCTCTTGGTTTAGCTCCTGAAAACTCCAGCTCAGCTTACAAATTTGAGGCTGCGGTTGATGAAGGCCGTCAGATCCGGACCTTTCAGCATTTGCTGATTTAACCGGGCGAGATCATATAGATATCTGATGAAGTCTTCTTTCTTTTCTTCGCTTTTCATCTTGAGAAGCTTATCGGTGATCAAAGGATGATTTGCATTGATGACCAGCTGGTATATTTCCGGCATTTCTCCTCCATTCATGCCCTGCAATCGCTGCATCTCCTGCATCCGGCGCATAAATTCCGGACGGGTGATCAGCACCGGATGGTCATCTTGCGCAAGCGGTTTCAACTGAATGGTATGTCCTTCTTTCTGGAGCACCGTTTTAAAAAGGGACTTCAGTTTTTCCTGTTCCTTTTCGGACAGAACCGCCTCTGCTTTTTCATCTTTCTGGATCAGATTATCGACGGTATCGGAATCGACGCGTACAAAAAGCAGTTGATCGCCTTTGTATTCCAGGTGCTGGATAAAATGGTTGTCTATGATCTGGTCCAGTAGCAGCACATCATACCCCCGGTTTTTGGCGGCCTGGATAAACGTATCCTGATCTTTCTCGTGATTGGCATAGAGCATCACCACTTTGTCATGCTTATCCGTCTGATTGACCTTGACTTTTTCCCGGTATTCTTCAATGGTAAAAAATTCACCGGCGGTATTTTTCAGCAGGGCAAACTCCTTTGACTTGTCGTAAAATTTCTCGTCCGTAATCATACCATATTTGACGATGGGAGCAATTTCTTCCCATTTGGAAGCATACTGATCACGGTCCTTTTTAAAGAGAGACTGCAGTTTTTCGGCCACTTTTTTAGTAATGTAGCCGGTGATCTTACGAACCTGATGGTCACTCTGTAAATAACTTCGCGACACATTCAGCGGGATATCCGGAGAGTCGATCACCCCATGCAAAAGGGTGAGAAATTCCGGTACAATGTCTTTTACATCATCGGTGACATACACCTGATTGCTATAAAGTTGGATCTTGTTCTTCTGGACTTCAAACTGCTGTGAAAGTTTTGGAAAGTACAGGATTCCCGTCAGGTTGAATGGAAAGTCGATATTCAGGTGGATCCAGAACAGCGGAGCCTGGCTGAAGGGATAGAGTTCTTCATAAAAGTTCCTGTAATCTTCATCCGTTAGGCTGGACGGCGATTTTTTCCAGGCAGGTTCAGTATTGTTGATGATGTTGTCGACCTCGGTCTGAATAGGTTTGGCTTCGTCACCTTCACCCTCGTAGGTTGTTTCGGTACGGGTACCAAATTTGATGGGAACCGGCAGAAAACGGCAGTATTTTTTCAAGAGGCTTTCAATCCGGTGTTTTTCGAGAAACTCCTTGCTTTCTTCATTGATGTGCAAAATTACATCGGTTCCCCTTTCCTTCCGGTCGGTGGGTTCGATGCCATATTCGGGTTCTCCCTCACACTCCCAGCGTACGGCACCGGCATTCTTGCGGTAGGATTTGGTAATTACCTCCACCCGGTTGGCAACCATAAATGCCGAGTAAAAGCCTAGCCCGAAGTGGCCAATGATGGTATTTTCAGCTTTGTATTTCTTGACAAATTCCTCCGCACTGGAGAACGCCACCTGGTTCAGGTATTTTTTGACCTCCTCGTCGGTCATGCCAATGCCCCGGTCTTTGATCGTGAGGGTCTTGGCTTGTTCATCAATTTCAATCTCAATGGTCAGATCGCCCAACTCTGACTTAATGACACCCTTATTGGCCAGTGTCTTGAGTTTTTGTGTGGCATCAATGGCATTGGAAATCAATTCCCGCAGGAAAATGTCGTGATCGGCATACAGGAATTTCTTAATGATGGGAAAAATATTCTGTGATTGTACGGAAATGGCACCTTTCTCCATGGTCATATATCAAATTTTTATTCAACCGTCCCTGGTCAAATCATATGCCATCAGCTCAAAAACTGACAAATTGACGGACTCTGCGTGAACCCGGAACCTGCTGATCCTGGATACAACAGAAAATATTGGCACATTTAGAAAAAAAAGTATCAAAGAGTTGCACAATCAAAAAAAAGGACATACATTTGATATGTAAATATTTTATAATAAATAGATTATTGATAATCAGTTTTTTATAAATAAAAAAATAAAATTGTTTTATTATTGATCATAGTTAGAATAATTGGCATATAATATGCTTTTACTATGGCATAATGCTTCGGCCGGATCTGAATGAAGAACCGGCTCAATCCAAAAGCGAAAGAAGCACACGTCAATTATCTCATGGTCTGGACCGGTTCTTACATTTAGGGGGAAAAGAGCCGGTCTTTTTTTTGCTTTAAACTGATCCAATAATCCGGGATTTTACAGCATCAAAGACTCATATGCCGGACCGCCCGGGAGATCCGGTGGAGATGGATATGCACCGGTGCTTTATGCTCGTTTCTGCCAAACTAAGTCTTATCTTTGCACTCATTTTTTTGACAAGCAGCATAGCAGAAATATGAGTTATCGGTCTTTTAAGACGCTGGATCTGCCAGCCATCGATCAGGAGATTCGTAAATTCTGGAAGGATCACCGGATATTTGAAAAAAGCATCGAAGATGAGGGTCGCACCACTTCTTTTGTTTTTTATGAAGGCCCACCTTCTGCCAATGGCAAACCGGGTATCCATCATGTGATCAGCCGGACCGTGAAAGACCTTTTTTGCCGGTATCATACCATGTTGGGTAAGAAAGTATTGCGGAAGGGAGGCTGGGATACGCACGGACTTCCCATTGAATTGACGGTAGAGAAAGAACTGGGGATTACCAAGGAAGATATCGGGCAGAAAATTTCGGTAGCGGAATACAACGCGGAGTGCCGGAAAACCGTAATGCGGTTTAAGGATCTGTGGGATGATCTGACCCGGAAAATGGGTTATTGGGTCGATCTCGAGCATCCTTACATCACTTTTGAAAACGACTACATCGAATCGGTCTGGTATCTCTTGAAACGCCTGTATGATAAAGGCCTGCTTTACAAGGGTTATACCATTCAACCTTATTCACCAGCCGCCGGTACTGGATTGAGTTCTCATGAACTGAATATGCCCGGAGCGTATAAGGATGTCAAGGATATTTCGGCGGTAGCACAGTTCAAAATCATACCGGACCAAAAGTCGGCTTTCCTTTTCGAAGATCTGAAGCAGCCTGGAGATCTTTACTTCCTCGCCTGGACCACAACACCCTGGACTTTGCCCTCCAACACCGCACTGGCCGTGGGCGAGCGAATTACCTATGTACGTATCTTCACCTACAATCCATATACTAAATTGCCGGTCAACCTGATTCTGGCTGAAGACCTGCTTTCTTACTGGTTTAAGCCTGAACAGGCAGAAGCCGACCTGGAGCAATACCAGGAGAGCGACTCGCTGATACCCTACCGGATCACCGGCCGCTATCAGGGCACCGGGCTGGAAGGCATCCGTTATGAGCAGTTACTGCCTTTTGCCCAACCACAGGATGGAGATGCCTTTAGGGTGGTGATTGGTGATTTTGTCAGCACCGAAGACGGTACCGGCATCGTCCATATCGCACCTTCTTTCGGTGCCGACGACATGCGGGTCGCCCGAAAATATGGAATCGGAACCCTGACGCTCGTTGACCGCCAGGGCAAGTTTACCGAAGATGCCGGGGAGTTTGCCGGACGTTATGTAAAGGACTATACCGATGATCCCAACTATGAAAATGTCGATATCGATATTACCGTCAAACTGAAGAAGGAGAACAAAGCTTTTAATGTTCAGAAGTACAGCCACAATTATCCGCATTGCTGGCGAACCGATAAACCGGTTTTGTATTATCCGCTGGATAGTTGGTTTATCCGTTCTACCGCTGCCAAAGACCGGATGGTTGAGCTCAACCGGACCATCAACTGGAAGCCTCAGCATACCGGTGAAAAGCGTTTCGGGCACTGGCTGGAGAATCTCCAGGACTGGAATCTTTCCCGGTCCCGCTATTGGGGCATTCCCCTGCCCATCTGGAGGACAGCTGACGCCTGCTACGAACGCTGCATTGGTTCCGTCAGTGAGCTTAAGGATGCCATTGGGGAAGCCAATGCAAGGTTGCAGCTTGATCAGAAAGTGCCATCCGATTTGCACCGGCCTTACATTGATGAGATTGTCCTGGTTGCCCCGGATGGTACCCCCATGCGCCGGGAGGAGGATCTGATCGACGTCTGGTTTGACAGTGGATCGATGCCCTATGCTCAATGGCATTATCCCTTTGAAAATCAGCAGGAATTTCAGGAAAATTTCCCGGCCGATTTTATTGCAGAAGGAGTTGATCAGACCCGGGGATGGTTTTTTACCCTCCACGCAATTGCCGTGATGGCGTTTGACAGCATTGCCTTCCGGAATGTGGTTTCCAACGGCCTGGTGCTGGATAAGGAAGGGCGGAAAATGTCAAAAAGACTGGGAAATTCAGTCGAACCTTTTGAGACACTTGATAAATATGGTGCCGATGCCACCCGGTGGTATATGATATCCAATGCCCAGCCCTGGGACAATCTCAAATTCGATATCGCAGGTATAGAAGAGGTACAGCGTAAGTTTTTTGGCACCCTGTTTAATACCTATGCTTTTTTCAGCCTCTATGCCAATATTGATCAGTTTTACTATAAGGAAGATGACATACCGCATGGCGAAAGAGCAGAGATCGACCGGTGGATTCTGTCGGTTTTAAATACACTGATCACGGAAGTCAATAAGGAGTATGCGGCCTATGAACCCACCAATGCTACCCGGAAAATCCATGATTTTGTCAACGATCATCTGAGCAACTGGTTTGTCCGGTTATCCCGGAGGCGGTTCTGGAAAGGGGAGTATACCCTGGATAAGATCTCGGCCTATCAGACACTCTATACCTGTCTCGAAGTCGTTGCCAGGCTGATCGCACCGGTGTCCCCGTTTTTTGCCGACTGGCTGTACCTCAATCTGAATCAGCCAACCGGTAAGGAGCGCTGGGAATCGGTTCATCTCGGCCCCTTCCCGGTAGCCGATGATTCGGTGCAGGATGCCGCTCTCGAGCAAAGAATGTCGTATGCCCAGAAAATATCGTCGTTGATCCTGTCACTGCGTAAAAAAGAAAATATCCGCGTGCGCCAACCGTTGAAACGGGTATTGTTGCCGGTGTTGAATCCGGATTTCAAGGCACAGGTCGAGAGCGTAAAGGACCTGATTTTGTCGGAAGTCAATGTGAAAGGCATTGAATACATCACCGATACCGGCGGTTTGATCAAAAAGCGGATCAAGCCGAATTTTAAAACACTGGGAAAAAGGCTCGGGGCTCACATGAAGGAAGCCAGTGAAATCATTCAGGATCTGTCCCAGGACCAGATCCGGGAATTTGAAAAGAATAACCGGTTTGATCTGGTAGTCGCCGGTCAACAATATGCCTTGACCCTTGAAGATGTGGTGATCAGTTCTGAAGATATTCCGGGTTGGCAGGTGGCCAGTGATGGTGATGTAACGGTGGCTCTTGATATTACACTGGACAGTCAGCTCATTGCCGAAGGCACTGCCCGGGAATTGGTGAATCGAATCCAGAACATCCGTAAGCAAAGGGACTTTAATGTGACCGACCGGATTATCGTCAGTCTGGAGGACCATGAAAGTGTCATGCCGGCCATTGAGCATTTTGGTGACTACATCAAGGATGAAGTTCTAGCCAAGGATATCAAACTGATGAAAGAGCCGGGTGGCGAGGAGGTAGAACTCCTGGATGGCGTCACTATTCAGATCGCTCTGGCACTTGCCTAGTTGTGGTAACAGTATAAACACATAATGTCCTACCACCAGGCGGCAAGTCGGACCCCGAGTACCAGACCGGCCAGGCAAATCAGAAAACTACCCAGGATGTTGGCCAGTGCAAGCAGCCATTGACCACCCTGCAGGTATTGGAAAGTTTCAGCAGTAAACGTTGAAAAAGTACTGAAACCACCGCAAAATCCCACCATCCAGAACAGCCTGACACCCGGTTCAGACCGGGTCAGGGTAGCCATCAGGATACCCAGCAATATACAGCTGATTAAATTGGCTAGCGGGGTAGCCCAGAAAAAGGTATACATCCTTGAGCTAAATAGCCGGGCAATGGAATAGCGGGCAAGACTGCCCAAACCACCACCCAGGAAAACGGCGATCCACTCCATCCGTTAAAGTTGCACTTTTTGCCGGAGACGGTACCGGTTTCGCATATAAATCAACAATGTCGTCAAAAATAAGGCGGCACTGAGTATGATGATCAACAGACGGAAAGTACCAAGATCCTGCAGGGCAAAGACGACATAGATGAAGGCTATGTTGGTCAGCACCAGGACACCCGTAGCCTGCATATGGCTAAGGCCACAATCGATCAGCAGATGGTGAATATGGTTGCGATCGGCTGTGAGCGGTGACTTGCCTCTCAATATGCGGGTGATAAATACCCTCAGCGTATCAAAAAGAGGCAATATAAGTATACCGATCGCCACCGCCGGCACCGCTTTGATGGCGTAAGGAGATCCCTGGAGTGATTTGTGAATTTCGATAAATTGAATTGTCAAAATGGCACAGATGAGGCCAACCAGTAATGAACCGGTATCTCCCATGAAGATCCGGGCCGGGGTAAAATTGTATTTCAGGAAGGCAATGGTTGAGCCAGCCAGGGCAAAGGCAACCACGGCCAGTTCGACATGACCGGTCAGGAAGAACCAGGTACCTAAAACGAGGGCAATCAGAGTGCTGATGCTACCGGATAAACCATTGATGCCATCGATCAGGTTGAAAGCGTTGATGATGACCATGATCACAAAGATTGAGAACGGGATGCTGATCAGATCAGGAATGTCATAAATGCCAAAAACTCCGTACAGACTGGTGAGTTTGACATTGGATTTAAAGACCAGGATACTGGCAGCGAAAATTTCACCCGCCAGTTTCTTCCAGGGAGCCATCGGCAGAATGTCGTCTTTGGCTCCGATCAGAAATACAATGATAAACGAACAGAGCAGGTACTGAAGATCGCCAAAGACATGAAAAGGGGTCCAGAGGACTATGCTGAAGATTACTCCGGCAAAAATGCCGATTCCTCCCAGGGAAGGGGTGGGAGTGGTATGGGCCTTTCGTTCATCCGGAATGTCTACCAGATTTTTTTTCGCTGCGATATTGATGATCGATGGAATCGCAAAATACGTCAGGGTAAATGCCGTGATAAAACTTAAAATGATGTCATACATACATCTTTATTCTTGAAGGATCCCTTGTATTTTAGCCGCCCAGTCTTCAATGTCCTTGCCTGCCGACTTTACCAAATTTTCAATTTCACCCAGGTTCTTATTGACAAAATCTTCCAGTTGTCTGCCGGTGGTATTGAGAGCCTCTTCGATGTTCCGGCCGGCTTTTTCCGAGATGCCATCTTTCTTTGACAGTTCGTTGAGCATTCCTTCACCATAACGGGTAGCATAATATTTCAGCGTCTTCATCCAAAAGCGCCGCCTTTCCCTCATACTCAGGTCCTTTTCATACTGATCATAACAGTCTTCGATGTACTGTTTGAACTGCCGGTCATATTTTTCCCAGCCCTTATCTGAGACCTCCAGATCCAACCGGTCGACCCGCTCAATAAACTGATCGTATCTGGATAAAAATGCGTCTTTATCTGCCCCGCACTGGAGTACCTGACAGGAAAAAAACACACTGGTACCTAAGACAATAATAACGCTAAAATGAAAGATTTTCATAATGCTAAAGTTAACGATTAAAATGATCAGCGACCAGGTTTCTCAGTGCTGATTCTCTTGATCCCACCAACTACCGCAAAGGGGGTCCCTATTATGTTTGCGGTCAGATTGACTTTAAGGTAGTGAAACTTCTTCCGTCAGGCAGGACACACTATTCCTTGATAACCTCGTTGTCGATCAGACGCACCTCGCCTAGCCAGGCGGCAACCAGGGCCACAATTTTTTCATGTTGATCCCAGGCAGAAACCGGTTGGAGGGTTATACCGTCGGCCAGGGTAAAATACTCCAGCCGGAACCCCTGGTCCCTGATCAGGGTGGCACATTTTTCTTCAACTTCTGCCGGGCGGTACCGGGGATATAATTTTCTTGCTTTTTGAAGAGCCTGGTAGAGCGTCCCGGCTTTTGGACGGAGGGCGGGGTCAATCCGGGCATTTCGCGAGCTGAGAGCCAGGCCATCGGTATCTCTCCTGGTAGGATGTGTGACCAGTAGCGTAGGAATTTCCAATTGCCGGATCATGGAGTTAATGATAGCCTGCTGCTGATAATCTTTTTGGCCCATGATCAGGTAATCCGGCCGGACAATATCCAAAAGCCTTTTGACAACCTTGACAACGCCCTCAAAATGACCGGGCCGGAGTGGACCTTCCATCACCCCGGTCAGGGCCGAAAGATCTGCCGGTACCGATATTTCAATCCCTGGAGGATAGATTTCCGTATCACGTGGTAAAAAAAGGACATCGACACCACGGGTAGAGAGTAAATGGATATCATTGGCCAATGGTCTTGGGTATTTCTTTAAATCCTCCGGATCATTAAACTGTCCGGGATTGACATAAATACTCGCAATGACCAGATCGGCCAAAGTTCGGGCATGATCCATCAGCGCAAGGTGTCCCTCATGCAGGGCTCCCATTGTGGGGACAAAGGCCGTGGTCCTGCCTTTCCCTTTTTCGTGTTGTAAGTCCTCTGCAATTTGGGTAACGGTGGTAAATACCTGCATACAATTCAAATGGCGAAAGGTTGCTAAATTAGAGACTAAACCAGCGTTCTAAAACTTTTTCGGCTTTTTTACCCTGAGGAGTATAGTCCTTTTTCGGATAACCTTCGTGTCCACTCATACCCGGATACCATTTCCAGAGAAACCCGCCGGCCCAATAGTCTTCGCGGGAAAAGACGGTGTGCAGGGCGTCGATGGCAATGGCCTGAGCATCCTGATTTTCCGCAAGCTCATCCAGCTTCCGTTCCAGGTCCCAGGTATTGAAAGCGGCTCCGTCAACGCTCAGATAACCGTATTCTGTAAAGATGACCGGCTTCTTGTGGATACTCTGGCACTTCCTGATTTTTTGTACCGGTCGCTTCCAGGCTCTCACCAGTTGGGGGAGACTGGGTAGATGATCCTTGCTGAGCGGAAAATAGGCATTGATACCAATGAAATCGAGTTTGTCCCAAAAGGGAATTTCCTCGAAATTATCCCAATTGGCCGCATAGGTCAATGGACCGTGATAGACCTTTCTGATCTGGTCAATAAGGCCTTCCCAATAGGCCGGCCGTTGTCTGATGGCATTCTTGAATTCGGTTCCCAGGCAAAGGAGGTCAACCTGCAGGGACTCGGCCAGGCTTGCGTAAGAAAGGATGTAGTCGCGATAATCTTCCTCCCAGGCCTGCCAGTCACTTTCTTTCCTGAAATGGAAGTCACCGGTCCACCAACCACGGCTCCACACTTGCGGTTTAAGCATGGTCTTTAGTCCGGCCTTTTTGGCTTTTTCAATGGTCACCCGGACGCCCTCAGGTCGCTCTCCCCACCATTGATGATTTGAATGGTGACGTACTTCCGCTTTCCCGTGGGGGGTGAAGGCATAGGGTACAATGGCAATCCAATTGCAATGGATGGCGCTCAGACGCTCCATCGGGTCGGTTTCGAAAGGATGGGGAGGGGCAACAAGGGTCAGCCCACAGATCGGTTTCTTTGCGGGAGTGACAGGTCTGGTATCCTGGGCAAACCAGGAAATCAGCGCTGTTACAATACAAATTGTGACCGGAATTTTTATCGATAATGACAAATTCTAGGCTCGTTTTATGTAAAAATGAGGATTTTATCTCATTATGGTTATGAATTCATCAATGACGCCGGATATTCATGCTTTTATTTTGGCATTTATACAATAAATATCAGTTATCATTAGTAATACAATAAATATTTGAGAATATCTTTAATGAATTTGTATAAAAAGGTTGGATACTTTACATTTGCATTAGATTAGTTAAAAGAACTGGATCTTTAAAATTGTGAGATGACGAAACCGGTAGACGTGCCCTCTTGTCTCGGGGGTGGGGGAAAGGGATAAACGTTGCGTAATGCTCCGAGCAATCGGAACTAGGGTTGACCACTTAAGTTTTGCGCATTAGCTAACCGCCTCGTGGAGGTTCGAATCCTTCTCTCACAGCTCATAGAGCTTTATGCCTTACTCGAATTGCGGACAACCGCCCTTTGGGTAGGGCTTTTTTTTTGTCCCTAGCAAATGTTCCCATACCATAAAATCTGGTATGATATTTTTACTAATTTGTTTCCATGAAAGCCAAGAGTCTCTATGTCGCCGCTACCAATCAGCATGTGGGAAAAACCACCAGTACACTGGGCCTGGTCTCGGTATTTAAAAAGCAAGGGATCAATATCGGTTATTGTAAGCCGGTAGGTCAGCGTTTTCTGGACCTGAAAAATATCCGGGTTGACAAAGATACCCTGCTTTTTGCCGACCTTTTAGGTTTCGAACTGGTTCCCGACTACCATTCTCCGGTAATCCTGGGGCAGGGAGCGACCACCGCTTTTCTGGATGACCCGTCGCGTTTCCATTTTGAGGACGATATTCTTCACGCGTCACGCTATCTTAAGGAGCACCATGATTTTGTGATTTTCGAAGGTACCGGACATCCCGGCGTAGGAAGTGTTGTCAATCTGTCCAATGCCGATGTTGCCAGGTTGGTGCATGCCTCCGTAATTATGATCGTGGAAGGAGGTATCGGCAGCACCATCGACCGGCTCAATGTCAGCATAGCCATGTTCCGGGAGCAGAAGGTGCCGATTCTCGGAGTGATCGTCAATAAGGTCTTCCCCGATAAAATCGAGAAAGTCAGGTACTATGTCGGCAAGAAACTGAAAGAAATGAACCTTCCTTTATTGGGGGTCATGCCCTACGATGAAACCCTGGCTCACCCGATCATCAGTACCATTTGCGATGCCGTCAACGGTACCGTCATTGAAAATCTGGATCAGGTCGAACGCCAGGTAGAAGATATCATGGCCGGTTCATTGATCGATATCAACCGGATCAAACAATCGAAAAACATCCTGTTGGTCGTTGGAGCTGACCGGGTCAATACGTCGATTCACAAAATCGACTTGCTGTCGCAGGTCAATGACATCGAAAAATCTCCGCTGGCGGGAATTGTAGCTACCGGCGAGGGAGAGATCAATGAGGCCAGCATCGATTATATCAAACGACACCAGCTTCCACTGATCCGTACGCACCTGGATACTTTTGGATCGGTCATTAAAATTAGCCGGATCGAAGTAAAAATCAACTTAAATACCCCCTGGAAGATCGACCGGGCGATCACCCTGATCGAAGAAAACATCGATTTACCTCAAATTATGAATTCGATGCAAATAAAGACCATGCCATAAAATAAATTTCGAAAGAATATGGTTTTATATGAACATATCCCTTAACTTATAGGTTGGTATTATGAAATAGGTAAGGCAGCCCCCATCATACTTTCAGGATTCCCTTTTTGAAAATAGTATAGCAGTAGAGAATTTTATAAAGGGGGCTGCTTTTTTAACTTAACGCCAGGTGAAAGGATATCGCTGCCCCCTCCGGCCTAATTTCTTATCAGGACCCCTTTCGCCATAAAACGTATTTCTTCTTTGGGCTCTGTGATCGCGGCTATTTCTTCCTTCGATTGTCCGGCATCTTCGGCATAATGGCGTAATTCATCCACCGGGGTGATTTTCCGGTAAGCCACCCCTTCGGCAACGACCTCTTTTCCGGAGGCATCCTTGGGTACAAAGAAAGCATAGTCTTTAAACTGGACAAAGACCGATTCTCCTTCGGCTGTTCCATTGCTGATATTCATCCAGCATCCCTTCATCTGACACACATTGTTGATCTGACCGGATATTTTGGCCTCCACAGAATCTTTTCCCTCCATGCTGGTCAACAGATCCTGAACAGTAATCGAGGGTGATGCGGTTATTTTTTCTCCAAAAGATTGGTAATTATCCTCTTGTGTATAAGCACTGCTGACCATGTAAAGGAAACTCACCAAAACAATGAAAGTGCGATAAAAAAATCTCATCCTTGATCGTATTTTAATGAATGACAAAATTATAAACTCTTAACGTTTTTCCCGACAATATATTCCCGCTTCAGCAGTTTATTAGGTATCTGCAATGATTCTGCCTAGCGACTGAAAAGCCTACAAAAAGAAACTTTCAATCCAATGCACAAATGGCTTTTTGTATGGTTGCTTTGTATTCCCGTTATCGCCTCAGCTCAATGTATTAAAGGAAATTGTAAAAGTGGCAAAGGCGTCTACCGTTACCAGAATGGCGCAGTTTACTCCGGCGAATTTTCGCAAAACCAACCCCATGGGTTTGGTACCCTCATCTTTGCCAACGGAAATAAATACGTCGGACAGTGGAACAAAAGCCGCAAGGAGGGTGAAGGCAAGATGCTTTTTACCTCTGGTGAAACCTACTCCGGGCAATTTATTGCCAATCGTTTTCACGGATACGGGATCTATCAGTTTAAGAACGGCAATCGCTACGAAGGCTACTGGAAAGACGGAAAGCAGCACGGCGAAGGAAGCCTGTTTAAACCCGATGAAGTCACAGTAGTGGGCATCTGGACAGACGGGCAGTTGCTTCAGGAAGAAGGGGCTAAAGAAGAGCCCGTACCGGAAACCGCCAGCACCGAAGTCGTGTACGACGATCTGCAGGATTGCAATCTGGAAGACTGCCTAACCGGTATCGGCAAATACGACTACAGCGATGGTAGCCATTACGAGGGTGAATTTCTCAATGGTGTGCCCCATGGCCAGGGTATCTGCCTGTATCAAAATGGAGACAAATATGCCGGAGAATGGTTTAAGGACCATCCCAATGGCCGGGGCAAGATGGAGTACCACAATGGCGACGTTTTGGAAGGAGTCTGGCAAAGCGGTCAGTTTGTCCGCGGGAGCAAGATTTTAAAAGCCGATTTGTCTGCCAAAAAGAAAGAAGGTGGAAATAAGATCTATGCCCTGCTGGTGGGCGTGTCCCGCTACGAACTCTTTGAATCGCTTAAATACACGGATGACGATGCCTACCGGGTCTATGCTTTTCTGAAAAGCCCGGAAGGGGGTGCCCTGGCTGACGAACAGATCAATATCCTGATCGATGAAAGTGCCACCAAGCGCAACATCATGAAGTCACTCGACGACCTGGTAGCCAGGGCCGGTGAAAACGATGCGGTGTTCTGCTTCTTTTCGGGGCATGGGATCAATGGACACTTCCTGCCCATTGATTCAGACGGGTATCGCAATGCCCTGGCCTATGAAGAGGTCAAAGAACGCCTCCAGGCCTGCAAGGCCAAACAAAAACTGTATGTGGCCGATGCCTGTTACTCAGGCAGCCTGCTGAGCTCCCGGACCTCGCTGACCCAATCCGTCGATATGTTGTACAGTAAATTGAATGAGACCAGTGGCGGTACTGCATTTCTTCTGTCGTCTAAAAAAGAAGAATATTCGCTGGAATCAGCCGGTCTGAGACAAGGTATCTTCAGCCATTTTCTGATCAAAGGACTAAAAGGAGATGCGGATACCAACGGAGATCAGGTGGTTTCCGTAACCGAACTTTACAAATACGTATACAGCAGCGTGCGTAGCTATACCAAAATGGCACAAACTCCGATCCTGGCCGGAAGGTTTGATGAAAACATGCCGGTTGGTGTCGTACGGGCCTGGTAAGATTCCGGGGTGAGATCCATACTCATCGATTCTGCGGGTCGCTGCCTTCTTTGGTGAATTCCAGTCCTGTCTCGATACCTTTGGAGACGGCAGGTACACCGTGTTTCATCCAGGCTGGCATGGGTGTATCTTTCAGATAATGCTCAAAAAACTGAAAGAGCCTGCGGTTAAAATCCAGGCGGTTTTGCCACTTGACCGGCCAATGTGGTTCGCCATTGTAATTTAAAAGCCAGGCGGGTTTACCAAGCCTTCGCATCGCTACAAAAAATTCGATACCCTGATACCAGGGTACTGCACCATCTGCATCGTTGTGCAGGATCAGTACCGGCGTCTCAATTTTATCGAGATTGAAAATAGGACTATTGTCCAGGTAAAGATCGGGTCGTTCCCACAAAGTCGCACCCAGCCGGCTTTGGGTATGTTCATATTGAAACATCCGGCTTAGTCCGGTTTCCCAGCGGATACCGCCGTATGCGCTGACCATATTGACCACTGGTGCTCCCGATTCGGCACAGGCAAACATGTTGGTTTTTGTCAAAATATGGGCGATCTGATAGCCGCCCCAGCTGTGACCCTGGAGCGCAATCCTTTCAGGATCAATAAATCCCAACTCCAGGAGGGACTGGGTGCCGGATACCACGGCATTGTAGGCACTTTCACCCGGATAGCCGATTTTGTAGACCACATCCGGATTAAAGATCACATATCCGTTGCTGGCATAGTAACTGTAGTTGATCGTCGAGCGGTGAGGCGCCGGTGCCCGGTGATTGTGCAGGTCATCGGAACTTCGTTCATAGAAATTAACAATGAGGGGATATTTTCTGGTGGGATCAAAATTTTCGGGTTTGACCAAAAGGCCTTCCAGCTCCTGACCAACG
Source organism: uncultured Saprospiraceae bacterium (assembly GCA_964428345.1). Classification (GTDB taxonomy): domain Bacteria; phylum Bacteroidota; class Bacteroidia; order Chitinophagales; family Saprospiraceae; genus JABDMH01. The sequence goes on along the minus strand of CAYRYD010000034.1, from coordinate 7,464 downwards.
AAAGAATTCCATTTTACCAATTCAGTGGTGCCCCACCGGTATTCTTCCTGTTGTGGATTGGCCTCACTCATTTTCTTCGCCGCTCCAAAATCAAAATTCCGGCACAGGTACAGATCCGGAAACTCAACAAATGTTTCCCTGGTAAAGATGATTTCATCGCTTTGTCGCGCTTTCACCGGTGACCGGTCCAACCGGTAGCTGCCTCCCATCAGTTGATCCGTCTTTCCGGTTGTGGCATCCAGTAAAAGATATCCCTCATCTTTCGTTAGCTGGTTTATTTCCCGGAGCAGCCATGGACCCTCAGGCAGATATTTCTCCTCCCGGTCCATCTGCACGTACCGGTAGGAGATCTTTTCTTCCCTGCCTTGCGTGATCCGGACCGCAGAAGCGGGATTGGAGGGATCGATTTCCCAGATATCATACCGGTCATAGAGATAGACTTTCCGGTCGTCCCGGGTCCAGCCCATCAAGCCATAACTTTGGGGGTCATTGGGTTGGTCATTGAGTTCGTCACTGAATCCGGGATCGTTCCGGGTCAGGTTGATCAGCTGTTCCTCCTCCAGATCGTAAACATACCAGGTGGTATCAGGTGCTTCATACCACCAGATGTATCTGCCGGCCGGTGACCACTCCGGATTGCCACTGATGGCCTTTTTGATCAGTTCCGGACTCCCGTCTACCGTCGAAACCAGGTAGAGGTTCTTGTAGACCTTCCCCTCCCAACTCATGGTTTTATGCATGGATTGATCATCCAGGCCTATGACCCAGTCGAGCTCCCGGTCTTTATGTGGTTTAATGGTGGGAATGGAAGGCCGGCCGAGTGGGATCAGGGCATTTTCGGCAAGATCATAACTATACAAATAACTCCGGTTTCGCTCATCTTTTTCCCGTACTTCCTGCTGGGTATAGAGCACCTGATCCTGATAGTGCCAGATCTCTACATCCACTACTTCGCTGGGCAGCAAGGTTGTGTCCTTCAAGGCCGGCACCGGTGCCAATCCGAAAAAGAGCTTTTCCTTTTCCGGCGAAAAGTAAGCCTGGAAGTGGCCGGAAATGATCCAGTCATTGGGCAGGTTTTGTTCGTTGCTGCTGACCAGCAGGGTCGGTTCGGTGTCAGATACACTCCATTGATACAGATCATAATGGAAAATTGCATGTTGGGTGGTATCTGGGTCTGCCAGGAAAGTCAGGCTTTGACCATCTTTAGAGGTATGCAGATTCTTTATTTGTCCCAGTCCCTCATATACCGTCTTCAGCTGATTTTCAGAGAGTTGGTTGTAGTGGATCGAGGTCTGTCTGGACGAGTCAGCAGCATTCTGATGCACATAGATTACCGGTGCTTCCTCCGCCAGGATATAAGACCGGACAAAATCAAAAGTATCCCGATGGCCGTTTTGCAGGTTTTGCACGATCAGCAAGGATTCATCACCGGCCAGTTTGCGGGGTAAGACTCTGGATTCAAGGCTGTCTGTCCCTGGTTGCAGCGTGTAAAAGACCCAACCGTCCCATTTTTCCGGGGTCTGTACCGACTTTACCTCCGGGGTCCGGGATAAGCTACCCTCAGCCAGGTTCAGCAGAACCAGGGTATCGCCCGGAAAATCTTTTTCTTTGACCTTTGCTCTTTTAAGCGAATCAATCCGGATCTGTGGAAGTGATACCAGACAGGTGAGCACACCGGTTTCTGTATCAAGGTGGGCATTTTTGGCCCGGTCTATCCGGTATTCCCTTTCCTGCCGGGTATTTCTGACGACCAATTGTCCGTCCCCTTTATTGGGATTGAGTTCGTACACCAGCCATTCTCCATCGGCTGATAGTTGGGTTTTCTCAATGGATTTCCATTCAAAATACGCCTCTTCGCCCAATGGTTTTTTCGTCTGGCCAAATATTTGAAAACAGGTACCTGTCAGGACCCAGGTCAACAGAAATAATTTTTTCATGCCGCTTATTTAAAAATGGGAAATTATGAATATTCGTTGGCTTGATTCGTTTACAAAAAGATTCTTACCAGATCGATGAGCAGATTCAGGAGCCTTTCACTTTTTTGTAATAAATTGTTAATTACGCTGATAGCCCTGGTTTCCCTGGCATTTAGCACCCCGCTTTCTGGTCAGGAAATGTCCGGGTCTGACTTCACTCCCTCCCTGATCATATTTCCGCAAATTTCCCCCCTTTCAGAGGCCCGCCACCCCAGATCGAAATCGGAAAAAGGCCGGCTGGTTTATCGACAGCTACAAGACCACGCCCGGGCTTCGCAATCGAGAGTCCGGCAATGGTTGGCGGAAGGCGGGTATGTCTTTCGCCCTTTTTGTGTGGCCAATGTAATCTATGCCGAACTGGATGATGCGATGGCTGACCGGTTGTCCCGGCTGGAGGAAGTCGTTTCGATTCAGGCGAATCCTGTCTTCCGGATGCCAAATGCCAGGCCCGAACCTTCCATGGATCATGCCAGAAATCTCGAATTACCCTGGGGCATTTCCCTGATAGGTGCCGATCAGGTATGGGCAATGGGATACCGCGGACAGGGGGTGGTAATCGGGAGTCACGACACGGGAGTAGAGTGGAGTCATCCGGCGCTCATCCGAAATTACCGGGGGTGGAATGGACATGACGTAGATCATCATTACCACTGGCATGATGCAATCCATCAGCTGAGTCCTCTGCACCAGGATTCGGTGATCACTGACACCACAAATCCCTGCGGATTGAGTATCATCATACCCTGCGATGATGCCGGCAGTAGTCACGGTACCCATACGACCGGCACGATGGCCGGATATGACGAAACGGAGGGTGTCATGGTGGGAGTCGCACCGGATGCCCAATGGATCGCCGTGCGAAACATGGAGCGTGGTTACGGGTCCCTGGCTACCTATCTGGAAGGTTTCGAATGGTTTCTGGCGCCGACCGATCTGAATAATGAGCATCCGGATCCGGACAAAGCCCCGCACATCATCAACAACAGCTGGGCCTGCGTGGACATGGAAGGATGCAATCCCGGCAATTTTTCCATCCTGGAAACAGCCATTGCCAACCTCAAAATGGCGGGTATCCTGGTGGTGGCTTCCGCTGGCAACAGCGGGAGTCAGGGCTGTGCATCCATCAGTAATCCACCGGCGATTTATGAAGCTTCCATGACCGTGGGTTCGGTAGATGCCAGCGATTCCCTTTCCGGTTTTAGCAGCCGGGGCCCGGTACTTTTCGAAGGTGCTTCATCTGTAAAACCTAACGTCACCGCACCGGGTCGAAGTGTTCTGTCGGCCATCCGGGGAGGAGGTTATGGCACTTTATCAGGCACCAGCATGGCCGGCCCTCATGTGTCCGGGCTGGCAGCATTGATTCTTTCGGCCAGACCGGATCTGGCCGGACAGGTAGAGGTAATTGAAGATATCATTGAACGAACTGCCGTACCGAAGGCCGATGAGTACGGCTGTTCTTCCGGATTGACTGAGTCTTCACCCAACATGGCCTTCGGTTATGGCCGGATCGATGCTGTGGCAGCCGTTCTGGAAGCATTGAATACCACAACCCCGGTGGATGAATTCCCGGTCGATGATGGCTGGCTCCTGTATCCGAATCCTGTCGGTGATCAGTTATCCATCCGATTATCGGGTGCCGAATCGACTGGAATCCTGATTATTTTAGATGCAACCGGCCGAAAAATCCATCAAAGCATGTATCAGGGATCGGAAATTGCCATTGATGTGAGTCAGTGGCCTGCCGGGATTTACGCGGCTCAAATTCTGCAAAAATCCGCCGGGGTTGTCAATAAATTGTTCCTGATCAGCCGGTAATTGTCCAGGCTTTTCTATGATTTCTACAAATACCTTTAGGGTACCTCTAAATGCCTCTGAAATCAGGCAAATTCAAAAAGAACCAAGCGAGGCGAGGAATCCAGAGGGGTGCCTAGCCGAAGCTAAGTGACTGAGGGATAACGAAATTGAGGAGCGATCCGGGAGGATTCCCGGTCGAGATCCAGTGGATCTCGAAGCTACGAAACCACGAAGTGGGTGGGAAAGCCAGGTTATTTTTTGAATAGTTTATCGTAGATAAACGATTGACAATTGAATGGGGTTTTTAGAGGTACCCTTTATTCACCGGGTGAGAAATTTCACTTATCCTGCGAACGACTTAACCTTTGGGTGTCTGCATCCAGGGTGATGGTATCCCCCAGGAAGGGGCATGGGGTGGAATACCTGTTACTATATGCGAATCAACTACAGATTGAGTCTCTCAAAGAGTTCTTTTTTGTAAGATTTACTGACTTTAAAGGTTTTGCCCGATTTCATTTTAATGGCATATTCCTTGTTGGCCGACCTGATGATTTCCTGCATAAATTGAAGATTGATGATCACCGAACGGTGGATTCGGATAAACTGGGAGGAATCCAGCCGGTCAATAATTCGACCCATGGACTGCCGCAACAGGTGTTTTTTGTCAGCCAGATTAATCTCAATATAATATCCGGAGGCTTCGACAAAATGAATATCCCGGGTGTCGATGAATTGTATTTTACCGGTATTTTTTACCGGTATCAGATTATTGGTAACTTTTGGTTTTTCCGATACAGATTCTTTATAAACCTGTTGTGCGGTCAATTGCTTTGATTTATTAAACTGTTCGATAACTTTGTGGATGGTCTTCTCAAATCGCGTATCTTTATAAGGCTTCAGTAAATAGTCAAAGGCATAATAATCAAAGGCTTTCAAAGCGTGTTCTTCCGAGCCGCTGACTACAATGATAATTGGTTCTTTTTCCGTGTCCGATTGTTCAATAATGGAGAACCCGTCTATACCTGGGAGTGAAATATCGAGAAAAATACAATCGGGTTTTATATGCTGGATTAAACTAAGACCATCCTGCCCGTTGGCCGCTTCGCCTTTCAGTGAAAACTCGCTATGGTCAGTCAAAAGATTACGTATCCTGGTTCTGGCCAGTTGCTCATCGTCAATGATGATCGTTTTAATTTTGTTTGCGTTTTCTAACATGCGTAGTGATTTAAGTTGGTAGTGCAGCGGTGTCCAGCCCAAATGGGATATTTAATTTACAGGTGAAATATTTTTCGTTTTGATACAGATCAAATTTGAAGTTATCCCGGTAGAGTACCTTAAGGCGTTTCATAATGTTTTCGGTCCCAATACCAATATGGGCGGGATGATCCGGCATTATTTTATTTCCATTAATCGTGTTTTTCACGGTAAGCGAAAGAAATTGGCCGGTCTTTTCCGCCGATATATCAACTTTAAGCAATTCTGCCTTATCCATGTCGCCGTGTTTAATGGCATTTTCCACCAAAGGTTGCAAAATCATCTTGGGTAAAATGGCTGAGGCCAGCTCTTCCGGAAAACGGAAGGATATTTTATATTTCTTTTCAGCGTTGACATTCTGCAGATTTACGTAACTCTTGATGAATTTGCGTTCATGGTGCAAGGTGGTGTAAATGGTGTCTTTGTGTTTTAAATTTTGCCTTAACAAGTTGGCAAAATCGGTGATCATTCTCTTTGCTTCATTGATATCAATGGTGATGAGGGTCGAAATATTATTTAATGTATTACTGATCATATGAGGGTTGACTTCATTGTTAAGCGATGTGATTTCCGCCTGCTGATAAGCTTTTTCAATGCTCAACAACTCCAGTTCCTTAATCCTTAATTCGTGAAAATAGTAATGGGCGGTGGTAGTAATACTGATCAGCAGATAAATGAGAAATAACCGGTCTATTTCAACCATAAAATATTTGAGTACACTGGAGTTTTCAAAGGTGTTCATACCCACCTTGTTGACCAGGTACACGGAAGAGATAAACATGAATATGGAGATGATCGTCGCCATAAGAAAGTGAATGACCGGCAGTTGCTTTAACTGGATTTTATACCGTAATAAATGACGGCTGCAGTAGTTGATAAAGAAGATAAAAAGAATGCCGGTCATCAATGGAATCGCCCGCTTGGTAAGCTGGTCGCCGTACGCCATCGGTTCACTGAGAATATTGTAAATGTAGAGGTTTTTGAGAAAGGTGATCAATTGCACGACAGCCCACAATAGAATGATGATCAGGGTTAGTTTTTTTTGATTGAATTTAAACCGGGTTTGTTCACGGATGATTTCAGGTGCCTGATACGGATTGCTCTTTACCGCACCATTCTCTGAATGGTGTACGTCGAAAAGATCCGAGCGGAAGACCGGTACATCTTGCAGGATTTCCATAATGTTTTGATGAGGCAGTATCGGGCCGGTTATAATTCTACCACAAAATTTTGTTTGTCTACAGCAGGAGGTTGAGAGCTTACTTCATTCAAACGCATATCTAAAGCAAATCGCTGATAAACAATGGCGTTTGATTTAATTTTGTGACATAGAGCTTTTTCACGGGAGGCGATAGCTTTTTAACGGTTATCGCTTCTTTTTATTGAAACTACCGGAGGGTAGAAGCTGGGCAGGGTGTCTTTTCACTGCTCAATTTAGCTTTTTTACCACAAAGATTCCTTAACCTGCATCATATTTGGCCGATTTTTGATCAGGATGACCTTTTTATACAAAAAAGCGGAGGTTTGGAGGACCAGTGCGCCTTGCAAGGGGTAACAAAGACAGCTGTGGAACCTCCCGACCGGTTTCATCGTTTATTTTTCTAATTTCCTATGGGATGGGAGTCTTAGCGAATGGCGATCCGCCATGAGTCAGCCTGGGAGAGGCTGCGGCGTGGTCCCATCATTATTTTGAATCCTGATGCATGGCTTTCATAGTACCCTCAATGCCCGGTTTTGCGGGTCATTAGATCCTCCAGGTAAGGGGTATCAGGGTAGCCTGGCCAGTCTCGAATATTCCTGGTAAACTTGACGTTGATTTTGAAAAAAATGTATATTTGCGTCCGCTTTTCAAAAACTGCAGAGGAGCAGTTTGCAGTTATATAGTCCCATAGCTCAGCTGGTTAGAGCGCTACACTGATAATGTAGAGGTCGGCAGTTCAAGTCTGCCTGGGACTACCTGGGAACCAGATGAGTTCCGCATCATTTTAGGGGGGATTAGCTCAGTTGGCTAGAGCGCCTGGTTTGCAACCAGGAGGTCATCGGTTCGAGCCCGATATTCTCCACCAGCGCTTAAAAGCCGTCTTCAGGACGGCTTTTGTGTTTTTGCCGCTGTCTGGCCTGGTTTTCTAACATATCCCGTCCTTCGTATGTTGGATTCGCGGTCAGACTCTTCATGACAACATATATAAAAAAAAAGTTTTAAATTTTTTTTGCAACCTCGACCACAGAAACCTGCTGACATCCATCAAGATAGGTATGGGTTTTTGTCGTAATGTCAATTTTGCCCTTTTCTGGGTATACAATCTTAAACGCATTCATTTATATTTGTGTAGCTGATCACAATATGAACAGAATGTTACACTAGGCATGCTGTTTGATAGGGATTCAGCGACGAAAAGAACTAGACAAGAACAATAACACCAGGAACAACTGTATTAGA
>CAYRYD010000033.1:35644-62565 GCA_964428345.1 uncultured Saprospiraceae bacterium | reverse complement strand
GGCCGGCAATACGGAGGAAAAGCAGCAGAAGATGTTTCACGTTCGGGAGATGAAGTACCCGCTTTGGGTACGCAATGCTACGATCTATGAAGTGAATATCCGGCAGTTTAGTCCGGAAGGAACCTTTCAGGCATTCCGTAAACATCTACCCCGTCTCAAGAAAATGGGAGTGAACATTCTCTGGCTGATGCCAATCTATCCGATCAGTCAGACCCATCGTAAAGGGGAACTAGGCAGCTATTATGCCATAGCCGACTACACCAAGGTCAATCCCGAATTTGGCACCTTCGAGGACTTCAGGGAACTGGTAGCTGAAATCCACCAATTGAACATGCATGTGATACTCGACTGGGTGCCCAATCACACCGGATGGGATCATTCCTGGATCACCAGCCATCCGGAATGGTATACCCAACGCAATGATTCCATTACCCATGGACTTAATAATGACGGCTCGCCCACCGACTGGTACGATGTAGCCGATCTCAATTACGACATGGAACCCATGCGGAATACCATGATTGAATCCATGAAGTTCTGGTTACGCGCCGGCGACGTCGATGGTTTCCGTTGCGATGTAGCCAACCTGGTTCCCGATGATTTCTGGGATCAGGTCAGACCAGCTCTGGAGCAAATCAAACCGGTCTTTATGCTCGCCGAATCGGAAGGCAATCCCAATCACTTCGAGACCTGCTTCCAGGCCAACTATGGCTGGACCTTCTACCATCTTCTCAACGACATCGCTTCCGGTAAGCAGAATGTCAACGCTCTGGACCACTATCTGGCTAAAGACCGGTCAGAGAACCCGGCCGGCTACTATCATCTGAACTTTACCTCCAATCACGATGAAAACAGCAATGCCGGCAGTGCACCGGAACGATTGGGCAACAAGCTGGAGGCATTGAATGTACTGGCTTTTACCTTTGAAGGTATTCCCCTGATTTACAGTGGGCAGGAGGCCCGGAATGAAAAACGGTTATCCTTCTTTGACAAGGACCCCATAGAGTGGAAAGATTATCCGCTTGAGAAATTCTATACGAAGCTGGTTCAGTTAAAATCATTCAATAAAAGCCTATGGAACGGCAATCACGGAGGGAAGCTGGAGCGCATCAACGAGAGTGAATCCATTTATGCTTTCAAGCGGGAAAAAGACGGGCATCGCGTTGTTGTGTTGATCAATTGCAGTGATACGGATGCCACTACGACCCTGACCGAAGGGCTGCATGGATTGAGTGAATTATTTACCGGAAGGGAGTTCAATATCGGACCAGACACCCCCATTAAACTCAAGTCCGGTGAATATTGGGTGATGGCCAATCCTTCGATCATCACTGAATAATCACCGTTTTAAAAATGTACAGGTTCAATTGACAGACATTGACTATTTTACGAAAAAGTCAGGTCTCCATGAAGCGGTTGGTATCGGCGATTATTCCTGCAGTAGTTTTTATCAGTTATCTCTACCTGCTTCGCATTCCGGTCAAAACCTCCGGTGGCACCCTTCCGCCTGTGGGTAATTTTTTCAACCCTTTTTCAGGGTTCTGGCAAAACGCCGAGTCATCTACTCTGCAGGATGAAGAACTCCAGTTAAGTGAATTGAAAGAACCGGTTTCGGTCGTCTTCGATGAGCGTCTGGTACCCCACATTTTTGCCAGCAACGAAGAAGATCTGACTTACGTTCAAGGATATTTGCATGCCCGTTTCCGGCTATGGCAGATGGACATCACCGCCCGGCAGTCGGCAGGCCGGTTGTCAGAGGTATTCGGGCGAAATCTATTGGCCAATGATCAGCGGATGCGCCGGATGGGAATGGCCCGAACCGCGGAATACTATGTCAAAAGCTGGCAGGAATGTGACGAATTTCCGATGCTGGAGAATTATGTCAGGGGTGTCAATGCCTTCATTACTCAACTGGACCGGGCCGGGTATCCTCTTGAATTTAAATTGTTCAATTATCAGCCGGAATTGTGGACCATGGAGAAGACGGCTATGGTTGTCATGAGCATGAATCTCACCCTCTGTGGCCGGAATGAAGATATAATGGCCACCAACACCCTCCATTTATTGGGCAAAGAGCAGTTTACCACGCTTTTCCCCCGTTGGAATCCCCGGCAATCTCCGGTCATACCTTCTGAGGTCCGTTGGGATTTTCAGGCAGTTGGCGAAAGCGATATTAACAATTCCACCGGATATTTTGAGGGTGAAATCATCAATGATGCACCCCGGTTTACTGGCAGTAACAACTGGGCTGTTTCCGGCAAAAAAACGGTCGATGGCATCCCGGTTTTGTGCAATGATCCACATTTGTCACTGACCCTTCCATCAATCTGGTATGAACTCCAGATGCAAAGTAACCGGCAAAACACCTACGGGGTAAGCATTCCCGGTATTCCTTATATCGCTATTGGCTTTAACGATCATATTGCCTGGGGTGAAACCAATGTAGGTATGGATGTCTCGGACCTTTACGAAATCAAATGGCTTGATGATGACCATACCACCTACCTGCTCGACGGTCAAACCAAGACGGTCGAAACCCGGATTGAATCATACCTCCTCAACGATGGCAGTGTCGTCTTTGACACGGTAAAGATCACCCATTGGGGTCCGGTATTTCAGGAGGGAGACCGCCCGGTGGCTTTACATTGGTTGCCCAATCTGATCCCCGATAATTGCCTGATCATCACTTTCCGGCGATTGAATCAGGCCCGTAATTTCACCGAGTACTACCAGGCTTTGCAACCTTTCCAGAGTCCGGCCCAAAATTTTGTCTTTGCCTCACAGGAGGGAGATATTGCCTTAAAAGTGCAGGGTGCCTTTCCGATCAAACCGGAAAATGAAGGCCAGTTTATCATGGATGGCAGTACGCGGGACAATGCATGGAAAGACTATATACTCTTCGAACAAACACCTTTTGTAAAAAATCCGGACCGGGATTTTGTATCGAGTGCCAATCAAAACTCGACTGATACCACTTATCCCTTCCGGTATCACGGTTACTTTGAAGATTACCGGGGCCGCACTTTAAATGAGGAGCTGGAAAAAATGGAGGATATCAGTATCGAACAGATGAAGGCTTTGCAGAACAGCAATTACGATAAACTGGCAGCCGAGCTTTGTCCCTTGCTGATCACACTGGTGCATAATCAGGATGCCGGCAATGCATGGACACGCGAACTGGAAAACTGGGATTTTCGCTATGAAGCCGGTAGCCGGCAACCGATCCTGTTTGAAATCTGGAAGGAAAACTACTACCATCTGGTTTGGGACGAGATCCGTCAGGTGGAGACAGAGCGCAATCTAAAGATGCTGTATCCGGAAATATGGAGAACCATTGCCCTGACTGAAGAGGATCCTGCCAACCGCTATTTTGACCGGATGGATACTCCTGAGCGGGAAGAAGCAGGAGATCTGGCCGTGTTAAGCCTTCAGGTGAGTGTTCCGGTTTTTGACAGCCTGTTTCAGCTGGATCCGGAACTGACCTGGAAGACCTACCGGCCGGTTGATATCAATCATCTCAGCCGGATAGGTGCATTTTCTGTAAAAGGAGTTGAAACAGGGGGTACCTCTACCGCGCTTAATTCCGTCAAGGAAACACATGGTCCCTCCTGGAGAATGATCGTAAAGTTAAGCGATCCGGTTCAGGCCTGGGGAGTCTATCCCGGTGGTCAGTCTGGCAACCCAGGATCTCAGTTTTACCGGGATCAGATAGAGACCTGGACTCAGGGTCAATACTATCCCTTACATCATGTGCGTAGGATCGATGACCTAACAAAGGTAATGACCCTAAATCTACTGCCCCGATGAAAACTCTCCTGGTACTCTCCTTATGGATCCTGGCTACCCTCATCCTCTCGTTTTGGGGCAGTTGGGCTCTTGGCTTTGCCTCCTCTCTGGTGGTGGTACCTGTATTCGGATTAACCCGGGGAAAAGCCCTGATGATAGCATTTCTGGCCGGTGCGATCAGTTGGTCTGCGACCGCTTTTTATCTGGATCAGGGCAATACCCAATTGCTCAGTAGCATGGTCAGCCAGTTACTGGCGCTAAAAAACCCTTTTTGGCTGGTGTTGATCACCGGGTTATTGGGTGGCATTGGAGTTTCGTTGACAGCCTGGCTGGCTTCCGGTCTTTTTCCGGCCAGGAAAATGTAAAGTTCGTCTATAAATGTCGACCGATTTTGAACAAATAGCAGTAATTCCATCGTTTAGATTCTGAAAACGGAAAAGTTAGCGATGAGTAAAACGATAGAAAATGCTGAGTGAAGAAGAAAAATACTTGCGAGCCAGACGCAAAGTGGAGAAGATGAAACGTTTTTACAAACATTTATCTTCCTGGATGTTCACCAGTATTTTCCTGATGATCTTGTTTTTTTCCCTCCGGATGCCGCCATGGATTACCTTTGTAGTAATCGCCGGATGGGGTATCGGCATTGCAGCGGAAGCGATCGAAGTGTTTGGTTTTCCCGGGATTGACGACCAGTGGGAACACCGGAAGATCAGGGAAGAGATGGAGCGCATGGATGGAAAGCAGGCCCGGCAGAACTGGGACGGCTTTGAGGTAGTGGAGGAAGAACCCGATGATGATGATACATTGGAGCTGCCTGATTACCGTGAGGTGAAACGGAACTGGAAAGACTCTGATCTGGTCTGAATAAGAATTCCCTCCCCTCTTTCAATAATCCGCTGAAGTAAATGCAGCAATTTTCCGGCAGATATGGACCTGGTGACGCCGCAGTAACAACCGTGAAGCTGTCTTCCTGCGAAAAGTCGGGTTGTATTGACAATAAATTTTATGTTTGAGTTAGATGTTTCACGAATTTAACTATATTTAATCGCGACATTTCAGGAAGGGTAAAGTACCATAATCCAGACCTTTAAGCGTAAGAGGCCATCCCGACAAAGAATTACAGGTACTTTCCCTTCCTTTTAAGGTTTTCGATCCCCTTTCCAGATAGCAGCTTTGGTCTCTCAGGATACTGACAGAGATTAGTACATTTGATGCTATGGAAAAAGCCGGCAAATCGCGGAGTCGCCCATTCAGAACGAAGATCTATGAAATTATCTTTGAGTCGGATACACCTGCCGGAAAGTACTTTGACATAGCCCTGTTTATTCTTATCATAATCAGTGTGGTCGTGGTTATCCTGGAAAGCATTGACAGCCTGCAATCCAATTACCATTTCTTCTTTCGTACCATCGAATGGGTGATCACCATTCTATTCCTGATCGAATATGTACTACGGATTTACACGGTCAATAAACCAATCTATTACATCCTGAGCTTCTACGGTATCATCGATCTGTTGGCGATCCTCCCATCCTTTGTGGCATTTTTTATAACCGGGGGTCAGGCACTGGCAGTGATCAGGGCATTGAGGTTATTAAGGGTATTCCGGATTTTCAAATTGGGATCGGTCCTGGCCCAGGGAAATATTATTATGGCGTCCATTAATCAAAGCAGGACTAAAATCGGTGTATTCCTGTATTTTATCGTGATCGCTGTCACCATCATCGGTGCGCTCATGTATGTCGTCGAAGGAAGCACCAATGAGAGCTTTGACAGCATTCCTACCAGCATTTACTGGGCAATTGTTACTCTAACCACCGTGGGATATGGGGATATCACCCCGCTGACAAACTTTGGTAAATTGATTTCAGCACTGGTGATGATTTTGGGTTATGCCGTGATCGCTGTACCTACCGGCATTGTCACTGCCAGCATGATCAGTCAGAGCAGGAAAGTGAGTGGTCAGGCTTGTCCACACTGCAGCAAGGAAGGACATGAAACCGATGCCCGCTATTGTAAGTATTGTGGTGGAGAACTCTGACAATTCAGCGGAATCGCTTCGGCACCCTGGTATTAGCCAACAAGGTTTTTACACTGAACCTGCCACTGGTATTGACGGCGATGAACATCAGACTACCGAGGATAGCCAGATTCTTCATAAATAGAATCGACTCAAGACGACGATCGGGTAAGGGATCATTCCAGAACGAATGCACAATAAAGGTCACTGGAATCCAGTACAGCATCAAAAGAATCGCTCCCAGTCCAATCCGGTAACCAATGAGCAATAAGGTACCACCGGTCAGGAGTAGGAATATGGCCCCAATCAACAACAGATCCTGCTGAAAATTCAGACCATAATCGGTCATCAATTGCTTGGTTTTATTGAAGTATAAAATGGAATCTACCGCTTCATAGATAAATATGAAGGAGACCAGAATACGCCCGATCAAATCGACAATATCTTTCATCTAACCAGATTTTTACTGCGGGCTATGGCGGTTGCAACCTGCTGTCCATCGATTGCGGCCGAAACAATGCCACCCGCATAGCCGGCACCTTCTCCGCATGGATACAAACCATCAATCTGGGGATGCATCAGCGTTTTCGGATCCCGTGGTATGCGCACCGGAGCGCTGGTCCGGCTTTCCACACCTACAACGATAGCATCATTGGTTATAAAATCGTTCATCTTATTACCAAAGAAAATAAATGCCCGTCTTAAGTGTTCGTAAATATCGGCTGGTAACAAATGATCGAGTCTTTGTGAAAATATCCCGGGAATATACGAAGTTGGCGGCAACCCGGTCGAGTTTCTTCCGGCAAGAAAATCTTTTAATCGCTGAGCCGGCGCTTTTTGACTTCCGTCGCCACTGTCAAACATCCGTCTTTCGACCTGTTGCTGAAACTGCATGCATGCCAGCGGACCGTCGAAACCATGGGCTCCGGCATCCTCAATCCCTACGGCGACCACCATACCGCTGTTGGCAAAGGGTGAATCGCGCCTGGACAATGACATGCCATTGACCACAATCTCTCCTGGTGCCGTCGCAGCCGGCACAATCAATCCTCCCGGACACATGCAGAAAGAAAAAACTCCCCGCTGACTCAGATCACATACCAACCGGTATGATGCCGCCGGTAAATTACGGTGCCGCGGGTCCTGACCATACTGGATCCGGTCTATCAGTGCCTGCGGGTGCTCGACCCGCACTCCCAGGGCAAAGGGTTTGGCTTCAATCTTAATCTGATTGTTCAGCAACATGGCATAGATATCCCGGGCACTGTGACCGGTAGCCAGAATCACCTGCTGAACCTGAAAAACAGCATTGTCCGTGTGAATTCGAGACATCCGGAGATGACTGATCTCCAGATCGGTGACCCGGTGATTGAAAAGCACCTGGCCGCCATATTCCTCAATAGTGTGCCGTATGTTGGTTATGATTTCCGGCAATTTGTTGGATCCGATGTGAGGATGAGCATCTATCAGAATATCCGGATCGGCTCCGTGTTCAACCAGGATCTCCAAAACCTCGAGCACGTTGCCTCGCTTCTTTGAACGGGTGTAAAGCTTGCCATCGGAATAGGTACCCGCTCCCCCTTCACCAAAACAATAATTTGAATCCGGATTGACAATCCCAAACTGCTGAATGGCCCGGAGATCCCGACGACGGGTGCGGGCATCTTTGCCCCGGTCGAGTACGACCGGACGAAGACCGAACTGAATACACTTCAACGCGGCAAAATAACCGGCTGGCCCGGCTCCGATGATAAAAACTTCCTCCTTGTTATGGACTTTCTTATAGGAATCACGTACAGGCACCATTGGTTCAAACCGGTCCTGACCGGTATAGGCCGAAACCTGCAGGAGATAAACGGGCTTCTTGCGGGCATCAATCGACCTTCGATCAACATGATATCCTTTCAGGTTCTGTTGCTCAATACCAGCTGCCCGACAGATCTTATGCTTTATCAATTCTTCATTGTAAAGTTCAGCTGGATCAATATTGACCTGTACCTGGTAAATCATGCACTTTCAGCCCTTAAGACAAGCACTGTGGATCGCCAGTGCCTTCCGCAACAAAGTTTCCATCCGGTTTAATGGCAGCATATTGGCCCCATCCGACAAGGCATTTTCAGGCCGGGGGTGCGTCTCGATAAACAAACCATCAACCCCGGCAGCGACGCCAGCCCTGGAGATCATTTCAATTAAAGCCGGTTGCCCTCCGGTGATGCCGGTACTTTGATTTGGCTTTTGCAGGCTATGGGTGACATCCAGTATCAAAGGCGCCATCTTTCGCATATCGGGAAAGCCACGAAAATCCACAATCAGATCCTGATAACCGAATGTAGTACCCCTTTCAGTAATCATCACTTTCTGATTACCGGTCTCCAGTACTTTATCGATGGCAAACTGCATGGCTTCGGGACTGAGAAACTGTCCTTTTTTGATATTGACCCATTTTCCGGTGTCTCCAGCAGCCTGAAGTAAGGAAGTCTGGCGGCAAAGGAAAGCTGGGATCTGCAAGATATCCACATACTGAGACGCCAATGCTGCGTCCGGTTCACTGTGTATGTCGGTAATGACAGGCACCTGAAATTCATCTCTTACCGCTGCCAGAATGGCCAACCCCTCCACATCACCGATTCCGGTAAAGGAATCACTCCTGCTTCGGTTGGCTTTACGGTAGGAAGCCTTAAAGATCAGAGGTACTTCCAGACGATCACAAAGGCTAACCAGTTCACCGGCGATTTCAAATGGCATTCGCTCATTTTCAATCACGCAGGGCCCGGCGATGAGGATGAAATATCCTTCCCGGAAATGCTTTAACCAGGGAATGGCCGCCAAAGATGTCATAATCGGAATTACCGGATAAAATTACAAAGGTTTGTGGTAGATCCAGGCATTTTCATCAAACTCCCGTTTTGCCCAATCCAACGTAGTGCTTTGGTTTTCATCGCACTGGACACGCAATCCGACTTTAGTCAGACGCGTCCCCGGTATCACTACCGACTCATAAGACAACCCCTCAATCCGGCTCAGCATCCGGTCTACATTACCGCGATGGGAAAACGCCCCTACAATAATCACGCATTCGCGTGCATCTTCTTCCGTGAAATTTATCAAGGGTTCGAGATCCTTAAAGACCGGCAAGAAATTGGGACCCACCTCCTTAAAGCGGATCTGGACGGCCGGATTTTTGGGAGCATCTACCACTGCTTCATCCTGAAAGTCCTCTGTTTGCTGATGTAGCTTGGTGGTCCGGTCATCCTCGGACTCATTCCCGGTGGATCGCTTGGGATTGCCGGCAAGAAAAGTCAGAGTAAGGGCCATAAGGACCGCCAGGACTGAACTGATGATAAATCCCCATCGCCTTTTAGGTTCGCTTTGAATGCCAAAAGACCGTTCGGTAGCACCTTCATGAACCGTTTCCCTCAGATCGGCCAGCACCTCCTGTTCAGCCGGCGTCAGTGCCGGAGGAAGACGGACCTGGTTTAAGCCAAAAAAGCGGTTGATAGCGATGTATTCATATGCCGGCTCAAAAAATAAACTACCCCATTGATCCTGGCGGATCCAACCGACGTTTGGAAAAGAAAGAAATCCAGCCGACCGCAATTCAGCCTGAAGGTCTTTCATAAAGGAATAGACCAGATCGGTCGCCTCCTCATGGTCTACCTGGGCAATCAGCTCAACAATTTTGACCAATACCGGATCAATCCGGGATTCATCGCGGGGGACAAAATAAATTTCCTCTCTTGGTGGAGTAATAACCGATAGATCCTGATTAATTACGGCCGACCGATAGTTTATTCTCAGTGTTCCTATACCTTTTAATAAGACTACCTTATTTTCGCTGAGTACTTTAGGTATGTACAACTTTAGGGTCTGGCTCATGAAACAAACAATCGGATCTGTGTGTAGTGCGAAGCGAATATAGCCAAATCTCTTTCCTTCTATAGAATTTAGTCTGTCAAAAAAGACATTTGAAATAAAATTATCATACGAGATGCAATTTCCCGAACGGCAAAAATCAGCTGAGCTTTTTGAAGAAGCCCGGAAATACTTTCCAGGAGGAGTCAATTCACCGGTTCGGGCATTCCGCTCGGTGTACGGCCCCCCCCTTTTCATCAGGAAAGGTTCCGGCTGTTATCTTACCGACGAAGACGACCGGCAATTCATTGATTTCTGTGGGTCCTGGGGACCACTCATCCTGGGGCATGACGATCCGGATGTACGGGAAGCGATCATTGCTGCAGTCAAACAGGGCACTTCCTACGGGGCACCGACCCGGCATGGCAACCTGCTTGGTGCCCTGATCATCAATCATCACCGCTACCTGGAACAGCTGCGATTTGTGAGCTCAGGTACTGAAGCAGTGATGTCAGCCATCCGTCTGGCCCGTGGTTATACCGGCAGAAACAAGATTGTAAAATTTGAAGGTTGTTATCATGGCCATGTCGATTCATTACTGGTCAAGGCAGGTTCGGGCCTCGCAACTTTCGGGACCAGCACTTCTGCCGGAGTGCCTGATTCTTTTATCCGGGAAACTCTGGTCCTGCCGCTCGATGATGAAAGTGCCCTGGAATCCTGTTTTGCCCAACATCCCGATATTGCTGCAGTGATCATAGAACCCATTCCCGCCAACAATGGTCTTCTGATTCAACGGCAAAACTACCTCCGGACTATCCGTAATCTCTGTACCAGGCACCAGGGATTGCTTATCTTTGATGAGGTTATATCCGGATTTCGCGTAGGTTTTGAAGGCGCAGCCGGATATTACGGTATTGAACCCGATATACTGACCTTTGGCAAAATCATCGGGGGCGGACTTCCGGTAGGGGCCTTTGGTGCCAGACGGGAGATCATGCAGCATATCAGCCCGGATGGAAATGTGTACCAGGCGGGTACTTTGTCTGCCAATCCGGTAGCGATGGCTGCGGGACTGGCTACCCTGACCAAACTCCGGGAACCCGGTTTTTATGAAAGACTGGACCTGGTGACCAACCGGTTTATTTCCAGCATCAATGACCATATTCGGGCCAGGGGTTACCCGATGCAAATGGTGCGGTTGGGTTCGATCTTCTGGTTTTGTTTTG
This sequence comes from uncultured Saprospiraceae bacterium, assembly GCA_964428345.1. Taxonomy (GTDB): domain Bacteria; phylum Bacteroidota; class Bacteroidia; order Chitinophagales; family Saprospiraceae; genus JABDMH01. Next base: position 51,681 of record CAYRYD010000033.1, on the reverse strand, counting down.
ATACCCGAACGATCCGGCGGGCAGACCAGATCGATACTCAAAAAATGGAGTATTTCCGTCAATTGCACTATTATTTGTTGCGGGAAGGTGTTTACCTGGGACCCTCCGGCTATGAAGTCGGATTTGTCTCGGCAGCCCACCCGGAAAGCATTCTGGAAGAAGCAGCCGAAAAAATCAGGAAAGGCCTGGATTCCAGTTTTAAACCAACATCAAATCTTGGATAGTTCAAGCACCAGAAATCTGCGGTTTTTTACCCACATTATTGCCGGGTACATGTTGCTGGCTTTATTGTGGTGGGGTATTCTGCTTTCGCAGCAAAACCGGAATTTGTACGAATCAAGAATGACCCTGCTCCTTGAAAAGGAATCGCATGAACCCGAAGAAGAACTCCAGATCACCCAACATTACAAGCGACAACAGGGCATGATCATTGGCGAGGGAACAGTCTTTGGGATCGCATTGCTGATCGGTATCTGGTTTTTAAACCGGGGGTACACCAGAGAAATCGAAACGATGCGGCAAAAACGCAATTTCCTGCTCGCAATCACCCATGAGCTACGGTCCCCTCTGGCTTCCATCGCCTTGATTTTTGAGACCTTTCAGAAGCGCCAACTCGAAAGAGAAAACCGTGAAAAACTGCTTAACCACGGACTGAGGGAAACACAAAGACTATCTGCTTTGATCGACAACCTGCTGCTCTCTGCCCGATTGGAGAAATCCTATCATCCCAATTTTAGACCATCAGATCTCAATGCCATTCTCAAGAAAGTAATCGAGAGTGCCGGTGAGAAATCATCGTCGATAAAATTAAACTCAAATCTGACCAGGGAGCAAATGCCGGGATCCTTTGATGAAATCGGCTTGTTTTCCGCTTTTTATAATGTGATTGAAAATGCGATAAAATACAGTCCTCCCGGGAGTTCAATAGAAATCATTACCCAGGTGTCGGGCAACCAATATATCATTGAGGTACAGGACAACGGACCGGGAATCAGGGATGCCGAGAAACGAAAAATCTTCGACCAGTTTTACCGGTCTGGTCAGGAAGACACCCGCAATACCCAGGGTACGGGTATTGGTCTGTTTATTACCAAAAAAATGGTAGACCTGCATCATGGGACCATCGAAATTCTCGATAATAAGCCCAAAGGAAGTATTTTTAGAATCATTCTGCCAAAATCAGCATCATGAGAATCTTGTTGGTTGAAGACGAAAAAAGTCTCCGGGAAACCATACAGCTAAACCTGGAGTTGGAAGGGTATGAAATTGTTTCCGTGGGTGACGGAAGGCAGGCGTTGGAGACTTATGCCAGGCAACACTTCGATTTGATCCTGCTGGATGTTATGCTTCCGGGCATCGACGGATTTAAAGTATGCGAACAAATCAGGTTGACTGACCCCAAAACACCAATCATCTTCCTGACAGCCAAAGACACGACTCAGGACCGCTTGCAGGGCCTGCGGCTGGGAGCCGATGATTATCTGCAGAAACCCTTTCATTTGGAGGAACTCTTGTTGAGAATACGGAATGTTTTCAAGCGAACCATTCCCGAAGTTGAAGAATCCATGCAGATATTCCGGTTTGATCAATACTGCATCGATTTTCGAAACTATACTGCTACAACCAATCAGGGAGAAATCAATCTGACTAAAAAAGAAGCGATGCTGCTTAAATTGCTGATCGACCGAAAAAACGATGTGGTAAGCAGGCAGGAAATATTACAGTCCGTCTGGGGTTATGATGTATATCCATCAACCCGAACGATCGACAATTTTATTCTTTCTTTCCGGAAATATTTTGAAAAAAATCCAAAAGAGCCCAGATACTTCAAATCAATCCGCGGTGTTGGTTACCGTTTTGAAATTGATGAATGAGTCGTCAGGCCGTCTTCTTTTTCCTCCGGGTTTTAAACAATTCCATCACCTCTTTCTCTTTCATGAAACCCAGGTCCTGAAATGTGGGAATCACAAATTTCTTAATATCCTGATAATCCCGTCCTCTTTTATCGGTATATCTCTTCAGCAATTTTTTGACATAGGTAATCGACTCCTCTTTTAAAGACTGATTGAATTGCTGAAAATCAAAAATATCCATATAGGATACAAACGTCTTGTTGAGTTCAAAATAATCGGGGTATTCTTCTTCGCTGAGGTTGCTCAGTACATGAAGAAGCTGACTTAAAACCGAATTTCTCAGACAGCTGTTGATGGTCGAAAGTCCGTCATACATACTGTAGAGATGTCTCACCGCTTCCCTGCTGTCTTCATGAACAAATCCTTTATGAGCCAATTCTGAAAGGGCTGAATAGTACGCTTCCATATCATCTTTCACGCTGTGATCCAGCAACTCATAAACCCGGGAATCGCAGGCCGGATAATAAGGCATTTCAGAAGTGAGATGTTGATGCAGCAACTCAAAATACTTGTCCGAAAAATCCTTGTCGGCTTGACGCCGGCCATTCAGAATAACCGCCAGCCGGTCATGATCGGTACCAGTAAACGCAATAAAATTGACCACCAGGGACAGGATGTGATCATATTGTCTTCCGTACAATTCTTTATTTTCCAGTAAAGTCAGTAGTTCTTTGTGGTAACTGCTGTGATCGGCATCCGATTTGATCCGGTGTTCCAGAAATTTACGTAACAGACCAAATCCACTGGACATTTCACCGGGAGTTGATGGAAAATCGGTTGATTGAAAATTGGTTGTCTGAAATTGTTTCTGAAACCGGAGATATCCTGCTTTACGGTTATTCAGGGTGTGATATCTGTCAATTTTCTGGGCTGATAAAAACTGTTTGACATTTTTATTTTCAATCTCCTCCAGCAGATTGGTAATCCAAATGTCACTACTAAGGGCAAACCCTATTTGGATCGCCTGTCCTACCCGCTGTTTGATCATATCAAAATAGGGTGAGTTGATCATTGCCATCAGGATTTTTTTAAAATGCTCCTGTGGCCGGACATATTTGTAATTTTCGTTGAGGTCGCCGCGCAGCACCGCGTAACCAAGAAGCCGGGGAAAAAACAACCCTTCAAACGCCGGATCGATCAACCGTTCATCCAGGTCAAATAATTCCAGAGGATCCTGGGCAGCAACATCTTCGTACAACTCATTAATGTACTTTTCGTACTTATCCTGTAATTTAAGATAATCCTCTTCTTCTTCGGCGTCCAGGTAAGCAGCCAATTCTTCCGAATCCTGAATGGCATCCCGGATGATTTCCAATCGATCGATGTACTGTTGCTGTAATGTTTTCATAATCTACAGGTTGTCAATGGTCATATAAAGCTGAACCTAGTAGCGCATTTAAGGGCTACTAGGTCCAGTTTTTTCCACAATAATTAACGGAGCTAATATAAATAAAAGCCCGCCATTCTCCTAATCGAGCCTATCCTTCGTCCGCTGGTTTTTCTTCCTCCTCCGTTGTTTCTTCGGCCGGAGCAGTTCCCTCAACAGCCGGTGTTTCCTCGGCCGGTGCTTCCTCAACTACCAGGGTTTCTTCGGCAGGAATCTCTGCCGGTGCAGCCTCCTCAGCAACCGGTGTTTCGGCAGCGGGTATTTCAGCTGCTATTGCTTCCTCAGCTACTGCTGTTTCTTCAGCCGGTGCTTCTGGTGCAGCCTCTTCGGTTGCCGGTATTTCTTCGGCCGGTGCTTCCTCCCTGATCTTAATCTTGGGTACAGTGCCACTGATCGCCTTGCGAAGGGCTTCCTTCTCTGCAGCGGTCTTTTCAAAACGGGCGCGGATCCTGGCTTCTTTGGCTTCCAGCCATTGATTCCATTTTTCCAGGGCCTGTTCTTCAGTATGAGCACCCTTCAGTACACCATCCATCAGATGTTTCTTGTAGAGTACACCTTTAAACCGCAGGATGGCTCTCACCGTTTCGGTTGGCTGAGCTCCATTCTGCAACCAGGTGTATGCCTTGTCGCGATCCAGGTCAATCGTAGCCGGTTTGGTCATGGGATTATATATCCCGATATTTTCGATAAACTTACCATCCCGTGGTGCCCTGGAATCTGCAATAACGATGTGATAGAAGGGAAATCTTTTGCGGCCTTTACGCTGCAATCTGATCTTAACTGCCATTGTTTAAAATTTAACTGGTTTAACCATACCTGAATAATTCGACACGCGAACACCAGGATTTCAACAAAGGCCGCAAAGGTAGTCAAAACTTTGAAAGGATAAACCAGGTATGGTAATCTTTTTTTCAAAACTCGGTCAACCTACCGTATCAGGTGGGTTTTTCTGATGTCAGAAATCGACTTTCAAACGCACATTGACTCTTCGGGAACTCAGAAAATTCTTGACCGCATACTGTACATTATAGATCGATTTGATCCAGGTATTCGAAGCTACGTTGGCAACCTGCAACATATTGAAGACCTCCACACTGAGCCAGGTATTCTTCGTAAAGGAAAGAAAATGATGGGGTCTCCGGGCAGCCCAGGTATCGTTGTATAACAAGGCGCTGAATCCTATATCAACCCGGTGGTATTCCTTAAACCGGAAGGGGTTGCGAATGACGGTATTATTGCCGGGAATTCCAAAAGGCAATCCGCTTCCAAACGTGAAATTAAAATGCATTTTCAGGTTTTCATTTCTCCGGAGGTGATCCTGAAAAAACACCGAAAGGGTCATTAACTGGTCGGTTGGGCGGGGTACATAGTCAACCTCATTCCGGTCTTTCCCTCCTTCGGAAATCCGGATGTGTTGCACACCATCCAGGGCTTCCCTCGCCTGCAGAAAGGATAAATTGATCCACGATTCTGCTCCTTTCACAAATTCGCCATTCAGCCGCATATCAATCCCCATGACATATCCAGAAGCATCATTTTCACCCGAATACCGGATTCGTACATTGTCGATTTCGTAAGATACAAGGTCCCACAAGTGCTTATAATAGGCTTCGGTGATCAACCGGAAGCGGGTCGACCGTTGGCTCTTTGAAACGAAGTCCATGGTCATTCCACCTACGATATGCAGGGATTTTTGCGACTGCAGATCGCGGTTGATGGTGCCATCAGGCCTTCGTAACTCCCGGTAGAATGGTGACTGGGCATAATAACCGGCCGCCAGCTTGAAAGAAATATCCCTTTGCCAGCTCAGCGGTTTGTACAACAGCTGGGCGCGAGGTGAAATAATGACCTCCTTATTGAGGTCCCAGTAAGATGCCCGCACACCGGTGGTCAGTTTGATCTCACGCGAATCCGGTTGCAGATAGGTGTAGGTATTTTGAAAGAATCCGGAAAACCGGGATGAAGTCAAATCGTTCCTGCTCTTCAATACATTCTTCACCAGTACCAGCTGCTCATTATAATTGAGTGAATAACCGGCGGAATCCAGGCGCTCCCACTCGTTGATCCGATCAAAGATATCCTCCTGTTGGTACCGGACACTCCACTCCAGAAAATGACTTTTGGTGAGGTCGAGATCGTTGGTCAACTGAACCTCATAACCACCGCGATGTTCAATATTGGCAACCGTCGACTGCAGGAAATTCCGGGTATACAGATGCTGAATGCCGGTTCCGAGCACAAAGACTTCCTCCCCGGCATCTTCACTGCCCAGAGAGGTTTCAATCTGACTAAGCCGGTAATAACCGAGGATATCAAATTTTTCACTTTCTTCGGCCCGGTAGACCGAAGTCAGCAGCTTGAGAAAAAAGGGATTCCTTTTGCGATCAGGCAGATAGGTCAGGGAGACACCGCCGAGACCGGTCGTAAAATCATCGACCTCCGCCCCCTCAAATTCTGAGGTTAGCTGCAGGGCAAAATCGATCAACCCCAGGGCGGTGGACCGGGTGGCTGGTCTAAATTTATAGATGCTTTCGTTAAAATTACCCAGGATGCCCAGCTGGAGATCACGGCTCAGGTCATAGGTAAAATAACCCTGAATATCCAGGAAATTGGGTATATATTCTCCTTTGGTATCGAGCGATCCCAACAGATACGCATTGGTCTTATAACGAGCTCCCATTAAATAGCGAAAGCGCCGGTAACTCTCCTTACCCAGGACCTTGCTTCCCTCCACATGGGCAGAGCCACCCAGAAGACTCATGCCGACCGAGGCTGCCGTCGAATCGGGCCGTTTGTATTTAATATCGAGCACTGAAGAAAGCTTATCTCCGTATTTGGCCTGAAAACCTCCGGACGAGAAACTCAGACTCCGGATCAGATCGATGTTGGGGAAAGAAAGTCCTTCCTGCTGCCCGGCCCTGATCAGCTGTGGCCGGTATATTTCGAAATCATTTACGTAGACCAGGTTTTCGTCGTAATTACCTCCCCGTACATTATATTGCGAGCTCAGTTCGCCGCCGGTACCACCGCTGGTACCGAGGGCGATATGGGGCAATACCGATTCGAGGTTGCCAGTTGTACTCGGGAGCAGTTTAAGTTCCTCGACTTCCTCCCTGATCATGCCGGCATCTTCAACCCGGCTTTCTCTCACCACCACCTCCAGATCCGAATGGCTGGGCGCCAGCTCCACATCCAGTCTCACGTTTTGACCAGCTGAAAGTGGTTCCACTTCAAACCGGCTCACCTTGTATCCCAACCGGGTAAACACCAGGACATTCGGCTGCTCGGCTGCAATCTGGATCTGAAAAAATCCCTCTTCATCCGATTCCACCGCCCGGTTGGTTCCCTCGACATAAACGGTTACTATTTCGACGGGAAGGTCGGTGACTACATCTTTGACATAACCGATCACCGTAGCGGTCTGACCTGAAAGGTGGCAGCAGAAACCGGTAAAAACCAGAAAAATTGTCCAGGTAATTCGCATCAAAACAGATTGGATCTCTTTCAAACGTGTACCAGCAGATCTTCGCATATGTGGGGATTCATTTTAATCTCTTTTCTGTGGATATCTGCTAAGCCAATATGGTGTCAATACCTACTGATTTAAGACTCCGGATGGCTGCCACCGGGTCCTGGGCACCAAAAACTGAACTACCGGCAACCAGTACATCAGCACCGGCCTGGAGCACCGCCTCGGCATTATGAAGCCCTATCCCTCCATCGACCTCGATCAGGGCCGGGAGGTTGCGGCTGACCAGCGCTTCCTTAAGCTGCCGGATCTTATGGAGAGACCGGTAGATGAACTTCTGACCGCCATAACCGGGATTGACCGACATTACCAGGATAAGATCCAGATCTTCCAGCACATTCTCCAGGATGCTGACCGGGGTATGCGGATTGATGGCAACCCCGGCTTTGGCACCGGTCTGCCGGATCTGCTGAATGGTGCTGTGCAAGTGCACGCAGGCCTCGGCATGAACGGTAATGACTGCGGCGCCAGACTGACGAAAGCGTTCGATGTATTGCTCCGGATGAACAATCATCAGGTGGACATCGAGAGGTTTGGTGCTGAGTGGTGCGATTGGATCAATGACCGAAAATCCGTACGATATATTGGGCACAAATACACCGTCCATGACATCGATGTGCAGCCAGTCAGCCGCGCTGTCATTGATCATTTGCACAGCATCACCCAGTCTGGTAAAGTCGGCAGCCAGCAAAGAAGGAGCAATCAGGTGTTTCATGAGACAAAGATAAAATACTGGATCAAATGCCCGCATCGGGTATCAGCAGGTCAGACCGAAACGACCTTATCCTGGAGGATAGGGGAAGCACCTTTCATTTTGAGCAATACCTGAGCGACGGTAACCACGTCTTTTTCACAGTATCGGGCGATCCGGGCCAGGTCACCGTCTTGCCAGTAAACCCCGCCTACCAGACTGCCATCGATATCGTCTTTGGGGGTGTCAATATCGAGTACGGCAGCCAGGAGATCCAGCGAGGTATAGTTCTTAAAATCACCGAATTTCCATAGTTGCATGGTATCTATGAGGTGCAGGGTTTCCCAGGGTTTCTTGCCGGAGAGACTAAGGATACCGGGTAGTTGAATGCCATGGACGACCAGTCGGCGGCAGAGATAAGGGATATCAAACTCCCGGATATTATGGCCACAGATAAGGTGTTCGTCCGGATTATAGAAGTATTTGGACACGAGGTCCACAAAGTCCTTCAGCAGAGACTTTTCGTCGTGTTGACAAAAGGATTTCACGCGGAATTCGTGGGAAGAAGGGTGCAGATATCCGATGGATATACAGACAATCTTGCCAAATTCTGCAAAAATCGCCGCCTTTTCCTGGTAGATTCGAGCCGCATCAGTCACGCTAAATTCTGATTCTGAAAGACTTCGATCCATAAACCGGGCTTTCTTCACCCAGTGATCCTTTAACCGGGAAGACAATTGGTCAAAACCAGCCGTACTGCTAACGGTTTCTAAATCAATAAATAATACATTATGTATTTGTATACTATCAAGCATGGTTCTCAATCTTTTAGGAGGAGGTTAAAATATTGGGGGCAATTTACAATCAAATAAAGACGTAGACGTTTATTCACAAAGCCTTATTTATAACTAATTTCAAAATTGATCAACATGAGTCAAAAAAATTCACAGACCCAATTGATTGCCGTAGCCTCGGTCACCATTCTGGCGTTACTGGGCATCATTGGATGGTTGTACTACAACAACAGCCAACAGGACAAGCTTATCGAAAAACACAAAATGGAAATCGATGAAGCGGCTCAGGTCAAAGCAGAGTTGGAAAAAGAATACTATGAAGCTCTGGCTGACCTGGAGGAACTGAGGGGAGACAACACTGAACTCAATGCAATGATCGAAACCCAGAAAGCGGAACTGAAGAAGCAAAAGGATCAGATCAGTGGTTTGATTTCCACCAGCCGGAATCTTGCTGCTGCCAGAGAAGAGATTAAAATGTTGAAAGAACAGGCTGAGACAGCCTTGACTGAATTAACCAAACTCCGTGAAGAAAATCAGGTGCTGGCCGCCAACAACGAACGCCTGACGCAGGAGAAAGAGATCCTCACGGAAGAAGTGAACAGCCAGCGGCAGGTCAACGATGAGTTACTGACCGTCAAAGCTTCCCTTATGGAAGAAAAGGATGGGTTGGCCCAGGAGAAAGACATGCTGACCAAGAAAGTAACCCGGGCCTCGGTCATCAATGTAACCGACATCGATGTGCAGGGTTACAAACTGAAATCCAGCGGCAAGGAAGTCAAGAAAGGAGCCGCCAAAAACGTCGATCTTCTGAAAATCTGTTTTAAAGCCAACGAAAATGCAGTGACCGATCCGGGAAATGAAGAATTTCATGTAAGGATCATCAGCCCAAAAGGTGAAACGATTCAGGTAGAGACCATGGGTAGCGGGGTACTTACCAATTCTGAATCGGGTGAGGAAGTCGCTTTTACCAAGTCGAAAGAACTGATGTACACCGGCACTGATGCCATGAGCTGCCTGAGCTGGCAATCTGAAAATGAAATGGAAAAAGGCCTCTATGCTGTGGAGGTCTACAACAAGGGCTATCTCGCCGGAAAATCAACCTTCAAGCTGAACTAGTAAGTATATTTCTTTAGCATTTAGCGATAAAAATGAAGAAAGGCCCGCGGTTCTCAGTCCCGCGGGCTTTTGCTTTAAGGGAACTCCATATGTGCTGGTAGTCAAATTCCGGAAGCTGGTCGATATTCCGAATCCGGCAGGCAGACATTAACAGGATGCTAACAGAGCTACTGTAGCAAATTGGGTTATATTTGCACCGATCAAAAACATAACCGCACAGTGAGTTTTTCCTTATTTCTTATCCTGCTTTATCTGCTGGTCAGCATAAGTCTGTTCAAGCTTTTTGAAAAAGCAGGCCGGCCGGGCTGGCAGGCGCTGATCCCTGGCTATAATTTTGTGGTTTGGGCAGAAATTGTCGGGCGCAAACCCGGTTATGCCGCCTGGATGCTTTTTCCCATCGTCAATATTTTCATTTTCGCCGCTCTGGCAATTGACCTGGTTCGTTCTTTTGGTTATCACAAATTCTGGCATGCCGTCGCTGCCGTAATCCTTACACCTTTCTTTTTCTCCTATCTCGGCTTTAAGCCTGAGGAAAAGTATCAGGGTCCCATTATGACCGCCGAGCACGAATACAAGACCAAAGTCGATGCAGCCCGAAAAGCCAACAACCAGACGCAGCTGAGAAAACTCCAGGCCCAAAATCCATTTAAGAAAGGACCGGTTCGCGAATGGACCGAGTCGATCATTTTTGCCGTTTTTGCCGCCGCCTTTATCCGGATGTTTCTGATCGAGATGTATAAGATCCCTACCAGCTCGATGGAAGGTTCTCTTTTGGTGGGTGATTTCCTTTGCGTCAGTAAAATGCATTATGGCATTCGCACTCCGATGACCATCGCTATGATACCGCTACTGCACAACCGGTTGCCTTTTTTCAATAAGGAATCCTATCTGGAAAAGCCTTCCCTGAAATACTGGCGATCACCGGCCCTGGAACAAATTGGTCACAATGACCCGGTGGTCTTCAATTATCCGGAAGGTGACAGCGTGGTGATTACCCCTGGCCGGACCTATAGCGTGTATGACATCAAAAGACAGGGAGTAGCGCGGACGTCGGATATCCGTCAGGAGATTGTGACCCGGCCGATGGACAAAATGGACCATTACATCAAGCGCTGTATCGGGCTTCCGGGTGACAGCATCCGGATCGTCGACCGTCAGGTGTATATCAACGGGCAGATGGCAACCAACCCTTCAAAAATGCAGTTTGCCTATATTGTACGCACGGAAGGGGCCCCCTTGAATATCAGGAAATTGCGGGAATGGGATGTCAATCTCTCCGACAGTCCGGGCAACAACATCTATATGCTCAACCAGGACCAGGTCGATAAGATCCGGTCAATGGGGAATGTTACCGTTGAATTATTACCCCAGGGTCCAAGACCATTATTTCCTTACGACGAACGCATCAACGGAGGTTGGACAGTCGATAATTATGGTCCGCTGTACATTCCCAAGAAAGGCACTACCGTGCCGGTCAGCCCGGAAACTATCGCTCCATACCGCCGGATCATCAGCAAATATGAAGGCAACGATCTCCGGGAAGAAAATGGTAAGATCTATATCAATGGCCAGGAAGCCGACAGTTATACCTTTCAGATGGATTACTACTGGATGATGGGTGACAACCGCCACAATTCGGAAGATTCGAGAGTCTGGGGTTTTGTGCCGGAAGATCACATCGTGGGAAAACCCCTTTGTATCTGGTTTTCCACCAAATACGGGGATATTAAAAACGGCATCCGCTGGAATCGCATTTTTACCGGTGCGAAAAAACCCTGATGCAATGTTAGTACGGTATTCCAGTCTGATAGGGTTTGTACTTCTTTTTTCCCTGGTGCTGACTGCTCAGAAGAGCGATCTCTATCTGGTCGATCTGCTGAAAACCAACGACCGTTATGAGATCCGCCACCCCCGGTTACTATCGGGGTTCAACCCCGATGGCTATACCAATCAACCCTACTTCACCGGTACCAACGACCTGCTGGTAACCGCAGGACCGGCCGATGATCTCCTGAATACGGACCTTTTTCAACTGGACCTGCGGTCTCGCAACCTGACCCGGATCACCCGTACTTCCGACCGGGAGTACTCCCCTGCCCTGTCGCGCAATGATGGACAATGGATCAATTGTGTGATCGTGGAGGTCGACAACAAGGATGAGCAGATACTTTGGCAATATCCGCTGGACCGCTCGGGAGGAGGACGCCCTTTTTTAAAGCAATTGAAGGATGTCGCCTATTATTGTGAGATGCCGGCCGGATGGGTAGCGGTATTTGAGCTGGGTACCCCCAACAAGCTCTGGTTGGTACACCAGGAGACAGGCGATAAAAAATTTGTCTCTTCCAGCCCGGGACGGACCTTGCACCTGACGAAAAACGGCGAGCTGGTCTACGTGCATAAATTTTCAGATGACTACTGGTTTCTGAAAAAATTCAACCCAGGTACAATGACCAGTGAGATCCTTAAAAAGACCCTTCCCGGATCTGAAGATTTTGCCATCCTGACCGATGATTCAATCCTGATGGGACAGGACAGCAAGCTATTCCGTTTGGATCCTGGTACCAGTCAGTGGCAGGAGATTGCCAACCTGGAAGAGTATGACATCCGTCATATTAGGCGACTGGCTTTTAACGGAGTCAATCAATTGGCAATTGTTAATCAACCCTGATGGCTTGCCGTTTCTTGACAATTAACATTATCTTCATTCCCGCTTGATCACCGAATGATGTCCGCGAAAATCCTCTGTCTGCTTATACTGGTCACTACCGGTCTCCCAACCTTGGTATCTGCCCAGGCAAATGATGTGGTACCCTTGTCGATCCTGGTAAAATTCAGGCAGGATGCAGCCTATCACCACCTGATCAACAGCCACCGCAGGCAATATCAGAACCGGTCTGATATCCGCATGGTGTCGCCGAGAAAATCAATCTACAAGTTTTCCTTTGAGACGGTCGCGGATGTGCTTGCCGCCAAAACCCGGTTCGAACAGGATCCTGCAGTCGAAACGGTGGTATTCAATCATAAGCTGACACGCAGGGGTGGTACGGTCACTCCCAACGATCCCCTTTTCAGCCAGCAGTGGAACCTCGATAAAATCGGCCTGCCCGCACTTTGGGAGAAAACAACCGGAGGCCTCACTCCCTGTGGTGATACCATTGTCATTGCGGTCTTTGATTTTGGGTTCGATCAGCAGCATGAAGACATGCAGGATTTGATCTGGTACAACCGGGATGAGATACCCAACAATGGTTTTGACGACGATCAGAATGGCTACAAGGACGATTATGCCGGGCTCAACCTGGATACCGGAGACGACAAGCACGGCATCGCTCCTGACTATCACGGCACCTCGGTCAGCAGCGTGATTGCCGCCAACAGTAACAACGGACTGGGGCTGGCGGGGGTTAACTGGCAGGTAAAGCTGCTGATCGTAAGCTCCGAAGAAAAAGATCAGGCCCTCGCGGTCGAAGCTTACGAATACATCCTGGCGCTCCGGAAAAAATACAACGATACCAACGGGGCTGAGGGCGCTTACATTGTGGCCGTCAACAACTCCTGGGGCCAGGAGGGTTTGTTTGAAGAGGACTTTCAACTGATGTGCGACATGTACAACGATCTGGGAGAGTCTGGCATTCTCAGTGTCGGATCCACCGAAAACGATCAGGTAAATACGGATGTATTTGGTGATATCCCCAGTGATTGCTCGAGTGACTATCTGATCATTGTGACCAATACCGATCAAAAGGACGAGTTGGCGGTGGGAGGATTCGGCAAGATGAATGTCGACCTGGGTGCACCAGGTGAACAGATCCGGGTGGTCGCGGCCAGCAACAACTACGGATATGACAGTGGCACTTCCTTCAGTGCTCCCCATGTGACCGGAGCCATCGGATTGATCTACAGTCTTGAAGAAGCACCCTTCTGCGACCATGCCCGTCTGAGTCCGACGGAAGCTATACTTGATTTGAAACGGTATATTCTGGATGGAGTCACCCTTAATGAAACGCTGGAAGGAAGGACCGTCAGCGGTGGAAGGCTGAATCTGGGGCGCACGGTCGATATGGTGACGGCTTCGCGGCAGCCCCGGGCAGAGCCCGTTCACGCTTATCCCAACCCGGTCAAAGCAAATCTTTACATTGACCGGGGCGATTTTGGAGATCATCTCCAGCTCATCGTGAGAGACATCACCGGGAGAATCGTGCATGAGCAATCTAACCTCAATGGACCGGACATCCTGGTTATCCAGACCGGTCACTGGCCTTCCGGCACCTATGTTATCCAGCTGCGAAGTCAGGAGAGGAACGGTTATCAGAAAGTGATCAAGCTTTAGAGGGTCTTTGGTCTTTGCCTTTGGTCTTTGGTCGTTAGCTTTGGTCTTTGGTCTTTGGTCGTTGGGTAGCTGCTGCCGGGATGGTACTTGTCCTGAACATTGAGCAAGAAAAAGAAGATCTGATCCGGACTAAATCTCAAGAGCACCTCCTAATGGGCAACCAGCCCCACCAATATTTTTCCGAATCAGGATATTTTAATATGCAAGAAAAAAACGTACCTTTGCCCACTGTTTTGAAATTCTATTAATTCATTCCCGGTATAAAAGGGTGCCGGAGGAAGGAACTAAGCATGATTTCAGGGCATTTGAAGAAAGGTAAGACCGGCCTCGTAGCTTAACTGGATAGAGCACCTGACTACGAATCAGGAGGTTGCAGGTTCGAGTCCTGCCGTGGTCACCAGAATTCCGTCCGAAAGGACTATAAAAAAAATCAATAAGCATGTCAAGAGTTTGTCAACTAACCGGAAAAAGACCGATCACAGGTAACAACGTTTCGCATTCAAACCGAAAGACGAAGCGGGTCTTTGCACCTAACCTGCATAAGAAACGATTTTTCATCCCGGAAACCGGCAAATGGGTGACCCTCAAAATCTCCAGTACCGCACTGCGGACTATCAATAAACTGGGGATCTATGCGTACCTGAAAAAACTGGAGCGCAAAGGGGTCAGTACCGGTGTGAAACTTTAATTTTCGGATCAGCGTTAAAAGAATCAACATGGCAAAGAAGTCAAAAGGCAACAGATTACAGATCATTCTCGAATGCACCGAGCACAAGTCGTCGGGTATGCCAGGTACCTCACGTTATGTGACCCAGAAAAACCGGAAGAATACGCCCGACCGGTTGGAGTTAAAGAAGTACAACCCAATTTTAAAGAAGTATACCATTCACAAGGAAATTAAGTAAACAATGGCAAAAATCAGTAAAAACGCAAGAGTTGGTCAGCGAGCCGCCAATGCCGGAACCGGCAAGGATTTCGTCAAAGTGGTAAAACCCATCAAAGATCCGAAGACAGGTAAATACATGTATAAGGAGATGATGATCCACAAAGACGAAGCCAAGGCTTTCTTTAGCAACAAGTAAATTTGTTCACCCGAAACTGACTAAAAATTACTCCGGACCACTACCTGGTGGTTCCGGAGGTTTTTTTATATAACCCTTCAATTATTCTTTCGTCACTGCCGCATGGGGTTCTTCGATAAGTTTTTTACCAAGAAAAGAGAGGAGGACCTGGATAAGGGTCTGGAAAAGACCAAATCAAACATTTTCACCAAAATTACGCGGGCAGTTGCCGGCAAATCAAAGGTTGACGAAGAGGTCCTTGACGAACTCGAGCAGATCCTGATCTCTGCCGATATTGGCCTTGAAACCACCATCAAGATCATCGAACGCCTCGAAGCACGGGTAGCCCGTGACAAGTACGTCTCCGTCGATGAACTTAACGCCATCCTCAAAGAGGAAATCGTAAATCTGTTAGCCGAAAACAATACGGTCGATATTGAAGATTTCGATTTTCCAAAAGAAAACCACCCCCACGTATTGCTGGTGGTTGGTGTCAATGGCGTCGGTAAAACTACCACCATTGGTAAAATCGCCCATCAATATAAGAACCGGGGTTATCAGGTGGTGCTGGGTGCTGCCGATACCTTCCGGGCCGCGGCAGTCGATCAGCTCAAAATCTGGTCGGAGCGGGTAGGCTGCGATTTCTTCAGCAAGGGGATGGGTGCCGATCCAGCAGCGGTTGCTTACGAAGCAGTACAGTATGCCATCAATGAAAACAAAGATGTGGTGATCATCGATACGGCCGGTCGTCTCCATACCAAGATCAACCTGATGCGTGAACTGACCAAGATCCGCAATTCGATCAGTAAAAAAATGCCTGGAGCCCCGCATGAGGTCATGCTTGTGCTCGATGCCACCACTGGCCAGAATGCCTTCGAACAATGTAAGAAATTCAGTGAAGCAACCGATGTTAGCGCCCTGGCACTCACCAAGTTAGATGGCACTGCCAAAGGCGGGGTAGTAATCGGTATCTCCGATCAATTTAAAATTCCTATCAAATACATTGGTGTCGGGGAAGGTATCGACATGCTGCAAATCTTCAACAAAAAGGCTTTTGTGGAATCACTGTTTAAATAGGCGCCTGGTGTTGTGGTACTGTGGTGTTGTGGCTATGGGCTGCGTATTTGAAAAAACTCCAACTGGAGCGGCGATTTTAATTGGTTAAATCGTTGAATTGTTCAACTGTTTAACTGGGTTAGCGTCACCCTGAGCCTGT
>CAYRYD010000033.1:0-35544 GCA_964428345.1 uncultured Saprospiraceae bacterium | reverse complement strand
CGAAGGGCTGAGCCTGTCGAAGGGCTGAGCCTGTCGAAGGGCTGAGCCTGTCGAAGGGCTGAGCCTGTCGAACGGGTCTACCGGTTATCGGATAATCAGTCTTGCCTTTACCGGTAAAATTGCATGGGGGCAAACGGCTTGTTCCCCAATACCGGATCGACGATTCCGACACTCAACTTTTCCGAGCCGGTGGCATCGAAATATTCCACCCGTATCCGGTGAAGCCCCTTTTCCAGGATGATCGTGCCGGTTTCCCGCAGGGCGGCATGTCTTCCGTCGTGGTCGACCACCAGTTCACCGTCGATGTATACGCGGGAGCCATCATCGGAACTCGAATAAATGGAATATGTATCGGTTGCCGGAAAGTCAACAAATCCTTCGAACACCACGGCAAAGTGATTATCCCGATGGGGGAAGGAAGTCTCATTGATGGCCGTTACCACCCCACCCGATACCGGAGTCAGGCTTTTGAAATCGGGTAATCGTCGCCATTCCCCTTCGTAATACTGGTAGGTTAAGCCCTTTTCCCGCGTTCCTCCTTTGACCGCAGGCAACGGATCCATTCTCCGGAGGGTGTATTCGTTTACCCGGCTGACTTTACCATCACTGGTAAAAGCCCGGGTACGGAGCCGGCAGCTCTGATCGACCCGGACAGGTTGCCGGTACCTGGCCGATTGCCGGCCGGGAGTGGAACCGTCCAGGGTATAATATATCTCGTAGCCGGGATCCAGAGCCTCGAGGTGGACGACCGTGTAATCGCGAAACACCGGAGTTTCTGCTTTAATAGATGGAGCCGGTGGTTGTTGCATGCTCACCCGGGCCTGTTTGTCTTTAGTCATCTGAAAGGTGTCAAACATCCGGCCTTCATGATCAATTGCCTTGAAAACCAGGGTCTGGTCGTAAATGGCAAAGGTACAATAATGATGTCCGGTCTGCAGCTCCTGGGTAAACCAAGAGCGGCTGGGGTCAAAATCTTCCAGCCCTCCGCCGGCACCTCCGGAGTTAATGTAGACTACGCCGTTTTTCAGATTGATCGCATCCTCAAAGAGCGGCCAGGATCGCTCATACATATGCACATGACCGAAAAGACAGAAGTCGACGCCGTGCGCTTCGTACAGGGGCACCAGATTTCGGGCATGAGTGGTGTAGGTACTGGCACCGATATAGGTATCGCCCAGATCATTTTCCTCTGAAGAATACGGTGGGTGGTGGTGCACGACAAACTTCCAGGTGGCTGTCGATTTGGCCAGTTCCCACTCCAGCCAGTTGTACTGCTCCGATCCTTCCTCCACATCGCGGTTGGTGTCAATCATAAAGAACTGGGCATTTCCGTACTTAAAGGTGTAATAGTATTCGGGGGCCGGATTGACCATATAATCGTAATAAAATTGCGCATCCTGCTCGTGATTGCCCAGTACCGTATACATAGGATAACGACTCATCGCCACATGACCGTTGGGAAAAAAATGCCCCGTCCAGTCTTCCTTCCGAGGTCCCTGGTCGACCAAATCACCGGCATTGAGAATAAACTGGGGCCGGTCCCGCCAGATCAGATCGGCAATCTTACCCCAGGCCCAGGGAGTACGCCGGTTGTACTGCGTATCGCCGACCAGGGCAAAAAAGATCGCATCCTTGTCTCTCACAGCCGTATTAAAAGTAAACACCGGACTGACGATCTCCTGATTGCTCTCCGTGATACTGCGTACGCGGTAGACATACTTGGTGGCAACTTCCAGATTGTCGAGCTGCACCTCATGAAGAGTACGGTTACCCTCCAGCATTTTCGTCAAAGACAGGTTGGGTTCCTGCGCATTGGGTAATGCTTCGCCGTATTGGACCACCGTTGATGCAGGGGCTGTGGTCTCCCACAAAACATGAATGCTCTCCTGGGTGGCAAACTGGAGGTAGGGTTTGACCAGGAAGGAATCCGCTAGATGTTGGGAGTTCAGCCTTACGGTGAGAAGGAACAGTGTCGTAAATACCAAAGATGGCGATCTCAGACTCAGACCAGCCGGTGACAATAATTGCAGCGTCATTGTTTCCTGAATTTAATGTGATGTTTTTTCAGAATACGATAATCCATGATTTTAGTTCTGCCGAAATGTTGTTCATGGGGAATCTAATGATCAAATATGATTGCTTATGCCTGGGGATCTATTTGTTTTCTTAACGAAAAGTGATGGGATCTTCACTTCCTTACAGTGCGTATCCAGACTTCACGCTTTTCTCCAACAGCTAGTGGAAGGGACTGTACTCCGGCATGTTAGACAGGTCCCGAACTGATTTTCGATTCTCAATTGATTATCAATTATTAATAAATTATGTATTTTTATATTATATAAAAATCATCCGGGATGGTTTAGTTAAAAAAGCTGGCCTTCTTGGTTGAGTTAAGATTATGTAATATTTTGATCCTTAATGCTTTATTAAAGGTGAGACTATGAAGCACTTTCTACTGACAGTAACCATATGCTGCATCTCCCTGAGTTTAAGAGGCCAACTTCCAGATGTTTCCATCAGTCCTGATTTCAACTTTTTTGACATCAATGGCCAGCAACACCATTTGTACAGCTATCTGAACCAGGGAAAAATTGTCATTTTGAACTTCTCGCCAGCCTGGTGCCAGGATTGCTGGACCTATCACCGGACTAATGCCCTCAAGGACTTTTACAATATATATGGTCCCCTGGGTACCAATCAGGTTAGGGTGATCCATATTGAAAAAGATGAAGTGATGGAACTGGCGGATCTGCAGGGCCTGACGAGCGCCTCTACTGGCGACTGGATTACCGGTACCCCCTACCCGATCATTGATACTTCAGCGGCCAATGACGATTTTATGCCAGATCCTCTGCCCACTATTTACGGTATTTACCCCAATAAATTCCTCTTTAACATCGGACGGCTGACCTCCGACGAATTATTTGATTTTTTGGTGGCCTACACCGGACCCACCAATATACCCGACACCATGATCAAAGTATCGATGGATCTGGTCAAACACCCTTCCTGCACTGACTTTGAAGACGGAGCGATTAGCCTGTCAGTGACGGGTCCCGGCCTCTCATATTCCTTTGCCTGGAATAATGGTGATACCACTCCGGAAATCAGTAATTTGCTTGAAGGCATTTATCGTTGCACCATCAGCGACAATCTGGGTAATGTACACATTATTGATCCCATTGACCTGAGCGATCCGGATACCCTGTCGTTGAGTTTTCTCAAAAACACGCCCATTTCAGAGACATCGAATGATGGGTCGGTGATTGCCAATGTGAGTGGAGGAACGCCACCCTATACCTATATATGGAGTACGGGTGGCACCGTCGACCGCATCCAAAATCTCGGTGAAGGTGTCTATTCGGTACAGGTAATCGACGCCAATGGCTGCCAGATCGCGGGAAGTACCGAGCTCAAGGTACCCGACTGCAGTATTGTTGTCTTATATAACGTAGAAGCCACTGCCTGCGATGAAAACCCGGATGGGGCCATCAACATTGAAATCGCCGGAGCCACACCGCCAGTCACCTTTGACTGGAGCAACGGAGCGACTTCCCAAAGCCTGATCGACATTCCCAGCGGTGGTTATGAATTGACCGTCACCGATGCGATTGGTTGCACACGTACGATCGGTACCACGGTAGGTATCAATGACGACACCCGGCCGGTGGCCCGAGTAAAAAGCCAGCCAATCCGGCTCTACCTGAACGAAAACGGAATAGCTGAAATTTTTGCCGAACAAGTCGATTCCGGCAGTTTTGACAATTGTGCTATTCTCGACATGCAACTGGCACAGGAAATATTTGATTGTCAGGATATTGGAAGAAATTTTGTAGAATTTACTGTAATCGACAAGAACCTCAATCTTTCTTCCCGTGACGTGGAGATTCTAGTACTGGATACGATCCAGCCCTACTATCTTTGTACGGAAAATGTCACGGTAGCCGCATGCGATGGAATCGTCAATTACACCATACCCCAGGCAGTTGACAACTGTCCAAATGGATCGAGAACCATATTTGAAGGGATCGGGTCAGGAAAAAGCTTTCCCCTCGGCACCTCGGTGGAGAGCTATACCTATGTGGCCAGTGATGGCACCCGGCTCACCTGCGACGTCAATGTAACCGTTGAAAAACGGATCACCGCTGAAGTCCGGATCAACGATGCCAGTTGTCCGGGTGAGACTGATGGATCGGCTACCGTAGTGGTGGAAAGCGATGAACCCTATACTTTCCGGTGGAGTGATGGACAGGCTACCCAATCAGCCGTTAACCTGGCACCGGGCAACTACCAGGTGACGGTCAGTCAGGCTAATGAATGCACTTTTATTAAGAACTTTTTTGTCGGCGAACCGGTGGAGCTATCGATCAGGGTGGACAGCATCAAGATTCCAGATGGTCAAAGCGATATATATGTCACCATTTTGGGAGGCACTCCACCCTACCGTTATGAGTGGAGGAGTCAACAAAACAATATTGTTTCGACGGTCCAGGATCCCGCTAATCTTCAGCCTGGCACCTATCAGCTATTGGTTACCGATGACAATGGTTGTACGACGAGCAGCAGTATCCGGGCGGATCAGGCAACGCCGGTCGAAGAATATGTACTTTTCCGGGATCTGACTCTGGGTCCGAATCCCACCGGAGGAAAATTCTCATTGTCGTTCAGGCATGGGTTGGGTCAACCGGCAGAGCTATACCTGAAAAACATGTTTGGCCATACGCTCTACCGGTCCAACTTCCTGCTTTCATCCGTTAATTATTTTGATCCCGGCAACCTGGCAGCCGGCTTTTACCTGGTGGAATTGCATTTGCAAGGACATCGCAAAGAGTTACCAC
Source organism: uncultured Saprospiraceae bacterium (assembly GCA_964428345.1). Classification (GTDB taxonomy): domain Bacteria; phylum Bacteroidota; class Bacteroidia; order Chitinophagales; family Saprospiraceae; genus JABDMH01. The sequence goes on along the minus strand of CAYRYD010000033.1, from coordinate 30,706 downwards.
TTTTAGTTCTTAACTAATTCTAAGGAGTATTTTATAGTAAGGTACTTGGAAATTTCTAAATTTACTGCCCAAAGTAATCTCATTCAGCACATGAATACGTTCGAAACTGTGGCCTGGAGCACTGATGACGGAGTTCGTATCCATGTTGCAGGTATCTGCCAGTCGATCACAGATCAGAGAATTTTCAGAAAATCAGGGATAACCAACTTCTTATTACTGGGTCTGGCATTCTTATTGCCTTTAGCGGGGTGTAAGACCACTTCTGAAGAAGAGATCGTTATCCTGAAATCTTCCGAGCAACGCGACCGGCTGGTCATGGCAATGGATTCCCTGAAGGCCCTGAATGACAGTATCTGGCAGGAGGTGACCAAAACCATGGAAATGGAGCTCCCTCCTGATCTCCCTCCTGACGAACGGCGCAATATGCTGCAATTGAAAAATGCCGATCTGATCCAGATGTTTCAGGTTTTTGATTCCCTGGATGTCCGGTTACAGAATAAGGTAATGGAGGCCGGCAAAATGGATCAGGAACTGGCCGCCCAGATGCGACAGATTATGTTGGATATCGAAGCCGAAAACAGAACGATTGCCATGAACATGGCCACTCTGGAGAAAAAAGACAGTTCCCGGGCTTTTGAACTGAAATCGAAAATTCAAAACCATACGATAAATTGATTAATCTTTTTTTTTGATAAAATATCCCAGAATATGAAAATTTCTTTGACACCATTTGGATTTCCTGTCCTGCTTTTCCTGATCATTGGATTTATTTCATGCCGTCAGGATGAAACACTGGATGATACACCCGACGAAGTAATTGACGAGGAAACCGTTAAGACGAAAGACTTTGACAACAGTGTTGCACTGGACTGGATGGAGCTTTTCCTGGAATTGGAGCGATATACTCCCGGATACCGACCACCCGTTTCCGCTCGATCGGCAGCGTATATGGGAATTGCAGGATATGAGGCGGCTGTTCCGGGAATGAAGGAGGATTTTAACTCAATGGTTGGTCAGTTTCCCGGAATGGAAATACCTGCCGTTTTAGAAGGTGCCGAGTATCACTGGCCAACAGCTGTGCATGCTGCCTATGGTGCGGTCGTTACGCAGTTGTTTCCCACTGCACCGGCTGCCCAACAGCAGAAATTGTTTGCACTAAAACAAAAATATACGACCCGGTTTAGTTCTGAGATACCACTGGAAGTTTTTAACCGGTCGGATGAATTTGGAACAGCGGTCGGTAACGCCGTTTTTAAGTGGTCGCAGGGTGATCCGCTGGGTCACGAAGCTTTCCTGAAAAATACCAACCCCAATTATGTTCCACCGGTCTTTGAGGGATCCTGGAAACCTACATATCCGGATTATTCACCGGGCCTTCTCCCCTACTGGGGACAGGTGCGTACCTTTGTAGCAACAACCGATGACAACGTCCCACCCCCTTTTGGTTACAGCACCGATGGTAATTCTCAATTATACGTACAGGCAAAAGAAACGATGACGCTCACCAACCTGGTCAAAGCAGGCCAGAATTCGGAAGATGCCTGGATCGCCGATTTCTGGAGTGATGATTGCCCGATCCTGACCTTTACACCAGCCGGTCGCTGGATTGCGGTGACAAACCAGATCGTTGAGAAAGAGAAAGTAGCGCTGGATATCGCTGTATATGCCTATGCAAAAGTCGGTATTGGTCTAAATGATGCCGGCGTGCGCTGTTGGAATGAGAAATACAAATACAACCTGCTTCGACCCATTGATTATATCCACGAAGTAATGGGCGAGACCAATTGGAATACCGTAATGTGTCCTGATGGCTCAGGAGCTTTTTACACCCCCAATTTCCCGGCTTATCCCTCCGGTCATGCCACTTTTGGTGCTGTATCGGCAGAGGTGCTGAGCGAGATATTTGGTTTCAACTATGGCATGACCGACCGTTGTCATGAAGGAAGGACCGAATTTAAGTCTACACCCCGAACCTATGGCAGTTTCTACGAAATGGCAGCCGAGAATGCCTATTCGCGAATTCCCCTGGGTGTTCATTTCCGGATCGACGCCGAAGGCGGTCTCGAACTGGGAGCTAAAATTGGCCGAAAAATCAACAAATTACCCTGGAGAAAAAAGGGATAAGATATAAAGCGATAAACATCCTGTGAACACAAAAAAATAGCTGCAAGGATCTTGCAGCTATTTTTTTCTGGAGAATTTTACTCGTACACGATTGGGTGATCCCGAATCATGACACTCTGCAAAAACAGTTAATCTACCCACAGTAACCTGTCCAATCACCGACTATGATCGTGGTCATCAATCGTCAGGTGATATCCTTTGCTTTCTAATTCGATTTAATATTGGTTTTCTCCCCAAAAGCAATATTACGATCAATAACAAGAACGGCCAGAAATTAACCATAGCTACGATAAAATTCAAAAATCCTTGAATTCCATTGTTAAAAGCATTTATTATTCGTCGACCATAGTTCGGTTTACCTGAGAGATCTCTGGTTATCAACTCACTGATTTCCAGGGTTAATGTAGAGTACTTTACATTGTCATCCAGGTATTTTATCCGTCCTTCCTTACTGTCAATCTCTTCTTCTATTATCCTGATTTTTTCCTGAACTTCAAGGATCTCCTTAACAGATTTAGCCTGCTTAAGTACTTCCTGATACTGTCTTAAATATGCCAAATTGTTTTCAAGTCGAATATTTAAATCTACATATTCTTCTGTGACATCTATGGTGCTTATGTTTTTCGATTTTAACTCTCCTATTCCCTTCTCCAGTTTGTTGATCAAGGTATCAAAATTTATACTTGGAAGTCTGATTTTGAGAGTATATGAAATTGTATTACTAAATGCTCTATATAATTCATTTTCATAATAACCATCTAAGGATTTTATCAGATCATCAATTTCGGTCTTGGTTTCCTCAAGTTTGGTTACTTCAAAAACCAGATTACCGTTCTTGATCATTTTACTCCCTTTATCCAATGAATATTCTGGAGGAGGTGGAGGTTCTGAAGTTCTTGGAGGTACAAATTCTGCTTCCCCATCAACATCTAAAGCATCTCGGGGTGCCGTATATTTACCCGTTGAAATGTCTTGATCCGAACTTTGCTGATGGCAACTAATAATGATAAAACACGATAAAGCAAAAAGAGCTAATTTCATTCTTTTCCTTAATAGATGCATTCGGCCATGATTTTGGTGTGATATTGAGACAATATGACACCTAAAACCATGTTACCACAAGACCAGAGTTTACAGTTTTCAGGTTGCGGTACAGTCTAGAGTTTATTTACAGTTTGTAGCTAAAGACCGCAACAGCCAAGACCAGCTACCTTAGTCTATTCCGATAATTTCAGCACCTCCAGGAATGCCTTCTGAGGTACTTCTACATTACCAATCTGGCGCATCTTTTTCTTGCCTTTCTTCTGCTTCTCCAGCAATTTTCGCTTCCGGGTTATATCGCCACCATAACATTTGGCTGTCACATCTTTCCGCATGGCTGAAATGGTCTCCCGGGCCACCACTTTGGCACCGATCGCGGCCTGTATCGCAATGACAAACTGCTGGCGTGGCAGGAGTTCTTTCAGTTTCTTGCAAATCTGACGACCAAAACTGGCAGCCTTGTCACGATGCACCAGGGCCGATAATGCATCGACCGGATCACCGTTGAGCAGGATATCAAGTTTAACCAGGTCAGAGGCCCGGTAATCCTTGGGAGCGTAATCAAAACTGGCGTATCCCCGGCTCAGCGACTTAAGGCGATCATAAAAATCAAATACGATTTCCGCCAGCGGCAATTCAAAAGTCAGTTCAACCCGCTCGGTGGTCAGGTAGGTTTGTTTGGTCATGATGCCCCGCTTTTCCATACAGAGCTTCATAATGGCACCGATAAATTCCGGTTTGGTGATGATCTGGGCCTCGATGTAAGGCTCTTCAATTCGGTCGACCATCGTGATATCTGGCAAATCGTTGGGAGTATTGATAGTCAGTGCTTTAGCGGGATCTTTCTTGAGGTATGCCACGTACGAAACGTTGGGTATGGTGGTAATGACCTCCTGGTCAAACTCCCGTGAAAGCCTTTCCTGGATGATCTCCAGGTGCAGCATTCCCAAAAAGCCACAACGAAACCCAAAGCCCAGTGCCGCTGATGACTCCGGTTCATACACCAGCGAAGCATCGTTTAATTGCAGTTTTTCAAGACTATCTCTCAGATCCTCGAAATCTTCATTTTCGATGGGATAGATTCCGGCAAATACCATCGGCTTCACGTCTTCAAATCCCCGGATGGCCTCTGCACAGGGCCGGTCGACGTGGGTAATCGTGTCGCCGACCTTAATTTCCTTGGATATTTTGATCCCTGTAATGATATAACCCACATTGCCGGCTGCGAGCTCCCTGACCGGTACCTGATCCAGTCTCAGAATGCCGATCTCATCGGCTTCGTATTCTTTTCCGGTATTGACAAACCGTACCTTATCTCCCTGCCTCAAGGTACCATTGATGATCCGGTAGTAGACAATCACACCCCGGAATGGATTGAAGACCGAGTCGAAGATCAAGGCCTGAAGTGGAGCACTCGCATCTCCCCTGGGTGGAGGAATCCGTTCGACAATGGCCGTGAGGATCTCAGGAACTCCCTGGCCGGTCTTACCGCTAGCCAGGAGTATTTCGTCGCGACGGCAACCGATCAGATCGATGATCTGCTCGGCCACTTCATCGATCATGGCGCTTTCCATATCGATTTTATTCATCACCGGTATGATCTCGAGGTCGTGCCCGATCGCCAGGTACAGGTTGGAGATGGTCTGGGCCTGAATGCCCTGGGTGGCATCGACCAGTAGCAAAGCACCCTCGCAGGCAGCAATGCTGCGGGATACTTCGTAGGAAAAATCCACGTGTCCCGGCGTATCGATCAGGTTAAACGTATACTGCTGTCCGTCTGTATGCTGATAATAAAGTTGAATCGCATGACTCTTGATGGTGATGCCTCTTTCCCTTTCCAGATCCATATCGTCCAGCGTTTGTGCCTGAAGTTGACGATCAGTAACGGCTTTGGTATACTCCAGCAAACGATCCGACAAGGTACTCTTACCGTGGTCAATATGAGCGATCACACAAAAATTTCGAATATGCTGCATGGCCACAAAGATACAGGAAGATTGATGATTTCAGATTTGAGATTTCGGACATCATCAACTTGTCAAGAGGAGTTATGGTCTGATTAAAGTATCTGCACCTACTGCTCTGTTGAAGTATTTAAAAGATTCCGCACAAAAAATTGCAACTTCGGGACCAGTCAAAGGTAAGATGACCCAACTATGCATCAGATCGAAGTTAACCTGATGAGCGATACGGTAACCAGGCCGACGCCCGCCATGCTCCATGCGATGAAGATCGCCCCTGTCGGTGATGATGTCTTTGGTGAGGACCCCACCGTCAATGCACTCCAGGACAGGGTGGCCCGGATGTTTGGTCACGAAGCAGCGTTGTTTTGTCCTTCCGGTACAATGACCAACCAGATCGCCCTGCAACTTCACCTACGAGCCCTGGACGAAGTCATTTGTGAAAAAGACTCGCATATTTATCAGTTTGAGAGTGGAGGTTATGCTTACAATGCGCGTGGTGCAGTCAACCTCATCCAGGGTACTTTTGGCAAGCTGACGGCCAGACAGGTGACGCAGGCGATCCGGCCTCTTGCCGACTGGCTTCCGAAATCCAAATTGGTGGCTATTGAAAACAGTTGCAACAAAGGGGGCGGCACTTACTACACGCTCGATGAAGCAAGGGCCATCCGGGAAATCTGTCAGAAACATCAACTCCGGTTTCATCTGGACGGTGCCCGGATCTTCAATGTTCTAGTTGAAACCGGGGATCAACCCCGGGAATGGGGCGAACTCTTCGACACGGTATCTATCTGTCTTTCGAAAGGGCTGGGTGCACCGGTGGGATCACTCCTCATTGGTTCGGCAGGAGATATTGACCGGGCACGGCGATTTCGTAAAGTCATGGGAGGAGGTATGCGACAGGCCGGTATTCTGGCGGCTGCTGGTATCTATGCGCTGGATCACCACATCGAACGCCTTAAAGAGGACCACCTCCGTGCCAGAGCCGTTGAAAATGTATTGTTAACTAAATCATTTGTGCGGCTGGTCAGACCGGTACAGACCAACATTGTAGTCGCCGAACTGGTCGATAATTTTCCGGCTGCGCGGTGCATAGAGATCCTACAGAAACACGGCATCAAGATTGTCCCGATGGGTAGTCATATCATTCGGTTTGTCACCCATCTCGATTTGACCGATGCCATGATCGACCATACATTGGAAGTGATCCGCCAAATGTAAATCCCTTAATCAGTCACCAGTACCCCGGCGAAATGCATAGAAATACTCACCCTCGAACTGGGGATAAAATCCTCCGAGTTCGATGAGTTCGGATTCAACGTTCCGGATGGCCGTCAGTGTTTCTTCGACGTTACGAACCGGGTTGCCATTGACTGAGGTAATGATAAAATCCAGTTCCATATTGGTCTCTTCGATCCTGCTGTTGCGGTAGATACTGTTGACTTTAGCTCCAGACTTTCCAAACTTAGTGATCTCGGTTTCGTTCAGGTCCTTCAGTTCAAACCCGATTTCAACCATCATCGGATCCATTTTGCGGACGACCTTTTGGCGTAAAACGACCGTCGATAAATATTTTTCTCCCTTTCGGAAGTATTCAATCTGCAAGGCATCCCCAGGCCGGTTTCGGGCAATCATTTCCTGTAACTCCGGAAAGGTCCGGGTGGCAACACCATCCAGGCCCATGATCACATCACCACTCTGCAAACCGGCATCGTGCGCTGCACTACCTGGATTCACATGGTCGATATAGACGCCGGTGACTTCTGTCAAACCCAGTTTACGGGCCAGTTCGGCCGTCAGATTCTTGATACTGACACCCAACAGACCACGGCGCACTTCGCCAAATTCTTTCAGATCGGCAATAACCTTCTGGGCCAGATTAGAGGGAATGGCAAAAGAATACCCTTCATACTTGCCAGATTGGGTGATGATGGCCGCATTGATACCAATCAGTTCGCCATTGGTGTTGACCAAAGCGCCGCCGCTGTTCCCCTGATTGACCACAGCGTCGGTCTGGATGAAAGATTCCACGCTTGATTCATTCTCAAGAATGCTGATATTTCGGGCTTTAGCACTGACAATACCGGCCGTTACTGTCGATTCCAGCCGGAATGGATTGCCAATCGCGATTACCCATTCGCCGATTTGAAGGGAATCGGAGTTTCCAAATCCCAGATAAGGCAGATTCCGGGCATCGATCTTTAACAATGCGATATCGGTCGAAGGGTCACTTCCAATCAGCTCGGCTTCAAACTCCCGCTTGTCATCGAGCATGATATGAATTTCCGAACCATCGCTGACAACATGATGGTTGGTAACAACATAGCCATCCGGTGAAACAATAACTCCGCTACCAGACGATGCGGTATACTTATAATTCCAATAACCTTTCTTGTTGGCATGCACGGTCCGGATAAATACGACAGCCGGGGTGGCCACACTGGCAGCAGAAACAAAATCGGTTGGCGTAGACGCTATAAAAGATCGTTGCCTGACCCCGCTGAAAAGCTCATCGGTCAATGAAGCACTGGTCTTTTGTACAGGTACCGGTTCTCTTATGATGATCTTCTCCGGCGTATCCAGATATTTGAAAAGACCCACGGTGATCAGCGAACTGAACAGAGATACAAAGATGAGCAGTGCAACGTTTTTCATATGACAGCTTTAATGGTGCCTCCTCTTCAAGATAAAACGATTCAGGGAGACCTCCGGCAGAATTTGGTTATTTAACGTAAAAATAACGACTAAAATGTTTGACTATAAGAGCAATGACAATGCCATTCCTGAAAAATATGCAAGAACCACCCTTTGCAGCTACTTTGTTTGTTTGGGAATCATCCGTGAGATCTCTTAACTTTGCCGTCGAATTAACTGAAAGATGGGTAAGCGGAGCTGGATTCCCGAACAAAAGGACGAATATCTGGGCAATATGTGGGGTTGGAAATTTTCGTTGATCGGGCTTGCATTGATTGTGTTAATGTTGTTGCTGATGTTGTACAGATCGTATCAGATCGCTGATGAAACGCAGCCTGCCCATATCGAACAGACTAAAGAGACGGTCAGATGATCATTCCATTTTATAAATACCAGGGCACCGGCAACGATTTTGTGATCATCGATCAATTTGAGCACCAGTACCTGGATATTTCAGATCATCAGAACATCCGCCGGTTGTGTGACCGTCGTTTTGGCGTCGGGGCCGATGGCCTGATTCTCCTCGAGCCTTCGCGGGATCACGCTTTCCGTATGATCTATTTTAATGCCGATGGCCTGGAAGGCTCCCTTTGCGGTAACGGATCGCGTTGTGCAGTCTCCTGCATGCATCACCTTGGGCGCTTTGCCGGTAGTGGTACCTTTGAGGCTTCCGATGGGGTGCATGAAGCCATCATCCGGGAAGACAGTTGGGTCGAACTTAAAATGAAAGACCTGAAGGCCATAGAGCAAGGGAAAGATTTCTACGTCCTGGATACCGGATCACCCCATTATGTCACATTTGTCGAAGATCTCACCGATCTGGATATCGTGCAGTCCGGTCGGGCAATTCGCTACTCAAACCGGTTCCGCGAACAGGGAATCAACGTCAACTTCGTCGAAGAAGTCGGTGATGGTATCGAAGTCAATACCTATGAACGGGGGGTAGAAAACGAAACACTGAGTTGCGGTACGGGAGTTACTGCCTGCGCCCTGGCCCACGCTGTAAAGCACCAGATCCATGAAGGTCCTACTGTCATCCGAACCAAAGGCGGAGAACTCAGCGTCCGCTTCCAGTATAATGATCATCAGTTTTCCCAGATCTGGCTATGCGGACCGGCAGAGTTGGTGTTTACCGGTGACATAACGGTCTGACTTTTCTTTGTCCGGCAAAATGGGCTATCCGGGCAGTTAGGATTGACTGTTGTCGAGCATATCTTCCAACTGTTCACGGGCCCCAGCCAGCTCACTGGCGCTATGCTGGTCCCTGGCTTTACGGGCTATCTGAATACCCTTGTCGTAACAGTCCATGGCCTTTTGGTACCAGTGCATCTTCTCGTATATCTTGCCAGCATGATAATAGGTACCAACGTAGTCTTCATGCTGCTGCAGCAAATATTCATAACGTTCAATAGCTGCTGCCGGATTGCCTGCTGATTCGTACTCTTTAGCCAGGGCGAAATGAAGAAAAGGATCAGTGGGAGATTCGTCCAGGTAATGTTGAAGCAGTTCGATTTTACTCATATTTTCTGACTTAAAGTCAAATATATAGGCCTAATAAACAGATATTTATAATAATAACTTCCTCCAATATTTATAATCACATATAAATTTTTCATGTGCCGTCATTACTTCCTATCTTTATGCCCGCATAACATTGGAATCAAATTATGAAACTTCTTGTTTGCATCAGCAAAACCCCGGACACCACCGCAAAAATAGCTTTTACAGACAACAACACCCGCTTAAACAGTGACGGTGTGCAGTACATCATGAATCCCTACGATGAATGGTACGCTTTAGTCAAAGCACTGGAAATTAAGGAAAAAGCCGGAGGGTCGGTCACCCTGATCCATGTCGGTCCGCCAGCCAATGATACGATCATCCGCAAGGGTTTGGCAATCGGAGCCGATGATGCCATCCGGATTGACAAAGAGCCAGTCGATTCAATGGATGTTGCCACCCAGATTGCGCAGGTAGCGGGGAGAGAAGGCTACGACATCATTTTCACCGGAAAAGAAACCATCGAATTTAACAATTCGGAGGTCGGATCCATTTTAGCGGGACTGCTTGATCTTCCCTTCATTTCCTGGGCTACCTCTCTCGATCTAAATGGCAATCAGGCGGTTCTGACCAGAGATGCCGGTGGAATCGATGAGAAGGTCGAATTGGATGTCCCCATGGTTGTCAGTGCGGCCAAGGGTATGGCCGAACAACGCATACCCAACATGCGCGGCATTATGCTCGCCAAGTCGAAACCATTAAAAGTGGTGGAACCCGTGGAATATGTGCAAAAAGTAGAGGTGTTGCACTACGATCAACCTGCAAAGCGCACCAGTTGTACCCTGGTCGATCCGGATAATATGGAAGAACTTGTCCGCTTGTTGCATGAAGAAGCCAAAGTCCTATAATAAATCATCATCGTATGCCTGTATTAGTCTACGCCGAAAATAGCGATGGCCGCTGTAAAAAATCTGCTTTCGAAGCCGTGACCTTTGCCAGGAAGACCGCCGATCTGCTCAGTACTTCCTGTATTGCCCTGACCCTGGGTAATCCGGATAATGCAGCTGACCTGGGAAAATACGGAGCTACAGCCGTTAAAAATGCCGATCCGGGAATCGCTTATTTTGACGACATGGTTTTTGCCAGCCTCATTGCATCAGCTGCTGCAGAAACCGGAGCCGATGTACTGATCCTGAGTCACAGCGCCCAGGGTAAAGCGCTGGCTGGCCGGATTGCCGTCAGGATGGACGCCGGACTGGTCTCTGCCGTCAATACCCTGCCCGGTCACGATGGAGATCTCCTTTTTACGCGGTCTGTGTACTCAGGTAAGGCACTGGCTACCATTAAAATGAATAGTCCCCGAAAAATCATTACCATCCAGAACAACAGCATTCCCCCGGTTGAATCGGGTGAGCCGGTATCCGTCGAATCCATTGAACTCAATCCACCACCCTCCCGCATCCGCGTCGAGACTTTATCAAAAAAGCAGGATGAAATACCATTGCCGGAAGCCGAAAGGGTAGTCTCCGGAGGACGTGGAATGAAGGGGCCCGAAAACTGGGGTATTCTGGAAGAACTTGCCCGGGAACTGGATGCGGCTACGGCCTGTAGCCGTCCGGTTGCTGACTCCGGGTGGCGACCACATCATGAACACGTCGGACAGACTGGTCTGGCGATCCGTCCTGATCTCTACATTGCCATTGGTATTTCAGGAGCTATTCAACATTTAGGTGGGGTAAACAACTCCAAAACGATTGTTGTTATTAATAAAGATCCGGAAGCTCCGTTTTTCAAGGCAGCCGATTATGGTGTCGTAGGTGACTTGTTTGAGGTGGTGCCCAGGCTGACTGAGGCCGTGCGAAAATTTAAGTCCCCGGTAAAATAACCGGAAATTTAAGGGCTTTAGTAAATTTGTATTACTTTCGTTCAAGCAGTTAGCAGGAAGTGAATGTTTGAGTAAAATGAGGAAAATACCACTGGATATTGTTGCTTTATCACACAGTGTCAGTCAATCCCACAACTACGCTGTGGTCTTGGGTGAGCAGGATGGTTCACGCCGCCTGCCCATTGTCATTGGTGCATTTGAAGCACAGGCAATTGCAGTGGCTATGGAGCGCATGACACCCAACCGTCCACTCACCCATGATCTTTTTAAGAATGCTCTTGACACCTTCGGAGTCGACCTGAAAGAGGTGATCATCAATGATCTGCTGGATGGGATTTTCTACGCCAAGCTGGTGTGCCTTCGAAAAGGCGAAATTATTGAAATTGACTCACGTACATCCGATGCACTGGCCATGGCCGTCCGCTTTAATTGTCCGGTCTACACCTACGAATTTATCCTCGAAACAGCCGGCGTGATTCTCGATGAAAGTCAGGATCAGGAGTCTGCCGTTGAAAAGTCTATGGGTATCAGCGATGAATCCGAACCGGAGAAAAAAGGTGGCCCGTTATCCAGCTACTCGATCGAAGCTCTTAAATCAATGCTCGAGGAAGTACTGGCAGAAGAAGACTACGAGAAGGCTGCCCGGATCCGTGACGAAATCAACAAACGGACGCAGGGTTCCTGATCCATCACTTGCAGCTACAGTAGAATTTCAGGAAAAATATCAGGTCCAACCAACCTGTGATTATTTGCGGTCAAAGGCTGTGCGGAATGCCATTAATTGGTGATCGATCCAGTCCCTGGACCGGGTAAGGAGTTCTTCCGGATCTTCAGATTGCAGCGGATCTCCAAATTCAATCCGGCAGATGCTTTGCTTCTTTCCAAACTGATGAAGATATTGTCCCAGGAGACTACGGTCCTTCCAGTGGTCGGAGGGATCCTTGTATTCGATAGCAACGGGCACAACCGGTACATTGATGACGGAGGCAATCTCAAAAGACCCTTTTCTGAAAAGACCACTGACCGGCGTATTCTGGGTGGTACCTTCCGGATAGACCAACACACTCCAGCCATCCATCAGCGTCCGGGCAATGGCTCTCCGGGCGTCCAGACGACTGTTCATACTCTCCCGGATCACATAAAGGACCCCCGTAATCCGGGCGCCGAAGCCAACCAGGGGGTAAGATCCAACTTCGGCTTTGGCGAGCGGAAAAGCGTAGATGTAATGTAAAATCACTACCGGGTCGATAAAAGAGCGGTGATTACTGATGAATAGAAAAACACCCTGTGGTGCAGCGGTGTGATTAATGATCTCCAGGCCCAGGATGGGAGCGATAAACCGGATCCAGGTTCTGCGTATCCGCATATTCCGTTCCAGGTTGCTACCCCGGACCAGTGTATTTAAAATGATGTATGACATGCCCAGCACCATGGTCACTCCCAGAACGATCAACCGGCCCACTGCCCGGAAATAATTTAACATCACCACTTTTCCCGGATTCTTTCCAGCGGAAAGATAGAGTAATATCGATTATCCGAAAAAGTTAATCAACACGGGAAAACGGAAAGGAGCACAAACTCAAGATGATTTTTTCAAGATGGTCTCTGCGTTTCTGAACAGGTTCCGAAATTTCGTACGAAACTTTTCCGGAATATGGGGGTTTATCACTTCTGGAAAAGTACACGAGAATATTGGATCGACACAAAAAAATTGACCACGATGAAAGCCAACCCACTTTCATAGAAAGTACCCGGGCGTTACGGTACCTGCCACGATTTTTTAGCATGATCTGGCGAACCAGTCCGCCGCTGTTTATAGCCAACCTCCTGACCCGTCTGTTGAAATCTGCCCTTCCGGTTACCATGTTGTGGGTCGGAAAACTCATCATCGATGAGGTGGTTTTCCAGGTTCAGGCAGACCCAAAAAATTTTGAACATGTCTATGTTCTCCTGGCGGTTCAATTTGCCCTTGCGGTCCTGTCTGACCTGCTGAGCCGGGCTATTTCCCTCTCTGACGGCCTGCTCGGTGACCTTTACGCCAACAAGTCTTCTGTCGACCTGATCAGGAAAGCAGCTACCATGGATCTGGCCCAGTTTGAAGATCCTACTTTCTATGACAAACTCGAACGGGCCAGGCGACAGACTACCGGAAGAGTGAGTCTGATGACTACGGTTTTATTTCAAATGCAGGATCTCATTACGGTAATTTCGCTGCTGACCGGGCTGATCATTTTCGAACCCTGGCTGGTCATTATCCTCATTGTGGCCATAATACCCAGTTTTATCAACGAAGCGTACTTCAGCCGTACCAGTTATTCACTGATAAAAAGCTGGACACCCGAGCGAAGAGAACTGGATTATATCCGGTTTATTGGAGCCAGTGATGCCACTGCAAAGGAAGTCAAACTATTTGGTCTCGCTAATTTTCTGGCCAAACGATTTGCCTGGCTGTCGGATAAATACTATCAGGCCAACAAAAAACTGGCCATCAAACGCAGTCTCTATGGTAGTATTTTTCACTTGACCGGTGATCTCGCCTACTACGGAGCCTATGTTCTGATCATCATCCGGACAATTTCCGGAGCCCTTACCCTGGGAGATCTCACCTTCCTGTCCGGATCTTTCAACCGTCTGCGAAATCAGCTCCAGGAAATATTTTCCCGGTTATCCAGGATTACCGAAGATGCCCTCTACCTGCAGGATTATTTTGAGTTTCTGGAAATGCAACCACTGAGCAATTACAAGGGAAAAGGGATTCCTCCCCTGAAAATCCAAACCGGTTTTCGTTTTGAAAATGTCGGTTTTAAATACCCTTCTTCCGACCGTTGGGTGATCCGCAATTTAAATTTTCAATTAAATGCCGGGGAAAAACTGGCCCTGGTTGGTGAAAACGGGGCCGGAAAAACCACTCTGGTTAAATTACTGGCCCGGCTATATGAACCAACCGAAGGAAGCATTTATCTCGATGGAATTGATATCAGGGAATACGAAGCGGGTTCGTACCACGAAGCGATCGGAGTCATTTTCCAGGATTATGTAAAATACTATTTTACCGCCGCAGAAAACATTGCGGTCGGACATATCGAAAGTCTGGAAAACCAGCAAAAAATCGAAAGTGCCGCACAAGCCAGTCTGGCCGATCAGGTTGTGGAAAAATTGCCTGAAAAATATGAACAGATTCTGGGAAGGCGATTTTCCGGCGGAAAGGATCTTTCCGGTGGAGAGTGGCAAAAAATTGCCCTGGCCCGGGCCTATATGAAGGACGCCCGGCTGTTGATTCTCGATGAGCCAACCGCAACCCTCGATGCCCGCTCCGAATACGAAGCTTTTCAGCGGTTTGCCGGATTGACTTCCGGGAAAACGGCCGTTATCATTTCACACCGTTTCAGCACTGTACGAATGGCCGACCGGATCATGGTTCTCAAAGACGGAAGAATCCATGAGTTGGGTTCTCATGAAGAACTTCTGGCTGCCGAAGGACTTTATGCCGAATTGTTTCAGCTGCAGGCTGCCGGATATCAGTAAATGAATCGCTGAATCCGTCTGTCACCGTCTGTATCTTCGTCGACGTTTTTCCATCTTTGGAAGATAAAAGCGTCGATTTCATTTCTACCGGTTCGCTGGTTATCTGAAAAATTCTACCTTGAAAAGCATAATCCCGCTTTAGCAGAAGCTGACATCTATGCTGCATAATTTCTTTAAAATAGCCCTTCGTAATTTATGGAAGCATAAAATTACTTCAGTCATAAACATAGCAGGTCTGGCACTGGGTATGGCCTGTTGTTTTCTGATCATTCTCTATGCAGATCATGAATTAAACTACGATCAGTTTCACCCCAATAAAGACCGGCTATATCAGATAAAATATCACCTGAATCTGGCCACAGAAATAGAGCATTCGCGCATCCCTCCCCCGATTGGTCCTTTGCTCACCAACTATATTCCCGGCATCGAGGCGGTGAGCCGGTTTTATCCAAGAGATCTCAGCATTCAGATTCCCGAAAATCATCAACAATTTGAGCTGGAAGATGTCTACTTCGTCGATTCGACCGCATCGATGGTTTTCCACTTTGACCCACTGCATGGCAATGTGCATGATGCACTACGTCAGCCCAGAACCGTTATCGTATCTGCCAAAACCGCTGAAAAATTATTTGGAAGCACCGATGTCACAGGCCGGACACTGCAGCTGGCAGGCGTAGACGGTTACCGGGTAGGAGCCGTTGTAAAAGACTGGCCGGACAACTCCCATTTAGAATTTACCATGTTATTACCATATGTTTCCATGGTCGAGATGGAACCGGAGAATGCCCGTGAGATCACCCGGTGGGTATTGGAGAGCAATTGGATCGCCACTCATTCTTACACGTATGTCTTATTGGAGCCCGGTCAGGATCCTGAAAAAGTAAATGCGGCATTTTCCGGTTTTATCCGGGAAAAGGGTGACGAAAGATTTCGTGAAAAACAATCGTTTTCACTGGTACCAGTCACCCGGATTCATCAATTACCGATCGAGGGTGAACCCCGGCAGGCAGTCAATCTTAATTACCTTTATTTATTACTCTCCATCGGAATCATCACCCTGTTGATCGCCTGCATCAATTTTATCAATCTGACCACTGCCGGTTCGTTAAACCGGGCAAAAGAAGCCGGTGTCCGAAAAGTATTGGGAGCCCAGAGGACACAATTAATTTATCAGTTTTTAGGTGAATCAACCTTACTCAGCTTATTGGCTTTTGCCCTGGCCCTGCTCTTTGCCTACCAGGCACTTCCCACCCTGAATCATCTCACCGGGTTGGAAATTCAGTTTCTAAACCACAATCCCCGGTTGTTTTTTCTTTTTCTGGCTATTTTTCTGGCTACCGGATTTCTTGCCGGATTATATCCTGCGTTCTTCATCACCCGGTTTCGACCGGTCAGTATGCTGAAAGACCGGATCCAGATGAATCAAAATTCGGGAAGCTTGCTGCGAAAAGGACTGATCAGCCTGCAGTTTCTCGCGGCGACCGGTTTTATCGCCGGATCGCTGGTGTGTTTTATGCAATTGGATTTTCTCCGTTCAAGATCTCTTGGCTTTGATAAAGACCTGATCATTAACCTTCCCTTAAACAGCAGTAACAACATTAACAGCGCCTTCAGGCCCGGAGATCCGGCCGTTCGTCAACGCATGAATTCCTACGACGAGCAGCTTCTGACCCATCCCAATATCAGGGCGGTCACTCAGAGCTACCAGGCACCCGGACTGGGTGCCGTGCAGCGGAACGTCTGGAACGACCTGGTGCCTGCAAGTGCACAATTCTTTCCGGGAGTACTGGCTGTTGATTACGACTACGTCGAAACTTTTGATTTGGAGCTCATCGCCGGCCGTGATTTCGATTTGTCGTTCGGAACCGACCATCTTCAATCCTTTCTCATAAACGAACAGGCGGTTAAAACCCTCGGCTGGGAAGATGCCCGGACAGCTCTGGGTCAGGAAATGGTACTGGAAGGCAAGGCAGGACAGGTTGTGGGAGTATTGAAGGATTTTAATTACTCCTCCCTGCGTGATGAAATCCAACCACTGGTTCTGGAAATACGGCCAGGGGCCTTTTCTATATTTTCGGTAAAAATCGGGAATAGCGATATTCCTGCCACGCTCCGCTTTATGGAGGAAAAATGGAAAGATTTTTTTCCGGAAAAAGTCTTCACCTACCACTTTCTTAATGAATCGCTGGATGATACTTACCGGGCTGAGAGCCGGTTGGCCACAATCATCGGTTATTTTGCCTTTATGGCCATCCTGATCTCCTGTTTCGGATTATTTGGATTATCGGCATTAATGACCCGGGCCCGCTTTAAAGAAATCGGTGTCCGGAAAATTTTAGGCGCTTCGGTGGTTCAGATTTTAAGGATGTTATCCACCGAATACATCCGTCTTGCCTTCCTGGCCATGGTGGTTGCAATACCCTTGGTCTGGTATTTCCTTCAGGACTGGCTTTCGGGTTTCGCATACCGGATTGCTTTTCCCTGGTGGGTGATTCCGGTAACCGGACTGGCGGTTATGTTATTGACTTTTCTTACCGTCAGCATCCAGTCTCTCCGGACGGCGCTGTCCAATCCGGTCGAGGCAGTGAGAAATGAATAATCCGTCTTAAATACCTTTCTGCATGGCCTCTCTCAGTTCGCGAAAGTCCAGTCTGCCACCGGTGCGTTTGAGGTATTCGATGATGACCAACGCTTTTGTAAGACGGGTGTCGGAGGTCTTGGGTTTTCCGGCAATAAAAATCAGGTTTCGCTGTTTGCCGGGAGTCAGTGCGTGAAAGAGCCGGCTACCTTCATCGTCCATTTTCAGCAATTCATGCAGTTCCTCCGGCATCGGCAATCCGTAAGGACTTTTATCCTCTTCCAGCTCGACCCGGACTTTGTCTCCCTGGTGCAGTTGTAATTTCCTGCGTCTTTCCTTATTGATATTGATAAAATATTCATTGCCGCCTTTGGGCATCAGTGCACACTGAAAGGATTCCTCTCCATTGAGCGTACAGATTAACCTTTTAATATGGTGATTATTAAATTCATCGCTGATATCCTGGGGCACCATCAGATGAAAATGCCATAAATCGGAATCAAAACGACCAAGTACCGACTCAAAGGATTTTTTCATTTTCTAACATGAGTTGCAATTTCAATTAAGAATTATTAAACACCAGAAATTTAGTGAGTCATTGTAATACGATTTTTCTAGTGTTGTTTTAATAACGATAAATAACGGTCTTTCAATGCTTGTTTGCGATGGTCAGGAAGAAACGCGGCATTTATGGCGTTCAAATTGCACTGAATCATTTCCTTTTCCGTCCAGCCAAATGTCTGATTTAATCGCTGGTATTCATCTGCGAGAGTGACATTGGAAATAGTCCGTCCGTCGGTATTGATACTCATGGACAGACCGGTCTCATAGAGAATATTTACAGGGTGATCAGCAATGCCCGGATAAATGCCGGTTTGAATATTGCTCGATGGACAAATCTCCAGATGGATTTTCTCCTTTTTCAGATGTTCCAGCAAGAGGGGATCTTCCACGCTCCGTACACCATGGCCAATCCGGGAGGGATAAAACCGGGTCAGTGTTTCCCAGACGCTATGGGGCCCACAGGCTTCACCAGCGTGCGCTGTGACATGGAGTCCTTTTTCCCTGGCATATTGAAAGGCAGCCACATGCGGATCAACCGGATATCCGGCTTCATCGGCGGCGATATCAAATCCCACCACGTTGGTACCCCGAAATGCTTCAACGAGTTTGACGGTTTCCATACTTTGGCCGGTGGAAAAATGACGAAGCGTGCACAAAATAAGACTTGCTTCAATTCCGGTTTTTTCCCTGCCTTTGACGATCGCTCCGTTTACAACTTCAACGACATCAGCCGGTAGCATACCTTTCTGCAGGTGCAGCAACGGGGCAAAACGGATCTCAGCATAAATTACCCCATCATCTTTCAGTTGGTCAAAAAGATCAAGGGTTACCAGTTCCAGGGCTTTTTCATCCTGCATTAAAACAACACCTCTTATTGCCTTTGACAGATAATCCAGCAGGTTGTGGCAGTTGGTTCCAGCTTTAAAATTCCGCTCATATTCTTCAGGTGAAACCAGGGGATCCAGTTGCTGCACGACCCGGTAACTGAGGGAACAGTCGAGGTGCAGATGCAGTTCGATCTTTGGGAAATTTCGGAAATTCATCCCGCAAGTATACGATGAACGGGTCATTTAAAGCGAGGAAAACTCCTTAAAAGCCGTTATCTTGGCATGACTCCGAATAAATGGAAACCACCATGAGATACCTGATGATCACCACGGCTGTTCTTCTTGGCACCGTGGTTTTTTCCCAGCCTGCCAACCTGTTGAGCAGCCGGTACGACCTGCAAAAACTCGATTCCCTGCTGATTCCTCTGGAAGTCTGGACCCCTTTTCCCGCGGTGACCGACCGCGCTGCCTGGCAGGAGGCAGATCAGACCATGCTGGCCGCCTACCGGGAAACGGCGGAGACCTATCTTGACTATCAATGGCCATCGATGCCTGCAACCATGTCTCTGGCCTACCTGCGCACCGGTGATCGCAATGCCTACCAGGGTCTCAGTTTTCAAAAGCGAAGGGTGCTCGGTACCCTCCTACTGGCAGAAATTGCAGAAAATAAGGGCCGGTACCTCGATCAGATCATCAACGGAATTTGGTCAATCTGTGAAGAGTCATTCTGGGGAGTCCCTGCCCATTTGCCCGGAAACGTGCGGGGTCTGGCCAATACCGGCGACCCGATCGTGGATCTCTTTGCCGCCGAAACGGCGACCTATCTTGCCTGGATTGACTATTTCCTGGGAGACCAGCTGGATGCTGTGACCCCGCAAATCCGCGAACGGATCCGGCGGGAGACCCAACAACGCATTTTTCGACCCCTGATGACCAAATATCATGGATGGATGGGACCCAACAGCAGTGGACGCGCTCCCAACAACTGGAATCCCTGGATTTGTTCGAATTGGATCAATGCGACACTTTTGTTAGAGCAAAATGATTCTAATCGCACCGCCATGGTTCATAAAGCGCTGCAGATCCTGGATGAATTTCTCAATCCATATCCGCAGGACGGAGGTTGTGATGAGGGCCCCAGCTATTGGGGAGCCGCAGCTGCCTCACTTTATGATAATATTGCCCTTTTGAATCTGGCCACCCGTAATGCCTTTCAATATGTTTATGAGGATGCGAAATTCCGGAACATGGGTCAATTTATTTACCGGGCCCAGATCAGCGAAAAATATTTTCTGAATTTTGCCGATGCCGATCCCCAACCCAGGATGGCGGCGAGTATGATTTACCGCTATGGCAAAGACATTGGCGACGAAGCAATGATGCAATTTGGCGCCTGGTACCGGGAGGACCCGAAAAATACCTCGGTAGCGAATTTTCATTTTTTCCGCCATTTATTTGAATTGTTCATCCAGAAAGAGTTTCAGTCCGCCGAACAAAAACTACCGCTGCTCCGGGATGTCTGGCTACCGGATATCCAGGTGATGGCAGCCCGCGATCAGGAGGGAACCACCGACGGTTTCTATCTGGCGGCCAAGGGCGGTCATAATGATGAAAGCCATAACCACAACGATATCGGAAATTTTGTAGTTTATTACGATGGAGAACCATTGATCATCGATGTTGGCCGCGGTACCTATACCCGAAAAACCTTTAGTGTTGACCGCTACGACATCTGGTATAACCGGTCTGACTACCACAACACACCAACCATTGCCGGAATCACTCAGTCTCCCGGACCTGATTTCAGGGCTCACCGGGTCAATTATGATCAGCGCAATAATACAACCCTCTTCACCCTCGACATCTCTCGCGCCTACCCGGACAATGAACTCATTCTGCGCTGGGCCCGGACCCTGGTGCTCCGCCGGGGACAAAACATCGAAATCAGCGATGCTTTCCGACTCCGGGAAGAACATGAATTTTCCCAGCACCTGATGACCTGCCATGAACCTTATGAGGGAGCACCGGGAGAAGTAATCATTCCCTTCAGACCCACCGGTGCCCCGCCTGAAAGCAAAGCACAACTATTCCGGTTAAAATATGATGCCAACCAATATACACCTGTCATCGAAAAGATACGGCTGGAAACTCCCGAAGACCAGGGCATCCTTCAGAAATGGGGAGACCGCATTTATCGCATTACCCTCAACACCAAAAGCAATATGAAAATCGGTGAAATGGTGATGACCATCGAGAAGGCACAGAACTAACCATTTACGTACTCATGCCCTTTAACCAGTCCAATATCTACTGAGCCAGGTATCCTCCATCTACCGGATAATAGGCACCGGTGACAAAGGAAGCCTCGTATGAATTGAGCCACAAGGCCAGACTGGCCACTTCTTCCGGGTTACCCAGGCGTCCGATCGGATGAAGACCGACCAACGCTTCCATGGCGGCCTCCGACAGATTATTCGTAAGCAGCGGTGTAATGATATATCCCGGTCCGATGGCATTGACCCGGATTCCCTGGGCCGAATATTCCAGAGCCGCAGCTTTGGTCAGACCAATCACTCCATGTTTGGCCGCAACATAAGCGGGCGCATTTTGGGTAGCTGCATGCCCAAGAATGGAAGCCATATTGACGATACTTCCGCCACCGGAGGCGAGCATGGCCGGTATCTGGAAGCGCATACCATAAAACACACCTGAAAGATTGATGTCTATGACCTTCCGCCACCCGTCCAGTGGATATTCGCCGACCGGACCGGCTGGTCCACCGATACCGGCATTGTTTACGGCAAGATGCAGGGCTCCGTATTCCGCCATCGCCATGGCCACCAAAGCTTCATTTTCTTCCGGTGAAGACACATCAGTCAGCATGAATTTGGCGCTACCTTCGTTGGAAAGGATTTCATCGACCACCTCCCTGCCTCCGTTCTCATCCACATCGGAGACCAGCACCCGGGCACCCTCAGCAGCATAGAGCAGGGCTATCGCCTTGCCAATTCCCGATGCGGCCCCGGTTACAATGGCCACTCTACCGTTTAGTTTCTTCATTGTCATGGTTCTTAGTTTGTTATCCGGTTTACCGGATGTAATCCCTTAAATGTTCGGTTTTGACCGAAAGCAAAACAAAGACTAAGTAATTCATTATTTCTACAGAGAATGGTGAGTAAAACCAATCCCGCCAATGTTTTTCGTCACCCCATTTGTCCGGATGATCCCCGGTAATTGCGTAGATTTGAAGGCAGATACCTTCATTTAGATGATCAAAAATCAATAGTATGTTTCGTAGTCTTGCTTTCGTTTTGTTACTGGGCATTCCGAGTCTGCCCGCATTTTCGCAAACCAGGGATTTGTCACCCTATCTTGGCACCTGGGCTCTGACCTTACCACACAACGGTTTTAATGATGCCGGCTGGTTGAGTGTGACCAGGGAAGACGGGTTTATCGGAGCCAGCGTGCTCTGGTACGGTGGCAGTGTCACTCCGGTTGATCATGCTTATTTTCATGGCGACGATCTGGTGCTGACCCAGTCGAGAAAACGAAAAGCCGGAAACGGCGAAGTGACGGTGACCAGCTGGATCGAGTTGCATCTGGAAGGCGACAAACTGAACGGCACCCGGCACGATCCCTCGACCGACGGCACTTCGGTTGCAAGAACCAGTTTTACCGGTGTCAAGCTTCCGCCTGACCCTCCCAAACCCAATCTCACCCGGTTGAAATTCGGACAACCGATCCATTTGTTGGACCAGAACAGTCTGAAAGGATGGAAGATCATCGGGGAAGACCGGGCCAACGGATGGAGTGTCTCCAACGGAGTCCTGGTGAATGATCCGGTTCAAAATGATCCCAATCATCATATCAACTATGGAAACCTGCGAACCGAGGCAGAATTTGAGGATTTCAACCTCAAACTGGAAGTCAACATTCCGGAGGGCAACAACAGCGGGGTCTATCTGCGGGGTATTTATGAGGTCCAGATTTTCGACAGCTATGGCAAACCGCTCGACAGTCACAATATGGGCGCCCTTTACAGCCGGATCACCCCTACGCAAGCCGCTGAAAAACCGGCGGGTCAGTGGCAATCGCTCGACATTACCCTGGTTGACCGGCATCTGACGGTAATCCTGAATGGAAAGAACATCATCGACAATCAACCGGTACGCGGCTGTACCGGCGGAGCACTTACATCCAATGAATTCATTCCGGGTCCGATTTACCTGCAGGGTGACCATGGCAAAGTATCGTACCGCAACATCATACTAACCCCGGTCATTAAATAGCTGTTGGTCAATCGTTGAAAATTCTGCCATTGAGTACAGTTATGAAATCAAACTCCTATTCCCGGCGGTCATTCATCAGGACAGCGGGTCATGGCTCACTCAGTGCCCTGGGAGCCATTTGGCTACCAACTCAAACCATGAAGGCCATTGAGCAGACTTCCCCTCTGAAGATCACCCGGATTGATACCGTGCGATTTAGTGATCGGATCCGTATCGGTGGCGGGTCGGGCGGATCGGATGGAGCCGAGTTTTGCTGGATACGATTGCATACTGACCAGGGTTTTATCGGAACCGGTGAGACCTATCCCTTCTCCAATGGAGAGCTGGGAACGCTTAAAGACTATACCCAGCAACTGCTGGGGAAAGATCCTCGGGATATCGATGGCATCTGGAAAGCCATTTACCACAAAATGGCGATGCGCAATGCCGGAGGTGCCGATATGCGAATGCTGAGTGCCATCAATATGGCCCAGATGGATATTTTAGGTCAGGCGGCCGGTCTCCCGCTGTACCGCCTCCTGGGAGGGAAAAGCCGTTCGCAGGTGAAGGTCTATAACACGACCACCGACTATTGGGCTATCAACGAGACGAAGATGGGTCGCGATACAGTGGCTATTGTCAACTTTTTACTCGAACGGGGTATTCGCGGCATGAAGATCTATCCGTTTCGATCTTCGGGTCCGTACATTACCCGTAATGAAATCGAACATGGGCTCGACTGGATCCGGCAAATCCGGGATACTGCCGGAGATCAGATGGATATTTGTGTGGACTGTTGGGGAAGATTCGACCTGCCTTCTGCCCAACGGATAGCCAAAGCCCTGGAACCTTTTGATATTCTGTATATGGAGGATGTCATGCTGATGAATAACGCCCAGTCGTATGCCGCCTTAAGCGCAGAGACATCCATACCCATCTGCATGAGCGAGACCCTGGCCACCCGCTATGAATACCGCGAATTTTTTGAAGCAAAAGCCTGCGATGTTGTGATGTTTGACCTGAGTTGGTGTGGTGGAATTACCGAGGCAAAAAAGATTGCAGATATGGCAGACACCTACTTTATCCCGGTATCACCGCATACCTGTGGCGGCCCTCTCCTGTGGTTTTCCTCGATTCATCTGTGCACCGCCGTGCCCAACTTATTGATCATGGAAAGCAATTACTGGAAATATACCCATCAGTATCCTTATTTTATCAGCAATACCCCGGTACCGGAGCAAGGTTATGTCGTCGCGCCGGAGACCCCCGGGCTCGGTGCCCAGATCCGGTCTGAACTCTTTGAAAACGGTGATGCCATCGTCGAAACCATCGCCGGGAAATAGCTACCATGGTGATTCGACACCATGGATCCAATCTTTTGACCTACTATCTGATCCCAGGCTGGTATATTGAATAACTTTTAATAGTCACCGGTCCGGTCATTCCCGACTTTTTCAACGGAGCCTCGCCCATGGGCGTTGCCCAGGCAGAAGGTAATTTCGTGATGTTGGACCGGGTTTTTCTTTCCCCGGGAGGTTTCCGGCCTTCTCCAACCAGGCGATTATTCAGCAGATTGGCAACCTCCACCCGGAGCTCGTTTTGATTACGAACCAGGGCAGTGATATCGTAAGCAAAGGGATAGAACGAACGAATACCAAGATTCTGCCCGTTCAGGCTTACCTGAGCTACTTCATCAATCTCGCCCAGATCCAGTATCCGGATTTTCCCATCTTTTTCCAGACGTTCCACATTAAAGGAACAGGTATAAACGGCGAGTCCGGAATAGACCTGAATACCGGGATCTGCATGATCGTTCCAGGCCGTCAGTGTATCGAAAGTTACCTTTTGGGGTGCATCCCACAGGGTATCGAATGAAACTTGCCAGGGTCCCCCCAACGTTTCGATCTCCGGCCTGGCAACCTCCAGTCTGTCGATCCTGCCGGAGGCATACTTCAGCTGATAGGTACCCGGAAGGGTGAAATATAGACCGGCCGTTCCATTTGCCGGACCGGTGTAGTAAACCGGTCCGTTACCCGGAAACAAGGTACGTCCGTCTTGCGTGATCTCCTCGATATGGTCCCCTTGTTGCCGCTTCCGGAAAACGATGAGATACGATTGGTGGGGGGCAAAAGGCAGCGTTAAAACGGTTGATTGTGCTTCCCTACGATAGACGGGAAGCGGATAAATCTCGCCGGTGACCGGATCCCAGAGTTCAGGTTTCCCGGTGGCCCGCAATTGGATCCCGGTCTGGCAAAATACACTGTCGGCACTACGGACAAAATAGATATCATGATCCGGAAGGCTCCGGTGGATATACTCCATCCGGGCCTTACCTTCGTTTTCATAACGGAAATCGGGCACCAGCCCCAGTTCTTCCAGGGCCTCCCGGGCAGTTTTTCCCCAGACGATTTTTCCTTTTCCTTTCGGATGTTCACGGATGCGGACGCTGTCACAAGGTCCCCAGATTTCTGCCGACAGATCTTGTAATTCCCGCTCCTTTGTTTCATAATCGTGCAACGAATAGACCTTCGAAGGAGGAGGTCCGATGATGATGGCTCCCTGTTCCACCAGATCACGGATCTTTTGGATCACGGCCAGCTCCATCCTCCGGTCTTCGGGCAGAACCAGCACACTGTAGGTTTGACCGTGTGGCAGGGTTAACCGGCCATCCCGCACTTCCAGTTTTTCGAGCAATACTTCGGTATTGATCACATCGTAATCATAGCCTTCACCCAACCAGGGTAAAGTGCGCTTGTGCCCGACGAAATTAGGGGCCTCATTGCCGTAGTACCAGGCCACATCGGCGACAAAATTGCCCTGTTGCAGCAAGTAACTGACACGTGCAAGATAATCATTCCAATCCCGGGATTTGGGCCACCAGGTCCGTTGGGTATTCATCACCGTGCCGAAATTGTAGATCCAGCCGGGATGTCCTGCCCCGGGAGGGATGTGGGGAAACGTGTGATACACGATCCGGTTCAGGCCTTCACAAAAGGCTTTATCGGCCACCGGTTTGAGGTCCATCGGACCTTCCTGCCACAGCCAGATGCTGGTGAAGGATTCTGCTTCCACAAACTTCTGATCGTAGATGTGTGCCGCACTGGATATACCTTTGACGATCTGCAGCTCATCCATGTGCTGACGGCCACCGGGGTGTTTGTACCAGAATTCACCCCGGGGGATATCGAGCGATCCCAGGGCGGCCAAGTCCTGAAACGGGACGTTGTGTACCGGAGGACCCGGACCGCCTGCTTCGGCGGCAAAGCCAATGCCCTGCTCATGGCAGAGTTGTGATCCCAGGGCATAATGATTGGCAATAATCAGGTCGGAGAGGGTCTTGCGAAAATCGTAGGCAAACCGCTGTGATAGATCCTCAGACTCTATCTCAAAGCCATCCAGTACCGGCAACCAGGTGGTCAGCGGATATCCCCGCAGCCGTTCGAAGGCAGCCGGCAGTTCAGGAGTCCAGGCTGCGCTGTTGGCTTCATAACTATCGTTGTAAAAATAGGCCAGGGCACTTTCTCCCAGGTTACCAACTTCGGGGATCAGCCGGTCAAAGAAGTATTTCAAATGACTTCGCATGGCTTCGGCGCTGAAATGATCAATCATCAGACCCTTGCTCAATGCACCGGGCACTGCCAGAGGTTGTCCTGTAGGTATGCAGGTATAGCGGATCAGTAGCCAGTTACCCGCCGGCACCTCCCAGGTAAAGGAATCCTGCTCCAGAAAGGCTGAGAGATCCACCACCTCTTCCTGGAGCAGAGTGGAGTCCGGACGGAGCGGAAACGCCAGCAGGGCGACATCTTTGCGGAAACCCGGCAAACCATCTTCGCCCAGTTGCAGCATCCGGCGACGGCGGCCGGCATTACCACGCTGCATCACCGCCTCCATCGAAGGTTGGGGTATATCGATCGTTTGCACACCCGGTCCCCTGACTTCTTTGGCAGACCGGAAGAGTCCCATGACTCCATGTTCCTCTTTGACCCAGCTGCCGCCGGCATTCCAGCTACTGGCGATGGTTAGCCCCATTTCCATGCCGTATTGTCTGGCCTCCCGGAGCACATGACCAATAGCCCGTACGGACTCCTCTCCCATGAATGGCACCCCATCCGGCACCACGCTGTCCGGGTCGACGATCATGCCGACATCCCAGATGTCAAATCCGCCGAGGCCCTGTTCATGCGCTTCGGCCATTTCCCTTGACAGGGTGGGCAGATCGGCGTTGCCGTTGAGCCAGGTCCACAAGGCTTTGGGCCGGGCCTCCATAGGTGGGTCGGTGAAGTGGGAGGCCAAAAGCTGATATGCTTCATCCATTGGAGCCGGAGGGGTACAAAAACCCAGGGTAACGACTGCCAGAAAAAACCAGAAGTATTTCATAGCACCAATAAACTACAAAAGTTACAGATCACCATACCGCAGTGTCAGGTGGTTGTTGGTAAACCGGTTACTGCCGAAAAATTACCAGACGCATGAAACAATTAGGGAGAAAAGTGTAAATTTGCCGTCCGTTTCGGGGTTTAAACGATTCCCGGAAGTCAAATGATAACGATGGGGCTATAGCTCAGTTGGCTAGAGTGCTTGACTGGCAGTCAAGAGGTCAGGGGTTCGACTCCCCTTAGCTCCACCAGAGACCGATTTTAGAAAAGCTCCTCACGGAGCTTTTTTTATGCCTGGAAGCGTCCTCCATACTGGCATGGCTGGAGAGAGACTGGCTTGCACATCAGCCGACAAGATTTATCCAAATGCTATAGTAGCCTCAACTTTCCTGGATCGCTTTATTGAGAGTACACCTTCGATGCCAATGCGCCGTAGTGCCTTCGGCAACTCTTTAGCGATGAAATGAAGACTATTACGGATCATGCATGAGGCATTGGCTGAATAACCCGAAGGGGTGAAATGTTTATAGAAATTGGTATTGAATTTCATACATAACCCCGAAGGGGTGAAATAATTATATAGAAACGAAAATTGAATTTTACATCAGAACCCCGAAGGGGTGACATTATTTTGGAAAAACAGAATAAGTGATGGTTGCTACATTTTTTCACATATCTACAAGCAAGTGTCCAATAAGTGCTTTCGCAGCTTTCGGAAGATTCTTTTAAGTCTTACCTTACTTACGATCAATCCCACAAGCTTGCCTGTCAGAGCTGAAATAAACAATAAAAGAACTCCCATCTTCCATGAGGTAACCCATTGAATTCCTATTCCAAACTGGATGACCGAAAAAGTCAACGCGGCAACATAAATGCCTATGGCTCCCTCCTTGCAGCCACAGGCAAAATAGTACCGGTTAATTCTTTGCTCCAGCACTTCCTTTTCCACCCCCGGGATAGCGATTTGTATTTGGCGGATCTGATTCTTAAGAACAGAATCATGCTCTAGTTTCTGGAGTGTCGTGAGATCTTCAATTAAATAAATCATCAATAGCTTTTTAGGGTAGTATTGTATTCCGGGCCTGGTCGGTGGTCGTAATATAGTTCCAGACGTCGCGGGCATCCTGTTCCGTGAAATTAGCCTCACCCGACAGAAAGAGATACTCTGGCAGTGCATCACCAATATTCTTGTCTCCCTTCGGGCTCCACATAATTAAGGATGGATTGTCATGTCCATTGTGATTCAGTCCATAATAATGACCAATCTCATGAATGGGAACAAAGCGAAATGCCACTTCGGGAAACCGGGTTCGGAAGGTGGTGCCCGAAGGACTGAAATCTCTTAACAGAGGTCGGAACCAGGAGGTCAGGCCGTTTAGGCTGGTAGCTACGTAGCCAAACACAGCAATGGAAGGAACTGTACTGATATCTTCATTATTGTTCGGTCTGCCAGCAAGGGTCAACAAAGCCCGTTGATTGGTATCATCCGTTTCATCGCTGTCGAGTGGAATAAAACGGTTTTCACTAATGAGGAGCTCCTTTATGGGTGGCCAGGTAAAATTCAGACCGATTTGAAAGCCTTTTTTCCGGGCAAATTCCAGATACCGTTTGAAAGTAGCCATCTTGATCGGATAGGCGGTAAAGGAAGGCACCGCTCCCGGACCTAACCGTATGAAATCATCAAGATCGCTTTGGGATACCGAAGTTGCGGTGCCGGTATAGACGACCTCACCGGTTAAAGCGCTGGAAACAAATTGGCCATCGCAGTCGGACACTCTGCCGGCTATCGCATGGAGATTGATGACTCCCTCCTGGTGGAGGTTCCTCAGGAATTCAGAGCTACGGATCCCAATTCTCCGGGGATCGATAGTGACTGGAACTCCGATTGGCGATCCTCCGAGCCGGGCTCTCTTCCTGGATCTTGCCAACCGGTCCGGGTCATCAGGGAAAGCGGCAACCAGTGCGTCATTGATGATGGACTCAAGGGTAGCATCATCGATCAGACTTTTGGGGCCCACATAAAACCACCCAGCTGGAATACGGAGTATCGAGGTGATGACCCGCAACACATTAAAGATGCCAAGTCCGGCCTGAATCCGGCACCAGTTTAACGTTAAAATTCCGGCGATCAGTTCCTTCAGGCCGTCGATGGTATCTCTTACCCAGTCTACAATATCTACCAGCCAATCTACAATACCTTTGAGGAATCCAAAGATGGCTCCAAAAATCGCACACATCGCATCGCCAAAGATGCAGAAGGATCTGCCCAGCGATTCCAGGAGTTTTCCAATATCTTTCAGGATGCCGATGACGTCATCGAGCAGGGTCCCGATAAAATCAAAGATATCTTCGATGGTATCGACGATGTCATTCCAGAGATCCCAGAGGGTCTTCAGTGCCTGCAATGGATCGGTAAACAGGCAGACCATAAAAGTCACCAGCCGGTGGATAATCTTGAGAACCAGTTCGACGACGATTCCGACGACAATCGTCACGATCTGACAAACCAGGGTGACCACCCATTTCACGACGGTTACCAGCACCCAGGTGACGACTTTCACCACTACGGAGACAATCCAGCAGAACCATTTATTGCAGCAGGCGCACCACCATTTGCATTTCTGTTCGCGGCAACGTCTTTCCTCCCGGCTCACCCATTCTTCGACCGGTTGCCAGACTTTTTCTTCCACCCATTGTCCGATGTTTTCACATACTTCCCGGGCTTCGGTGATAAATTTTTCGACGGGTACCAAGACATTCTCCGTGATCCAGGTTGATACTTCCCGACAGGCCATAACGATTAGATTTTATTTGATCAATGGGGCTGGCAGGTCGATCCTGCCATTCAGAGTAGAGTGGCAGCAACCTGTAATGATGTTACCATGTTCGGGAAGAAATTTCTTGGGGTGGAATAAACCCCTGCGGTGAATAGCAATAACTAACCGTTTTTCTCCCCCCTTACCCCCCAAGGGGGGACATCGTACTAGTGACTCGCAGTAGAAATCCATGGATGGCCTGCATCCAGAGGTGACGGTATCCTCCTTGGGGTGGCAGGGGGTTATCCCCCTTGAGGGGGCAGGGGGTGGAATACGCGTTCCGTGAATACCAATAACTGCCGGTTTTTCTCCCCCCTCCCCCCCAGGGGGGACATCGTACGAGTGACTCACCTTGTACACGAAGCCTGAATTCCAGGGCAGAAGTGTCTTCATCTAGGGTGACGGTATCCCCCTTGAAGGGGCAGGGGCATCCCCCTCGAGTAGGTTAGGGGGGTGGATGGAAACCCCTTCTGTGAATACCAATAACTGCCGGTTTTTCTCCCCCCTTACCCCCCCAGGGGGGACAACGTACTAGTGACTCGCAGTA
>CAYRYD010000032.1:0-62616 GCA_964428345.1 uncultured Saprospiraceae bacterium | reverse complement strand
GACTGAGGGATAACGAAATTGAGGAGCGATCCGGGAGGATTCCCGGTCGAGATCCGGTGGATCTCGAAGCGAGGAAACCACGAAGTGGGTGGGAAAGCCAGGTTATTTTTTGAATAGCTTATCACCGATAAGCGATTGACAATTGAACGGGTTTTTAGAGGTGCCCGTAAGATAAATCAGAAGTATTAGAGAGACTAAATATCTATTTTTGATAAGCTGTTGTAAATTAAGATAATTGAGTAATGAGCATATTTACGAAAGGAATTCTGGGTTTGCTGATCCTACTTGTATCTTGCCAGAACAAGCCTAAGGTCATTCATCCAATAACGGAAAACAAAGTTAAGGCTTTCAGTGAAGCAAATGTTTCCCAGTCAAAAGTGCATCAGGTAGTGGTTAAGGATTTCATGCATGCTTCCCGATACACCTATCTCAATGTGATAGAAGATGATCAGGATTTTTGGATTGCCATTCCCTACACGGAGGTTTCAAAAGGTGAAACCTACTATTATGAGGGCGGTATTCTCATGTATGATTTTGAAAGTAAGGAACACAACCGGGTATTTGAGACGCTCTACCTCGTATCAGGTGTCAGTAAGACCCCGGATCTGGATCATTCGCTTGCAGGAAATCTTCCTCACACATCCGAACCTCAGGTAAAATCCATAGTCAATATAGAGCCGGTCAGCGGCGGGACAACAATCTCAGAATTGTTTGCCGATCCCTCCTTATTCAATGAAAAAACCATTATTGTCAAGGGACAATGTGTCAAAGTAAACCGCAATATCATGGGAAAAAACTGGATCCATCTACAGGATGGAAGTAAAAATTCCAGCGACAATTATCTGGATCTTACCGTTGCCACGATGGAAGAAGTCAACGTCGGTGATATCGTGGTATTTGAAGGTAAAATTGCTACAAACAAGGATTTTGGAGCAGGATATCGATACGATCTTATCATGGAAGAAGCCACACTGAAATAGATCTGAAATAAATTCTCATCCAATTGCTTCTCAACGTTACTCAAGAATTGTGAATAAGATTTTTCAAAAATTGTTTTCTACCAGTGCATCCGGCCTGTATTTCATTCTTTTTGCCGCTGCCATCGGTACTGCCACTTTTATCGAAAATGATTTTGGTACATCGGCTGCCCAAAAAGTCATATACAGAGCACGCTGGTTTGAGATATTGCTGATTTTATTTGGAATCAGCATTATTGCCAATATTATCCGTTTCCGGATGATTCAGCAGAAAAAATGGGCAATCCTCACCTTTCATGCTGCAGCCATCGTCATCATCGCCGGTGCCGGGGCAACCAGGTATCTGGGCAGTGAAGGTATGATGCACATTCGGGAAGGCGACCAGACCAATCTGATCTTATCCAATGAGACCTATCTGCAGTTTGAAATTAAACAGGGCGAACAGATTTACCGTTTCGATGAACCGGTCTTTTTTGCCCCACTCGGTAAAAACAGATTTAAAGAGACCTATCAGGTCGGTAACCAGGTTTTCAAAATAGAGTTGGATGACTACATACCGAATCCGGTCGAGCAGTTGACCACTGATGAGAAGGGTCGATCAATGTTAAAAATTGTCATTGCGGGTCGGGGAGGTCGCGAAGAGCATCTGGTTAAAAAAGGAGATAAAGTCAATCTCAATGGGATTCTATTCAATTTTACCGGTTCTGAAGATAATGGTGCGATCAATATCTATTATCGGAACGATTCACTGTTATTTAAATCAGACCTGGCCCTATCCCAGATGCAAATGGCCACCCAGAAGAGAGACACCCTGCCAGCTGGAAAAATCTATCCTCTGTTACTTAGGTCTTTATATTCAACTCCCTCCGGCAGCAATTTTGTTATTAGTGAATTTAATCCGAACGCCGAGACGATCGTAAGTTCATCTTCTCCGAAAATGGGCAATGGAAGTATTGCCATGCTTATCCTGCGTATCAGCTCGGAGGCTGGCGAGGGGTGTCTAAAAATCAAAGGAAATAATGGTATGACAGGAAAACCGGAATCACTGTCCCTGGGCAATACCCTGATATCGGCAAGTTATGGCGCAAAATACCTTGTATTACCATTTTCCATCCACCTGCATGATTTTATAATGGAACGTTATCCCGGCACCAACAGTGCTTCGTCGTATGCCAGCGAAGTCACTTTGGTTGATAAAAGATCAAACCTGGAAAAAGATCACCGGATCTTCATGAACAATATTCTGAATTACGATGGATACCGTTTTTTCCAGAGTTCGTTTGACCAGGATGAAAAAGGCACCATTTTGAGTGTCAACCATGATGCCCTGGGAACCTGGATTTCATATTTCGGTTATTTTCTGCTTACGGTAGGAATGCTATTGACTTTATTCAGCAAGAAGAGCCGGTTTTATCAGTTATCTCAAAAATTAAAGGAAATGCGATTTTCCGGCCAGACTACGGTAATCCTGGCATTATTTGCTGGTGGGTTGATCCTGAGTCAACCACCTCTAATCGCCCAACATGCGATTCCGGACCCGGCAATGATTATTGATCAGGCACATGCCGACCAATTCAGTAAAATGGTGGTTCAGGACCACAACGGCAGAATGAAACCTTTTCATACCCTGGCCAGTGAAGTGCTTCGGAAAGTATCCCGGAAAGAAAAACTCTACGATCAAACCGCCGATCAGGTTGTTCTGGGCATGATGCTGTATCCCCGGAATTGGGCAGATGTCCCCCTGATTAAATCCAGTAAAGAGGAAGCCATTCAAAAGATCATACCTTCTGATGGAAGACTGGTAGCATATAATGATTTTTTCACTCCGGATTATATTCTGAAGGATTATGTCAGAGAGGCCTATAATACCGAACCGAGATACCGGGGTACTTTTGAAAAAGAAATTATTAAAATCGATGAGCGGGTCAATATCTGCAATTTGGTATTTACCGGCAGGATGCTGCGGATTTTTCCCACAGAAGATCCAAATTCAGACACCTGGCTGTCTCCGGCAGAGTTCACGCATATGCATCAGCTGAGCTCGTCGTCCTCTTTTCCCAGTCAATTTTTTCCTTCCTATGCTTCGGCAGTTCAGGCCGCCAGTCAAACCAATGACTGGCAGCTAGCGAATCAGCTTTTGTCTGATTTATCCAAGTATCAACACACGCATGGCCACAGCATTTTACCCTCTGCCAATAAAATCAAATATGAAATCATACTCAATAAAATGAATGTTTTCAGCCGTCTTGGAAAAATGTACGGCCTGATCGGACTTTTGATCTTAATCATGTTTTTTGCCTTGGTTTTTAATCCGAAGATCGGATACAAATGGCCCGTTAGAATCGCTTTCGGAGCACTGGGCATTTGTTTTATCGCCCATTTAATAGGGTTGGGGCTCCGGTGGTATGTCTCAGGACGGGCACCCTGGAGCAATGGGTATGAATCGATGATCTACATTGCCTTTACCACCATGCTCGCCGGATTGATCTTCAGCCGTAAATCGCTGGGAGGTCTGGCCGCAACGTCAATCCTGGCTTCCACGATCCTGATGGTCGCGGGATTGAGCTGGCTGGATCCGGAGATTACTCCCCTGGTTCCGGTACTTAAATCCTACTGGCTGACCATTCATGTTTCCATGGAAGCCGGCAGTTACGGATTTCTGATGCTGGGAGCGATCATTGGTATACTCAACCTGGCCCTGATGATCTTTATCAACGGGAATAACCGGATCCGGATAAAAAGGGTAGTGCAGGAGATGAGTTACGTCAGTGAGATGACCATGATCGGTGGCTTGTTCATGATCAGCATTGGCACTTACCTTGGTGGTGTCTGGGCCAATGAATCCTGGGGTCGTTATTGGGGTTGGGATGCCAAGGAAACCTGGGCTCTGGTCACCATTCTGGTATACGCTTTTATTTTACATATGCGTTTTATTCCTGGCTTAAGAGGTATTTATGCATTTAATGTGGCCTCACTTTTTGGTCTGGCTTCGGTCATGATGACCTATTTTGGCGTAAATTATTATTTATCCGGACTCCATTCATATGCTGCCGGTGATCCGGCTCCCATACCACCATTTGTTTACTATACCGCTGGTACACTTATATTGATCAGCATTCTTGCCAAATGGCGAAACGCGCAGACCAGGGTTTTTGCCTGATCCAAAAAAAACGAACCCGATCAAAAATATTTTTCAAGGAAGTTATCCGATCGTTTCCTCAATAAATAGCGAAATGACAAATGAAGAATATTTTTACAATTTATTGGGTGTTACTTTTTAATATCAGCTTTTCCCAAACCCAAATATATTTTTCAGATTATTCAAACCAGATATACCTTTTTAATCCGGAAGATTGTTCAGCTGAACTTCAGTTTCAGTTATTGGTTTCGGATACTATCAAAGATCTGGCCATCCGCTCTGATGGTCAGTTGTATGGTTTGACCAATTCCGGTGATCTCTATCAGATAAATCCTCAAACCGGAGAGGCCTTATTGGTACACTCTTTCTTATATCTGCAGGAATTTGAAGCACTTTACTGCAGTATCGCGAATCAGATCTTTGCCAGCGGCAGTGAGGGATTCCTCTTTCGATATGATCTTGCAACCAGATCAGATACGTTTCTGGGAGATATCGGAAATTATGGGATTGAGGACCTGCTTTCCCATGCTGGAAACATGTATGCAATCACCCAAAACAACCGGATGATTCAAATAAATATGGATACCCCTGCTGAAAGTGTGGAGGTTATGAGTATGTCTGTCAATTCTCCACTTGAAGGGTTATTTTCATCAGAAAATGCAGCAGATCCATGCCAGTCATTCGATCTTTTTGGGGTGTCTCTGGGCGGCAGGATAGTCAAAATTGATCCAGGCCAGAATAAGACCACGGAAGTCTGCCAGCTGGGATTTCCATGGTCTGGCGCTACCAGCGATCTCGATCTCCGGGAATTTCAACCTCTCCGGATTCTGGAAATTTCCACTATACCCAGTCAATGTAAATCCTTCTCCGGGAAAATTATGATCAGGGTAGCCGGAGGAACCTGTTTAAAATCTTTTGCCCTGGATTCGCTGAGCTTCAGTCTGGATAGTATATTCTCAGATCTGGCTCCGGGAATCCACAACATTCAGGTTAAAGATGAAAATGATTGTATGATCACGAGGGAGGTCATTGTAGAGGTACCAGCCGGTCCACAAATCCATGAGGTGATCGCCAACAGACCGGTTTGTACCATGGGTCAAGGGTCACTGGTCGTCGAAGCTTCCGGTGAAGGAGATCTTCGGTATTCTCTCGATGGCATTGAATTTCAGGCAAACCCTGAATTCATGGATTTAACGGCCGGAAAATATTCTATTTGGGTTGAGGACACGAATGGCTGCACAGCAGTTGCTGAATCGGAGATATTACCGGCTGATTCTTTTCTTATCCAAAAAATTACCACCATTGCTGCTTCATGCGATACCGATAATGGATCTATCGATATTGAAATATTCGGTGAATTCGATGTTCTCTCCTATCGCCTTGATGACCGTACACAGACAACTGCACAATTTCAGAATGTATCGGCCGGAACGCATCATCTGACTATCCTGCATGACAGCGATTGCCGGATCGATACCATGATCATTCTACCCGGTAACCGGTGTCCTGTTTTTGTACCCAATTCTTTCAGTCCGGATCACGATGGAATAAATGATGACTTCCGGATATACACCAACAGCGAAAATGATATCACCGTCAAATCATACAGCATTCTGGACCGATGGGGTGGTAAGATCTATCAGGCAGATAATTTTTCAATTCGAGAAGAAAAATATTGGTGGGATGGCACAGTAAATGCCAATGAATTGACGCAGGGACTTTATGTTTATATTATTCAGATTCTCTATGAAGATGGTCACGTGGAATTGTTGACAGGAGAAGTAAATATTTTCTGATCATTATTCCAGAAATAATAAATCCCAACCATTCTACCTGCGAGACAGGAATTAACTCAACACCAATTGTGCGGTAGTGGCATTGTATTCTTCTATATATACGTTCCGGTTATTCTTCAATTGATCGACCAGATGCTTTTTATAATGTCGAACGGTATACAGTAACAGGTTATTCACCCGACCGACTTCAAAAGAGTTTTGGAGATCATTGACAAAGGCATCCACCCGGATGTTATCAGGTTGAATAACCAGAGAAAGGCTCAGTGCCAGATTTTCCATCAGATGAATCCGGATTTTATGCCGGACAGCCAGTTGAAATATTTCACTGAGATGGTCTTCTGTGACAAAGGTTAAATCCCTCGTATTCAACTGAAGCAGCGATTGATTTTCAAGAACCACGGTGACCGGAGGGTAATTCAACGCCTTAAAAGATGAGACCACGGTTCCGTTAACGTCTGGTTGTTGGAAAGATCTGACATAGAGTGGAATCTGATGGTCCATCAAAGGTTTGATAGTCTTCGGATGAATCACCTTTGCTCCGTAATAAGTCATTTCAATGGCTTCCCGGTAGTCGATTTCGGGCAACAACCGGGCATCGTCAAACAGGTGTGGATCGCAGGTCATAATGCCCGGAACGTCCTTCCATACAGTGACAGCGGTACCATCCAGGCTGGCGGCCAGGATCGCTGCAGAATAGTCCGAACCTTCCCTTCCCAGGGTAATCGTATTGTTTTCAGGAGTACTGGCGATAAAACCGGCAATGACGACCATCGCTCCGGATTGGATCAATGGCCGGATGATCTCATCTGCTTTACGGGATGTGACCGACCAGTCAACTCTGCCAGAACGGTAGGTATCATCGGTCTTGATGACATCCCGGGCGTCGATCCAGACAACCGGCAATCCAAGACTGGTAAGATAAGCCCACACCAAACGGGTGGCCAATAATTCACCGATAGCAACTATCTGGTCGTAGATATAATCATATGAATCCCTGACCTCATCTTCAAGCAACCACTCAGCCTCCACAAACAGATCTTCCAACATCCCTTCGTCTAACAATTGCTGCAAGCCAAGCTGTTGTGCAACTTCCAGGTGTTCCTTCTTGAGATCCTGCAACCGTGCCATGGCAGCTCCACCCTCAAAAAACAACCGGGTAACCTCCTCCAGGGCATTGGTGGTTTTGCCCATAGCAGAAACCACAATCACCAGTTCTTTCCTGGAATGGTCCCGTACTATCTGACCCAGATTTCGGATTGCGGTTGCATCCCGGACCGATGCTCCCCCAAATTTAAAAACCTCCATATTGACATTGCATGAGATTGCAAAGATAAAGGAACTCTGGTTTAAGCCGGCAGGAGCACTAATGAAACGACCGGACAGCCCGGGAAACCTAACAATTTTTGTTACCTTTCGACGTATAAATAATCATCTGGATATGATAAAGGCTATCAAAGTTTTGGTTTTATGCTGTGTCACTCTGCTGGTCCGTGGTCAACAGCCGTATAAGCCAACTTCGGCCGATATTTTTGATGCAATCCAAAAGGCACAGGTGCTGGGTTCCGTACTCTATGTCGCTGCGCATCCCGACGACGAAAATACGCGTCTCATCGCCTACTTTGCCAATGCAAGACACTACCATACCACTTATCTTTCCCTAACCAGAGGCGATGGGGGGCAAAATCTGATCGGTACCGAAATCGGAGAGTTACTGGGACTGATCCGGACCGAGGAATTATTGAAAGCGCGCTCAACAGACGGGGGGAACCAACTGTTTAGCCGTGCGGTCGACTTTGGGTATTCGAAGCATCCGGAAGAAACTTTCAATATCTGGAATAAGGAAGAAGTCTTTGCGGATGTCATCTGGGCGATGCGAAAGACCCGGCCGGATATCATTGTAAACCGTTTTGATCACCGAAGCCCCGGCACCACTCATGGGCATCATACCGGATCTGCCCTTCTTTCCTATGATGCCTTTACCAGGGTCGCTGATCCCCAGGTTTATCCGGAGCAATTGAAATATGTCAAACCCTGGCAGCCGGTACGGCAGTTTTTTAATACCAGTTGGTTTTTTTATGGCAGTGAAGAGGCGTTTGAAAAGGCAGATAAATCCCATATGGTGGCATTGGATGTTGGCACCTACTATCCAACCAAAGGCAAATCCAATGGAGAGATAGCGGCAGAAAGCCGGAGCTTTCACAAAAGTCAGGGCTTCGGAGCGACCGGTACGAGGGGTTCGGAAATGGAATATTTGGAATTCATTCAGGGTGAGCCGGTTACCACCGAAGAAGATCCATTCAAGGGTATCAATACTACCTGGAGCCGGCTGCCGGGAGGAAAGTCGATTGGTGATATGCTCCGGCAGGTGGAGAATGAATACAACATTGCCGATCCGGCAGCATCAATTCCGGCACTGATTGAAGTACAAAAAGCCCTTGAAAAACTGGATGATGACGGTTTCTGGATACCGATGAAGAAAGAGGAGATCCGGAAAATCATCCTCTGGTGCAGCGGTTTGTTTGTAGAGGTTGTAGCTGACAACTATCATGCGGCCCCCGGTCAGAAAATCAAGGTCAAGATGGAAGCCACCCACCGTTCTGAAGCGGATGTTGAGTTGCTGCATATCCGGATGCTTCCCGGTGGGCAAATAAGGGATATTGACACAACTTTGACTTTTAATCAGCGATTTAACACCGAGTGGGATCATGAAATCCCGGTCGACGCCCCTTTTTCCTCACCTTACTGGTTGAGGGAAGAGGCATCGGTGGGGATGTATGTAGTGAAGGATCAGTTACTCCGGGGATTGCCAGGCGATGCGAGACCCTGCATACTTGAGTATACGGTAAATATCCAGAGTCAGACACTGACTTTTCAGACACCCCTTATACATAAACGCACCGATGCGGTAAAAGGGGAAGTATATCGTCCCTTTGAAATTAACCCGCCAGTCTTCCTCAATTTCGCCGACGAAACCCTGGTTTTTGGAGCACAGGCTCCCAAATCGGTGGCAGTAACCATTAAATCAGGAACCAGTAACCTGGAGGGATCGGTTAGTCTTCAGGTGCCACCCGGCTGGGAAGTCAGTCCGGAGCAAATCGAGGTCAACCTGCCTCAACATGGCCAGGAGCAATTGCTGAATTTCACGGTGATCCCACCCAAACATCCGGAGAGCCGCAAAATCATGGCCTATTTTATCGATAGCCGGAATCCATTGGCAACTTTTGGTCATAGCATCCGGGTTGTCGATTATGATCACATCCCGGTTCAAACCGTTTTGAAGGAAGCATCCGTCAAAGCAGTAAAAATTGACCTGGTCAAAGGTGGTGAACGCATCGGTTATGTGATGGGGGCCGGCGATAAAATTCCTGAGTTTTTATCTCAGATAGGATACCAGGTCACTCTACTGACTGAAACCGATCTGGCTGGAAATCTGGGAGATTACGATGCCATCGTCATCGGTATCCGGGCTTATAATACCAATGACCGGCTCAAATTTTACAGTCAGAATTTATTTGAGTATGTCCATCAGGGAGGTAATCTCATCGTGCAATACAATACCCGTTTCCGTCAGGATCTCGACAGCAAAATGTTTTCTCCCTATCCGTTAACGATATCCCGTGACCGGGTCACCGATGAACATGCAGAAGTGCGCATTTTGGCACCAGACCATCCGGTGATCAAGGGACCGAATCCGATCACCAGTCGGGACTTTGAAGGATGGGTCCAGGAAAGGGGACTGTATTTCCCCAACGAATGGGATGAGCACTTCACCGCAATCCTATCCTGTAACGATCCCGGCGAAACACCGAAAGACGGAGGTTTGCTGGTAGCACCATACGGTAAGGGCTGGTATGTATATACGGGTCTAAGCTGGTTCAGGGAATTACCTGCCGGAGTCCCCGGTGCTTATCGACTGTTTGTCAACCTATTATCACTGGGTAAAAGAACAGAACCGTAAAATCAATTATGAAAGACGATCAACGACCCTTTGGTCTCAACTGGAGGCAGATGTATGTCATACTCCTTCTTTTCAATGCGATGCTGATCATACTTTTTGTTCTTTTTACCCAATATTTCAGCTAAAACAAACTAATGAGCGCAATCGATTGGATAATCCTGAGCAGTACTCTTTTATCGATCGTCGCCTATGGAATCTGGAAAACCAGGGGTAGCAAAGACATCAATCAATATCTAAGAGGAAACCAGGAGGCCAAGTGGTGGACCATCGGGCTTTCCGTCATGGCAACCCAGGCCAGTGCCATCACTTTTCTGTCTACTCCCGGTCAGGGATATTCAGACGGAATGGGTTTTGTGCAGTTTTACTTTGGGCTTCCGATCGCAATGGTGATTCTCTGTGTGACTTTCATACCCATGTATTATAAGTTGAAAGTATATACGGCCTATGAATTTCTGGAAGGTCGCTTCGATTTAAAAACCCGATCCCTGGCAGCTTTTCTATTCCTGATCCAGCGGGGTCTGGGAGCGGGCATCACGATCTATGCACCGGCGATCATCCTGAGTACCATCATGGGATGGAATCTGAATGCGACGAATCTGATTATCGGTTTATTGGTGATTACCTATACGGTGTCGGGAGGAACCCGTGCTGTCAATGTAACCCATAAATATCAGATGCTGGTGATTTTCATCGGTATGTTTATCGCATTCTTTCTTTTGATTTCGTACTTGCCGGCGGGTGTTTCATTTGTCGATTCGCTCAGGGTTGCCGGAGCTTCCGGCAAATTGAAAACGGTGGATTTTTCATTTGACTGGAACAACCGGTACACCTTTTGGTCGGGCGTCACTGGTGGGCTGTTTCTGATGCTCTCCTATTTCGGTACGGATCAAAGTCAGGTTCAACGCTATTTATCGGGTAAATCGATTGCCGAAAGCCGGCTGGGTCTGATTTTCAATGGTCTGATGAAAGTGCCGATGCAGTTTTTCATTCTCCTGGTCGGGGTAATGGTCTTTACTTTTTATCAGTTTCATGAAGCTCCCATATTTTTTAATGCCGCTGAATATAATAAGGTGATGGCCGGACCCTACGCCGGAGAAATTGGTGAGCTTGAAAATCAAAAAAGAATGCTGGAGGCTGAAAGAAATACATTGAATTTTCAGTATCTGGATGCCATTAATCAGGAAAACACTGTGGAGATCCCGGCGATTAGGGATCAGATCATTGCCAATGAATCCTCGCAGAAAGAACTCAGGGAGGTAGCCAGATCGGTCATCAGACAGTCTAATCCAGACGCAGAAACCAACGACCGGGACTATATCTTTATTACCTTTATTTTAAATCATTTACCCAAGGGACTCATTGGGTTGCTGCTTGCAGTGATCTTCTCGGCAGCCATGTCATCAACAGCTTCCGAATTAAATGCTCTGGCATCGACGACCACTGTCGATATTTACAAGAGATCGATCAAACCCAAAGCTACTGAAGGACACTATCTCCGGAGCTCCAAGCTTTTTACTCTTATCTGGGGGCTTTTTGCAATCGGGTTTGCCAGTTTTGGAACCTTGTTTGAAAACCTGATCCAGTTTGTCAATATTGTTGGCTCGATCTTCTACGGTACGATCCTCGGCATTTTTCTGGTGGCTTTTTATATCAGGTACATCAAGGCCGAAGCTGTTTTTTGGGCAGCATTATGCGCCGAGGCCCTGGTGATCATCACTTTCTGGAAAAGCGATATTGGATTTTTGTGGCTCAATCCGATTGGATGTCTGGCTGTCATCTTTTTCGGGTTCATATTTCAGAAACTGATACCTCAGAAATCAGTCTAATGAACTGGAAGTGTCCATTCAGAAATGATGTAAATCACAGGATTGTTCCTCTCGTCACTTTTAAGATCTTTAACTTACATTGGAGATCTAAACATAGCTGATATGACACGATTTACTAAAAATACCCTGCTACTTGGATGTTTTCTCATGGCATTGGCTGTGATA
This sequence comes from uncultured Saprospiraceae bacterium, assembly GCA_964428345.1. Lineage (GTDB taxonomy): Bacteria > Bacteroidota > Bacteroidia > Chitinophagales > Saprospiraceae > JABDMH01. Next base: position 50,755 of record CAYRYD010000032.1, on the reverse strand, counting down.
CTTGGTGCTTTTGGAGCCCATGCTCTGGCTGACAAGTTGGAGGTCCAACAACTGGATGTCTATAAGACAGGTGTGTTTTATCATTTCATTCACGGTCTTGGTATTCTCCTGACAGGCATACTAAGCCTTCATGTCACGGAAGTAAGACTCCGATGGGTGATTATCTACTTTGGTTTGGGTATTTTACTGTTTTCGGGTTCACTCTATTTGCTTTCTACCGCAGCCCTTACTGGGATTTCCCGGTCGTTCTTAGGTCCTGTCACTCCCCTGGGTGGCTTACTATTCATCCTTGGCTGGGTAAGTCTCGCCTGGCAATTGAACCGGAAATAGATTGAAATCAGAGAACGGGAATTTTGAAATGCTTAACTTTGCGACAATCAAACCTGATGAACGATGAGAAAATTACTGATCATTTTTTGTGCCGGAATCTTTCTTAGTCTGAGCGCCAATGCACAGAACTACAACAACGCCGTCGGCGTCCGGTTGGGATGGGGATTTGGAGGTACGATCAAACACTTTTTTGATGATTCCAAAGCGGTAGAAGGCATTGTCCAGTTTGGAGGCATCTATTCTCGTTATGCCCAGATCACGGGGCTGTTTCAGATCCATAAACCACTCGACGATGTGGCTCCCGGGTTACAATGGTATTTTGGAGGGGGTGCTTTTGTCGGTTTTTTTAGTGGAGTCTATTCCGGTCGTGACGTCCGGATCGGTATTGCCGGAAATATTGGTCTGGATTATACTTTTGAGGACATACCGCTGAATCTCTCCCTTGACTGGGTACCCGGTATCGCGATTGTCGGATTTGGAACCGGATTCGGAGCCGGGACCGCTGGTGGTCTGGCCGCCCGGTATATTTTCTAGCCGATCCCAACCTTTCCTAAACTATCTTATAATATGAAAAGTCGAACACTACTCCTGGCCACCCTCTATCTGTCCGTCATCTGGGCTACACCATCCTATGGTCAGATGTACCGGTCAGCAGCCGGTTTGCGCGGCGGAACCGGTGCCACGGTTTCTTATAAGCATTTTCTGGGCAGGCAGGTTGCCTTTGAGGCATTACTGGGTTCCTTTGATTACGATTATTTTGGCACCAGCATTCTCTTCGAGAAGCACACCGATGCCAATCTGGGTCGTCTGCAATGGTATTGGGGATTGGGCCCGTATCTGACTTTTTCGAAAGCATTCACCGCTTTCGGAGCCATGGGGGCGATAGGTGCCGAATATAGTTTTTCGGGAATACCCATCGACATATCTCTAGACTGGACACCGCGATTACGGATTTCCGGAGCGCCGTCCAGGTTTTTTTCACGGAGTGCCGGGGTCGGTATCCGGTACATTATTGACTACTATTAATGCTGTTCAAACAGTCTAAAAACTGGTATGAATTACTTGCGAGCAGGGATTTTTCGGACATCCACGTTGCTGAATGATCGTAAAATGCCCCCAGCTTAAATGGGGTTAGTGGCAGGTTACCTTTTTCTCCAGATCCGTGCATCTTAATTCGGATAAGCCACTATTTATGACCACATTTTGAGAATCAGCACGCAAACCATATCAGCGTCTGAGATGAGCCAAAGACCGAATTACAATCCAGGAATTCTTATCTTTGCACAATGAACCAGAGGTATTTAAAGATTCTTGGGATCGTTACCGGCATATTTCTGCTGCTAATCATCCAATCCGATCTCTATGCGCAATGTCCGATGTGCCGGATGACTGCCGAATCAAACCTGGCCAACGGAGGAACGGGAGGCAAGGGGTTAAACATCGGCATTCTTTTTATGCTCTCCCTCCCCTACCTTATTGTAGGCACTATTGGCTATGTCTGGTGGAAAGACAATCGAAGAACGGAACCCTGACTTGGTTTGTTCTCTGATCAACCCAATCTAATAACAAGGATACAGCAAGAGGTAAATAACCGGACCTGAGATGGCAACATAAAGCCAGAAAGGCAGTACCCAGCGAGCGAGCTTCTTATGGCGGCTGAACTGCCCGGTATAAGCCCGGATGTAGGTAAACAAGATAAAGGGTAAGATCACCGCAGCCAGCAATATATGACTGACCAGCAGGACAAAATAAATCACCCGTATCATTCCTTCACGGCAAAACGCAGTCTCCTCACTGGTCAGGTGGTATAGCACATAGAGTAAAAGAAACAAGCCGGATAAAATCACCGCGGCCGTCATCAGGTTTTGATGGAGGCGGACATTCTTCCTGAATCTTATCTGATAAAAAGCTACCAGGAGGAGGCAGAAGGTCACAAAATTAATCCCGGAATAGACAGTTGGAAGAAATGACAGGTCGAGAGTGGTATCCACCTTGAACCGGCGCATCATCAGAACCATTAAAAAGATCAATACGCTGAAGACCCAGGCAGCACGGTTTAATTTCCTTTCTAATGCTATGTCAGATTCGCGGGTCAAACTACTTTTCCCTTTCTCTTCGTATCAGAAAATCCTTATCCTTCTCAAGGGGCAACAAAAAAGCAATATCTTCAGCCAGGGCAGCCATATCCTGATCACTATTCAATTCATACCCCCTGGTTACGGCACAGGTGGTATCAATGAGAAATACTGCATTGTGAAAAGATCCATCCAGTCCTGATAAGGACCAGGCTTTCTGAAGGCTATCGTTCAATGACGCTGCAGGAAGCGTATCCATCTGAGCAAAAAACAGGATCTCCGACCGGTCGGAAAAATGATCGGCAATGGATTGCAATCGACCTTCCCAAGCCTGGGAATTACCTTGGAAAAACACCTGGATTCTACCCTGCCGGCAGGTCTTACTGTCTGCAGGTAAATAAGACTTCGGTGCCAGCCGTGCCCTGGCATCCAACCGGTATTGCAAACCATCCCTCAAAAATATCCAGCTAAGAATTGGAAATACGACCAAAAGAAGGAGGAGCACAACAGTCTGTATCACTTTCCTGGACATCCCTACAACGTTAAGATGATGTACTTCAAACCGCTTTCAGGCGGCAATTGTTTTGCAAGATGCCTAATGGTGACCGTCGCGCATCTGATCGGCAGGTCGTACATCTCCTACCGGCTTGAGTTTGGTTTCCACCTGCTCAATATTCTTCTCATGAATAAGTGCCCGTGAATCCTTCCAGTACTCACCCTCCAGAAAGAAAGCGATGATCGCCCAGATCAACAATGCTGTTGGCAACAGAACACTGCGCATCAGACCCTTCACCTCATACTTCAGGTGCATAAACTCAAAAATAACGAGAATGGCTTTGTAGAGACTAAGGCTGATCATAGCCAGGTACATAATTGCCCGGCCTATTGGAAATCCACCCACGGAAGCTTCATAAGGTACCCATCCGGGAATCAGGTAGCCCTTACCTGCCAAGGCAATCAATACTTCGATGATTGTTACGATACCAAGGATTATGATCGTTCTGCGGGCGATCGCTTTAGACTCTTCGTATGTATGTGCTGACATTGCTTAATTCACTTTTAAGATTACAACAGGTAAAAAACCAGAAACACAAATACCCACACCAGGTCCACAAAGTGCCAGTAAAGACCTATTTTCTCTACCATTTCATACCCGTTCCTCCTCCTGACGTAGAGTCCGCTGGCCACATTGATGGCGATGATGGCCAAAAAAAGCACACCAGAGAAAACGTGGAAACCATGAAATCCGGTTATGAAAAAAAACAAGGCTCCAAAAGCTTTCGGACCAAAGCTCTGGTGAGCAACTTCGCCCTCGTCAGGTCCGGAAGTATATCGGAATCGTCGATGCACCCACTCACCATCCACCTTGTGAATCAGATAGCTGTGCCCTTCCTGAAAAGTCTCGGCTTCCGCACCAGCCGCATAGGGGTGGCCGTGCGCATCGTCCAGGTAGACTCCATCGGCGATATGCGTACCAAAAGGATTGGTGGAAACCGTCATGTGCTCGTCGGCGATCAGTTTTGTCCATTCCCAGGCCTGACAACCAAGGAACATCAGACCACCGACAATCGTCAAGGTCATCCATTTGACAACCCCTTTCTTATTCTCCTGTTTACCTTCCTGCACGGCACGGATCATAGTAAAAGATGAAGCAAGAAGGATAAAAGTCATCAAGCTGACAAACAACAAGGGATTAGTACCTTTTAAAAACGGAAAACTACTGAATACGAAGTCCGGTACCGGCCAGGTCTCGTTGCTGAATCGCAGGGTACCATAGGAGATCAGGAATCCGGCAAAAGTAAAGGCATCTGATAATAGAAAATACCACATCATCAGCTTGCCATAACTCGCCTTGAAAGGAGACTGCCCTCCGGTCCAAAGTTTTTCCTGTTCTTCTACCGTCATGTGAGAGTCCATCGTTTCTGCTGACATAAGATCTACTTCTTATCTGTAATACGTTAAAAATAAAAACAGCACTACCCATAGCAAGTCTACGTAATGCCAATATTGAGCCGTAATCTCGAGTCGACTGATCCGGACCTTTGTCGGCTTAAATTTCAATCGAAATCCATGGATCATGGCCACGCACCAGCCTGCAAGTCCGGCGAGCACATGGGCTACATGCACTCCGCTGATCACATACACAAAAGCGCCGGAAGGATTGGCTTTAAGATCTATACCTCCGGCCAGCATGGCTTGCCAGCCCTGATACTGTAAAATCACAAAAGCGATGCCCAGTATGAAGGTCATGACCAGGGAAAATTTATACCATATTTCCTTTCCTTTCTTAAACTGGTCTACTGTGCTGTAAGCCATCACACTACTCATCACGATGATCATCGTACTGGCGGTAAAATACCACGGCAGGGTAAATTCAAACCAGTTTCCTGCCGCCTGCCGAACCATATAGGCACTCATGAACCCGGCAAACATCATCGAAATACTGGCCAGACTGATCCACAGGGCGAATTTAAGAGGATGAATTTTCCCTCTCGTTTTTTCCGTATGGCTATAAGATAACTCCATTATAGACTACCGATATAATAAATGATCAAAACGACCGGTAAATACATAAATGAAAAAAACATCAGCTTCCTGGCCGCCTGATGATCCTTGTCCCGTTGAAGATTCCAACTATAGAAAGCATAGGCGATGCCCATGAGAACCACAAAAAGACAAGGCCAAAAGGATATAATTCCCAGAAAATAGGGTGCAACCGATATTGGCAACAGCAGGAGACTGAAAAGCATCGACTGCAATCCGAGATTGGGATGAACCTTACCATGGAGCTCGGGAACCAGCCGGAATCCAGCCTTCTTATAATCGTCAAAGCCCAGAAATCCGATTGACCAGAAATGGGCAAACTGCCAAAAAAACTGAATACCAAAAAGAATAATTGCCATCGGGGTTACCCACCCTTCATGCGCCACTACGGCGATCATGGTCGGCAGGGCACCCGGTACCGCTCCAACAAATACCGACAACGTCGATATCCGCTTCATTGGTGTGTATAAAAAAGCATAGCTGACTACCGCACAAGCTCCCAGGACAGCCGCAAGTGGGTTAAAATAAGCCAGAAGTACGATACCCAGTACAAAAAACAATCCACCCAACATCACCCCTTCACCCATCGACATCCGGCCTGCAGCAATCGGTCGCATCGCCGTACGGGCCATTAACCGGTCAAAATCTTTCTCCAGCGCCTGGTTGAGGGCATTGGCAGCAGCGGTTATACTAAAGCCACCCAAACCCAGGACTACAAAAGCGAGCAGTGAAAACTGGTCACCTGCAACGATCATGTACGCTAATAAAGCACTGAAAACCACCAGTAAGGTCAATCGCATCTTGACCAGCATCCTGAAGTCAACCCATTTGGAATCAATCTCCAACGGAGTTCCTTTCAATACAATATCTCTATCCTTGTTTTCCAATTTCTTTAAATATTCCGCAGTTTCTTAAGCAATAGTTTAGTGATCTGAAGCTTCCTCACCTTCTTCAAGTGGGGTAATTTGGGTGATAAATTCCTTTCCGTCCTTTCCATAGTCGTATGGCCATCGATGTACAGACGGTATCTTACCAGGCCAGTTACCGTGACCTGGCCGGATAGGTGTCGTCCATTCCAGGGTATTGGCACCCCACGGATTGCGGGTTGTTTGCTTCTTCCCTTTCCAGATGCTGTAGAAAAAGTTAATCACAAACAACAACTGAACGGCAAACACGATGATGGCACCGATGGTGATAAATTTGTTCATGCCATCAAAGTCCCTGAAGGCATCGAAGGTATCAAAGCTGTAATACCTTCTCGGAACTCCAATCATCCCGAGGTAATGCATCGGCCAGAAAATCACATAAGCTCCAATCATTGTACCCCAGAAATGAATCTTACCCAGAGTCTCATTCATAAAGCGTCCGTACATCTTGGGAAACCATTGATAGACGCCGGCAAACATTCCCATAAAAGCTGCCACACCCATCACAATATGAAAGTGAGCCACGACGAAATAAGTATCGTGCAATTGAATATCAATAGCGGAATTACCCAGAAAAATTCCGGTCAAACCGCCTGAGATAAACATCGAGACAAATCCAATGGCAAAGAGAGCCGGTGTATTCAACCGGATATTACCCCGGTAGAGGGTAGCAATCCAGTTGAAGACCTTGACCGCAGAAGGTACGGCTATAATCAGGGTAAAGATGACAAAAATGTTGGAGATAAACGGGTTGACTCCCGCCATAAACATGTGGTGAGCCCATACGATAAAAGACAGGAAGGCGATGGCCAGGATCGACAATACCATGGCCCGGTAACCGAAGATGGGTTTCCGTGACTGGACTGACAGAACCTCCGAAGTCAAACCCATTGCCGGCAGGATGATGATATATACCTCCGGGTGTCCGAGAAACCAAAAGAGGTGCTGGTATAAAATAGGACTTCCTCCGACATAATCCAGGGCTTGTCCTCCAATAAAAATCTCGCTCAGATAGAAGCTGGTACCCAATCCCCGGTCAAACATCAGTAGCAGGAATCCGGATACCAGTACCGGAAACGATAAAAGTCCGATGATCGCGGTGATCAGAAAGGCCCAGATTGTCAGAGGCAGTCTCCACATACCCATACCCTTGGTGCGCAGGTTGAGAACGGTCGTGATATAATTGATCCCCCCGAGTAACACCGAAACGACGAAAAACACCAGCGAAGTAACCCAAAGGGTCATCCCCGCTTTCGACCCGGAAGATGCCTCGGGAAGGGCACTTAATGGTGGATAAGCCACCCAGCCTCCGGAGAAGGGACCTGTATTGAGAAACAATGATATAAACATGATGACGCCTGCCAGGAAGAAAAACCAGTATGAGAGCATATTCAGAAAAGGGGAGGCCATATCCCGGGCACCAACCTGCAATGGAATCAACAGATTACTGAAGGTACCACTCAAACCGGCTGTCAACACAAAAAACACGATGATGGTACCGTGCATGGTCACTAACGCGTAATAAAACTCCGGATCGAGCTTTCCGACACCCGTACTGTCAATGACAATCCATTTACCCAGTATCGGCTTAAGCCAGGCCAGACTTTCCTCAGGAAATCCCAGTTGTAACCGGAAAATCACCGACATGGCTGATCCGATGATAGCCCAGATCATCCCGGTGATCAGGAACTGCTTGGCTATGATCTTATGATCCTGTGAGAAAATATATTTGGTGATAAAACTCGCCTGATACTTATCACCATGGTGATGCTCATGAAAATGGTCGTCGTAACCCAACTCCTCAATCAAAGCATCTTCCCGGGTAGAAGTGGTATCTGCTATATTTGCCATCTCGGATATATTAAGAATTAATTATTTTAATTTCTGTTCTGCGGTTCTTTGCTCTGCCTGCCTCCGTATCATTGGTATCAATGGGCTTATCCTGACCATATCCAACCGATGACACCCGGCTGGCATCAATCCCATTATCCAGAAGATATCTCGCCACTACCGCCGCCCGTTGCTCCGATAAGGTCTGATTGGACTGGGCATCACCGGTGTTGTCGGTATGACCTCCAACCTCAATGGTCAAGGCAGGTCTTTCTTTCATTGCGGCCACCAGATTATCCAGTTCATAACGTGAAAGAGAAGTAAGGTTGGCAGATCCGGTTTCAAAAAATACATAATTGAGCTGTATAACACGGGCGTCGGCCTCTGTTACCGCCAACGCAGTATTCAGGGCATTATCAAACTCAGCCTTTCGGGCCTGGATTTCAAAATCAAACAATTGATCGGTATAGGGATCTTCGCTGGTACCCCGGATGGAAGACAGGTAGAATGATTGCTGTTCCCTTAGCCAGGCATCGTACTCATCCTGTTCTACGATCCGTACAATTTTGCGCATACTGTAATGCCCATATCCGCATAGCTCAGCACAAGCCAGTTCGTATTCAAATACCTCCCACTTCTTCGGGCCATTGGGATCAGCCGGGTCGGCTGGTACCTGGTATTCAGGATACTTCGATAGTTCTTCCCGGTACTCTTCGGTAGTCTTGGTTGGGGTAAAGACAAAGTAGGTGGGAAGACCGGGTACGGCATCCATCTTTACCCGGAACTGGGGTAGGTAAAAATCATGCAGCACGTCCCGGGCTGTTATCCGGACACGGACTTTCTTACCTTTGGGTAAGACCAGGTCCGTTGGCTGGAAATCATCGAGGTTCTTCAGATCGGACCAATCCTGCCCCAGGGGGTTTACACTGTTGATCAGACGGAAATTCCGGGTACCCAGCTTACCATCTTCACCCGGATAGCGCAGGATCCAGGCAAACTGCATACCGGTCGCTTCAATCTCCATATATTCTTCGTCAGGATTGACATCGCCCATCACCTTGTTCCAGACCACCAATCCGTTGATGACCAGCGCAAACATGGTAAATGCAGGAATGGCCGTCCAGATGATCTCCAGTTTGTTGTCATGCGGCATAAAACTGGCTTTGCCGCCTTCGCGATATCGGTATTTGTATCCAAAGTAAAACAGGGCGATATGTGTGATCACAAAAACAATTCCGGTCACGATCAGGGTGATGTTAAATAACCAATCCAGATCCGGACCGTGTGCGGATGCGGCTTCATGGGGCCCATATCCCAGCATATAGTTCTTGTAGGCCCAGCCAGAGACAATAGTACCCAGTAAAAACAAAACCATGAAACCCAACAGATACCTGGATTGCCGGATATAGCTTCTCTTTAAAGCCTCTTCTTCACCCCGGAGCTGTTTGGCAATTTCATTAATGCGACTAATCTGCACAACCACAATGGTGAGCAGAAGAAACGATATTAATATGATTAAACCTGTAGACATTTCTTATCCTTTCTCTTTATTATACAACATGATGATGTAGACTTTCATCAATATATGGATCACGCTTTGGAACCAGAGGTGCCTTGCTCAGTTGATTGAGGAAGAAGTATGCAAACATGGCGGCAAAACCCAGAAACGTTCCAATCTCCAGCAAACCGGGGATGGTAAATCCTGACATAAAATTGCTGGCATGGCCGGCAGCTTCACCCCCATGGGCAACCGCCTGGGCAACCGCTTCCTGCGTATGGCCGGTCGAACCATGAGCATCGTGACCACCCATTAATTCATGAGCGGTATGCAGTACTCCCGGTTTGATCATGAGAAAATAATCGATCCAGTGACCAAGTAAAACAATAGTGCAGATGACACTCATCACTCCCATTTTCCGCTTTGTGTCATTTCTGATCAATACCAGGAACGGCAGCACAAAATTGATGATCAGATTTCCATAGAAAAGTACCGGGTAATTATCAAATCGCTCCCGGAAGTATACGGTCTCTTCGCCAATGTTTCCGTACCAGATCAGCATATACTGCGAAAACCACAGATAGGTCCAGAATACGCTGAATCCGAAGATGTATTTACCAAGATCATGAAAGTGATCGGCCTTTACCTGTTGATAATATCCCTTACCTTTCAGATAGATCAGCGAAAGGACGGTAATGCAGAGCATCGATACAAACCAGCTAATCGTACAATACCAGGCAAAAAGGGTGCTGTACCAATGAGCATCGATGCTCATTACCCACTGCCAGATGATGGCGGCACTGGTAAAACCTCCGATCGGCAGGAACCAGGAAGCCCAAACCCGCATTTTCTTCTTGTGAATGGTAAAGTCCCATTGGGTAGCCGAATCCTCTTCCAGGGAAAAGGCTCGCATCTTTATGGCAAACAAATACCAGACACCAACAATAATCAGGGTAAATAACGTATAGACAAGCGGGTTGAGAAAAGAACTCTTGCCCTGCAGAATCTGGTCATTCATCACCGACTCTTCATCTGCCCAATGGTACAGATGATGTCCGTTCATCCAGAGTCCTGCGATCACAACCAACATCAATACCAAACCTACCAAAAGAAACTGGGAATACGCTTCCCAGATACGCTTGAAGACCACATGCCAACCCGATAAGGCAATCAGACTGGCACATAAAAACATCAGCGCCAGGAATGCAACTCCTGTGAAAAAGACACTATTGTGCAAAAAATTGCTCCAGAATCGGGTATGAAAGGCATCGTCGGTAAAATAAGTGATCACCATACATACCAGCCCCAGTGCCATCAAGCTCATCAGGAGCGTTCTTTCCCTTCCGGCCAGAGTAAATTGATTCATTAGCTACTAGATATTTATTATTAGTGTTGCTGATCTTGTTCCATTGGCATTACTCCCGAATCCTCCATCTTGGCTTCTTCCTTCATGGCCGACATTTCTTCCGCCAACGTACCTGGAATGCTGCTATTAAAGGTATTTCGGGTTTCACTGTACTGTAAACCGGCCTCCTTTGCCTGCAGGGACCGGATGTAGTGAATCACTTGCCAGCGCTCTTCATAAGACAATTTGTCGCTGTACCCGCCCATGACATTTTTTCCAAACATGATACCATGGTAATACCGGCCCTCCGAAGATTGAACAAACTCCGGCAGTAGAAAATTGGCCGGTTGGGCAGGATAAACGCCTCCGTCTTCCCTCACCAGGTAACCGGTTCCGTCTGCTTTTTCACCATGACAGATACCACAATAGATGTCATAAAGCTCCTTCCCCCTGGCCAGTCCGGCAGTGGTAATCGGATATGGATTCACGGTGATCTCTGCCATCGCACGGGTTCGCTCCTCTTCGGTATCTTCGTAGTAGTAGGGTACATACCCATTGACCGGCATGGCCTGATAATACGCTTTACTCTCGGCATCCTTAGCCTGGATCAGGCCCATATGGCCCCTGGGAATAGTGCCTTTGACCGGTTTTCCAGGCATGGCATATTTCTTATATTCCTCTTCCGAACCCCAGGTATTATAATAATAGTAATCATAAACATTGGCTTCATAGGCCGTCGAGTGAAACATATCCGGCATGTACTCATGGCCGGGATCGTTACCTCCCGCCGTACCGCATGAACTCCAGACCGATATCCCTACCACGGTCAAACAGAATAATTGGACGCTTATATTTTTCATGAATATCATCATCGAAGGTCAGATAATCTTGGTATGAATCTCACTGGCTCCCGATTCTTCCAGAAAAGTCCTGTAGGAAGATACTTTCGATTCATCGGCTCCATTTACTTCAAAGGCAATACAAAATTTGTCATCCGTGATCCGGTCATCCAAAACCGGATTGGTCACCCCCGGTCCCTGACCATTGATCGCGTAATAGGTAACGACCATACCGATACTGGCAAACAATACGGTCAACTCAAAGGTAATCGGAATAAACGCCGGAACAGACCAGTAAGGCTTGCCTCCGAAAATGATCGGCCAGTCACGGGTAAAAACCCAGGTCATAAACAGGAACGCAGTCAGAGTACCAATTGCCCCGTAGATGAACCCTGCCTGATGTAAGCGGGATTCACTAAGACCCAATACAGGATCCAGACCATGGACCGGGAAAGGGCTGTAAACGTCCATGATATCCAGGTGCCTTGACCTGGCTTCCTTCACGGCATTAAGCAACACCTCCTCGTCGTCGTACAATCCAAACAATACCTCGTTATTTTTCATGCTTTGATAGCTAACATTTTCACTGATAATTAATGAGTTTCAATTCCGGCCCCCTGATGCGATGTATGTGAATGCTTGGCATGTTCACCGGTATACTGGTTTCCTGCCGATTTAAGAATGTGTTTGACCTCGGCAATAGCAACCACCGGTGCTATCCTGGTAAAAGCCAGATAGAGGGTAAAGAAAATACCAAGGGTTCCAAGGAAAATGCCTACCTCTACCCAGGTTGGTGAATAATAACTCCAGCTGGATGGAAGGTAATCTCTGGCCAGGGTGGTCGGAATGATCACAAATCTTTCAAACCACATACCGATGTTGACAAAGATCGACATGAAGAATGTCACGGTAATATTGCGCCTCATCTTGCTCGACCAGAAAATCTGGGGAGACAGCACATTACAGGACATCATGCCTACATAAGACCACCAGTAGATACCCTTCACCCGGTTCATAAAGGCAAATTGCTCATAAATATATCCACTATACCAGGCGATAAACAATTCCGTCAGATAGGCCACACCGACAATGGTCCCGGTCAGCAGGATCACCTTATTCATGGAGTCGATATGCTCGATTGTAATATAATCTTCCAGATTAAGCACTTTCCTGGTAATGACCATCAGAGTCAATACCATAGCAAATCCGGAGAAAATCGCTCCGGCGACAAAGTAAGGTGGAAAAATTGTCGTATGCCATCCCGGTATCACAGAAGTAGCAAAGTCAAAAGATACGATGGTGTGCACCGAAAGTACCAGGGGTGTCGCCAATCCGGCAAGGACCAGTGACAAAGATTCGAAGCGTAGCCAGTGTTTGGCTGCTCCTGTCCAGCCAAAAGACAGGAAGTTGTAAAATTTCTTGCGTAGACCACTGGCGCGGTCTCTCAGAGTAGCAAAATCTGGCACCAGACCGGTATACCAAAACAGCAGCGATACTGTAAAATAGGTGCTGATTGCAAAGAGATCCCATAAAAGCGGTGAATTGAAGTTTACCCAAATTGGTCCGCGGGTGTTGGGATAGGGAAAGAAATAGAAGACCACCCAAATCCGTCCTACGTGGATACCGGGGAATAAAGCCGCACAAATCACAGCAAAGATGGTCATGGCTTCGGCTGCCCGGTTTACGCCCGTTCTCCATTTCTGACGGAACAACAGGAGGATCGCCGAGATCAGGGTACCAGCGTGACCGATACCGATCCACCAGACAAAATTGGTAATATCCCAGCCCCAGCCAACGGTACGGTTAAGATTCCAGGTGCCAATTCCAAACCAGATGGTCCATAAAATACAGAATAAACCAAATGACAGGAAAGTTACTGCCACAATGAAGGCGACTACCCAGGCGAGGCTGGGAGTGCGTTCCGAAGGTGCGCAGATGTCTTCGGTAATCTGATGATAATCCTTATTGCCAGTAATTAACGGCTCCCGGATCGGTGAAACAATTGCACTCATATACTCTTATTGGTTTGGTTCGGCACCGACGATAGATTCAGAAATTGCAGTCTAATTATCAACATCATCAGGCTTCGTCAGAATTTATCTTTTCACTTTTATTGACCACTTTCATCAAATATCCTATGGAAGATCGTACGTTGGTTTCTTCCAGAGCGATATAGTTCTTTGGATCGTGCAGCAACCCGTTTAGCTCACTCTCACGGTCATTCATATCGCCAAATACAATGGCACCGGTAGGACAGGCAGTTTGGCAGGCGGTTTTGATGTCGCCGTCTTTCAACATCCGGTTTTCACTCTTGGCAGTCAGTTTACCCTCCTGAATCCGTTGCACACACATGCTACACTTCTCGATAACTCCCCGTGATCGCACTGTTACATCCGGATTCAAGACCATACGGGTCAGGTTGTCGGCATAAAACGGTGTATTCTCATCAAAAGGATCATTCTCATTGGCCGGAAAAGTATCGGCGGTAGTATAGTCGAGCCAGTTGAACCGGCGTACTTTATACGGACAGTTGTTGGCGCAGTAACGGGTACCAACACAACGGTTGTAGGCCATTTGGTTGAGACCTTCAGAGCTGTGGTTGGTAGCAGCTACCGGACAGACATTCTCGCAGGGTGCATTGTCACAATGCTGACACATCATCGGCTGGTATACCACGTTGGGTGACTCCACATCTCCGTAATAATACCGGTCGATCCGGAGCCAGGTCATTTCATGATGCCGGTTTACTTCCTTCTTTCCGACGATCGGTACATTGTTTTCTGCCACGCAGGCAACCTGACAGGCCCCGCAGCCGATACAGGCGGTCAGATCGACAGACATGCCCCAGTGATGGCCCATCCCGTAAAATTCAGAGCGATCAGGGTATAACGTCTGTTCATTCAAATGTTGAAACTCAGCCCGTTCTTCCTGGAGGTGTTCGATCTTCCCGGATAATTCCGGTGCATTGGCATGCCTGAATATGGATCGTTTGGTCAGCCCTCCCTGATAACCGTAGCCCAGGGTCATCACGGTTTTCTCATCAACATTAATGACTGCTCCACCTTCCGATTCATCTTTACCGGTCACCCCCAGAGTGTGGTGGTGTTGTACGGAAGCAAATCGCTTGTCCTTACCTGTTTGACCAGAGACTACAGGTGAAGTGGAGAAATATTGTATGTTTCCATCATCATCAGCGGTGAGCATGGGATAGCAATTGCTTCCTACCCCGGCAGCAGCTTTACCGCTTACAGTCCTTCCGTAACCAAGGGCACAAGCCACGGTACCTTCCATCTGTCCAAACTGCCGTACCACAGGTACTCGGACCTTCTTTTCACCTACTGTAAGATCGACCAATAAACCGTCCTCATCCAAATTCATGAAATATTCGAACTTACTACGGCCATTCCACTTCAATGGAATATGCAGTACATTGTCCCAGACTGCCCGGGTGACTGGGTCTGGCATTTCCTGCAGCCAGGGATTATTGGCATAGACACCGTTTCCCACTCCCATTGGTTCGTAAAAGAGAACCTCCAGTTCGCTGTTGGCCAGTCGGTTGATATTGCCTTCCAGGGTACTGACATCCAGGTTGTAGGTCAATTCACGGGGTTGTGTCTCCAACATGGCAAATCCATCGTGCAATGTATTGTCCCAGAAAGCCCGGAAGGTAGCATACTTGCTTTGCTGAGGAAAAATATGTTCTTCACAATATTTCTGAACGAGAGTATACATGGCATCTTCACCATCCATGACCTCGGGCATCTGCCCGCACCAGGTCAGGAGCGACAAGGCTACCGGCCGGGTATTGAAGAGGGGATGAATTGCCGGCTGCACGATGCCATACTGGCCCCGGTTCGGAAGGACATCACTCCAGCTTTCGAGATAATGGGGTACGGGAGCGGTATATCGGCACAATGCCTGTGTTTCACCCGGCATCATTGTGACAGCCACACTTAAATTCAGATTTTGCAGGGCTTCACCGATTTCTGCTCCCCGTGGATGATCGTATACCGGATTGGCATCGTCCAGGAAAATCACTGCATCGACTGAGCCCGATTTCAGGTCATTCACAAAGTCGGCCATCTCTTTGTCAATACCCTGGCGTAATCTCGACGCACTATTAAAATCAAGGGTATTGCCATAATTTTCCAGGACATGGTTGATGGCGCAAATCAGCGCCTGTTCTGCAGTATTATTTGAATTCGATAAAACAAGAGATTTGCCCCTGGCCTGCATCAGTTCATCAGCAACGGTGCCAATCGCCTTTTCCGCTTTCGGGTTGGAAAGGTTTCCATTGATCGCCACGGCAGGTATGCCCAGTTTCTGAGCCAGGGCATTATGAAGTTTGGCAATCGCCAGACCCTGCTCACTGGGTTTGATCAAAACCCGGTGATCGGCATTCGATCCGGTATATGACATATTGCTCTCAAACTGCACCAGCCGGTTCATACCATTCGCATCCGAACCTTTGACTTTGCGTTTTTTGGCAAACTGAGCGGCAAAAGTAGCCGGAGTCAGCCAGGTACCCAGGAAATCGGCACCAAAATTGACCACCAGATCTGCCTTGTCAAAATGGCAACCCGGCAGTTCGCGGATCCCAAAAGTCCGCTCATTGGCCAATAACATGGCGGATGATGAAACCGGATCATAGGTCACCAGTCTGGCGGCAGGATAGATACTTAAAAACTTCAGAACCGCATCCTGAAAACTGGGACTGATGTTCGTGTGGGTCACCAGTCGAATGGACCTTGCTGATTGCAGGCCTTTCTGAATTTCTTCATCGAGGGTGGTCCAGGAGACTTCAGAAGTTATTCCGACTGAATCTCTAAGGCTGGGCTCACGTAATCTGGCTACATCGTAAAGATCGAGCACGGAAGCCTGAGCTCTCGCTGTCGTTCCGCCACCGGCGAAAGTGGCCATGGCATTTCCTTCGACTTTGATCGGTCGACCTTCTCGGGTTTTCACCAATACCGGACAAAAATCACCGCCCCGGACAAATGAACTGGCATAGTATGTGGCAACTCCCGGTACGATGGCTTCAGGTTTATTAACATATGGGATGGCCTTTCGAATCGGAGTATCACATGCGGCCGCAATTGTTGCAGCACCCAGACTAAATCCCAGGTACTTCAAAAAGTCGCGTCTATTTGTATTGGCGGAATGCTCAGCAACGACTTTTTCATCTGCCAGATCATTCAGGATCGGAAGATCAAAAAATTCCTTTCTATTTGCCCTTACCAGTGCTTCATCACCGGTAAGGTCCTCTGCACTAATCCAGATATGTTCGTTTTGCTTCATTGCGTTCTCTGATAATCTCTAAAATTAATAATGGCATTTCTGGCATTCCAATCCACCGATTTCTTCAACGGTGACACCAGACCTTTTACCTGATTGCAGCTCTTGATGATATTTCTCATAACTCTCATAATAGGGGTTGTCGGCGAATTTAATCTCGGTCTCCCGGTGGCAGTTGATGCACCAGCCCATACTGAGTGGGGCATACTGTTTTACAACATCCATTTCCTCCACCTTTCCATGGCATTGCTGACATTCGACCTTTCCCACTGTAACATGTTGGGCATGATTAAAATAGACGTGATCCGGAAGGTTATGTATGCGTACCCATTCGATCGGTCCCTGAATCTGAGGTTTGGTTTCGGATGTCAATGAAGATACAATACCTTCCCACTGTTCATCCATCAGCCTCTCTCCCCTACGGTCCAGTCTGCCATTATCCAACACATATTGATTGGCAATCCAGGCGGTATAGATCTTCTTGATATCGTCTTCGCTGAGCTGATCGTAATTTTCGATATAGGTATCTTTGTTGGGATCAAATCCAATGCTGGCAAATATTTTGGTCAGCTCGGCCGTACCGTAAGTTGACCCGGTCTTGATGGCTTCATGACAGTTCATGCAGGTATTGGTGGCTGGTATGACCGAATGTTTGCTGCGACGGGCACCATCGTGACAGTATTGACAATCGATCTTGTGCAGGCCGGCGTGGGTGGCATGTGAAAATTTGATGGGTTGATCCGGTTGATAATCCTGCATCCGGTTCAGTCCGATGGCCTGATTAACGGTGGTGTAGCCTCCCAGCACAATAAGGGCAAAGATAATTATTCCGATTATGCCTTTGGAAGTCAGGGTAGACCACAAGGATCGGGGTCCCGTTGTTTCTCTTCCTTCCTGAATATCGGAAAGATACTTTAAGCGGTTAAGTACCTGGGTTAAAACCAGGGCAAGGGCAATCAAAAAGGCAAAAATGATATAGTAAAAAGCATTACCGGAAAAAATCCCGCCGGTACCGCCCACCGGTTGTTCACCAGCAGCAGCCGGTCCAGCTACCGGAGCTCCGTATGTACCATCGTATGTTCCTTCAATATACAAAAGCAGGGAAGCGATGTCGTCATCTGTCAGGTTGGGGAAGGCATTCATCACTACCTTATTATATTGATTATAGACCTCAACTGCTTTGGGATGACCTGCTGAAACCAAAGCCTGTGAGTTACGGATCCACTCGTATAGATCGGATTCCGGATAATCCGCCCATCGTTCTGTCACACCTCCCAATGCGGGTCCGGTAAGATCCTGGGTCATATTGCGATTGTGACAACTGGCACATTGATTTCTGAAGATCGTTTTACCGTTATCAGCTGAAGGCTGTGCTGTCGCCGGCAAGGTCAAAATACAGCACAAAACCAGGTATGAAAGTCTGATTAATAGCGACTTATATATCATTCTTATTCCGTTTAGAGATCAGGTCCGGTAAATTTGCTGGCAAAAATACAATTCGTTTATTTTTAAAGTCAACAATTACAGTTTGTCTCAATTATTTAGATGTAATCTAAATTGCCCCTGATTCAGACCGCTACACTGGCTCTTATGTGAGGGTGCGGATCATAATCAGTCAGCGTAATATCTTCGTATTTAAAATCAAAAATATCCTTCTTTTCGGGATTGAGGATCAACTTTGGCAGGGATCGAGGGGTACGGCTCAATTGTTCTTTAGCCTGTTCCCGATGACTATTGTATAAATGTACATCACCAAAGGTGTGGATAAAATCACCGGGTTTGAGTGAGCATACCTGTGCCATCATCAGTGTCAGCAGGGAATAACTGGCAATATTAAATGGAACTCCCAAAAACACATCGGCCGAACGCTGATAAAGCTGGCACGACAGCCTGCCATCCGTTACATAAAATTGAAACAAGCAATGACAGGGAGACAGAGCCATCTTCGGGAGATCACTGACATTCCAGGCATTGACAATGATCCGACGGGAATCCGGGTTTCGGCGGATCAAATCAACAGCCTGACTGATCTGATCAATACTCTTACCGTCCGGTCCCTCCCAGCTCCGCCACTGTTTTCCATAAACCGGTCCGAGATTACCGTTCTCATCAGCCCATTCATTCCAGATTCTCACCCCGTTTTCCTGAAGATAGGCCACATTGGTGTCTCCCTTCAAAAACCAAAGCAGTTCGTAGATGATGGACTTCAGATGCAATCTTTTGGTAGTCAGGAGAGGAAATCCTTTTGAAAGGTCAAAGCGCATCTGGTAACCAAACACGCTCTGGGTACCTGTTCCCGTCCGGTCTTCTTTGAGGGAACCCTCATCTAAAATGTGCCGTAAAAGATCCAGGTAGGATTTCATGCCTCAAAAATGGGAAAAATATATTTATAAAATTCTGATTACCTGCCGGAAAACTATTTCAGGGACTCGGGAAATTGATCCGGCATGAAATCCCAGAGATATGGGAGGAGATAATATACGATGACCGTCAAAACCAGGATCGAAATGATATTCATCCAAATCCCGGTACGCACCATATCCGGAATCCGCAGATAGCCCGAACCAAAAACGACGGCATTGGGAGGAGTAGCCACCGGCAGCATAAAGGCACAAGAAGCTGCTACCGTAGCCGATACCATCAGGATATAAGGATGTACATTGATCGATAGAGCCATCGGTGCCAGGATGGGCAATAACATGGCGGTAGTAGCCAGATTGGAGGTAATTTCAGTTAGAAAATTCACCGCTGCAATAAGGACCAGGACCAGAAAAAATATGGAAAGACCCTGCAGAGAAGTCATTTGACTACCGATCCAGCTGGCCAAACCGGTTTCTACAAATCCTTCGGCAAGTGCCATACCCCCGCCAAACAACAGGATGATGCCCCAGGGCATTCTGACCGCTTCCTCCCAGGTAATGATCCGTTGACTGGTGTCGGAAGTGGGTAGAATAAATAAAATAATACCAGCAGCCATTGCAATAATAGTATCATCCAGAGCCGGGATCCATTTTTCAAGGAGCGCCCTGGTGATCCATAAAAGGGCCGTGACGGCAAAAACGACCAGCACCAGTCGTTCTTCATATTTGAGTGGTCCCAGCCCGGTGAGCATGCGTCTGATTTCAGCCTTACCCCCTGGAAACGATGTCTGTCTGAACTTAAAGGCAAACGATGTCAGGTATTTCCAGCAAGCAAATAAAAGCAGGGTGGAAATCGGAAGACCAAAGCCAATCCATCTGGCGAAAGTAATCTCAATACCATATGTTTCCTGCAGCACTCCGGCCAAAACCAGATTGGGTGGTGTCCCAATCAGGGTGGCCACGCCACCAATGGACGCGGAATAGGCAATGGCCAACATCAGTGCCTTTCCGAAGATAACATTCTCATCCTCGATGGTTGCCGGATTGTCTTTAAGTTGGGAAATGATCGCCATTCCGATCGGCAGCATCATCACTGCTGTTGCCGTATTGCTGATCCACATGGACATAAACGCAGTAGCCACCATAAACCCAAGGATGATCTTCTTTACATCCGATCCGATCAGGTCTATTACCCACAAAGCGATGCGTCGGTGCAATCCCCATTTTTCAATGGCAATGGCGATGATAAATCCACCCATGTAAAGAAATACATACTTATGTCCAAACTGAGCAGTGGTAGCTGATAAGCCCAGTGCTCCGGTCAGGGGAAATAGCAACATGGGAAGCAACGCCGTCACCGCAATGGGTAAGGCTTCGGTAATCCACCACACTGCAATCCAAACGGTGGCAGCTAACACTGCAATGGCTTCCCGGGAGAGACCTTCCGGATGAAAAAACAACCAGACCATAATAAAAAGCAGTGGACCGGCAATGAGACCCAGCTTCGAAGTATTCAAAGACATGTGCATGAAGTTGAGCGACTAAGTTGCTAAAAAGAACTGAAGATCAGCAACTTCATTTCGGGATCAGACTTTTTCGATCTTTTGCCCAATTTCTATCCGTCTTTGCTTCTTTCAGTAAATCAGCAATCAGCAATCTGAAATCAGACATTCAAAAATCCCAGGGGTCCATCTTTCCTGAAAAACCGGTCTGCTCTTTCCCTGGTCCTGCGGTCGACCTCAAGACCGGGCGCATGGTGTGGTTTGACCCGGGCATCGATGATCAGCGGGCCGGTGCATCCCCAGTGCTTATTCTCCATAAATATACCCACACCATATATATCATGTGATGGATTGGATCGGGTAAAAGTCACCCAAAGAAAGTTATCGAACGATTCCCTGGTAAACCGCGCATCGTCCACCAGTACGATCAATGGAAATTCTGTTAAATCCTGGGACTCCAAATAACGGACAAGTTGATCTGTTTCAGTCCTGGCTTCCGGATAACCGGTAAAAGAATGCATCTGAAATGCCAGGATGCCATGGTCTATCAGTGCTACCTTAGTCACTGACTTCGGAAGACGAAGTGCCACTGGTAACTGACTGCTGAGTTTTCGGACCGGATCACCACAACAGGCCATAACCAGTTTGGATCCGGCATTCCAACCCGAACCGCTGTAATCCAGGGTATCGATGGTGGTTCGGGTCTGAAAATGCAGGTCCCTCTTCCAGTCGATGCGTTCCAGCAAATGGCGTAAGAATGCCGGAACATCATAGGCAGACCAGGATGGATCCCCGTCATCCGTGGCAATCAACAGGTACTTCGCCAGGGATGTCTGCCCAGACCCCAGGAGGTGGTTGGCCTGGGTCAAAATCTCTTCCGGTACATGCTGCCGGAATGGCATATACCGTTCACTGCCCACCGCCAGTAATAGCGGATGTACACCGGCCACATCCACGGCATGGATCTCCTTAACCCCTGGAAATTCAGCAGGCAACATCGGCCCTACCAGCTTGTGGATCAGGTATCCGAAACCAGAGTCTTCCTGGGGTGGTCTGCCCACAACAGTAAAATGCCAGATCGGATTCCGGCGATGCAGCACTTTGTCGATCTTCATAACCGGAAAATCATGCTGCAAACTGTAGTAACCCAAATGATCGCCAAAGGGTCCCTCCGGTTTCTGCAAGGACTTCTCGATCGTACCCGTGATTACAAAATCGGCATCTTCACTGATCACATACCCATCCAACCACCGGTAACGGAACCTCCGGTCTCCCATCATCCCGGCAAACGTCAATTCAGACAACCCTTCCGGAAGTGGAAAGATCGCCGCCAGGGCATGAGACGGTGGCCCTCCGACAAAAATGGAAACCCGAAAGGGTTCTTCTGATTGCTGATACAGGGTATGGTGTATGCCGATACCCCGGTGCAGTTGATAGTGCATACCAACTTCCTCATTGGGCAGATATTCATTCCCCGAAAGCTGAATCCGGTACATACCAACGTTGGACTGCATAATTGACCGGACTCCCGGTGGCAGGGTCAACACTTGAGGCAAAGTAATAAAGGCTCCTCCATCCAGCGGCCAGGATTTAATTTGAGGCAGACGGGCAATGGTTGTCTTCTCCCATTTGCGGAGGGACCATCTTTTCTGAAGAGGTAAAGCACGTAGCGCGGTAAACGGGGACTTCCAGTACCGAAACGGATGCTTTAAAGCAAGGGAAGGATCTGCCTTAAGCTCTACTACCCTTCTCACCCGGTCGAGGGTGTGTCTGAACAAGAACTCTACCCGTTCATTGGTGCCATAAAGATTAGACACTGCAGCAAAGGGTGTGTTCCGGACGTTGGTGAAGAGTAATGCTGGTCCTCCGGCTTCATAAACCCTTCGATGGATTTCGGCGATCTCCAGATCCGGATCGACCTCCTCTTTAATCTCTACTAACCGACCGTGTTTTTCTAAATCATTGACACAGGCTCGCAGGGACTTGTATGACACGGTTACTGGTATTTTATCATTGAGAATCAGGCACCAAGATAGCTTGTTCTTCCGATCCCGTGCTATTTACGAGACTATTCCTAAATGCTCAATACTTGGTCCCGGCATCCCTTAGTCAGACTTTTGCCGGATCCGGATGGTCATAGGGATTCCGGTAAGCCCGTTTCAATCGGGCAGTAGCTTCGGGATCATCCCGTACCGTCCGGCTGGAGGGATCGTATCGAAGCGGCCGCCCCAGTTCCATCGCAATATTTGCCAGAATGCAACTCGACGATGAGATATGTCCCTCCTCGATATCTGCAACCGGTCGGGAGTTTTGCTCAATGGCATGGAGAAAATCCAACATATGACCCCGCGTCGCCGGAGCAGCATGCAATTCAATCCGGTCTTCGGTTACATCTTCCGGATACTTCTCCCGTTCGTAGACCACATCGGCATGAACCTTGGGGGCATCTTTATCAACCGGAGTGAAATCGTACTGCATCACACTGGCTTCAAGGGTGCCCTTTTCACCAAAGATTTTCAAGCCCCAGGGATAATTGGGATCGGCCGGGGTGCCCCACGACCGGTGTTGCCATACCATATTCATCTCCGGATATTCGAATACAGCTGTTTGAGTGTCGGAGATGTTGGATTTACCTTCTTTTTCTACAAAGATGCCTCCCTGCGAACTGACTTTTTCCGGCCAGCCAACGCCCAGCATCCATCGGGCAGTATCCAGCATATGGACGCACATGTCACCCATGATGCCATTGCCGTATTCCATAAAAGTACGCCACCAACGTAGATGGGGTAGTCCGTCATAAGGCCGGAGTGGAGCAGGTCCGGTCCACAGCTCATAATCAAAAAAGTCGGGCACCGGCTCGTTGGGTGGATTTCCGTTGTTTCGCATGTGGTAATAACAACAGAGGTCAACATGTGATATTTTACCCAGGAGACCCTGGTCGATGATTTTCTTTTTCGCGTCAACCAGGTGAGGAGTACTTTTCCGCTGAGTACCTACCTGTACGACTTTATTGTACTTACGGGCTGCAGCAACCATGGCCTCCCCTTCTATCACATCCACACTGATCGGTTTCTGGACATATACATGCACACCTGCCTTCAGGGCATCGATGCATTGCAGGGCATGCCAGTGATCAGGAGAACCAATCAGCACGATATCCAGCTCATTTTCTGCCAAAAGTTGCTTAAAGTCCCTGTAAAGACGCGGTACTTTGCCCGATTTCTGCCGTTTACTAACCAGCTCACCTGCTGCCTCGAGCATATGCCGGTCCGGATCGGCCAGAGCAACCACTTCCACATCGGTTACCTGGATGAGCCGGAAAAGATCACTTTTCCCATACCAGCCGGTACCGATCAGGGCTACTTTGCGGGGTTGATTGGTAAATACAAGGTCCAGACCGGACATTCCAAAAGTACTGAGAGCTAAAGTTGCTGATGCATTCTTCAGGAAGTGTCGCCGGTTGATGTTGAAAAGATCCATGATTCGTTGTTGATTTATGGTTGCTTAAAATAATAAATAGTCAGCCATAGTAACGAGACAGGTTGTTCAAATTTCTGATACCTGCTCCGTGGTTTCTGAAAAACAACCGTTTTCCCTACCTTGAGAAGGTTAAAAATGAAGCTTTCCGTGACCGTAAGAATCTGTTTTTGCATTTTCCTGAACATTGTATCGCTAACTGGTCTCTCTGCCCAGGACCTGAGCACTTTTGACAAACTTACTTCCAACCTGACTTACCGAAATGTAGGCCCCACCCGGGGTGGAAGAGTAACTACCGTGACCGGTCATCCATCCCAGCCTTCTACTTTTTACATGGGCAGTACCGGAGGTGGGGTTTGGAAAACCAGCAATTACGGACGAAGCTGGAAGAATATCTCCGATGGCTATTTCCACACCGGATCCATCGGTGCCATCGCTGTTGCTCCCTCCAATCCCGATATAATTTACACAGGCACTGGTTCAGACGGTATCCGCAGTAATGTGATCATTGGTAAAGGCGTCTATAAATCGACCGATTCCGGTCAGACCTGGCAGCATCTTGGTTTGAAAGAAACAGGACAAACCGGAGCAGTGCTGATCCACCCGGAAGACCCTGAGATCGTCATGGTTGCCGCCCTGGGTAATCCCTTCATCTCCAATCCTGAACGGGGAGTATTCCGGTCGACCGACGGCGGCAGTACCTGGACGAAGGTATTGTTTAGCAGCGATAGCACCGGAGCGATTGATCTCGAATTTGCACCGGATGATCCACAAATCGTCTACGCCAGTATGTGGCAGGCCAGACGCAAACCCTGGACCATTATCAGTGGAGGCTATGAAGGTGGCATTTATAAATCGACGGATGGCGGAGTACGTTGGAAAAAACTAACCAAAGGCCTGCCAGGCGGTCTGATTGGGAAGAGTGATCTGGCAGTAAGCAGGCAAGATCCCAACCGCCTGTGGGCGCTGATCGAAGCACCGGAAGGCGAAGGAGGTGTCTACCGATCCGACGACCGGGGTGAGTCTTTTATCCTGGTAAGTACGAAAAAGGAACTGCTAGATCGTCCCTTTTACTTCTGTAACATCGACGCCAATCCCCAAAATGCCAACAGTATTTATGTAGGTTCCACCGCTTTCTGGCATTCGACAGATGGAGGAATGAAATGGCAGCAGCGCAGAACCCCACATGCTGACAATCACGATATGTGGATCAATCCAGCCGACAGCAATTTATACATTCAGGCCAATGACGGTGGTGCCTGTGTTACGACTGATGGCGGTCGAACCTGGTCTTCGATTGAAAACCAGCCAACAGCCGAAGTATACACCGTTGCTGTTGACGATCAGTTTCCCTACTGGCTTTATTCGGGTCAGCAGGATAACACAACAATTTCCCTCCCTTCGCTCCCTCCATACAATGCTCCGGGTGGTCCATCGGCCTATTGGTTGGAGGTGGGTGGCTGTGAGACTGGTCCGGCGGTTCCCAAACCGGGAAATCCAAACATCGTCTATTCCAACTGCAAAGGCAGGTTTGGCGTATATGACAAACGAACCGGTCAGGAACGACAATATTATGTAGGTGCCGCCAATATTTATGGGCATAACCCCAAAGATCTGGAATTCCGTTTCCAGCGGGTAGCTCCTATTCATGTGTCTCCGCACAATCCGGATGTAGTATACCATGCCTCTCAATACCTGCATAAAACCACGGATGAGGGAAAAACCTGGGAAATCATTTCACCTGACCTGACCGCATTCACCCCCGAAACCCAGGTGATTTCCGGAAGCCCGATCACAAGGGATATTACCGGGGAAGAATATTTCAGCACCATTTATGCTGTACAGGAATCGCCAGTTCAGGAAGGGGTAATCTGGGCGGGTGCCAATGATGGTCTGGTCCATCTAACGCTAGATGGGGGCAAGAACTGGAAGAACATCACTCCAGCAGATCTTCCTCCTTACGGAAGAGTTCAGACAGTTGAACCCAGCCCATTTAATCCTGCAAAGGCCTTTATTGCAGTGTACCGCTATCTGCTGGGAGACTTCCGACCCTATATTTATAAAACAGACGACTTTGGAGAGTCCTGGCAATTACTCACCAACGGGCAAAATGGAATTCCACCTGATTACCCAACCCGGGTGATCCGGGAAGATCCAAATCAGGAAGGAATCCTTTATGCCGGTACCGAATTCGGTATGTTCATATCACTCGATGATGGCAAAAACTGGCAACCCTTTCAAAAAAACCTTCCGGTCACTCCGGTTACCGATATCCGCCTGAAAGACAACGATCTGGTCCTGTCGACTATGGGTCGTTCCTTTTGGATCATGGACGATATCAGTGTCCTGAGGCAGATCCCTCAGAACGTCAGCCGGACAATGCTTTTTCACCCCCGACCGGCTTATCGACTGCGTTACCGGAGTACCCGGGAAGGTGCCATTCCGACATACCCGGAGGCCGGTATGGCCATTCGATTCTACCTCCATCAGACCCAGGAAAATCTGCAACTAAAAATCTTCAATGCAAACGGAGACCTGGTACGGAGCTATCAGGCCCAATCCGGCAAGGAAAAAGCAGAATCAAATACCGATATGGCAACAGGCTTTCAATCGGAATCTTCTTCCAGTATGCTGGATCACACACCGGGAGCCCATAATCTGCATTGGGACCTCCGGCACGAAACCCTGACATCGGGAGACGACCGGAAGCTGCGGGGGCCAATAGTATCACCTGGCAGATACCGCATAGACCTGATTGAGGGACTAAAAACCCATTCCACCGAAACGGAGGTATTGGCCGATCCCCGCATACTGAAGACAGGAATATCTGAGGACGACCTGAAAAAACAGGAAATACTTAGCCTAAAGATTCAACGACTTTACATGGAAGCCAGGGAATTTGAAACCTTTATTAAGGATCAGATCAGTGAAAACAAGACCAGCCTGGCTATTGAGGAATTAAGGGCCATTCAGTCGGAAATTACCACCGCCTCCGGTCGGTACCCACAACCTCGGCTGATTAGTCAGATTTCCTATTTATACAGTATGTTGGACCAGGCTGACCAGCTACCTGGCAGGGACGCTTATCAGCGATATACATCGTTGCGTCAGCAATTAGAGTCACTTAAAAAAAGAGCCGGAGTACCCGGGATTGTGGACTGACACAGATCAGTAGTAGTAGTCAAAATTGTGGGCACCAATAATCAATTCGCGCAGGATCGAAGAAACAAAGAATTTATCCCGAAAAAGGAGACGGTTCACGACCAAAGAAATACATCAATAAAATCTCCCAGGTAAATTCAGTTGAGAACCATTGATCAGGGTGCCACCGCAGTGTTCTCTTCTGCGACCTCATCAACCGGAGCCGGGTTTGGTTGATCGATTAAATCCAGAATTTCTTTGAGTGAATCCCTGACGATAAAATAATCCGGTAATTCTTCCCTGGCCATGGGTTCAGGTTCGGGTAAATTGAGGTTTAAGTGGTTCACCTGTTTTCCATTCTTCCAGAAACGGAAACAAACGTGCGGACCGGTGGCCAGGCCAGTACTGCCTACATAGCCGATGACTTGCCCCTGTTTTACCTGTACTCCGGAGGAAATACCTTTAGCAAAACCCTGCATATGCAGATACTGGGTTTCGTAGATTTTATCGTGTCTGATCTTGACATAGTTTCCATTGCCTTTGGTGTAAGAAGCTTTGGTCACTACCCCATTGGCTACCGCATAGATCGGTGTGCCGTAAGGTGCCGCATAATCCGTACCCAGGTGAGCCTTCACCCGGCGTAAAACCGGATGGAAGCGGCTTAAATTATAGCGGGAGGATATCCGGGTATACTTAACAGGTGCCTTCAGGAAAACTTTTTTCATCGGCCTTCCTTCCAGATCATAAAAGCCATCGTAATTCTCGTTGGCATATTTTATGGCGTAGTAGTCGTTATTGCTATTTCTGAAATAGGCCGCATGGAGATCCCCAACTCCTACCCTTACCTCATCAACGTAAAGTTCTTCGTAATAGGCCTTGAATAAATCACCTGGCTGAATATGGTGAAAATCGACCGACCACGCCAGAGCATCTTCCATTTTGGCGGCCAGTTCATAATCCAGGTTTTGATCCATCATCGTTTTCCATAGGGACGAAGAAATCGTACCACTGGCTGTTTTTTTCACGCGGGTGATTTCCCTGTCCGTCCTGGTGACTTCCCTATTCCGGATATCATATACCACATAACTGATCGCATTGGGCTCGTAAATGAAATAGTCGGCCCGGTCACTGGTATCGGCATTCAGTATATAGTAAGCTTTACCGGCCCGGAGCGAACGTACATCAAATACCGGTTTAGCTTTCTCCGCCAGTTCAGCTACCGTTTGATAATCTACCTTATGCAGCAACAGGATATCGGCTAAAAACTGATTCGGTTCGATGGTCGCTTGACTGACATGAAAGTCATTAAGATTAAATCCAAACTTGTAATTTTTCCCAGCCAGTGGCAACTCGCTTAAATAAGCGATATGTACCTCCCGGCCTTTGGAACCAGAGCCAATGGTGACCAGCAAAATGGTACTAAAGGCCATGACCATCCCATAACGCATGACGGGGTTCTTTCTCAGGGTTGTCAAATGATCTCAGATTTTATTCCGTCCAAAATTACATAAACTTATTTAATTAAAGGGCACCTCTAAATACCTCTGAAATTAGGCAAATTCAAAAAGAATCAAGCGAGATTGAGGAGCGAACTCCCGACCTCCAGGGCGGGAGCAAAGGTCTGGGGGACCTTTGAGCGACGAAACCACTGTGTGGGTGGGTGAGCTCGTGAAGGAGCCTAGCCGTAGCTAAGTGACTGAGGGATAACGAAGTATCGCGCCGGTTATTTTTGAATAGCTTATCACCGATAAACGATTGACAATTGAACGGGGTTTTTAGAGGTGCCCTAAATATATACCCGGCAGAAAGTGTGCCAGTACCTAGGCCAATAGGGATTATCCGGCCAGATAATGCATTTCGATCGGTCTGGGATATTCAATCGTGGCAAAGCAATATGGAAATATTCATTTTCTTTGTGCTCATATTACCAGGGGATGGGTGGCAATACTTTCGGTTTGGCCTTTAAGATTATGACCTACGGTGAAAGTCATGGCCGCGCCATTGGTGTGATCATTGATGGATGTCCGGCCGGTTTGCCTATCGATCCCGAGGATATTCAGCGGCAACTGGACCGCCGCCGTCCCGGGCAATCGGCTATTGTTACCCAACGAAAAGAAAGCGACCGGATTGAGATCCTTTCCGGGGTTTTTGAAGGAAAAAGCACTGGATCTCCCATTGGTATGCTCATTTTCAATGAAGATCAACGGTCAAAAGATTATTCGCATATCGCTGAGAAGTATAGGCCATCCCATGCCGACTTTACCTATCAGGAAAAATACGGCCATCGTGATTACCGGGGCGGTGGCCGTTCTTCAGCCAGGGAAACTGCAGCCCGGGTTGCTGCCGGCGCCATCGCTAAAACCCTTTTAAAGTTTCATGGTATCGATTTGTTTGCATATGTGAGCCAGGTAGGACATTTGCAATTGCAGACACCCTATCATGCCATTGACCGTAATCTCATCGAAAGCAATGCGGTGCGATGCCCGGATGCCGGGATGGCGCAGCAAATGGAAGACTTTATCAAAGAAGTACGCAAGGAAGGAGATACCGTTGGAGGGGTTGTCACCGGAGTCATTACCGGATGTCCAGTCGGCCTGGGAGAACCCGTTTTTGACAAGCTGCATGCAGATCTGGGCAAAGCGATGCTGAGTATTAACGCCTGTAAAGGCTTTGAGTATGGCTCTGGATTTGAAGGAGTCTCCATGAGAGGTTCACAACACAATGACCTGTTTGAAAATGTCGATGGAAGGATTATCACCATCACCAATCAATCCGGTGGAATCCAGGGTGGCATTAGTAACGGCATGGATATTTATTTCCGGGTGGCATTCAAACCGGTGGCTACCATCATGAGAAATCAAAAGAGCGTTGACATCAAAGGAGAAGAAACAACCGTCGAGGGGAAAGGCCGTCACGATCCATGCGTGGTACCAAGGGCAGTACCAATTGTCGAGGCGATGGCAGCCCTGGTTTTGGCCGACCACCTTCTCCGGGGAAAAACAAGCCAGCTCTAACCACCTCAATAAACCACTTCAAACAACATCAAACCACTTCAAACCTCTCTACCGGTCAAATTTCTTTCCCCTAAAACTACTTTTGCGTAAGAGCGACATCAGATTGGAAATTTTTACACTGATGGCCATCGTCTGAGCTTGTAACTCACGAAAGGTAGAATCAATCACATATCCCCGATCGTAAGCCCGGTATAATTGTGATCTTAATTCTTCATTGGACCCTCTCGAAAAACTGAGGAACTGAATAAATTCAATATTTCCTCCCCTTCCAAATCCTTCGGCAATATTGTCCATTACCGAGCCGGATGAACGGTTTATCTGATCTTTCAACCCAAAATCCCGGCTAAATGGTGCCTCCAGCGTCAATCGAAAAATCCGATTTTCCAGGTTTCTGGCCAGGTGCCATACTTCAATGTCTTCAAGTTTTTTAAATGTCATGGTTAATGGTTAAAGGATATTGTATTAATAAAACGTTTACAAGACAATACCCAATTTCCAAAAAACTCTGACAAATTCAAAACAAACCACTTCAAACTACCTTCAAACTACCTTCAAACCACATCAAACCACTTCAAACCACATCAAACCACTTCAAACTACTTCAGACCACTTCAAACCACTTCAAACCACTTCAAACCACATCAAACCACTTCAAACTACTTCAGACCACTTCAAACCACTTCAAACCACATCAAACCACATCAAACTACCTTCAAACCACCTCAATTCCCCTTCCCCCTGTCCAATATTTCCACATCAACATCTGGTCCGATTTCTTCAGCTTTTTCTCTTTTTTCCCTTCTGAAAATATCGCCAATTGAATCGTACGTTCTTGAAAAACGGAAGCCAACACCCAATTTATTACGACTGCCCTGCAAAGAAGGAAATCGCTTGTAAAATAAACTCAGCTTTAATCGTTTGTCATCCGTAACATAAAAATCCAGTTTAACATCGGTGCCAATAAACGCCGAACCCTGAAGGACCGTACCTTCGATCACCGATGCCCCTGGACTAAAGGCCAAACGGTCATCAAAAAAACGTATGTTAGGAGCCAAAGCAAATTCAGATCCGGTCTTCACCCCTGTTTGTTGCCCCTGAATAAAATCTTCCGACCGGTAATAATTGTAATCAAAATAAAAATCAACCCCAGAAATATAATCTACCTCTTCCACTCCCTGTGTAATATAGGCGGCCACGTAATTACTTAGCTGTGAGGTTATAAATTCACTCAGGGTATTCACCGTTGTGGCTGTTAAATCCAGATTGATAGTCGATGGTAAAAATGAATTAAAAAACAGCAGTCCATATACCTGACGGTTCAATTCACTCACGTCATCTTTCAGGATCCGCATCTTGCTTTCGGTATAATTGCGGATAGCCGGGTCAATCTCCGGAAAACGGATATCAAAATCGATCTGAGGCTGACTGAGTATCCCCCTCAGCATTAAAATCAAATCTACCTGGGTACTGATATCTGCAATTTCGGCATCGGTCGAATTGACACGACCTTCGAGATATTCGGCAATCAGATTCCGTGGCGGAATTTTTAGCCCGGTGTAACGGGCCTGAATATTCAGATCGGCATTGAGCGGATCGCCACTCCAGGTGATCAGACCTCCCCGGTCAATGACAAACGGCTTATTGATAAAATCCAGTAAAGTATACAGATATTGCCCGGCATCGATGACATATCGGCCGGTCATCTGTAAATTACTGGCCCGTTCCTTGGTTAGGGTGAGGTTACCACTGCCGGTTCCCCGGATAATATCGCCTGAAAATTCATCAAAGATAATCTGCATCTCGGCATCCGGAGTGATGTTTAGCTGCATATCAAGATTGATACCTGTCAGGTTGACTCTGCCACTCTCCCCAGTACTGCTGTCCTGATCAAACAGATATGTAATAAAGGATTTACCATCGCTGGAATAATCATCTTCAATCGGAATATATAAGTGTGTACCCGGTCCGGTACGCGACTGGATCCGGATGTCTGTCTGTTGAAAATTTCCGGAAAACTGAACGGTACCGGATCCTATGCCTGAACCGTAATAAATATTATTGTCTTCCCTGGTAGTATTGAGAAATTGAAAATGCCCGGATGCCACCGTAGCAGCCAGGCCAAATCTCTTAAAATGATTATGGATGAATCCTCCGGTGATTTCAGCGGTATTACCCAACTCGTCAATGAGCAAGGCACCACTCAGATCAAAAAGCTCCGAGTTAAGTGATGCCTTTTGATTATCCATCCGGTAAGTGGTGCCGAGATAGGATATTTTGGTAGAGCCATTCAATACGACCTCACCCAGAATGGAGGGTCGGTGTTCTTCTTCATAAAAACGGAATTCACCATTGACGGTACCTGTAGTGTTACTTACTGCCGGAGTTATAAAATATTCTCCGATCTTCAGTGGATAGTCTCTCAACCGGCATTTCAAATCATAAGTGAGTGAACGATTGCTGATCCCTTTCACAGGAAAATAAAATGGACCATCACCGGAAAAAACCTTCCTGCCATCGGAAATCCGGAAATTCAAATAACCATCCGTTTCATAATCTGGCATGCTTGCCGTCAGTTGGATGTTGCCAAAATCATCTCCATTAACCTGGAATGAGTCAACCGTAAGATCCAACAAAAGCGGACTCCTGGCAAAAAGATTATCAATCCTGATTAAAGAATAGGCATAACCTTTGAAGGTCAGTTGTTTCTTTGGAAATAAATTATCGAGAAATGAAATATCGACTTTCTCGATTTCCAGATTCAGACTGTTGTCACCCGGACTGGAAACCCGGATATAACTTTCATTGGATAAAAAAACCATATTCTCAGTTCTGACAAAATGGTCGCCCAGCTGAATATAATTTTTCGGTACAACCTGCCAGGGTTCATCCAGCATGCGGAAAGAACTGTTGGCCAGATCAATCTGAAACAGGGTATCATTGAGATACAGTAATCCCTGAAGATCAATATCAGTAAGAATATTGGCAAAAGATCGCGAACTGATCGAAAAATCCAGACTGTCGCTGGTTAAAACACCATTTAACAGGACGGGATATAATTCCTTTTTTCCCAAGAATGCTTTCTCAGCATATAAATCCCATTCACTCCGGTCATCCTCACCCCTAAGATCAAGGGCAATTTGATGAAACTGATTTTGACCAAATTGAACAAATGGTGCATGAAGGTCCATCCGGTACCTGAAATTGTACAGATTATCACTGGAAAAGGATCCGTTTAATACAACGTGCTGAAAATCGGCTATCGAGGCACTGAATAATTTCTGGATACCCCTCGAATCCTCCAGGATACCATTAAAATGAAAATCCTGTGCAGCATACAATGTGTCGGATTGCAAAGCATCCAGTTTTAATTTTCGGGCCAGTTGGGGATGTTTTTTCTGTACCAGGGTTTTTACTGAACCAGGTAAATGCTTTAGATCAAAATTTCCGATAAGATGAAAATCAAAAATATCCGTTATCACCCGGAGATTTTTGTTTACCTTGTCATTGAGATTTGAAATGATCTGAATACTATCCAGGTTATGGGTCACGGTATCGTCAATAATCCGGAGCGAGCGAGCATCTATTCTTCCATCCAGATTGTATAAGTCATGATAGGTGAAATTAAAATTGATGTCACCGGATGCCTCCAGTTTCTTCCTGGATAAATTGAGCGCCTGAAAGTTCAGATACTCGACGCTTGCCGCGAAATCAAATTTTGGAAGCGTATCCGATATATCAATATGCCCATTAAAATCCAGGGTTACGTTGGGATCTGAAATATAAAATTGCCCATTAAAAAATTGCTTGTTTAATTCTCCCTGAAGTACTGCATTCCGGTAATGATATCCTTTAAAATAGAAATCTTCAAGCCTGGCATACAAGTCCGCTGAAGCATCATCTGCACTGAGGCCCCTCCCATCCCGTACTTCCGCCGTCAAAGATGCATTGCCGTACAGTTCTGATCCAGACCAGGTAGCCAGATCAAAATCAATCAACTGCAGTTTACCCTGGTAAGAGGCCTGATTGAAACCTCCCTCCTTCCACTTCATCTGCATGTCCATCTGCATCTCACCCAGATCGGTCAGCATCGCCCCTGAAGCGACAAAGTCATGAAACAACCCCTGAAATTTACCGGTAAACCGCAATAAACCGAGTTTGTCAAAAGTCGCCGGGGGGTTAAAATTGGGGATAAGCTGACGAAGTGTGGTCAATTCAATTTGGGCTTTTTCCAGGTCCAAATTCAATAATTCGGTTCCTTTGTGAGTGGCATTCTTCAATGAAAAATCTCCGCGAAGAAATCCCTGATCTGCCAGCTTCAGGTCAATATTCCTGCCCTTTAAATCATTGATAGTTCCCGAAAATATTCCATTCAGCTCGATCCGCTTACCTCCATTCAATATGAAAAATTCATTATAGTTGAGATTGTCGGAAAAGTAAAGCAGGTCTTTCAGGGCAATATAGCTATCCTCCAGGTTGGCGGTTATCTCCACCTTATCAGCCAATTGTTTAAAATCACTTAAAGAATGATACCCAAAACGCAATCGATTTGTAATCATGCTGTTTGGGGTTTGAAGCACAAAATCTGAAAAAAGGACCTCTCCCGGACTGAATTCAACGTCAGCCGATTCCAGATTCTCAACTGCAAATCCCTCTGGCGTCACAAAATCCAGATGACTCAACGTAAGGTAACCCTGTTGATGTTGCCAGACAAGATTTTCAATGGTCAGGTCAATATGGGTGGCGTTGGCATCCCTCCAATCAATCACATTGGAAGCGGTTTTACGGACGGGCTTATATTGGTTGATCAATTGCAATGCTCCTTCATTGATCTGAAACCGGTCTACCAGGAGGGACAGCGGAATGCTATCGCCAGCCTGCTCTATTTCGACAGCCAGAGCTTCCGTCAAGATCTGCCCGGGATCCACAGGCAACGAATCCCTGGCTGCAAAGGGATATTTTTCCAAAATCAACTGTGGTCTGTCGAGATTGATGTCGGTAAATTGTAAAAGGTTGCCGGTTGCAGATTTCAGGATCCTGGCGGTTGCATAAGGTAAAATCAACGTGGAGTTCTGACCCTTGTATTGATTTTCCGAATGAAAAACAATGTCGGTCAGCGCCAGTCTCAGCGGGTCAAAGATCACCGAAAAACTACGACGGGTAGTGTCATCATCTGGCCTCAGTCCGGCTTCTTCACGCAGATATTGGAATAGAAAGTGATAGTTATTGGCTTCATTTTCATAAGTCTTCAGATAGCACTGCGATTCTTCCAGCTCAATCGACTGAAAAGACATTTTTCCCCGGATCAGGCCCCATAATGGCTGGTCAAGGTCGAAATAGGCCCGCTTACTGTACAAAAGGGTGTCACC
Source organism: uncultured Saprospiraceae bacterium (assembly GCA_964428345.1). GTDB lineage: Bacteria > Bacteroidota > Bacteroidia > Chitinophagales > Saprospiraceae > JABDMH01. The sequence goes on along the minus strand of CAYRYD010000032.1, from coordinate 15,213 downwards.
TTGTTGATCTCGGACTAAGAAGTCTTCCAGTAATAGGTCGTCAAAAAAATTCAATCGAATGTGACCTAACCGTACCTCCGTTTTCAGATCGCGTGAAATGCGTCGGCTGACATCATTGAGTACCCAGTTTTGGACCAGCGGGATCTGAATCAGCAGGGTCATCAGGAAAGCCAGCAAAAAGAATATCAGGAAGCTAAAGCCAATCCACTTTAGGACAATCCGAAACTGTACGCTTTCCTGATCCTCTCTCATTCTGGAGTTGTAACGCACAAAAATACAATAAGTTGATGGTCAAAGGACTATCGATACACCGGATCCGGTGTTTTTTCGACAGAGCCTCCCTTGAACCGGACATTGCCTTTCAACTTTCCTAACTCCAGCCGCTCCGGTCGTATTGCTTCAAATGTTTAAAAAGGGTGATACATTCCATGGCTTCCCGGACATCATGCACCCGTAAGATCTGAGCACCCTGCTCTAGTGCCACCATATGAAGAGCGGTCGTGCCATTGAGGGTTTGTTCGGCGTCTACGCCCAAGGTCTTTTGAATGGTAGATTTCCGGGAGAGCCCGACCATGACCGGTCTTTCCAGAATCTGAAGGACATGCAGATTTTGAAGGAGTTCGAAATTATGCCCGGCAGTCTTGGCAAAACCAAAACCCGGATCGACAATCACATCGGTTATACCCTTCCCTACCAGGATACCCAGTTTTGTGATCAGAAAATCCAGGACCTCCGTCAACAGGTCGTGGTAACGGGCCTCCCGTTGCATGGTTTCCGGAGTACCTTTCATGTGCATCAGCACATATGGTACCTGGTATTCGGCAATCACTTTGGGCATACCGGGATCCATCGACCAGGCTGAAATATCATTGATCATATGCACACCCTGCTCCAACGCCCAACGAGCCACCACACTCCATACGGTATCTATCGAAATAATCTGTTCGGGAAAAGTAGTACGCAGCACCCGGATCACCGGCATCAATCGATTGATCTCTTCATCCGGTCCGATAGGCGCTGATCCCGGCCGGGTCGACATTCCGCCCACATCGATGATAGCGGCACCATCAACAATCATCTGAGCAACCTTCTCTACCGTATTGTCAAGAAAGCGTACCCGGCTGTCAGCATAAAATGAATCGGACGTTGCATTGACAATACCCATCACCACCGGATCGATCAGGTCCAGCAAAGTTCCCCTGCAGTTCAGTGTGGTTTGCCTCCAAAGCATGCGATAAAAGTGCAAAAAATTGAGCGTAGATTTACTGACCAGCTAGGCAAAAACCGGGTTTCTTCCGGGTAAAAATTCAAGACTGCATTTAAACTTTTAACTTCGTCGTGGCGTTCTGAACAAAATTATGGCATTCCTGTATCCACCGGATATTTACTCCCAACTTGAATTTGATAAAATCCTGCACGATTTAACCCGGCGCTGTAGTGGCACCCCTGCCCGGAATATCCTGAAAAATCCGGAGATCCACCTGGATGCGCTGACCATACGGGACAAACTTGAAGAGATCGTATGCTTTCAGGAGATTTTACAGGATACCACCCGGATCCATGTAGGTGATTACGAAGACCTGAATGAAAGTTGGCGTTACCTGAAAAAACAGGATGTCGTTCTTGAAATAGAAGTCATCCTGGAGATCAGACGTCAGCTGGACATGGTCGCCACCTGGTTTGACTTTTTTACCAAAGACAAACGCATTCGTTGGAAATCATTGTTTACCGTTCTCTCGCAGACGGAACCTTTACCGAAGCTTCAGCAGCATTTTTACAGAATCTTTGATGAGGAGGGAAATATCAGGAACAACGCTTCGGATGCTCTGGCAAAAATCCGGAAGGAACTTCAATCGAAAGCTACTGCGCTGGATCATGCCTTTAACCGGGCCATGGCAAAGTACAAGGATCAGGGTCTGTTGACCGATAATTTTGAATCTTATCGCAATGGCCGCCGCGTACTGGCAGTGCTGTCCGAGCATAAAAGAAAAGTAAAGGGGATCATTCATGATGAATCTTCGACCGGTAAAACCGTTTTCATTCAACCGGAAGAAACGCTCGCTCTCGATAGCGAACTCTTCGAACTGCAAAACGAAGAACGGAGGGAGATCCGGAAAATCATTAAACAACTTTGTCAGGAGCTGCATCTGAATCTGGAAACACTGCAGTTGAATTCGAAGGTGATCACTGATTTTGACATCATCCAGGCCAAAGCCCTTCAAGGTATCGCCCTGGGTGTACACTCCCATCCCAAGTGCACAGATGGTGCTTCCTTCGAATGGTACCGGGCTTACCATCCACTCCTCCTGCTCAAACACCGCGATCACCGGGAGGCAGTCATTCCATTTAACCTGATGCTGGATGACCGCCAGCGGATTGTTGTTATCAGTGGTCCCAATGCCGGTGGTAAGAGCATCACCCTAAAAACGGTAGGTCTTCTATGTCTGATGCATCAGGCGGCATTGCTCACCCCGGTCGATGATCAGTCGGTCATGGGTATTTTTGACCAAATACTCACCGACATCGGTGACCAGCAATCGATTGAGGAGGATCTGAGCACCTATACTTCCCACCTTCAGAATATGAAGGTCTTTACTGAAAAGTCCAACCGCCGTACTTTATTCCTGATCGATGAATTTGGCTCAGGTACCGAACCAACGATCGGAGCGGCCATTGCCGAATCCATCCTCCAACGACTAGACCAGTTGCAGGCACGGGGTGTCGTTACTACCCACTACGGCAACCTCAAAATTCTCGCTTCGAAGACAGAAGGCATGCAAAATGCTTCGATGGCATTTGACAAGGAGGCTCTGCAACCCACTTTCCACCTGGATATTGGATCTCCGGGCAGTTCCTTTGCTTTTGAGATGGCCAGACGCAGTGGTCTACACGAAAAGATCGTCCAGCGGGCCCGTCAAAAAATTGGCAAGAAAGAAGGAAGCCTGGATTATTTGCTGACTTCCCTCCAAAAAGAAAAAAATGAGCTGGAAAAAAAATTAAAAACCGTACAAGAGCAAGAGCAAAATCTGAATAAATTAGTGCGTAATTATGAGCGCATGTCGGCAGAACTTGACGTGCGCAGGAAAAAATTGAAACTGGATGAAAAAAATATGCAGCTCCAGCAGCAAACCCAGGCCAATAAAGACCTGGAAAAAATCATCCGAGAAATAAGGGAAAATCAAAATCTGGAAAAAGCCAAAAAACTCAGCGCCCGTCTCAAAGAAGAAAAAACCAGCCTTGAAACCCATACCCGGGAAATTCACCAGCATATTCTTACCCGGACAATCACCTCAGAAATCCAGAAACCTTTTGAGGTGGGTGATCATGTACGCATGAAAATGGGGGGAATGACCGGCACCATTGAAAGCATCCAGAAAAACAAAATAACGGTACTGGCCGGCAATATCACCCTCAGTGTCAAAGCTGCCGATCTCGAACACAGCAGAGCTCCTATCGACATCCAAAGGCAAAAATCAGTCAATACCCGGATGCACATGATGGATGAAGTGCACCATAAGATTGACCTCCGTGGCCTGCGAAAGGAAGAAGCACTCCTCCGGTTGGAGCAATTTGTTGACAGAGCACTGGTGGCCAATCTCCACCAGCTCGAGATTATTCACGGTAAGGGCAACGGCATTCTGAAGAACCTGGTAAAAGACAAGTTGCGGGAATACGAGCTCCCCATCGAAATCTATCACCCCAATCCGGAAAATGGCGGTGACGGGGTGACCCTGGTAAACTTTTCCTAGGAGGCCGTTGAATTACGCAGCTTGATGCTGAAGCCGTAAATCGTCGTTTCTGGCGAAGCGAGACGAAGGAAGATACTGGAAGTTGTAACTGACTGACACCGTCTGCCAAGGCCTGCCGGGCAGAGTCTCAATGAAGCCAGGAGCGGCGAGAACGGCTGAACATCTGATAATAAAAATGTATTCTTAATTAAATCAGCGCGAGGTGAGTATTTCAACGGCCTCCCAGGGGAATATCAGCAGCAAAATACTACCGGACTTTCTACCTGCAACAAAGGTTTGACCTCAACACCGACTCGGGCTAATAAGTGTAGACATCACAACCAGCAAAGTGAAAATTGCTTTCTATAAGGGCATTTTCATCCGAGTCGGAACCATGAACGGCATTTTCACCGACATTCGTAGCATATAAAGCCCGGATAGTGCCCGGTGCTGCCTCCGCCGGATTCGTCGCTCCGATCAGTTTTCGAAAATCCTCGACGGCATTTTCTTTTTCCAGAATCGCGGCAACAATCGGCCCCGAAGACATGAAATTGACGAGCTCCTGATAGAATGGCCGTTGCCGATGTACCGCGTAAAATTCACCGGCGGTATCGGCTGAAAGCCGCGTCATTTTCATTGCAACGATCCGGAAACCGGCACTGGTAATCTTTTCCAATATATTGCCGATGTGCCCGGCCTTTACGGCATCCGGTTTGATCATCGTGAAAGTCCTGTTGTTCATAATTTCCTTAATATTTTTGCTTCTATGGTAATTGATCTTTTTTTTCGAACGGCAAAAGTAATTAAATCACTTGCAATCAATACCCTGTTTCAGGTCAAAATAAATTTCTCACCCTCACCAAAAAGTCACATTTTCGTCGTTTAATTGGAAGAAATGCTGGAAATCGACGAGGTTAGATTCGTTTTATCAACTCCTAAAAACATACTGATCACCAGCCATCGTAACCCCGATGGCGATGCCATTGGCTCTTCGTTGGCCATGGCTCAATGGTTGCAGAAGCAGGGGCACCGGGTCATGGTAGCCTTCCCCTCCGAGTATCCGGACAACTACCACTGGCTGCCCGGGATTAAGGACATCCAGATCTTTGATCTTGATCCGCAACCCATTGAAGATTTTGTCAATCATGTCGAAGTATCGGTTATTCTCGACTATAATTCCCTGTCACGTATTGATAAGATGGGAGAACTTCTGGCAGAAAGGAATATCTATACCATCGTGATCGATCATCACCTTTATCCTGATCCCATCGGCGATTTTATCCTTTCCGATACCACTGCCAGTTCTACCTGCGAACTGGTTCACCGTTTTATCGAAGGATATGACAGGCGGCAGCTCACAGACCTTTCCATTGCAACCTGTATTTACACGGGCATTCTCACTGATACAGGTTCATTTCAATACAGCACCTCACCGACCCTCTTTCGTACTGTCGCCAATTTGCAGGAAATCGGACTCGATACCAATGGTATTTACGACCGCATTTTCAATACACTGGACGAAAAGAACCTGCGTTTACTGGGACATTGCCTGATAAACCGGATGGAGATCATCGATGAGTATAAGACCGGTATCATCTTCCTCAACAAACACGATTTTCAGGTTTATGAAATCCAGAGGGGAGATACCGAGGGTATTGTCAACTACCTGTTGAAGCTTAAGAATGTCCATATGGCCGTGTTTATCCGGCAACAACCCACAATTATTAAACTATCTTTTCGTTCCAAAGGGAATTTTTCCGTAGAAGAAATCGCAAAAAATTACTTTAACGGGGGTGGTCATCGCAATGCTGCCGGAGGTTATTCCAAAGCCAGTCTGGCTGCTACCCTTGATCTTATCAAATCAATTTTACCACAGTTCAAAGACGAGCTAATTAAACCAATAATATGAAAATTCAGATTTCATTGATAGTTTTGCTGACGGGCATTCTGATCGCCTGTCAGCAGGAAACAACAGGTGATCTCACCCGCAGGGGTTACCGACTCGAACGCCATGTGTCAACCAACGGACCTCATCCGGCACCCGGGGAGTATGCCTATTTCCAGATTGTCATGCGCCACAAGGATTCAATCCTGAATACCAGTTATGGATCGGATCAGATACCCCGGATCCGCATACCGGCTGAAGATGAATACACCAAGGAAACCCCGATCATAATCGATGCTTTGGCGATGATGTCGGAGGGAGACAGCGCCACTCTATACTTTCCGCTCGACTCTGTCGAAGAGCTACCCCCTGCTTTTGCCGGGATGGAGATGATCGAGTACGATCTCAAATTTGTTGAGATTAAAACCGATGAGGAATTTAAAGCTGAAATGCAGGCCGTTCTTGATCAGCGCAATGCCGATATGGAAATCACCCGGGCACGAAAGCCGGAAATCATGCAGATGGCCGAAAAAGCCCTGGCTGATTATAAAGCCGGCAAGTTGCCAAACCTTCAGAAAACTGCCTCAGGACTGGAATACGCAATCCATCATGAGGGCTCCGGAGCTATGCCAGGGGCCGGCGATATGGTCAGCGTGCATTATTACGGCACATTCATGGATGGAAAATCCTTCGATAATTCCTACGATCACGGAGAAGCTTACGAATTCCCCCTTGGCCAGGGACGGGCTATCAAAGGTTGGGACGAAGGCATCGGTTATCTAAAGGAAGGTACAATGGCTTCCCTTTTTATTCCGCCTGCACTGGGATATGGTGAGTCAGGCTATCTCGAAATTCCGGGAAATACTCCATTATACTTTCTGGTAGAGCTGACCGGGGTGAACTAAAGGAACCCTTTCAATGTTATCTGGCATTATTAGATTATAAACAAATTATTCAATTTTAAATCATGACCATCGAACAACTGCAGGCCATGAAGAACCGTTTAGGTTCTCTCAGGAGGTATCTTTGACGTCGATAACCGTCAATTTCAGATAAAAGATAAAGAACAGCTAACCCTGGATCCCAATTTCTGGGATGATCCCAAAAGGGCCGAAACCATGCTGAAGGAAATTGGTCTTCTGAAGCATTGGGTGAAAGCCTGGGAAGATGTCCGGGTTTTGGTCGATGACGTGGAAGTGCTCTTCGATTTCTGGAAAGAAGGTGATGTGAGCGAAGATGAAGTCGATCAGGCTTATAAACTGGCCATGGATAAGCTGGAGGATGTCGAATTCCGGTCGACGCTCAATAAACCGGAAGATGAGCTCGGATGTATCCTGGAGATCAATGCCGGTGCCGGCGGTACCGAAAGCTGCGACTGGACAGCTATGTTGCTTCGCATGTATGTAATGTGGGCCGAAAAGAATGGTTTCAAGGTATCCGAGCTTAACCGGGTCGATGGTGATGTCGCAGGATTACGATCGGTTTCGTTGGAAATCAAGGGTGATTATGCTTACGGTCTGCTCAAAGGGGAAAATGGTGTACACCGCCTGGTACGGGTCAGTCCCTTTAACGCTCAAGGCAAGCGAATGACCTCTTTCTCCTCCGTTTTTGTACATCCGATGATCGACGACCGGATTGAAATCGAAGTCAATCCGGCCGATCTCGAATGGGATACTTTCCGTGCCAGTGGAGCCGGCGGCCAAAATGTCAATAAAGTAGAGACTGCTGTAAGAGTGCGGCACCTCCCTACCGGTATCGTGGTCGAGTGTCAGGAAGAACGATCACAGCATATGAACCGCGATAAGGCCATGCAAATGCTTAAATCCCGCCTATATGAAATAGAGTTGGAAAAACAACAGGCAGAACGCGATAAGATCGAAGCTTCCAAAATGAAAAACGAATGGGGTTCCCAAATCCGGAGTTATGTCCTGGACGACCGCCGGGTCAAAGATCACCGGACCCAATATCAGACCAGTGACACCATCGGTGTCCTGGATGGCAACATCGATGCTTTTCTCAAAGCCTGGCTGATGATCGGACAGGAGAATTAACAATAGGCACCAATAGAGAAACTGGTGTGGAATTTATATCGCTGGAGCCTTTTTAAGCAGTGAAAGTGCAGGGAAGGAGACAACGTCCTTCCCTGATCATTTCTTACACATTGTCTACCACTCGGCGGAGCTTGTCTCTGACTTCTCCGGCAATTTTGGCCAGCTGCTCATTATTGACCCCCTTCATCGAAACCACCGGATCAACCACCGCCACTTCTATTCCGTGGTCTTCTACTTCCTCGACAATTACATTACAAGGTAACATGGTACCAATCTTGTCTTCGACCTGAAGGGCTTTGTAAGCAAAGCTAGGATTACAGGCTCCCAGAATACGGTATTTCTTAAAATCCACATCCAGCTTCTTTTTAAAGGTAGCCGTGACATCTATTTCAGTCAACACACCGAAACCTTCCTTTTGCAACTCTCCGGTCACTTTTTCGATGACCGTATCAAACTGCCGGTTCCGGATGATTTTACTATAATAATAACCCATAATAATTTAGATTTATAAAGATCCGGTTGACATCAATTAAACTCTACCAGATTCGATAAAGTTCTTCGATTCATTTCCCTTATTCGATGACAGTTGTCATAAAATCTTATGACCCGGATCATCTGATGATCGTTGCCAATCGTCAAAATTTTTTATTGACTTTCCCGGTATAGTCCGGTATCACCCTCCTCGAGCAAAGGTAACAATTCGGTCACTTTAGCCGGAAACGCTCCCGCCAGGTTCCGGGTTTCATGAGGATCCAAATAATAATTGTACAACTCGATTGCGGGCTGCTCCTGGCGAAAATACCGGGTGAGTCGAAATGAATCGGTACGCATGGATATTCCGTTCCGGAAATAACTGTAAGCTACCTCCTGTCTCTCTGGTGGATTCCCGACTTTCAACTGGTCTGTAAAGCTTTCACCATCGATACCAACCGGTGTTGAGACCTCACATAATTCCATCAATGTCGGATATATGTCTACGGACTCAACCGGCAGGGTAACCGGAATCCCATGACCACTTCTGCCGGGGACTCTCATGACCAGGACACTACGGAGGGCATATTCGGAAAGGGTGTGTTTGCCCCAAACCCGCAACTCTCCCAGGTGCCATCCATGATCCCCCCAGATCACGACAATGGTATTATCAGCCAGGTCGAGCGTCTCGAGTTCCTGCATTAACTGACCAATCTGGGCATCGATATAACTAACACAGGCATAGTAGGCATGGATCAGTTTTCGGCTATAAGTCTCTGACAATACGGTATCGAGGGAGGCCTTTTCATCACCCAAAGCGTACTGATTAAATTCATTGCTCTGGTGCAGGCTGGCCTTCGAAACATCGGTGGGAATACCAGTAAAAGCCGGTAGAGGCAGGGAATCTTCATGATACAGGTCCCAATATTTTTCCGGTGCGTTAAATGGGAGATGTGGCTTGAAATAACCCACCCCCAGGAAAAACGGCTGGTCCGTTTCCTTCAGTTCCCTCAGTTTTTTCAATGCCAGTTTCGTACTCAGACCATCCGGATAGCCCAGATCGTCTACCGCGACCTTTTCATAGGGTTTCACTTGCTTTTTCAGGCTCTGCCTGTTCTCACCATTGGCATACCCAAAAAAGGCATTCCACCCCGTACCCCACTTGCCGGCGTCCATTAAGAATTCATCCCAACTATAAGGCAATTCTCTTCTGGATGATGGCTGATCTTCATAGCCATAAATAAGTCCGTCGGCTGAATGCCCGATTTTTCCAATACCTACGGTGCTGTATCCATGCCTTCGCAACTGATGGACAAAAGATTCCGGCACCTCGGATTCCGGGGCTCCGGCCAGTTCATCAGCAATGGCGCTATTCAAAAGATGTGTCCGTGTGCGTGGTCGCATCCCGGTCAACAGGCTAAATCGAGATGCCCCACAGGTAGGCACCTGTACATAATGGTGCTTAAAGACAAACCCCTGCTCAGCTACCCGGTCGATATTGGGGGTCTTAACCCGGTCATTTCCATAACAACCCAGTTCCGGCCGCAGATCATCGACCGCAATGAATAAAATATTGAGGCGGTCATCCTTGCTGCGGCAACCAAAAAACATGGTGAAAACGACCATCGATATACCCAACCATTGTTTCATACTCAACCTTATATATTGTCTGGTAAAGATCATGATTAAATCCCGCAGCTCCAACCACTTCCAAACAACATCCAACAACTTCAAACCACTTCAAACAACTTCAAACAACTTCAAACCATCTCAAACAACATCCAACCACTTCAAACCATCTCAAACCACTTCAAACAACTTCAAACAACCTCAAACAACATCCAACCATTTCAATATTTCCTATCATTACCCCATGATTGTTCTCGAAAACCTGTCGGCCGGATACACCACGCAGCCCGTGATCAACCATATCAGCTGGCATATTCGACCACACGAACATTGGGTTGTTACCGGTAATACCGGATCGGGAAAAACTGCATTACTTCATACCCTGGCAGGTAAAACCCGGATAATGTCCGGTAGTATTGATTTTCGTTTTCTCCAAAATTCCGGAAGCTATGAAGAACGAAAAGCCGCCATCCGGATGGTTTCCTTTACCGAGACCGGCCCACTTTTTCACAATGCCAATACGGTTCACTATTATCAGCAGCGATACCAGGCTTTCGATTCCGGCGGGTATCTTACCGTAAGGGACTATTTGGTGGATGGTGGTCTGGATCAGGCAGACCCGCTCCACCAGGAATTGCTTGATCTTCTGAATCTCCGCGTCTTGCTCCCACTGGAACGTATTAAGCTCTCGAGCGGACAGACCCGGAAAATGTTGTTATGCAAAGCCTTTCTTTCCCGGCCAAAAATGATCCTCCTGGACAATCCTCATATTGGCCTGGACGATCAAAGCCGCCGGGTATTTAATGACTACATCGATCATCTGGTTGAGTACTTTGAGCAGCAGATTATTTTCTCCGGCCATTTCCGCAGCCTGCCCAAATGCATGACCCATCAACTCCATCTGGAAAAAGGATCTATAAAATGCGCAGGAAAAATCACGGGAAAAACTCCGGAAGGAAACTCGGTCGACCGCTTTACTCCACCACCAAAAATATTGATAGATCGCTTCAATAATCCTGTTTCTACTTCCTTTGAATTTCTTTTAAAATTTGATAAAATAAATATTCAATACAACAATCAAAAAATTTTTCACGATCTTGACTGGGAAGTAAAAAAAGGTGAAAAATGGGTAGTCCAGGGTGCAAATGGCTCCGGTAAATCTACGCTGATCAGTTTAATTTATGGTGATCATCCCCAGGCCTATTCCAATAAAATAACCCTGTTTGACCGAAGAAGAGGGACCGGAGAAAATATCTGGGATCTAAAAAAAAGTATTGGTTTTACTTCACCTGAACTACACAGCTACTTCCGCTATAATCATACGGCCATCGATGTTGTGCTCAGCGGACTTTGGGATGGTTTCTTTGTCAGAACCAGGGACATAAATTCTCTGGAGCTGGCTCTTATGCTCTTTGAATATTTTGAACTTACCGACAAAATCCATACTCCCTTTCAAGCGTTATCAACGGGTATGCAGCGCCTCCTTTTTCTGATGCGGGCCTTGAATAAAACACCACCGGTCTTCCTGCTGGATGAGCCTTACCAGGGTCTTGACCAGCTCGCGACGACAAAAAGCAATCAATTGCTCAATATGGTTCTCACTGATCAGCATACCCTGATTTTTATTTCTCATTTTCCCGATGAAGTACCGCAACTGGTACAGCATCGACTGCTGCTTGACGGCTGAGTATTACCGGTTTACCGGTACAGTGTCCGGAATCTATAAATCATACGTAAACCAGGGAATGATCTCCTGTACTCCACCGGTGCTTTCGTACAAATACCTGGCTATTGAATTATCCATGGAGGTTCCGACAAAAATAACCCGGATATTTTTCTCGCGGCAAATCATTTTTAATTCGTCGATCAACGCCCTGGCAATTCCCCTGTTTCGGAATAACCGGATCACTCCAATTTCATACAGAAACATTTCTCTTTCCGGTTTGTCAAACATCGGCAGTTCATAAGCGGTCAGGCCTCCTACAACCTCACCACCGGCCTTGGCGACCAGCACGTGAAAATCATTCTGTGCCAGTCTTTGCCGTAGATAATCTCTTTCCGGGATCAAAGCTTCAGAATCTCCGTCATCAATATTCCATTGTCTTATCAATTCACCGGCCAGATCCATATCGCCGGCCGAAAGTCTGATTATGTCATAATTTAATTCCATCTAAATGAATTGTTGTAAAACCTCCAGAATAATATTCTTTTTTTCTGATAATCTGACCTGGAATAAGTTCTGGTACTTGTAAGGAGCATTGATCTTCATTCGAGTGGATGGTAAATTGATAAGTAACTTCGGTTACCCTCGGGTTACTTTCCAGTTAAACAGTTAAACATTAAAATTCAACAGTCAGGGAATGCCTTCAATACCGGCATCGTTTATTATCCGCTTTAAGGAAATATGATTTATAGTTTTTGGCCTTTTTATCCATACAACCACACAGATTCAGCAATTCGATTTTCCGGAATTCCGTCGGATGGCTTTCACCCTGGATCGCAATAAAGCCGCTTTTCACAGGCTTACCCTCGACTAAGACTTCTGGCAGATAATCATTGACCACCCCGGCTCCCATCACAGGTCTGGTAAAGGTAAAAACGGTGTCGCCTTCCACCAGGTGATGTATCACAGAATCCCCCAGCACAATCGCCTCAACCCTGACCCATGCATCTCCGTGGTAAGTTTTGGATCGGGACTGAATACAGTGGTTAGTAAACAGGGTATCTGCCAGATGCACATGGGTACCTGGCGTACAGAGGTTGGCAGTCGGTCGCTCGTCCTTACCGTTGCCTGATAACAGCTGCATTTCCAGGGAAATCGGAAAATCCTGCTCTAGTCCCATACTCTGCGGCGACTGGGAGTGGAGCATAAGTCCATTATTGCGGTAGGCCCACCCCGGAGCACCCGGAATGGTCGAATCGCCCACCGTGCGGTATTCGGCAACCAGCCGGTACCAGGAAAAGGTATCCTGGTGAAAAAGATGGCCAAAACGGTCATCAAAAGCTTCGTAATTGTCGTAATTGGCCTGCAATACACCCCCGGATACCCGGAAGGTATTTAGAAAGTTTTCTCCCAGCGGTTTCCCTTTGATCTTAGGAGTCCAGCCGGTCAGATCTTTGCCATTAAAGAGCTGAATCCATTCTTCCATCGAATGATTGCTTACCGAGTCGGTTTGGGTCCCGCAGCCCTGTAAAAGCATCAGGAAGAAGAATATGACAATGATCATTTTCATTTTTAGCATTATGAAGCTATCCGGCAGTTATCTGAAACTCTACAATCTGGTTTTGCACTATTAAAATACGGATATTTGGAAAAATACCCGTTCAAACCCTGATCGCGAATCGATCTGGTAGGTTAAAACGGCAAGATTCTATCAGTTGTGCTATTTTAGAACCATGAAAATAAGAAGATTACTCCTGATAACCGGGCTGATACTGATACTGGGTAACATCCATGGTCAGGATGCCATCATTGACAGTCTTGAACAGGCTTTGGATACCGCCCGGACGACAAAGTCGAAATTCAGGATTCTCAACCTCCTCTGTCAGCATACTACTCAAAAAGACCGGCAAAAAGCTATGTACTTTGCTAAAATGTATGATTCTCTGGCTCACGAAGTCGATGATATTTATCAGAAAGGCCGGGCCAAGGTACTGATCGGTTCGGTCGATTTTATTTCCGGGGATTATCCGAAAGCGACCGAGGCATTTCTGTCAGCAATGATCGATTTTGAAGAGGTCCGGGATTCAGGGCAGATCGGGGCGTTGCACAATAATCTGGCTGCAGTCGCATGGGCCCAGAAAGATACTTTTGGTGCAATCAATTATTTACAGCAGGCCATTCCCTATTATACCGGATCAACGCGCTTGAGGCGGTTGATAATCAACCACAACAATCTCGGTAATATGCTGAAAATAACCGGACAATTTGAGGAAGCGGAAAAATACCTCCTCAAATCGATCGAATATATCCATGATATCAATCTGCCTGACGAACTGGGAGGTCCCTACGCCATGTTGGCCGATCTTGCCGTGAAGCGAAAATTTTCCGAACAGGCAGAAATATATGCCAATGATGCCTTGAAATATTTGTCTCCCACCAAAGATCTGCAGCTGATCCAGGGTGTCTGGTTAACCAAGGCTCAGGTTGCTTTGGAAATGAATGAAATGGAGAACGCCAGAGTTTGTCTCACTGAAGCGCAAAGGATCACCCGCGAAAATAATATTCGAAACGTCGAAGCCGGATTGATTAGCAGATGGATCGAGTATTATGAAAAAACCGGTGACTTCCGGAATGCCTTCCTCCACAGTGAACAACTCAGACAATTGAACGACAGCCTTTTAAATGCCGACCGTGACCGGAATTTAACGGAACTGCGGGAAAAATTTGAAGCCGATAAAAAGGAAAAGGAAATCTCCCTCCTGAATGTACAAAACGACCTTATTCAAACTAAAATGATGGCAGGTAAACGGCAAAATATCGGACTGCTGACCGGTTTGATACTCCTCGCCGGCATATCGTTGGTTTTATTCAGGCTTTATCAAAAAATTGAAAAACAAAATAAGGTCATATCGACCGCTTTACTGGAAAAAGATACTTTATTGCGGGAAATTCACCACCGGGTAAAAAATAATCTTCAGGTTATTTCATCACTTCTCTCCCTGCAATCCAAATATATACTGGATGAAAATGCGCTGGATGCCTTACGGCAGGGACAGGACCGGGTGCGATCGATGGCCTTGATCCACCAGGATCTCTATCAGAACGATAATCTCCGGGGTGTCAATGCGAAGATCTATCTGACCAAACTGGTCGAGAATCTGTTGCGTTCTTACAAGATCCGTGAAGATGAGATCAGACTGGATATCCGGGTCGAACCGGTCAATCTCGATGTAGACACCATGATCCCCCTGGGGCTGATGATGAACGAATTGATAAGCAACGCCCTTAAACATGCCTTCAAGACGGCGCCTGAACCCACCATAAGTATCGTCTTAAGCGAACAAGGTAATAACCTTTATCTGGAAATTGCCGACAATGGTACCGGTGTTGCCGATATTGGAGCCATGGAAAAGAAATCATTTGGATTTTCTCTGATTAAAATGTTTGCCACCAAGCTGAAAGCCGATCTTGATGTACAGAGTGATGGTGGATTCAAAGTAAAAATGAAGATCCGGAACTTTGAAAAGGCAGCTTGACCTTCGACAGGTTATGGATCACTCAAACATCAGAATGACCATCTATATTTGACTGATAATGACCAGGTATTGATTGAAAGTAAATTTCAACAGAAGCCAAAAACAGATTGACTAAGATGCAGCTTTAAATAAAAACCGCCTCCTGAAATCTCTTCCGGGAGGCGGCTGATTACCAGCAATTGCTGATGATGGTGGTGGTCTTTTGGGGTTAGTTTTCGGTTAGTCTACGTAGAAGGTGCAGGTTTTTTCG
>CAYRYD010000031.1:0-67725 GCA_964428345.1 uncultured Saprospiraceae bacterium | reverse complement strand
CCTTGTAACAATACCCTATTGCTCCGGTGATTAAAATCGCCGCTCCAGGATTGCATTTAAAATTGGCCAGCAGCTCCACTTGGAGGGGCGAATTCATTCGCCCTTGTAACAATACCCTATTGCTCCGGCGATTAAAATCGCCGCTCCAGGATTACATCCCTGACAAGCGTACCCGGATCGGACGATTATTTTCTTCGATAATATAGGCAGGGATCTGTATCTCAATCCGCTTTAAGCCTTCGATCTTCCGGTCCAGCTTCAGCGGAGGTGGGTCCAGTGAAATGACCGATACCTTGATTTCCGGATAACTGAGATTTTCCAGTTTCAGCTTTTTACCATTCTGCTCAAGGATAGCTCCATCTTTGGTGATCTGTACGTCGGCGGTGGTCATCATATGCCAGGTCATTACGCTCGTTTTTTCCGGATCAATTTCGACCCGATCTTCAATCAACAGAGAAGCCGGGCCATCTTTGGTGAAAGTACGACGGGCACTTTTCAAATATCCTTTAAAGGCAGGACTCATATCAATAGTCGCTTGTGGACGGTTTCCCTCTTTAAAATCAACAATGGATGCAAAGCCATCCACCACATGCAGGGCATTGTTGACGCTCAGCGTACTGTGCCCCAGATTGTGCTTGGTCAAAAGGGTCCAGCGTTCACAATCCTGGCAACGGTCCCATAATCTGAACCCGGTCTTTTCCAGCTCGTGATAGCTCTGATTGCCGGGATCGATCGACCAGCGGACTCCATCCAACTCGAAAACAAACGAACCGGCATCCATATTACCGTGATTGACCTGGCCCCAGCCTCCTTTGCCACCGAAATAATAGTTGCGGGAATCACTATCACCTCCCCGAAAAATGACGATCGGATTGGCCCCCTCTCCTTTCCAGGCCAACGGTAGTGATGAACTGGTTTTCTCCTGATATTGTGCCAGCCAGACCAGCCCAGGACCCGAGATGCGCGACAATTTTCCCATGGATGCAGGTGGCAGCAGGAAGCGTTCCCGTTCAAAGTAACTGCTGTTTCCGGTATACGTTGCAAACCAGGCCAACACGATATCGGCAGCCTCGCTACGTTGGTCTCCGCAATCGGCAAAATTGTAATACCAGCCGGAAGGGGCATTGCATAATCTCCGAAAATTGGCGCTTTCCAAAAAAGCCGGGTATTCAGCCAGGCCAAAATCGGTACCAAAAGCGGTAGTCAGCATCGAAGAGGTCAATACCGTGAAGCTGGTACCATAACCCCAATAGGTGGAACCCTCCGGATAGACACCATCCGGTCCGTATTCGACCATGGCATGAGGCATCCCTTCCAGGGCACGACTGATCGTCTTAGCCGCCAGTTCAGGATTAACATCGGCAGTGACAATGGCTGCGGCGATCATACCCCCATGACAAACCTGGTTCCAGTTGTTGCTGCCGTTGATCCAGCCTACATTTCCCTTTTCATTGTAGCTGGGATCGATGCCTTTACTAATCAGATTTTCCTTGCATAAAGCTACCGTACTTTTAGGAAGATCCTGCCCTACCCAATCGACCGCCAGCGCCAGTGCCAGTGACATCTCGGCGACATCGAGATAGTGCGAAGGATTCCAGTCAATGAAGCTGCATACCGCAAGGAGTTCATTGTTGATCCGGTCAAGTATCTGCTTATCTCCTTCCATGCTGTAGACCATACCCAGGATGCCCATGCGGTACAGCATTTCTCGAGATACACTGAGCAATCGCCGGCCGGTTACAATCCTTTCCAGGAGCGGCTCGCTGCGGATTTGCTGGGCATTCATTTTTATCGCCTCATAATAATTCCTGACTTCAGGAACGGTTTTTATCTTTTCCCGTAATTCTTTTCTCAGCTCTTTGGTCAGGATCAACCGGGGAGCATCTTTCCTCAGATTTTTCCGGAGGTAATCGACCGACATCGGATTTTCCAGAGCCACCGTTTCATGTTCAACCGGTTGAGAAAATACCGGAAAAGGGGCATTAATAGCACTGAAAATAACTATCAAAATTACTGGCAAACGTCCTGGGCAGAGCTTCATAATCAAGTGTTTTTATGAATTTCTAAAATAGTTTTTTTTCATGGAATTTATTGGGCAATCCGAAAAACAAAGTTGGGGATTTGCAGTCATCGGCAGGAAAAAAAGAAAGCTCAGAGTGACTGCACTTACATCTTGATAACCGGACTCACCACGCTCTTTCGTTCCGATTTCAGTTCAATCAGGTATGCTCCGGTCGGCAATTCCGACAAATCGATTACGTCGCCTTCCTGCTGCTGCTCAAAGAGCAGTTTACCGGCTACATCCTTCACGCTTAGCACTGCATTTTCAATATAACCGGTAAATCGCAGGAAACCAGGCGTCGGGTTTGGAAAAAACAGAATCCGATTGAGACCCGGGTTACTGTTGATCCCGATCCGGTTACAGTTTTTCATGATTTCATCCGGATTGTTGCAGCCGGGTTTATTCCTGCTTATGGAATGAATTCCCTGCCCATCCCTCAGGAAGTTGCAAATACTGGCCACCGCACAGTCCGTCAGGTTGGGGCAGGAAATAATGGCCAGACTTCCGATATCGAGGTGATTGATGCTATCCAGTCCGTTAAGGCTTTCCAGGGCGTCATTATTGTAGATTTGCAACAACCCGGAAATGGCCTTTAGCGATCGGAATTCCTGCAGATCGACTAGTGACCGGTTATTGACCAGGTGAAAATACCCACCGACGGACGTTAGTTTTCCGAGGCCGGCAAACCCGGTTAGCGAAGGATTGTAATCAACGATAAAATCACCGTCGATCTGGAGCAGCGATTCGAGACCGGTCATGTCCCGGAGAAAAACATTATCATGAACCAGAAAATTACCCCGGACCACCCGGAGATTCTGGAATCCATCCATATTACTCAAAATCTGATTGCCACTTATGATAAGGCTACCATCAATCTCGAGAAGATTCCGGAATCCCTGAAAATGTACCAGGCTGCGATTATCGGATATGGACAGATCTCCGCGGATCACTTGAAGCCGGGTCAACGAAGAAACGTTCGGCAGCGCATGATTGTCCGAAATCCGAAGGCTCTCTCCGACAAAATTCAATGACTCGAGTGCTTCCAAAGAGGTCAAGGCCTGATTACCGGAGATGATCAGCCGGCCTCCAATCCGGGTCAGGTTTTCGAGACCTTTCAAGTCCTTCAGTACACGATTGTTACGGATCTCCAGATATCTTCCGATTTCCATGAGCTGTTGTAACCCCTGCAGATTTCTGATGTTGCCAGGTAGTTCTTCTTCAATCAGGACCGCGCCTGATATTTTAAGGCAATCTTCATAGGCAGACAAGAAGGCATCGATTTGTTCCTGACTACGGAAGATTACTCCCTCCGGTAAGCAGGGCTGGGCAATGATCGTACACAGGATCAAAGAATGTAAAAGACCGGTCAGCCAATAACCATTCATCTATTCCTACCTTCTTCTTTAATAAAAAGTGAGGCCGGACCCATAACATCCGGCCTCACTGGAAAGTGAAATTTTATCTACTGTCCTCTATTCCTGCTACCAGCCCGGATTCTGACCAAGGGCTGGATTCTGAGCCAGGTCACTAAGTGGAATCGGCCACAGGTAATGCTTGGCTTCATCAAACACCGGATTTTCCCAGTCGGTCCCCTGATACACATCGATATAGGGTACACCATCTACCATGGATGATTTGACGTTGGCCTTGGGATAGCGGGCAATCGCCGCATCATCCCAACGCATTCCATAACTGGGTACTTCCAGTTTTTTACCCTGCTTCCAGCGGCGCAGATCGTCGTAGCGGAAGCCTTCCATAAAGAGCTCTACCCGTCGCTCCCGCCGGATTTCCGCGATCAGCGGGGAAATGCCGTCGTTGACATATCGCGGATCAACCGGTACATTGTTCATATCCAGATGTGGCATACCAACCCGGTCTCTCAGGCGGTTGATCGTCAGATCGATATCGGCCTGGGTTATGGTACCCAACTCGGCCACCGCTTCCACATAGTTCAACAAAGCTTCGGCATATCGCATGACAATAGCCGGCGTATTGGAAGTATTGTAAGTTGCATAGGCAGCATCCGGATCATACACTTTGATGATGTGGTAGCCGGTCTCACTGCTCCGGCCACCTTCCATCCCGGGTAGACGGGGATAAGCACGGGTATCGTAGTTGCCGAATCCGTAATAGGCCACATCATCCGGATGCAGGATGGTCTGGCGTAACCGGGGATCCCGGTTCATGAAGACATCTTCGATCTGGGCGTCACCCTGATACAATGGTGACAAGGTAATCGGCAGTCCATCGGTGCAAAGGTAGTCTTCTACCATACTCTTGGTAGCGCCACCGTTGTAATCTTTATGATAACTCTGCACGTGATTGGTAATGACTCCCAACTGATATCTTCTCCAGTACATCACCTCCGGTACTCCGGTCAGATCAGCCTTGATCCGGTGAATGGCATTATAATCACGGGTGGGATCACCGGTCATATAGAGTTCATACGGACCATTGTCGATGATCTCCTGGGCCGCATTGGCTGCTTCCTGCAACCACATATCGGGATTGGTTCCACCGTGGTATTTACGCCAGGTGCCTTCAAAAAGACAAACCCTCGACTTGATCAGCAGGGCATTCCAGCGGTTGAGACGGCCGGGAGACTGACCGTTAGCCCAGTCATTCGGTAATTTTTCAGTGGCAAATGTCAGATCGGCCAGTACATTGGACATAACCGTTTCCCGGGGAGTCCGGGCTGCATACAACTCTTCGGAATCGGTAGTCAATTCATGGTCCACCCATGGTACGTCACCAAATTTGGAGACCTTGTCGGCATAAAACCAACCTCGAAACAACCTGGCTTCACCGGCATACTTATCAATCGTCGCCTGGGGAAGGCTGGCCCGGTTGTAATTATCCAGACCTACGTTGACCGCACGTACGAAATTCCATCCCTTGTAACCAAACCACTGATTGTCTCCATCAGCGTTCGGTGGAACATTGTGCTTACCAGCCCGAAATTGCTGATAGTTGGTATGACGTGAATGCCGCGGAGCAATGTTGTCTGAAAACTCATCGATGTACCAGATACCCCACTTCAGGCTCTCAAAACCATCATCATGACCCATCATGATCGGGACATTGCTGTCGTCGATCGCGGCCAGGTGATACAATCCATTGTTGTACACTGCGAGGTCGTTTTCCGTATTCCAGAAGGTTTCATTGCTGATCCGGTCGAGTGGATAACGCTCCAGAAAATCATCGTTGCAGCTGATCAGCAAAAGCACTGCAAGAAGGAATTTATATTTGATCAATGAATTCATTGCAT
The DNA here is from genome assembly GCA_964428345.1 of uncultured Saprospiraceae bacterium. Classification (GTDB taxonomy): domain Bacteria; phylum Bacteroidota; class Bacteroidia; order Chitinophagales; family Saprospiraceae; genus JABDMH01. The sequence goes on along the minus strand of CAYRYD010000031.1, from coordinate 62,395 downwards.
AATATTTTATGGTGATTAAAAGTTAACGTTGGCCCCGATTGAGAAAATCCGCTGCATCGGGTATTCCACTGCTCCGTTAAAGTTGAGCGTGCTGTAGCGATCGTGGAACACGCTGGTATGCAGCGACTCTGGATCAAGCGGCTTCCGGATCTTTGAATATTCCCATAAATTCATGCCTGCCACATAGATTCTTATGCCACTTAAACCTATCCGGTTCACCAGGTTGGGGGAGAGGTCATAGCTTAAGGTGACATTTTTCAAACGAACGTAACTGGCATTCTGCAGATACCTGGATTGTACCTGGATGTTCTTCTTATCGTTGGTCGAAGAATGGGCAGCCGGGAAATAGGCGTTCCGGTTTTCTTCGGTCCAGGTGTCGGTTATAAAATACCATTCAACATGCCCGGCATTGTATGGGAAGAACCAGGTCCAGTTGCCGTCGGATGGCCAGTAGTCCCGCTTGCCGATACCCTGGAAGAAGGTTGTCAGCGACCAATTTTTATAGTTCAGATCCAGGTTAACTCCAAAGTTATATCTAGGTGTCGCATTACCGATGATCTTGCGGTCACCCGGGTTACCGAGGGTATTGTTACCCGGGCTGATGATGCCGTCGCCATTGAGATCCCGGTACCGGATGTCTCCAGCCCGCCAGTTGGCCCCCAGTCGTGACTGGTCGGCAGAAGCGGCAACTTCCTCGTTGGTCTGGAAAATCCCCTGGGTTTCATATCCCCAAATTTCACCGATTTTATGCCCAACATAAAATTCACTAAGTGCACCGGTTGGGTTGTCGTATTTGGTGATCTCACTCTGCCAGTCGGACAGTGCCAGGGTGACCCGGTAACTCCAGTCTTTGCCAATCTTGTCGCGCCAGGACAGGGAAGTTTCCCACCCGGTGGTCTTCAGGTCGGCAGCGTTCGATTGGGGAGCATCCGTACCCAGAAGAGCAGGATATTCCACATCGGTCAGCATGTCTTTGGTCTCCCGGCTGAACACATCAAAAGAAAAGTCCAGCCGCTGACTGAGGAGGGTCAAATCAATACCCAGATTCTTGGAAACAACGGTTTCCCATGTCAGGGTCGGGCTCACCAGATTGGCCGGTGATACGTAAGGAATCCTTCCGGTAGACAGCATAAAAGGTGAACTGCTGATACCCATGGTTGCCACATAGGGATAGTAGTCATTACCCAGTAACTGATTACCCAGTTCACCCCAGGATGCCCGGATCTTCAAATCATCCAGCCAATTGCGGGTACCTTCCATGAAGCTTTCCTGCGAAATCCGCCAACCGACAGAGAAGGAAGGGAAGAAACCAAAACGGTCGTCTTTTGGAAAACGGGAAGTACCGTCGTACCGTCCGTTGGCTTCAAACAAATATTTGTCCTTAAAAATGTAATTCAACCGGTAGAATACACCCCGGAGCGAGACATGAGACTTACCGCCAAAAGTCTGCTGGGTACCGGTAGTAGCATTGAGGTCGGTGACCAGTGGGGTAATCAGGGACCGCGCCAGGGACCGGGAGAATGTATTTCTACCCCATTCCTGGTTGAAGCCCACCATACCTTTGATATAGTGGTTGCTGATCTGATCCACCGTATATTCAGCATAAGTGTTTAAAACATAGTACTGGTTGTAATCACTGATGTTGTTGATCCAGTCGTCGCCGCTGAAACCATTACCCACACGGATACCGGCCTGGAGATCCTGATTCTCCAATACTTCAATCTTGCTGGCCACATCCTGGTAGTCACGATGATAGGTATTGTAGGAGAAATCACCTCTTAAGCGCAGACCTTTAAGAGGCGTGATAGTGACACCCTGGGTCAGCCAGGTATCGTTGATCGTAAATGTTTCCCGGCCACCCTGATCCAGGTAAGGGAAAAAGTTAAGGGTTCCGAAATGCTTTCCGATAAACTGTTCGAAATCCCCCCGGTCCCCTGGTTGAAGATAATATGGCAGATCCGGAAACTGAATCGGTAAAATCGGACTGACCCGGGCTACCGTATTGATATTAACATCCCAGTTGTAAAAATGCGGTTTGTCGCTTACCTGCGAATTGAAAACTACTTTTTCATCCAGGCTAAGCCATTTGTTGACTTTAAAATCTACTTTGACGAGACCATTGTATCGTTTGAAGTTTTCGTTGCCTTCATGATCAAGGTAGCCATCCTTATTCAACATACCCAATGAGACATAGTATGAGGTGTTTTCCGTTGCTCCGGAAGCACTGAGATCATGTCGCTGCTGAGGAGCAAACTCGGTCATCAGACGGTCCTGATAGTTATTGTATCCATAATATCGCAACACTCCATCCACAACCACCCATTCCGGGCCAGTGCCTTCGGAGTAGGCTTTGAACCCAGCCAACACGTCATCCTGATAAGCCGGAGTGCCGCTGGTCCGCATACTAGCCGCGTTACGGGCCAGGGCAAACTGGTATGGGTCGTTAACGGGATCCATATTGAAGATGGGTTTGGCCGCGGAAAGCTCGGTAGACAATTGAATGTTTACTTTTCCTTGTTTACCTTTCTTGGTTTCCACCAAAATCACCCCGAATGCCGCCCGGGCGCCGTAAACGGCCGCGGCTGAAGCATCCTTCAAAACGTTGACACTCAGAATGTCGTTGGGATTGATGCGTTCCAGAGCCATCGGTACACCATCCACCAAAATCAGGGGGCTACCACCGTTGATGGATTCATATCCGCGGATGTTGAAATCAGCGGCCGTGGTCGGGTCACCATTCCGGATCGAGATGTTCAGGTTGGGAATCAGTCCCTGCAAGCCCTGACCAACACTGGCGATTGGCCGCTGGGCCAACGCTTCGCTGGAAATAGCGGAAACGGCTCCGGTCAGGTTGGCCTTTTTCTGGGTACCGTAACCGACCACGACAATCTCATCGAGGGAAGAAATTTCAACTTCCATGGTCAGATCGATTACCGAACGACCCTGAACGGGTACATTGGTGGTCCTGAAACCGGTGTAGGAGAATACCAGAACCGCATCGGAATTGTCGACCGTAATGGTATAGGCCCCATCAAAGTCCGTCACCGTACCGTTGGATGTCCCTTCTTCGAGCACCGTCACACCGATCAGTGGTTCACCGTTGTCGGAGAGCACTTTTCCGCTGACCGTAAATGCAGCCGGCAGATTACCGGCGGCGGTAGCTGATCCTGACGGTAATAGCAGCAGGAAACAGCCCAGAAATGAGATGGTCCGAAAAATACCGGACCAGACAGTAGATTGGAATTTCATAAGCTTAAAGTTTTATGATTAGGCAATAGAAAATAGTCACACTGCTTGTATGTTCACGGAGATAAAGCAATAAAACCGACGCCTCGAAATCAGGATTTCACTGGACTGGAATTTCCGAATTAATTTTCATGTAACCTAGCGTTGGGTTTAATTTTGATCATAAATCCCCTGAAAAAATTACGGTTTTTCTGACCAAAAGTCAGAACATTTGAAGTATTGAAGGGCGAAGACCAAATAAATATAGAAATATATTATATGTATAATCAATTGATTAACTGCTCAATAATTGAAAACCATTCTTTTTCATCCGGCCAGAAGCATAACTAAACTATCAACAGAAAAAAGGATTGCAGACCAGGATTGTCTTAGAATTTCTCCCGAAAAAAGGTTATTGAAGATGTCGCCAAATTCCGGAAACCGGACAGTACACCCCGGCATTGTTGGGAAAACATTGCGATACCAGTGCGGATGTTTCCCCAGGGTGCGGTCATACTGCGGGAAAGAAGCGATGGGGTCCGGACATATGCCCTTTCAAAAAGATAATACTACTGATATCATTGATCTGAATAAATTTTTCCGGTATAGCGGATTGCTGTATTTTGGCCAAAAACCAAACCGATGGACTTGTTAAAACTAAGGCGGCATTTTCCTTCCCTCCGCCGGGAGCTGCACGGACGTCAGATTATCTACCTGGATGGTCCGGCCGGCACCCAGGTTCCGGAAGAAGTGATTGAAGCAATCGGAAAATATTATCGCTATTCCAATGCCAATACCCACGGCCAATTTGCCGCTTCCCAGGAAACCGACCGGATCATGGAATCTGCCCGGATCAGAATGGCCGCCTTTCTGAATGCGGTCGACAGCCGCTCCATATCCTTCGGGCAAAACATGACGACCCTGAATTTCTCCCTGAGTAAAACCCTGGTCCGGTCGATGCAGCCGGGCGATGAGATCATCATTACCCAATTGGACCACGAAGCAAACCGCGGACCCTGGCTGACTCTGGGGGAAAACGGTATCGTTGTGAGAGAGGTGAAACTCTTGCGGGAGGGAGTGCTGGATTATGATGATTTTGAAAATAAGATCAACGAACGCACCCGCCTGGTCTGCATGGGTTACGCATCCAACATCCTGGGTACGGTCAACGACGTACGCCGGATACGGCAGATTACCCGGAATAAAAATATCCACCTGCTCATCGATGCGGTGCATTATGCTCCGCACCTGCCCATCGATGTACAGGCGATCGATTGCGACTTTTTGCTGTGTTCTGCCTATAAATTTTACGGTCCTCACGTCGGCATACTCTACTGCCGGCCGGGACTGCTGGATTCCCTCCCTACCGACCGGCTCCGCACTCAGGATCCGGCCGCACCCTACCGCATCGAAACCGGTACCCTCAATCACGCGGCTATAGCCGGAGTTGCCGCCGCCATTGACTTCATTGCATCCTGGGGAAACGGAGATGGCTTAAGGGAACAGATCGTCGATGCGCTGCAGAAAATTCACAACCACGAAATGGAGCTTGCAGCCCAACTATACGAAGGGATAGCCTCCATACCAACGGCGACCATCTATGGGCCACCAATTGACCAGGGAGAGAGAGCTCCCACCCTGGCCTTCACCATCAAAGGTCTGACACCGGCCAAAATCTGTTATGAACTGGCCAAACGTGCCATCTACGCCTGGGATGGTCATTTTTATGCGATCCGGACCGTGGAAGTGCTGGACCTCGAAAAAACCGGCGGAGTCACCCGGATGGGCATCGTTGCCTACAACACCGCCGGTGAAATCGACCGGACCATTGACGCTTTGCGGTCATTGACATTGGGAGTATGAACGCCGCTCCGTTTTTCAAGCCGGGCTCTGCAATCTTTTCAAGCTTACAGATCCCTACTTTTTATCTTTGCCCGCGATGAAAATCGGGATTATCAGAGAGCATAAGAAACCGGCGGAGTCACGGACGCCTTTGACGCCTTCACAAGTGGCATTTCTGCGGAATGAACTGGATATCGACCTGGTGGTTCAGTCATCTCCGGATCGCTGCTTCCCCGATGAAGAATACCGGAAACTGGATGTACCGGTCGTTGAGAGTCTGGAGGATTGTGCGGTGATCATGGGAGTCAAGGAGATACCACCTGAGCTGCTCTATCCCGGAAAAACCTATCTCATATTTTCACATACCATCAAAAAACAGGAACAAAACCGGGAACTCCTGAGAGCTATCCTGGACAAGAAGATCCGGCTGATTGACTATGAATTGCTGACCAACACCCATGGTCAGCGATTGATTGCTTTCGGCCATTTTGCCGGGATGGTGGGCGCCCATAACGCCCTCTGGACCTGGGGCAGAAAAACGGGAGATTTCAACCTGCCACGCATGAAGGACCTGCCGGATTACCAGGCAGCGAAGGAAATCTACCAGTCGGTAAAAATGCCTCCCCTCCGGGTGGTTCTGACCGGTACCGGCAGGGTAGGCACCGGTGCGATGTTGACACTAAAGGACCTCGGTTTCCGGCAGGTCGATCCGGCCATGTATCTGACCGAAGAGTATCCGCTTCCCGTCTTTACCCAGTTGTTACCCCATCACTATGCTGCCCATAAAGAGGGTGATCCCTTTGATAAATCGGTGTTCTACAATGATCCGGCCCAGTTTGAAAGCATCTTCTGGCCCTATGCCACCCGGAGTGACATCATGATCAATGGCATTTATTATGTGGAAGAAGCTCCGGCATTCTTTACCCTGGAAGAGATGAAACATCCGGATTTTTCCATCCGGGTCATTGCCGACATCTCGTGTGACATTGTACCGCATGCTTCGATTCCCTCCACTCTAAGGTCAACGACGATTGAAGATCCGGTATTCGGCTTTGATCCGCAGACCGGAAAGGAAACGGCTCCATTTCTCCCCGGCACCGTCGATATGATGACGGTCGATAATTTACCCAACGAAATTCCCCGGGAAGCCGCCAAAGCCTTTGGCAAGCAGTTTATCACCAGGATTATGGGTGAACTCATGAAAACGGATCACAGCGAAATGCTGGAGCGGGCAACGATTGCCGAAAAAGGGCATCTTAAACCGGGATTTTCCTACCTGGAAGAGTGGGTCTGGGGAATTTCATAACACCCTATCAGAGAGCAGATTACCAACCTTGTTTTTCAGAACTAACGCCGACGATCAGATCAGACCGGCCCGCTCCATCTGGTAGAACTTCCCAAAGCTGATCATCCGCTGATTTTCTTCGTCCCAAAGATGATGAAACATGAAAGAAAGGCTTTCCCAGAATCCTACCGTGGTAACATATTGGGTGAGTATTGGATTCTCCTCCTGTACCCGGGTCAGGTGATAATTGGGAATCTTCGAGCTCAAATGATGAATGTGATGCAGGCCGATATTACCGGTTAGCCACTGGAAAACCTTCGGCAATCTATAGTAGGTACTACCCTTGATGCTTGAAAACAGGTATTCCCAGTTTTCCTTCCACTGTTTGTAGGTGTGCTCGTGCTGATGCTGAACGTAAAAAAACCAGATTGCAATGATGGCAAAGATCACGACAATCGGTACATGCACCAGAAAGAACTGCTTCCAGCCAACAATAAATGCCACCAGGGTATAGACCAAAATTAAATACACATTATTGTAAAACTGCGACCACTTGATTTTTTTCCAGCCTTTGAGCGAAATCAGTGGAAAACGGACATTCACCGCCAGATAGTAAACGGGACCAAAGAGAAAAAGCACCAGCGGATTCCGGAATATCCGGTATCCCAATCGCTTGAAAAAACCCATTTCCTTATATTCTTTAACGGTCAGCGTATTGATGTCACCGATATCGCGTACCTCCAACTGTCCGCAATGGGCGTGGTGAAAGCTGTGCGAGCGCGACCAGTATTCATAGGGAATCGAACTGAAAAAGCTGCAAACCAGGCCAATGGCGTCATTGATCCTGCGTTTCTTGAGAAACGACTGGTGGCCGCAATCGTGCTGGATGATGAAAATCCGGACCATAAAGAAGGCGTTGACAACCGCCAGCCCCAGGGTAATCCAGTACGACCAGGAGAGGCTGAAGTACATTAAAATCCATAGTCCGATAAAGGGAAGAAAGGTATTGAGAATCTGGGTATATGCTTTTCTTCTGTCGGGAATCTGATACTTTGCTACAATTTTGGGCCAGTCTTTGAGGGTTTCGCGTATTTGCTGATCTGCAGGTCTCTGATTAATCTTCATGCGTTATTAAAATAATAAAATATAAAGCCGGGCAAATATAACCGGTAATTTTCAACTTCCCGATCTTCCAATCGATTTTTCTACCGGTCTCCGGAAATTTGAACGGTCTGTCTTTTCCAATCTGGTGTGTAAATTTACTTTCCTGATATAAAAATGGTTTCCAATGTTTATTAAAATCAATGTCCTGATCTTCGCCATCCTTTCCCCCAGCTTACTCATACTTTCATCCTGTCAACAAGCTATCAGGCAGGAAGAACAGGTACAAACCAGGGAGGAAGAGGATATCTATCAGCTGACTCTAAATAACTATCGTCCGGTTTCGCTATATAACATCCCAAAAACCGAAATAGTTACAGCTCGCTTTCCGGTGATTGATCTGCACACCCATGACTATGCCAAAACCGATGCCGAAATCGATCAGTGGATAAACACGATGGATGAAGCCGGAATTGCCAAATCGGTGATCATGAGCTATGCTACCGGCACGCGCTTCGATTCCATTTACCAGCGTTATTCGCGGTATCCTGACCGGTTTATTCTCTTTTGCGGATTCGATTATACGGGTTACGATCAGCCGGGCTTTGGTCCTGCGGCGGTAGCCGAACTGGAACGCTGTTTCAGGACCGGAGCCAGGGGTGTGGGTGAATTAGGTGACAAGGGGAAGGGACTCTTTTACTCCAGACCAACCCGGGCCTATGGCATGCACATCGACGATCCGCGAATGGATCCTCTCCTGCAGAAATGCGGCGAACTCGGCATGCCTGTGAGTATCCATGTAGCCGAGCCGATCTGGATGTATATGCCGATGGACAGCACCAACGACGGTCTGATGAATGCCTACCGGTGGCGACTGGACAATGATCCCGGCATCCTGGGCCATCAGGAGATGGTCAATACTTTGGAAAATGCCGTTAAAAAACATCCGTCTACTACCTTTATTGCCTGTCACTATGCCAATTGCAGCTATGACCTGCAGATCCTGGGTGATTTGTTTGACCAGTACAGCAATCTTTATGCAGATATCTCGGCCCGGTATGGAGAAACGGCACCGATCCCGCGTTTTGTCAACCGTTTTTTCCAGCGATATCAGGACCGGCTGGTCTATGGTACGGACATGGGTATGCATCAGGAAATGTACCGGACCACCTTTCGTATCCTGGAAAGCGAAGATGAACATTTCTATGACCGAGAACATTTTAACTATCACTGGCCATTGCATGGCTATGGACTACCGGATGAGGTTCTGGAGAAAGTCTATTCCGGCAATACCCGCAAGATCCTGAGACTGCCTGCGATGTAATGATGTTGAATGAGTCCCGTGAACAGCAAACCTCAGTTGGTTCATTACTTTTTGGTAATTCTTACTCCAGGATCTTGCCGGCCCCGATAAATTTGTACATTAGACCTGAAAACAATTGCAAACAGGTGTTGGCCCCATTACCTGACTCCGGAATGCCGGAACCAGGGAAACAGACGAACTCCACAAATTTTTCTATTACGATGAAAGACGCCATTGTGAGGAAACGTTCCTTCACACCCGGGGAAATCAAAGACCTCAACCTCCATTACAAACCGCTGACGGTTCACGAACGCATCAAACGGCTTTACGAAGATTTTGAGACCGATGAAATCATGCTGACCAGCTCTTTTGCGGCTACCTCAGCTTTCCTGCTCCGTGAATTTTCACGGGTAAACCCTCAACAGATCATTTATTTTATCGATACCGGTTACCATTTCGACGAGACCCTGGAGTACAAGGAACATCTGACCGGATTATATGGATTGAACGTCACTTCGATCCGGGCCGGAGAATACGAACACAATTTTACCACCCAGGACGAAACCTGGAAAAAAAATCCGGAATTTTGCTGTTCAATCAATAAAGTACAACCCCTGGATGAAGTCAAGAAAAACTATTCTGTCTGGGTATCCGGTCTGATGGAATGGCAGAGCGACCACCGGGCTACCCTCGATATCTTTGAGGACCGGGGTGGGATTTTAAAATTTTATCCGCTGCTGGATGTGACCAGAGAAGCCAGAGACCTGTATATCAGTGAAAACAAATTGCCCTTTCATCCGCTGGTCGCCAAAGGTTATCACTCGATTGGTTGCAAGCATTGTACCGTACCGGGAGAAGACCGTTCCGGTCGATGGAATAACCATCCAAAGACCGAATGCGGATTGCATCTCTGAGCACCGGTTGCCGGAAACAATACGACATTCACACCATCGCCGGGTAACGGATTTTAGCTAATTTCATGGGATGGTCCGATTGATACTTCTAGTGCCACTATCCATCACTCTGGCGATGGGCTACGGTCAGGAGCAGGTCACCTGGTCCGGACAGATCGCATGCATCATTTATTCGCACTGCACTCCTTGTCATCATACCAGTGGTATTGCTCCCTTTTCACTGGAAAGTTATGACGACGCGTACCGTTACCGTTACGGTATCGAGCCGGTCATTGCCCGTAGAGACATGCCACCCTGGCCCCCGGCCAACGGTTATGGAGATCTGGCCGGAGCAAGGGTATTGACCGATGAGGAGATCGGCCTGTTCCGGCAATGGGTCGAAGAGGGAGCACTTAAAGGCGATCCGGATGAGGCCCCGGATCCACCCACATTTACCACCCTTCTGGAGATCCCTGATCCCGATTTCAGTGTACGTCTGCCTGCCTTTGAAATACCCGATGCCCGGGAATTGGATCTTTACCGTTGCTTTGTGATCCCAACCAGCGAAACGGAAGACCGTTTCATCACCGGTATCGAAATCGTACCCGGCAATCGCAGCGTGGTGCATCACGTCATCCTTTTTCAGGATACCACCGGGACGGCGGAAGCCATGGATGCCGCAGACCCGGCCCTGGGTTACACCTGTTTTGGTGGTATCGGAACGAATGATGCTTCGATGGTGTCGGGATGGGTACCGGGCGCCAGCGCCTATTTTACCCCGGAAAACATGGGCATTTTTCTACCCAAAGGAGCCACCCTCGTTGCCCAGATTCATTATCCGGAAGGCAGTGTCGGTCAGGTGGACTCCACGCTGATCAACCTGCAGTTTTCCAACCGGAATGACCTGCGGCCGATTGTAAACCTGCCCGCCCTCAATCATTTTTCCGGTATCGACCGGCCCCTGTTTATTCCGGCCAATACCCGGCAGACTTTTAAAGAGACCTTTTTTCCGGTTCCTTTCGATGTGATTGTTACGGGTATTGCTCCGCACGCTCATCTGATTTGCGAATCAATGAAGGCCTTTGCAACCACCCCACAGGGCGAGACCATTCCGCTGATCGACATACCTCACTGGAATTTTGAATGGCAGGGATTCTATCGATTTAAGAAACCGGTGGTCATTCCGGCTTTCTCGACGCTGCATGGGGTGGCCACCTACAACAATACGACCAGCAACCCCCATCTTCCCGGTGATGTGCCGGTCGATGTTTCGGTGGGAGAAGCCACTACCGATGAAATGATGGTCTTTTTTCTGTCTTTTAGTATTTATCAGGCGGGTGACGAGCATCTGATCCTCGATACCGCCAGTCATCAGTCGCATCATCAGGATTGTCAGGTCGACGAACTGATTCTTCCGGTCAGGAATATCGGACACCAGGCCCGGCTTACCGTCGCTCCCAATCCGGCACAAAATTACCTGCATGTTACCCTGGAGGGATCCACATCAGAAAACCAACGCCTGGAACTGACCGATCTGTGGGGAAGGAAAATCCAGGTATTGGAGATCACCGGCCGGTCAATGCAGATCGATCTGCCTTCCGCTCTCACATCCGGCATCTACTATTACCGTAGCTGGTCAAAGGCAACCGGACCCTCCCCCTGGCAGAAGTTGATTATCGCACGGTAAAACGAGCATTGCATTAATTCTTGGGTAAGATTTCGATATGTATCCGGATAAGAATCAGAAATTTACGTAAGATAATAGCGGAATATGGGTAATGCCGGTCACCACAGGTAATAAGAATTCGCATGGCTGTGACGTTTTAGACAGGACTACTCCGACAAACCGATAGCACCTTATGCAGAAGAGAATCATTCAGGATCTGGACAAAATGCTGGAAGACCGGATCATTGATGAGGAAATCGCCGGAAAGATCCGGCAGTATTATCTGGACCAGGAAGGTGATCACCGGAACCGGCAATACGTGGTTTTTGGAATATTGGGGGCCCTGCTCATCGGCTTGGGTATCATTCTGATCATCGCCCACAACTGGGATCAGTTTAACCGGATGACCAAGACCCTGATCGGCTTTGCCCCCCTGGTTTTAGCCCAGATACTGGTACTGTATACTTTGTCACTGCAACGGCAAAGTCAGACCTGGCGCGAAAGCACGGCCACCCTGCTGGTTTTTGGAGTGGGTGCTACCCTTTCATTAGTTAGCCAGATCTATCACATTCCCGGCAGCATGGCGTCGTTCATGCTGACCTGGTCATTACTGATCCTGCCGGTTGTTTACCTGCTACCGTCGACGATGACGGCAGTACTCTTTCTTTCAGGAATTACCTGGTATGGAGCAGAGACCGGGTATGGCTCGGGTGGAGGAAACAGTCTCTATTACTGGTTGCTGATCCTGCCATTGCTCCCCTACTATTTCCACCAACTCCGAAAGCGGCAAGACAGTAATTTTACCTATCTGCTGAACTGGATGTTGCCACTGTCCGTGCTCATTAATCTGGGTACCATTGCCCGGGAAAACCCCGAATGGCTCTTTGTGACCTACCTGATGTTGTTTGGTCTGTATTACCTGACCGGCAAATATACACCTGCCTTCAGCGAAAGCCTGCAAAACAACGGTTACCGTACACTGGGCTCTGTCGGCATGGTGGTCATGTTGGTGATCCTGAGTTTTCACTGGATCTGGAAAGAGCTGGCAGAGGAGACGTTGGTCTTTCAGTCGGTTGAATTTCTCATTACATTGTTGCTTTGTTTGCTGTTGATAGCATTGATAATCCGTCTGGTGAAACCCGGTGACAATCTGGCCGATACCGATCCGTCGCCCTTCATTCCGGTACTCTTTTTTGCCCTGTTTATTGCCGGCAGATCAGCACCGGTGATCGCCGTTGTATTGATCAATCTTACCCTGTTTCTACTGGCCCTGTATACCATCCGGCGAGCTATGCACATGCAGCATCTGGGCCTTCTCAACTATGGATTGTTAATGATCACCGCACTCATTATCTGCCGGTTTTTTGATACCAACATCAGCTTTATTCTGCGGGGATTATTGTTTGTGATGATCGGCACCGGATTTTTTATCGCCAATCACCGTTTGATAAAAAGCAGTCAATGATACCGAGGAATATTGCCATACCAGTTTTCATCCTACTCTGCCTGATTCAGCTCTACGTTGCCGGCGGGATGATCCTCAAAAATGAAAAAGTGCTGACAGATGGCACCGTCATTAAATTGCGAACGGCCCCCATCGATCCCAACGATCCCTTCCGGGGGAAATATATTTTCCTGAATCTCCTCGATAATCTGGTGGAAGTCACTCATGCCGGTAACTGGAAACCGGGCGAAGTCGCCTATGTAACCTTCCGGGAAGATGCCGGAGGCTTTTCCGTGGTCGATCAATTGCTTAAAACCGAACCAGTCGCCACAACCGACTATCTTAAAGTCAAAGTCGGTGGCATCATCGACCAACCCGGAGAACAAAAAGTCTATATCGAGTATCCTTTTAATCGCTTGTACCTCGAAGAAACAAAAGCACCCGAGGCAGAGCGAATCTATCTGGAAGCAACCCGCGATACCAGCCTGATGACACACGTGCGGGTGCATATCCGGAAAGGAGCCGGTGTACTGGAAGATGTCTATATCGGAGATCAATCGATCCGGGAGATGCTAGAGTAAGATTCGTGATCAGGGATTTTCCCGGGATCAGGATTTCAGGCTTACTCAAACGGATTCTGATGGGCAGGTTCCTGAATAAAGGTGGTATCCCTAAGCGTTTTAATAAAGGCAATCAGGGCTTCCTTTTCATAGTCCAGCAGACCCAAAGGACGAATGAGGGGATCCTTATTAACCTGAAAATGACCGCCCGAGTTGTAGTGTTCCACCACTTCTTCGAGAGTATGGAAACGACCGTCGTGCATATAGGGAGCGGTAAATTCGATATTGCGTAAGGTTGGTACCCGGAAGCGACCATTGTCAAATTGATCGCCACTCACGGCTCCTCTTCCCTGATCGGGAAAACTCTCCAGACCAGATACCGGCTCGATACCGTTATTAAAATACTGATTGGTGGTAAACAGGGGAGCGTTATGGCAGTGACCGCATTCGGCGTCAGGAATACCGGGATCGAGGTCAAAAAACAACACATAGCCCAGAAATTCTTCATCACTGAGTTCCACCTCACCCCGGAAAAACCGGTCGTATTTCGACTGCCCGCTGCTGATCAGGGTACGCTCAAACTGGGCGATGGCTTTGGCTGCCAGCTCTTTGGTGATCTGATCTTTCCGTTCAATGCCAAATGCCCTGCGAAACAATTCCGGGTATTGATCGTGTTCCTGCAGACGGTCGACCACCTCGGTCCAGGTATTGTGCAGCTCGATGGTATCTTCAACCGGCAGCAGGGCCTGGTTTTCGAGGGTAGCGCTCCGGCCATCCCAGAACAATCCCTGGTCGGCAAATCCGATATTGAGGAGCGACATGGAGCTGCGGCGCCCGGCAATGCCGTCGATACCTTTGCTCACCGCCAGGTTATCGGTAAAGCTACCACCCGGTAAATGACATGAGGCGCAGGACATACTATAATCGGCCGATAAAACCGGATCATAAAACAACCTCCGGCCCAGATCGATGCCCTCAAGGGTCGTTGGATTATCCGGTGGAATGTCCATCGACGGAAATCCCTGTGGTCCCTGCAGCACTACCGGTTCCGGGGCATACGGTATATCCGTGAGCGATCCGGCGGGCGTCTCCTTGCTGCAAGCTGACAACAGCAGTACGGACGGCAAAACGGTTAGAATGAAGCGGATTTCCATTGAGATGACAATTACCGATCTTTATTTCATCAACTATAACGCCTGACGAAGAAAAAAGATACAAAATGAGTTATGTGTAATCCATATCACCATCCAATTCAGGCATTATTCCGTCTTTCGCGTTAGATCACGTATACGGAAAAGGACCGGCTAAGCGTTATGAGGGCAATTAACTATGATAAACAAGTACCAGGTAATTTTACTGCTGGGTCTGATCCTGACTTTCAATTCCTGCAGGAAAGAAGATGATACCCGGGCCAGGATCCATCTGCGCCTGCTTTATAACGGAGAGCCCGCAGTGACCCAACAAGACATGATTTATCCCGACGGGAAAGTCTTTGTTCTGACCCGGTTTTCGACCTATCTGTCAGAACTCACAATCCATTCAGGCAGTGAACAGCAGCGATTGAAAGATGTGCAATTTATCAACCTGACCGAAACCCTGAAAAATTCCGGCAGTTCGGCGCAGGGTTATACCATCTTTGACGGGGCGATTGACCTGGCTTCCGTTGACCGGGTCGATTTTAACATCGGCCTTACTCCCGGGCAAAACGCCACCGTTCCGGCTGATCATCCTCCAGGGCATCCGCTGGCCATGCCGGGTGAATACTGGCTGGCGTGGCAGAGTTATATTTTCACAAAAATTGAAGGCTGGATCGACCTGGATGGCGATGGGATGGCCGAAACCGGAGTAGCCCTGCACCTGGGCTCCGATGAAGTGAAAAAAGCCATTTCCCTGGTTAACCCTGAAAACACCACCGAACTGACGATCCAGATCGACCTGGCCAAAGTCTTTAAGCAGCATAAAATCTACGATATCGCTGCGACACCGCAGATACATAGCCTTTCGCAAATCGAAGCCCTGCGTGAACTCAGTAATAATCTTGAAAATGCAATTACTATAAAAACTACACTATGAAATTTTCAACCGTTGTCTTTCTCGCTCTGATTAGCGGATTTTTCCTGATGTCCGGCTGTAACAAAGACTCCAATGAAGATCCGGATCTGCCTTACCTCCTGTTTCGCACCAACTTCAATGTGGATGGACAAGTATTGGAGTTCAACAAAAACTACCAGATCAATGGCACCACCATGAAATTCATTGCTGTCAATTATTACCTGGGTGGTCTGAAACTGACCCAGGCCAATGGCAATGTCATTGATTTCAACAATCAGTATCTGCTGGCCGGTCTGGGTGGAGGTGCGGTCGTCAATGAACCGGTTCAATTCAGCAATATCACCAACATCAAATTTTTTGTCGGGGTGGATTCCATCACCAATAAAATGTCGGAACTCGATTTTACCAGCCGCCCGGCCAATGATCCACTGGGTATGCAGGATCCGTCTATGCACTGGGGCTGGAACTCGGGCTACCGGTTTTTACGGGTCGATGGCTTTGGCGATACCGATGGCGATGGCAATCCGGAAACCCCGGTTGAATACCACCTGGGTTCTAATCCTATGCTGAAAAATATCGACCTGCCGGTCAACATCGAGGTGAAAGCCGGTGAAAACATTCTGAATTTTAATTTTAACCTGGCCAGATTCTTCGACGGGGTGGATGTGGCGACTGAGTTGGTGACCCATGTGGGTGACAATCTGCCACTGGCCGTCAAAATCAGGGATAACCTGCCGGCTGCACTGACGGTCGAGTAAAATTGCAGTATGCAATCCTGAAACGGTTACGATCCATCGCCGGTCTGCAAGCCGGGCTCTCGCTGATATGCCTTTTGCCATTCACCGGATGCCAGGAAAAACCGATTGATCTGGCGATACCGGATGGATTTCCTGCACCGGAATTTCCGGAAAACAACGTGCCAAACCGGTTACGGGTACAACTGGGGGAGAAATTATTCTTTGACAGAAACCTTTCCCTGGACAGCACGGTTTCGTGCAGCAGCTGCCATCTGCCGGAACGTGCGTTTACAGATGGCCTGGCATTATCACCGGGCATTCAAGGCCGCCTGGGGAAAAGAAACACGCCCAGCATACTCAATGCAGCCTATCTGGATCTGATCAACAAGGACGGCGGTGTCAAAAACCTGGATCTTCAGGCACTGGTACCCATCGAAGACGAAAATGAAATGGGTATTCCGATCCTCCATCTGGCAACACGGCTTAGCAAGGATCCGGAATATGTGAACCAGGCTGAGGCAGCATACGGTCAACCCCCCAATCCGTTTGTGATCACCCGGGCGCTGTCGTCGTTTGTACGGACACTGTACAGCGGAGATAGTCCGTACGACCGGTATGTCCGGGGAGATAGTGCAGCGCTGAGCCCGGCTGCTCAGCAGGGTAAGTCTTTATTTGAAAGTGAACATTTGAACTGCACCGCTTGTCATTCCGGCTTTAATTTTACCAACAACGCCTTCGAAAACAACGGACTATATACGGACTACCGGGACATTGGCCGGGCCTTGATCACCCTCAATCCGGCGGATACCGGAAAATTCCGGGTACCCAGCCTCCGCAATGTGGGTGTGACTGCTCCTTACATGCATGATGGCAGTCTGGTTACCTTGGAAGATGTCATCGATCATTATGAAAAAGCCGGGCAAAAGGCGACTGCATTGCAGAGCGATAAAATCAGGGCCTTTACCCTGAGTGTCGATGAAAGAAAAGCCTTAATCGCTTTTCTGAACAGCCTGACCGATGTCAGGTACGGAGGCAAAAGCATCGGGAATAAGGGAGAGGATCAGCGGTAACTTTTCTTACTTTTGAGGTAAAATAGAACATCCCTGATGTCATTGCTAATCCTCTTTTTTACCATTTCCATTTGTTTTTCATTTTTGTGCTCGATGTGGGAAGCGGTATTATTGAGTGTGACCGGTCCTTACATCAAGCGGAAGATACATGAAGGTCATTCCAGTGGGATACTGCTTGAAAAGCTGAAGAACGACATTGACAAGCCACTTTCTGCCATACTGACCCTAAATACGGTCGCCCACACGGCAGGAGCTATCGGCGTCGGTGCCCAGGCCAGCAAGTTGTTTGGTGGCCGGTTCTTTTCAGTAGCCGGTCTGGAATTTAGCATCGAAGGGATCATTGCCATCGTGATGACCCTGGCAATTCTGATTCTTTCCGAAATCATTCCCAAGACCATCGGAGCCAATATGTGGAAACGTCTGGCTCCCTTTACCGCCCAAAGTTTAAAAATATTGATTGCTGTATTGTACCCTTTGGTCTGGGTAAGTCAGGGCATCACCCGTTGGCTGAAAAAAGATAAAAGCAAGAGTGTGCTCAGCAGGGCCGATATAACCGCCATTACCCATATGGGGGAAGAAAGCGGAGCCCTGCATAAAAAAGAGTCCTTAATCATCCGCAATCTGCTACGCCTGAAGGAACTGACCGTACGCGACATCATGACACCCCGATCGGTGATCATGACTCTACCGGAAAATATGTCCTGCGGTGATTATTACGAAGAATTCAGCACCTCTCCTTTTTCGAGAATCCCGGTCTTTAAAGAAAAGGAAGACAACATTACCGGCATCGTGCTCAAAGATGCCATCCTAAACAAGGTTGCTGCCGATAAGCATAATGCGAAATTGTCCAAGCTGAAAATTCCCGTGCATTTTCTACGCGACAACCTGGAACTCCCGGAAGTGCTGGAACAACTGAGCAAACAACGGGCTCACCTGGCCATCGTGGTTGACGATTATGGATCTATCGCCGGATTGGTGACTATGGAAGATGTGATGGAGACCCTCCTGGGCATCGAGATCATGGACGAAAGTGATACGGTAGCTGACCTGCAGAAACTCGCCCGGGCAGAATGGCAGAAACGGGCCAAGGCGCTGGGCATTATTGAATAAAACAGCCAATACGGAATAAATCTGCTCACCTATGCACCAGGCTACGGCGGACGGTGCAATCAGCCCGCCTTCGCTAAAGCTACGGCGGACGGTGCAATCTGAAATCTGAAATCTGAAATCCGAAATCCGAAATGTGCCCGCCTTCGCACAAGGCTTCGGCGGATGGTGCAATCTGAAATCAGCAATCAACAATCAGCCCGCCTTCGCACAAGGCTACGGCGGACGGTGAAATCAGAAATCATCATTCCTGACCGGCATTTCCTGTCGTATCCGGTTTTTAAATTCTCCCAGCCAGGGCCAGAGCTTTTGCTGTTTAAGGTCAACTTCCACCACGACCACCGGCTGCTCTTCAGAACCCTCAGCCAGAAGGTTACCCTCCAGATCAAAGATGCCGGTTCGCATATCGGCATCGTAGGTCGATGAAACCAGGTAAATCTGGTTTTCGATGGCGCGAGCTTTAGCCAGATTGAGATTCCCACCCCAGATGGGCAATAAAATGATGTCGGCTCCCTGTAAAGCAAGTGCGCGGGCTGGTTCGGGGAAAGTCACATCCCAGCAGATCATAATGCCGATCCGTCCAAAATCGGTATCAAAAACCGGAAAATCATATCCGGGACTGACCCCTCCTTCGATCTCTTCCCGGGGCAGGCAGACTTTTCGGTATTTGCCGGCCAGTTCGCCCTTGCGATCCAGTAAAATAGCCGTATTGTACACCAGGTCTCCTTCTCTCTCAAGGATTCCGGCTACGATGTACATTTCCTGTTCCCGGGCAATTTTACCGAGATAGGTGGTGGTGGGTCCTGGTACCGGTTCGGCGGCCTCGATGTAATTTTTACCAGTTCCGACCAGTGTCATCCCTTCGGGGAGGCAAACAATGTCGGCTCCCTGCAATCCCGCCTGACGGGCAAATTCCCCAAAACGCTCCAGGTTTTTTTCGGTGGTCGATCTTTGAGGCTTGTGATGTACCGCCGCCAGACGAACCAGCTTCTTAGGCAGCTGATCCACTTCGTTTATTTGCGGAGGAGCAAAAAAGACCACTCCATCGCCATCCCACCGGAAGGTCAATTCAACTTCCATTGCTGTAGCGGTTTCGGGTACCTGGTAAGTCTGCCGGAACCACGACCAGCCATCCCCCTGCTCTCCGGTAAAGGCCGGAAATTCTTTGGGTCCGATCTGTTTACCCTCATTATCCAGCCAGATTATAGTGGTGATGATCGAACGGTTAGGTTCTTCGATCTGACGGGCAGAATAGGTGCAGGAAAACTCCAGGTAACTACCTCCTGATACAGGAAAGCTGCGGACCCAGCTGCCATTGTCGTGTCCTTCCTTTGCACCGGCAATGGCCAGGGTACTCTTACCTTCATGCCGGAAATCGGTCTCGATCCAATGCTTTGGTTCGATCGCCGGTCGCTGGGAACGAAAAATCCATTCACCCGGAATCTGGCAGTATAACCGGTGAGTGAATGTCAGAAGGGTCAGGGTAAGAAAGTACCATAATTTCGAAAATCGCATCATCCTTTTTATCTTGATTCGCTAAAAGATAGCATAAATTTTCCGATTCATAATCCGGTGAATTGACCGGAAATCGGATTTATACTCAACAATGGAAAGACTGCATCTGATAAATAAGCGACCGGACTAAACCAACAGGCTCTGCGTATGTTGAGAAGCCAGATACCATCAACCGATAAAAGGAGCACATGGAAAATCAAGACAGTAAATGGAGACTTTGGCTAAAGCGGCTGGGAGTGGCCGGTTTTCTGTTTTTTCTCCTGAAAGGTATAGCCTGGATTGTGGTCTTGGTGTTTCTGAAAGGACAATTGCAGTGTTAAGATTGGTATTGTGGTGTTCTGGTCTTTTGGTTCACTAATGTTGAGCTTTTGGATCCGAAAAGTCAATTTTCCCTGGTGTGATGGTCCAGGAATCCGGAAACATTACCAGTAAAATCAATCAGTGGTCTTGGTCTTTTTGAATTGGTATTGTGGTGTTTGAAGCTGGCCACCATGAGGCCCCTTATGAACCACTTTGAGATAATCTTTCCGGAGTGTGATGTATTCTTTTTGATCCGGTAACAGTCAGCATGACCGGGTTAAATTGGAGCTGTGGTCTTCTGTTAGTGCCGTTTCCCCAAACCCGTTTGAGATAGTATAACCGGGTATCGTGCACACGTCCAGATGGGTCAGTTTTCATCGGGAAAGGGAGTTTCGTTTCGAGGTGGAATTAACATAAACCTACACTTGCTATGTATAATCCTAATTTACTGAGCTCCTATATTCCACCGGTGTCACTCCCACATATTGCTTGAACATTCGCGTAAAGTGTTGAGGATATTTGAATCCCAACTCAAAAGCAATCTCACTTACTGACTTATTTGGATCCAAAATTTTTTCTTTGGCAACATCCATCAATTTCAGTTGAATGTACTCGTGTGCAGACTTGCCTGTTTCCTTTTTTATCAGGTCGCCAAAATAATTTGCAGAGAAATTCAGCTCACCGGCACAATATGCAACAGAGGGCAACCCTACTGTCTGCGGTTTGTCGGTTGAGAAGAAATCATTCAGTAATGCTTCAAACTTTTCCAGAACTCCCTGGTTAACGGTGTCGCGTGTAATAAACTGCCGATCATAAAACCGGTCGCAATAATTCAACAGTAGTTCGATATTGTCAGCGATTAACATTTTGCTGTATTTGTCAACAGCATGCTCCAATTCATAGTTGATTTTTGAAAAACAATCCATTACGAGCTGGCGCTCCCGTTCAGAAATATGCAGTGCCTCATTCACATTATAGCTGAAGAAAGTATAGTCATCAATACGACGTCCTAAAGAGGTACCCTTGATCAAATCAGGATGAAAAACGATCCCGTAGCCTTTTGGTTGATATATATCCTCGCCTCCGTCGGTCCCAATTAGCTGACCAGGGGCCAGGAACACCAGGGTGCCTTCCTGATAATCGTAGGTATTTTTTCCATATCGAAGATCCCCGCATTGTACATCCTTTAACAGCACTAAGTAGAAACCAAAATAGGTTCTTCTCAATCTCCTCGGAGCAGCCCTGGAAAAATCTATCGTACTGACCAGAGGGTGCAGCGTTTCGTGATTGTTGAACGTATTGTATTGGCTTATGGTATCAAACCTTAATATCTCTTCCATACTGCCCTTGTTGTCATCTCAAAATTAATCAGTTAAGAGGAGTTTACCCTGCAATAAACTTCAAATCAGTGAATTTGGTAGGTAAACCTGTAATCTGTATAAGCTTCTAATCAGGTAATTAAGTCAATTTTGTAGTGCAATTAAAATCAGAAGTTATATCCACGGGAGGCGATTCATCTCCAAAGCTCGATATTTATGGAAATTCCCATTTCCCGACTTGAGTAATATCGAAATTGCAGTAATGTTGTCCAATTGGTTAAAGGAAAAGAAAGTACATCAATAAACCTAAATACAAACATATCTATGAAAGTATCTATGCTCGGACTTTGCCTTTTAATTGGTAGCGTACTTTCGTCCTACGCCCAAGGCACCACGACTCAAAACAATGGTTATTCAGAACAAGAAATCATCAATCTCTCCAAACAGAAATGGGAGTGGATGGCAGATAAGAATGTGGACAAGCTAGCAACACTCTTTCACGATAGGTCAAAATTTGTCCATATGAGCGGAACCTGGAATAAGGACCAAGAGCTCGAAATCATTGAAACAGGAAGTATTTGGTATAAGAAAGCTGATGTCCATGATGTTGTGGTAGAAATCTTTGATGACACTGCCATCCTTTGGACCCGCATTACGTTGCTGGCTGTGGTTCGCGGCAGTGAGGTGTCGAATCAATTTACGGTAACCGAAATCTATAAAGAACAAGAGGGTGATTGGAAATTGTTAGACTTAACATTCAGCAATGTCCGGGACACCCATACCATTGCTCACTAGTAGCATTCAAAATCCATAAACGCAGTTAAAATTATTTATGTTCTTGATTGCGCCAGCCCCTCCTTCCCTAAACCAGTCTGAGATAATCTTCCCGCATTCTGATGCGTTCCTTCTGATCCGGTAACCAGTCGGCATGACCGGCCTGGAGATTCTGGATGACATGCGGCACCTGGGTAGTGGCAGGAATGACGCAGGTGACAGCCGGATGACTGATGATGTACTTGAGAAAACAGGCTGCCCAGCTATCGACACCTTTTTCCCGAATCCAGTCGGGAAGGGGGGCATTACCGATCATATCAAACAGTCGACCGGTTTGAAATGGCCGGTTAACGATCACGGCGATTCCCAGGTCGGCAGCGCCTGGCAGAAGCGCTTCTTCGGCATGGGGATTGTCGATATTGAAATTAGCCTGTACAAAGTCGAGGGGATAATCCCTCAGGGTCCGGAGTAATTGACCATGCATGCCATTTACATAGTGGGTAATGCCGACGTATTTCAACTCACCACTTTCTTTCATTTGCATCAACGTAGTATAATGGACCTTAAAATCCCGCAAGTTGTGGATCTGAAACAGTTGAACCCGGTGATGAAAATAGCGGGAAGAATTTTCGATTTGTCTTAACCCCCGCTCCCTGCCATCGGTCCAGACTTTAGTGGCATACCACAATTGATCGCTCACACCCAATTGCTCCGATAGAGCACCGATCACCTCCTCCGACGAGCCATACATCGGTGAACTGTCGATCAATTTTCCACTGTAACGAACAAAAGCATCCAATACCTCCTGCATCCGCTGACGGTCTGCCGTCCGGTTACCAACATCAAAAGTCAGCCAGGAGCCCATGCCTACCACCGGAATGCGTTCGCCAGAGACCGGAATCGTACGAAAGATCATCGATGACTTTTGCCGCATAGCAGAATAGGGTAACAGGGTAAATGGAACTGCACCAAGATACTTTAAAATGGTGCGACGGGAGATCATGTCTTTGGACTTTGGGTTATTGGTCTTTGGTTCATTTAGTCGCTGCGTCTTTGGTATTTGTGTACTGTTATTGACATTCTGTCCAGCGAAAACAGTCGGTGGTGTGATCGTTGACCATCCCGACGGCCTGCATAAAAGCGTAGCAGATCGTACTGCCCACAAACTTGAAGCCACGCTTCTTCAGGTCCTTGCTCATAGCATCGCTTTCTTTGGTCGAAGCGGGTACTTCTTTGACAGTCTTCCAGCGGTTGACCAAAGGTCTCCCATCGACAAATTTCCAGAGGTATTGATCGAAAGACGGATAGGAGTCCAGCAACTTCAGATACGCGATGGCATTGCTCACCACCGCATTGACTTTCAGCCGGTTTCGCACAATGCCCTCGTTTTGCAGTAGAGATTCGATTTTCTCCGGACGATACCGGGCGATTATTTCCGGATCGAAGTGGTCGAAAGCCTGCCGGTAGTGATCCCGTTTTTTCAGGATGGTGATCCAGCTCAATCCGGCCTGGGCTCCCTCGAGATTGATCATCTCAAAGAGCCTGCGCTCATCATGCAGGGGCAACCCCCATTCCAGATCGTGATAGCTAATATAGGGTTCGGCATGGCCAGCCCAGGTGCAGCGTGTAAGCTCGGTTTTCATGAGGATGAAGTTAGGTAATCCGTGAGAAAAGATATGGATAAGCGATGAAAACCTGATTGATCAGATATGTCTCGCCACTCCAAATCCGAGTACCCAGTTGTCATAAGCATGCCATTTGACGTCGTATTGGAGTGTGCCAAACAACTCCCAATGACTTAAAAAAGGATGGGAATATTCGATCCCGGCCCGGTTCAGCCAAAAATTTTTACCACTGGCAAATTCGCGCCCGATCCCTCCCAGCAAGGACCAGTGCCCGTTCAATTTATAAAGCCCTAATAGCGCTGGTGCCAACGGATAACTCCGTTCAATTTCTTCTTCCTCTGCACCATGTACTTCCCTCACGATATGATACTCTTCAAAAATCAGATCGGTATGAATACCAATCCCCCAATGCGCATTGATCTGCAGGGTATAGTTGATCCCAAATGAAGGCAACGACAACAATCCCCGGTGACCCCGGGTATCTTCTTCAAACACGTGGGTATGACCAACATCCAGACCGATGATATGGGCTAAATGATGACCTTCACCGTGTGTCTGAGCAGCAGTGAAACTATAAGACGGAAGCAGCAGTGCCAACGTAAAGAAACTGATATGCAAGACCCGTATTGAATTCATGAATTACCGGTGATAAACCGCATTTCCCAAAGGATGTAAAAGTACGTTTAACCCCGGGTGTCTGTGTGATCCTCATCTCAAAAATATCACCCGATATCTTTATCACTGCTATCTACCTTCCTTGCAAAACAACCCCGGCCTGCCTGGCAGAGACCGGGCCCTACCAGGCCACCATCCGGACCGGCTCCGCCCGAGGATCGAATACACCAGAAAATGGTATTGGCATCGTCGAGCAGATACCATGGATTTTCGCCTCCTTCCGCCATTCCATATGGATTACGGGCACGAAGATACTTGCATAACCGGTCTTTGATCGGATTCAACTCCATGGTCGATTGCCATTTTTCGTTTGGATATTTCAGACCCTAAACCAGCTGAAGCAAGGCCCGCTGGATAATGGACTTAAAAAGCGGCACCTTATATCCGTTTTTCGAAAGTGGTCTGGCGGATTCCATGGCTCTTTCTGCCGCTTTGCCCGCGAGTGCCTCATCTATGACTTTATTGACCAGCATCTTTTCAGCTTCGTAGCTTCGGATAGGGGTCGGTGCAGCGGCTCCCAGTGCAATGCTCACTTTTTCACAGGTATTCCCCCTCATTTCCGCGACCACCGCCACATCTGCCAACGACCAGTCGTATGATTCACGTGCTCCCTGCTTGATGTAAAAGCTTTTGGTCCGGGTGGTTGGAGCCGGGATCTTTATACCGGTGATGATTTCTCCCGGTTTCAATATGTTCTCCCGGCCGATATCTTCAGCAGGCGACACAAAGAAATCTTCTATCGCAACTTCTTTATGCTCCATGGCAGCATTGACGATCATTATTTTGGCCTGCAAAGCCAGCAGTGCCGTCGCAACCGAAGAAGCATGGACACTCACACAGGTACCGTTGTTTATGATGGCATGACCCTCATTTTCACCGGTTTCAGCATGTCGTGCAAAACAGCGGTCGCCATTCTTCCGGAAACACAGGTGGTCTGCTGAGCGAAAATACCAGCAACGGTTGCGTTGAGCCAGATTTCCACCCAGGGTTGACATGTTGCGTAACTGAGGGGTGGCCGCATGAGCAACAGCAAGCTGGAGGGCCAGATAGTGTTGAGTTATCTCCGGGTTTGCTTCAATCCCCGCAAGGGTCACATTTGCTCCGATCTCCAGACCCTTGGTACGGTCATAACTTACCTGATCCAGACCGGGGATCATACGGATATTGATCACCGTCTTTGGCGTGATCAAACCCTCCTTGATAAAATCAAGGACATCAATACCTCCCGACTTGATAATGGCTGCCTGTCCGGAGGGACTATATAACTCTTCCGACAATGTGGTATTAACCTTTTTAAGGGCATCCTCGATGGATTTTGCTTCATACCAACTAAATCTGTTCATAACGGTCTTTTTATTGGTAAACTTTATTTAATGCATTCAGAATACGGTTTGGAGTTATCGGAATTTCATAAATCCGCACTCCGATCGCGTTATACACTGCATTGGCAATGGCTGCTGCTGTGGCTATGTTGGCCGGTTCGGCAATTCCATAGGCATCGGTTGAGGACAATGCGGGGTATTCTTCCACCAGGATATTCTCGATGTGGGGAATTTCCATGGCATAAGCCATTTTATACTGGTCGACGTTGGCATTCATCATATGACCAGTAGCATTGTCCATCACCCGGTTTTCGTATAATGCATAGGATATGCCCTGAATGACTCCACCGTTTATCTGACTTTCCAGCTGGAGGAGGTTAATGGGCCGGCCGCAACTGTGCGCAGCAACCATGCGATCTACCCTCACAAACCCAGTGTCGGTATCAACCGTCACCTCGGCAAACTGTACCGATCCAAGGTCTCCATAGGCTAGCCCCCAGGGCTGTTGAAAACCACCATAGTCATCACCCCGGCTGGCCATCGCCGAGATATGCCCGGTCCGGATCGTCTTGAGGGCGTCCTTAAAAGGCATCTTCTTTGTGGCATCGTGGAGGTGATAGATCATACCGTCACCCAGAGCCAGACGTGAGGGATCCTCCTTCCATTCTTTGGCTACCTGCTCCAGCAGCTGCTTCTTTATCTGGTAAGCTGCATTACGGGTAGGAGGGGTAATCGAGCCGGTCACCACACTTCCACCTGAAGCAGGTCCATCCGGAAAGACTGTATCACCAATGCGTACGGTAATGTCGGTAACCTTAAGACCCAGCTCTTCAGCGACTACCTGGGCAAGTATGGTCTTGGTACCGGTTCCGATGTCCTGTACGCCACTGCGCACTTCGACCGCCCCGTCTTTATACACTTTAACTTCGACCGAAGAGTCGAGGTGGACAAATCGCGGCCATGTCGACTGGGCCATACCCAAACCTTTTTTGACCGGACCGGTATCGGAGCCGGCGGGTTTTCTGCGGGACCAGCCGAACTTTTCCGCTCCACGCATCCGTTCGACCTTCCGCACTTCACTTTTATCGATCTTGTCCCTCAGAGCCAGTGGATCCATTTTCAGTTGTTCTGCCAGTTCATCGATGGCTTGTTCGACTCCAAAAGCTCCCTGAACGTTGCCAGGTGCCCTCCAGGCTGCCCCCGGACCGGCATGGGTAAGGACATCGTATTGTTCGGTTGCGAAATTGGGGCACTGATACAAAATCTGGGCGATCCGTCCTACCCCGGCACCCAGAGCTACCCCGGCGGTACCGTGTGAGCGTTGCTGGATGGCAGTCAGTGTGCCGTCGTTCTTTGCTCCGATCTTCAGATAATGGATTGAATTGGGCCGGTTGCCCTCGGCCAGATGCTCTTCTTTACGGTCGAGCATCAGCCATACGGGCCGGCCGGTTTTCTTCGATAAATTAGCCGCCATCGGGCCGAAAGCACCGGCACTGTGTTTAGCGCCGAAACCGCCACCCATAAAATCACAGATCACCCGGACTTTGCTCTTGGGCAGATCGAAATGGGTTGCCAGTTCATCCCGGACGTCTTTGGTACTTTGGGTCGATGCATATACCAGCATGCCCTCCGGTTTCCAGTCGATCACTACCCCATGAGTTTCCAGCGGCACATGCGTCTGGACCTGGGTCCGATAGGTACGTTCGACGATAATATCAGCTTCTGCAAATCCCTTTTCCAGATTTCCCCTCGGTCCACCCCAGAAACTGCTGGTAGACGGACCACGGAGATTACCTTCTCCCACACTGCCATCGTGTACCACGCCCACATCTCCCCCATCGCGTTGTTGTCCCATAGGTGCATCAAACACCAGGGGTGCACCGGGCTTCATCGCTGCCTCGATATCGATGACAAAGGGTTTTTCTTCGTAGCTGACCCGGATCAGGCTGATCGCTTCCATCGCAATCTCCAGACTATCGGCTGCCACACCGGCCAGTGGCTGGCCTACGTATTTCACTTCCGGATAACTGCTGCCAGTACCTTCCTCCTCCGTTGTCAGGATGTGGATCGCGTGCACACCAGGGAGTTTCTCCGCCAGGCTGACGTCGATATGCCTGACTTTGGCATGCGGCACGGTAGACCGCAGCATCCTGGCATAGAGCATCCCCGGCAAACGAATATCAGAAGTATACCGGGCCTCTCCAGTTACTTTGGCCCGGGCATCGATGCGGGTTACCCGCTTGCCCACCACCTTCAGTTCATCATTGATTGGCCAGGCGGGTGGTTCATCCGCCGGGATTTCCCTTTCAATCTCTGACAGGTTATGACCAGGTATTCCGAACGGGAATTTTTCTTTTCGTGTATCCATTGTTATTTCATTTTTTTAGCTGCCGCCAGGGTAGCATTAAAGACATGGGGATAAGTACCACATCGGCAAAGATTGCCCCGGGTAGATTTTTTAACATCTTCGAGGGTGGGGTTCGGGTTATTTTTGAGCAAATGGGCCGCCGCCATGATCATACCGGGAGTACAATATCCGCACTGGGTGGCATCATGCTCAATGAAAGCTTCCTGCAGCGGATGCAATTCACCTGCCGGGGCTAGTCCTTCGATTGTGACTACCGTTTTGTCGCCGACATCGAGGGCAAAGGTCATGCACGAATTGACGGGTTTACCATCAAGCCAAACTGTACAGGCCGAACAGGATCCGCGGTCACATACCACTTTGGTACCAGTGAGGCCCAGTTGATCGCGGAGGGCCGAGGCCAGGGTGGTCCTGGGCTCAACAAACAGCGACCGCATCGCGCCATTGATATTCATCTGAATGGGGGTGACATCGGGTCCGGTAGCCCATCCCGCCGGTGGTTCACGGTGCGTTTCCATAGCCAGTACTGCCGAATTGAGAACAACGGTTCCTGCAGTGGTCAGACCGGCACCACGCAGGAAACCTCTCCGGCTCAGGCTCCCTTTCCCGGAAGGTTTTCCGGACTTATTTTTTTCATTTTTCATCGAAAATCCAGGATTTTAAGATTAGAAATTTCTAAGCTGGGGTCGGTTGACAATTTAAGACTTTCGCCAACCAAAGTAAAGCCTCCCGGCCGTAAAAAGTTTGTTTTTCTTTATTTAGAATGATTACATGCTATCTGCACTTAAGAGTGACATAGACTACCTTGTATGTAAATCTAACGACATCTTCAATCACTGATCAAACAGACCATAGGATGGGGTCTGATACCCTTATCCGGCGCACCTGGACATACCAGCAAACGGGTGGTAAATATGCGCTCAGTTGGCTACATTTGGCCCCTGATAAAAATCACCGTGCTATGATCCAACACACCAGCGCTTCTTACCGGGAAACGGCCAGCAGGGTGGTCGACACCTTAGCCAATTACCTGGAGCAAAGTCAGGAAGGTAATACTCCGGTAGTACAGCTCACCCCGATCGCCCATCTGTCGCAGGAAATGAACCTGGCCGGCCTGATCCGGAAGGGAGGGTTAGATCTTGACCGCCTCACGCCGTTTCTGGAGAAGTACCTGGACCATTCGATGCACATGCATCACCCCGGATATATCGGTCATCAGGTGGCGGTCCCTCATCCGGCTGCCGCCCTGGCCGACATGATCCACGGTCTGATCTGCAATCCGATGTCGATCTATGAGATGGGACCCTCAGCGGCGGCCATCGAACAGGAGATGGTGCAATGGATGTTGGAAAAAGTCGGTTGGAAAAACCAGGGTGCCGGCCTGTTTACACATGGTGGTTCGCTGGCCAATATCCATGCCATGCTGGCGGCCAGGGCGGCTACCGATCCGGATGCCTGGAAGCATGGTGTACGCAGGGATCTGGTGGTACTGGCGCCGGACAATACGCATTATTCCATCGCCCGGGCAGTCAGCATTACCGGTCTGGGCAGTGATGCCATCATCCCCATACCCACCAACGATATTGAGGTGGTCAGGCCTGAAAAACTCCAGGAAATAATCCGGGATCAACGGAACCGGGGAAAGGAGATCATGGCCGTTGTGGCCAATGCCTGTGCGACCAGTACGGGCCTGTACGACCCGGTCGACGAGATGGCCGAATGTTGTCTGTCGGAAAAATGCTGGTTTCATATTGACAGTCCGCATGGAGCTACTGCCATCTTGTCAGAGAAGTATCGTCACCTGCTCCGCGGCCTGGAGAAAGCAGATTCCCTGATCTGGGACGCCCATAAAATGATGCAGACCTCCTCGCTAAGTACGGCGATTCTGTTTAAGGATAAAAAACATTACTACCAGACCTTTTCACAGAAGGCCAGTTACCTGATCCACGAAAAAGAAAACCCGGGCATCGATGTACTACCCTTCCAGATCGAGTGCACAAAATCGGCCATAGCCACTAAGCTGTTTTTTGTGCTGGCGGCGATCGGCGAAAATGGGATGGCCCAATTTATCGATAATCTGTACGACAATACCCGGCATTTTGCGGACATCATCCGCTCCAGACCGGGATTCAGTTGCAAGATTCCCGTCGATTCCAACATCCTTTGTTTCCAGTACCGCGTAGGGGAAGTTGACCAGCTAAAACTGCGGGAGCAACTGATCCGTACCGGCGAATTCTATATCACCAGCACCGAGATCCGGGGAATACGCTATCTGCGGCTGGTGGTGATGCATACCGGAACTACTGCGGATACCATTGAAAATCTCCTTGACAAAATCGAAGAGCTGGCCCAATCCCTGTAACGATGGCAGATCTTTATCATCCGGTTTCCTGCAGTTTTTACGATCATCTGGAAGCGTTGGCTACCCTCAAAAGAGTGGTAAAAATTCACTTCGTAAATGACCTGGAAGACCAGATAAGCGTCGAGGGGATGATCGTTAATTTTGAGATCGCCGATAAGGCCGAATACCTGGTGCTCCATACCGGACAAAAGATACGACTGGACAAACTGATCAACGTAGAGGGGAACCCGATGGTTAATGAAGCCACCTTCAGACCCAGTGGATGAATGTAAAAATCGCCATTACCCGGCAGTCGTTTAATGCCGGCAGGTCTGATCGTTATGGATGAGAGTTCCTTCCTTTTTTTGACATGACTCCGGATTGTACCCCCAGTCACTTGCGATGCAGACAACATAATCTCCTTTAGCATCACCCTCGCCAGCATTCAGAACACGATCCCACCGGTGAAATCCATGGATCCAGCCTTCGCATTCTCCCGGGATCATCTTTTTGATCCGGCAACTACCCGCTTGGAAATCCAGGAGAATACAAAATTTCTCCAAATTTGTGAGGTACTATTGCGAATCATATCGTTGTCATGAAGTTGTTAGTCATCGAAGATAACCTGGACTTGCTTGAGTCAGTAACCGAAGCCTTGAAGGCAGAAAATTTTCTCTGCGAAACAGCCAGCGACTATGCTGAAGCACAGGAAAAAATTCACTTGTATAATTACGATATTGTTGTGGTAGACATCAATCTTCCGGGTGGTTCAGGACTTGAAATTATCAGGAAATTGAAAAAAATAAATACGGATACCGGTGTTATCGTCGTTTCTGCCCGCAATTCCCTGGATAACAAAATTGAAGGACTCAAACTGGGTGCTGATGATTACATCACCAAACCCTTTGACATGGCAGAACTCATAGCCCGTATTATTGCCCTGTTACGAAGGCGTAATTTCTCCGGTAGCAATCATGTAACCATTGGTGATATTACCATTAAAGTTGACAGCAGGGAAGTTTTTGTGAAGGAATCAAAAATCGAGCTTACTAAAAGTGAGTACGACATTTTATTGTTTTTCTTTTCAAATCCGCGAAGGGTGATTACCAGAGAGAGCCTTGCGGAACACATTTGGGGGGACAATATGGACCTTGCTGATTCCTTCGATTTCATCTATTCTCATATTAAAAACCTCCGTAAGAAAATTACGGCAAACCAGGTTCCAGATCCCATCAAAGCGGTGTACGGGATAGGGTACAAGCTGGTGATGTCCTGAATAATGAAACTGATCAACCGCACCTATATCCACGCCTCGTTCTGGCTTCTTCCGGTCGTTATTGCCGGCAGTATTTTCTGTTTCTATATGATCAAATATATCGTTTATGAGGAAACCGATGAGTATTTGACCTATGAAATGGAACGTCTGGTTGAATACCATAAAGAAAATCACAATTTACCGGAATTTCATAAGGTTGCGGATATTATCGAAGATCTGAAATTTGACAATCCCGTATTCAGAGACACCCTGATCCTTGAGCCAAACGACAATGAATTGGTGCCCCATCGCGAGTTGAATTTTACCCTCAATCACAAGGGTAAGAACCATACCATTGTCTTAAGACAGTTATTACCGGGAAACGACGATATCCTCGAAGGCACAATACTGATCATTGTAGGTTTCCTGCTGCTGATCTCCATTATTCTGTTCTTTATGGTTAACAATATTTCGGCCAAGATCTGGAAACCTTTCTATCAGACTCTCAAAACTATGACGAAATATAAAATTACGGAACCTCTGCCTGTCTTTAGCAGATCCGGAATTGAGGAATTTAATGCAATGAACGAAACCGTAGAAAGCCTTCTCTTAAAAATATCGGAGGATTACAAACGAACAAAAGAGTTCAATGAAAACGCTTCCCATGAACTGCAGACCCATTTGGCCATTATCAGGGCCAATACCGAAGAAATCCTCAATTCATCCGTATTTAAGCAAATCAATCCAGAACAAATACAAGCCATCTACAATGCAACCGTCAGACTTACAGGAGTTCAGAAATCGCTATTGTTACTGAGTAAGATCGGAAACCTTGAGTACAACAACAGTATCCGACTTAACCTTGTGGAAACGGTTCGTCAATCATTACTTCTCTTCCAGGAAACCATAGCCATCCGAAATGTAACACTCATTCAAAATTTGAATGAATGCATTCAGTTTATGGATGCCGGTCTTGCTGAAATAATGGTCAATAATCTGCTTAAGAACGCCGTTAAACATAATGTGGAAGGCGGATTTATCTCTATAAATCTCGCACAAACCTACTTCAAAATTACAAATTCGGGCCTCCCTTTTAAAGGTGATCCAGAGTCTCTTCTACAGCGATTTACCATAGGTGACACCGGAAACAGCGGGCTGGGACTGGCAATCGTAAAACAAATTTGCGATCTGTATCATTTCAACATATCATACCGCATCGATGCCAACGTCCATGAGATAGAAATTTCCTTTCCTTCCTGAATCTCTCCAGAATCTCTCCAGATTCGCCTTTTATCTTTGCTCAAGACAACATGCCTCCCACCGGGTGGGATCCGGAAGATTCCGACAAGTAAGGATTACTTAAATGCATAAATAGAAAAGAATAAAAATGAAAATTAAACCATTCCTAATATTGATGATACCCCTCTTCCTGACCGCCTGTGACAAGGAAGAAGTGCTACTTGCCAATAATATTCCTGACGAAATATCTGATTTCATTTTAACGCATTTCCCAGACAAACCTGTATCACAAGCGACAAAGGAGATTGATGGATTGCAGTTGACCTACAGTGTAATCCTTGATGGTGGCTTCTCCCTTGAGTTTAACAGGAAAAAAGAAGTGGTTGAAATCAAAGGACCATCCAGGTTACCGGATAGCGTGATACCGGATAGACTTTTAGAATATATTTCATCTCACTTCCCTGCCAACTTCATTGTTGAATGGGATCTCGATGACCGTCACCAGCAAATAAAGCTAGATAACGATCTCGAACTTGAGTTCAAACTCAATGGAGATTTCCTGAGAATTGATCACTGAAAAGATGAGAAAGACCGATTCATTAAGACGTTGTTTCCTGCCAGTAATCATAGTTCTGTACGCAAATGCATCATTTGCACAATATACAGAACCAACATCGACAGTTGATATCTATACCATCAAGGAGATCAAGAGGCATGCTTCAAAACTCGACCGCATGGATGTATTGGTAAAGGTAAAGGGGTTTATCGTCAAACAGATCAATAAGGAAACTTATGAATTTAAAGATGGTACAGGCACCATATTGATTGATATCGATAAAAAAAAATTACCGCAAAGATCATTTGATGATAACGTTGAACTTGTCATCATTGGTGAAGTCGATTACGATATGCTTGAACCGGTGGAAATAGAAGCAGAAGAAATTTTTTATTACACTGAACCCAGTAGAGGCAAATCAAATGAATAAATTAGTCGTAAATAATATGAGGACAACGTTATTATTGGTGTGGTTGCTCATTGTTTCAATAGCGTATGGGCAAGTCGATGAAAGAGTATTGGTCAGCAAAGTAATGGAGCTGCGTCCAACACCCGAAATTAAAGAAATAAAGCAGGAAGCTAATTATGAGGAGTTTGAATATTGGTGCAACGATAGTCTGATAGAAGTTGGCATAGATTATGACATAGGGGTTATTTTCACCGAAACGGAATGGGGATCGGAAACATTTTCGGATCATGGATTAGCAATAAATGAGCTCTTATATGTAAATCTTCCAGATACATCATTGGTCAAAATCGACCTTAAAAATCAGGACAAAAAAAAGCTCTATATTCCTGTTAATGTTTTTGAACAAAATGAAATTACCAACACTTCCGGGGATTACCAGGATATTATTCACCCAACAAAGGTACATCATTCCAAAAATACCCCTTACAATTTTTTAAACCCGGATAAGATTTTTAATATGCCTGAAACTCTAAAAGAAATATCAGGCATTGCATGGTCTGACGACAACACCCTTTATTGTGTTCAGGATGAGGAAGGTACGATCTTTATATTCAATACCGGGAAATCCGAATTATCCGGAACTCTCCAAATCTTCGGCAAAGGTGATTATGAAGATATCGCTATAGTTGGAGACAAGGTCTATGTTGTTCGTAGCGATGGGACGCTTTTTTACTTTAACCACCGTAATTTTACAGGAGAGTACGAACAAATTCAAATTCCAATAAACTGTACGGACATTGAAGGACTGTGCTTTGATAAGTCCGGAAAGTCATTTCTGATTTCATGCAAAGACCAGTCAATCAATGAGAATGAATCGTACCGGTTAATTTACACTTTCTCCAAAGAGAACAAACATAAACCGGAAATTGCCTTTACAATCGACATCGATGAGATCAGAGCAATGTTGAATGCCAGGTACCCGGATCTGACCAAAGAAAAAATCAAGTTTAATCCTTCAGCCATTGCAGTTCATCCGTTAACAAAGGAAACTTACGTCCTCTCAGCAAACGACCGTATGCTTGCCATCTACCTGGATAAAAAATTAATTGACATATTTCCTTTACCCAAGGAATTATATTTTCAACCTGAAGGTCTGGATTTTACCCAGAATGGAGACCTGTTTATCGCAAGTGAAGGAAAGAAAAAAGGTCAGCCAGGGGGAAAAATATTTTACTTTAAATGGATCAGGTGAAGCATATCATGCTCGAAGCAGGGAGAACAACAGGGACCAAGGTAAGCTATTCCATACCGGATAAGAAATCTGGGATGTAAAGGTGGCCCCCAATGTCAGAATTGTAAGATCATCAAGCCACTATTACCGGAAATAAACTGCTTCAAACCGGGCAATGGGCGCCATTCTGGCCCGGTGGAGTGCCAGCCGGTCTCCGTCAAGATGATAACTGTCGGCCTTTTCAAGTACTTCGAAAAATTGTACTTCCGTTTGCATCTCCGGGCAGGCCATTTTGGTGGCTGCCACGTTTAAGAACCTGATCCGGTTGCCATCCAGTAGTTGATAGTGGCCGCTAAAGGTATTGCAACTGCCGAAGCCCTGGATACGGTTATCTTCCGTTTTCAGGATCACATATACTTCCCTTTGCTGATTTTCCCCCATAACCACTTTTTGACCATACAGTTCGACAAGCTTCCAGTACTTCTCTGTGATCTCGTTTTCGTCTTTTTTCAGCAGGTATCGGTCGGCAAGGTTTCCCGTAATCCGGTTACCCTCCATGTCCAGCTGGATCAGGACATTTTCTCCCACCAGATAGCTGACAGGTTTTGAATCATGGTCACTAATTGCGAGAATTATCTTGCTGCCATTCTGATCCCATTCAAATGAGCCACTTTCCCGGAAGATTGAGGTGTCCTTACCCAGATACCGGGAGGCCCTGTGGTAGGTGAGATCATCATGAAGCCGGATTTCCGTCTGGATCCCCTGGCAATCAGCGCAGGGGATAGTACCCCGGTAGACACCTGCCCAATCGAGTGAATTCCGGCTGTTGTGCGATTCTGCGGTAGCAGGATCCGGTTGATTCTTCGGAGCCTGGCAGGCAGTAAGCGTGAAGTAAGTGATGCAAATTGTGATCCATTGAAAATTCATAGGGTAGTCTTATTTTCTTGCTCTAGTGGTATTTAACGCAACACCCGGCAAATTCGGTACTTACCTCTTGTCCCGGTTTGAGGAGTGTGCAATTTTCTCCCGATTTCTATCCTTTTACCGGATTTTTATCAATTTCGCCTCCGGATTTTCAAATCATCCGATTTCACAATGGCCGACAACAAAGTCATCTTTGCTATGGAGGGGGTTAGCAAGATTTACCCTCCCAACAAACAGGTTTTAAAGAATATCTGGCTTTCCTTTTTTTACGGTGCCAAAATCGGCGTCCTTGGCCTTAACGGGTCCGGTAAATCGACGCTTTTGCGGATCATCGCCGGTCAGGATCAGAATTATCAGGGAAAAGTCACCTTCGACCGGACCTATAAAATCGGACTACTGGCCCAGGAACCGGAACTCGACGAAAGTAAAACCGTACGTGAAACGGTGACCGAAGGCGTACAACATATCGCCGACGTGGTAAAAGCGTACGAAGAGATCTCTGCCCGTCTCGCCGAACCGATGGACGACGACGAAATGATGAAGGTGATCGAAAAGCAGGGTGAGCTGCTCGAACAAATGGATCATCTCAATGCCTGGGATCTCGACCATACCCTCGAGGTAGCGATGGATTCGCTGCGATGTCCACCCGACGATGCCAAAATCGGTGTCCTCTCAGGAGGTGAAAGACGGCGGGTAGCACTGTGCCGCCTCCTCCTCAGTAAACCCGACATCCTTCTGCTCGACGAACCCACCAACCACCTCGATGCCGAAAGCGTGCACTGGCTGGAACAATATCTCCGGAACTTTCCCGGTACGGTGATCGCCGTGACCCATGACCGTTATTTTCTCGACAATGTAGCCGGCTGGATCCTTGAACTCGACCGGGGCGAAGGCATACCCTGGGAAGGTAATTACAGTTCCTGGCTTGACCAGAAAGGACGGAGGCTGGCGGCCGAGGAAAAAGCGGAAAGCAAACGTCAGAAGGCCCTGCAACGCGAACTCGAATGGTCAAGGCTGGCTCCCAAAGCCCGGCAGGCCAAGGGTAAAGCCCGTCTCAACGCGTACGATAAAATGACCAATGCCGAGGTCAGGGAAAAAGAAGCCAGACTCGAACTCTTTATTCCTCCCGGACCCAGACTGGGCGATGTAGTGATCGACATCGACCACCTGAAGAAAGGTTTTGGCAACCGGCTCCTGATTGACGACCTGACCCTGAGTGTCCCAAAAAATGCCATCATCGGTATCATCGGGCCCAATGGGATGGGTAAATCAACCTTATTCCGGATGATCATGGGTGAAGAAAAACCCGATGAGGGTGTCATTACCATCGGCAGCACTGTCAGGCTGGCCTATGTCGACCAGAGCCACAAAGATCTGGTTCCCGGAAAAACGATCTATGAAGTGGTGAGCCGGGGTCATGAATACATCAGGATTGGAGATACCGAAGTGAATGCCCGGGCCTATCTCAGCCGTTTTAATTTTACCGGTGCCGACCAGCAAAAGAAGGTCGGAACGCTCTCCGGTGGCGAACGGAACCGCCTGCACCTGGCCATCACCCTTAAGGAAGGTGGCAACGTGATCCTGCTCGACGAGCCCACCAATGACATCGACGTCAATACGCTGAGAGCTCTGGAAGAGGCCATTGAAAATTTTGCCGGTTGTGTGCTGGTGATCTCCCACGACCGCTGGTTTATCGACCGGTTGGCCACTCATATCCTTTCATTTGAAGACGAAGGAGAAGTCATCTTCTTCGAAGGTAATTTCCAGGCTTACGAAGACAACAAAAAAGAGCGGCTGGGTTCCATCACCCTCAAAAGGCCAAGATTCAAGAGTCTGCTGTAAGATCTTACCATCTTGTGGAGGGGTGAATTTATTCGCCCAATCACCCCATAGATAATCAGGGTTACAAATTCGAAACTTATTGCATATGTTTGATGGCAACCTCCTGGAGGGGCGAATTTATTCGCCCTGGCACCCCATTTCTCCTTTGATCCTGCAATCATTGATCACGATCCCAGGTTAGATTCTATCACCTGTGTTTCATTGTAATTTCTTGTGGAGGGGCGAATTCATTCGCCCAATCACCACACAGATATCAGAGTAACAAATTCGATGCCTATTGCATATGTTTGATGGCAACCTCCTGGAGGGGCGAATTTATTCGCCCTGGCACCCCATTTCTCTTTTGAACCTGTGATCATTGGTCACGGTTGAAGTTGAGACGTTATTACCCTGTGTTTCATGACACAACTGATCTTGGAGGGGCGAATTTATTCGCCCGGGTATGAAAGTACTTGGTGCACCGGTGATTAAAATCGCCGCTCCATTAAGAATCAATTCTGGAGGGCGAATTGATTCGCCCGGGTATTAACCCATTACCTTCGTACTGATCATACCATCAACAACCGGCTGTAAATCCGTGACCCGCAACTCGAAGGCTACCAGACAACCGGTACCGGGCTCATCAGTGAGCTGGCGCATCCATTGGCCGAAATCATTGGTAGCCGGAGTATTATTGAGCCAATCCAGAATTTCCTTGATCCGATCTGCCTCGTGAATGAGGTTGCAGATACCATAGACGTGCACTGCCCGAAGCTGGTGATTCTTCTTCTGGCCATTAGCTGAAGGAATGGAATGCGGTTTCTGGAAGATGGCCAGGTTTTCTTCAAATTCCAGGTATTTCCAATGCTTCCCTGCTTTATCCAACAAACCATACAAATAGATCTGACCGGCAAACTCCCTCAACACCAAGGGCAGATGTGTGGCGACTGGCCGGTTTTGATAGGAGGTGACCAGGGTGGCACAGGGATATTCCTGTAAGAAATCCAGAAGCTCCCGGTCTGAAGGCCCGACAGTTAGAGGCATGTACTCAGATTTTTTGCTAAAAAGCTGCAAATGTCATAAATATCTTACATCGGCATGAAAATATTTGTCGCCATCTGTGCGCATGGAGTACAAATGGGGGACTGCAGAGTCCTGTGTTCAGTGATGACCAAAAGTCGGTAACCTCCGGGACCACAACCTTCGATAGTCTAACCCAACCTGACACCAAATTCAAAGCAGGCTGTATCGGACCGAGAAATCTGACATCAAAAAGCCTATCTTTGCCCCCGTTTTTTAAAAGACGGGTACCATTTGAGTTTATCAGAAGAAATACAGATACGCCGCACATTTGCTATTGTCAGTCATCCGGATGCTGGTAAAACCACCCTGACTGAAAAGTTGCTGCTCTTTGGTGGTGCCATCCAGGTAGCGGGCGCCGTCAAGAGCAATAAGATCAAACGGCACGCCACTTCCGATTTTATGGAAATCGAACGGCAGCGGGGTATCTCAGTGGCCACGTCCGTGATGGCATTCGAATATGAGTGTCTGAAAATCAATATTCTGGACACTCCGGGACACCAGGACTTTGCCGAAGACACCTACCGTACCCTGACCGCTGTCGACAGTGCCATTGTCGTGATCGATGTCGCCAAAGGGGTAGAACCGCAGACTGAAAAGTTGGTGGAAGTCTGCCGGATGCGTAAAACTCCGATGATCGTCTTTATCAATAAACTGGACCGTGAAGGGCGTGACGGATTTGAATTGCTCGATGAGATCGAAGACAAACTGGGTCTGCGTGTATGTCCGCTAAGTTGGCCTATCGGGATGGGTCAGCGGTTTAAGGGGGTGTACAATCTGTTTGAAAAACAATTGAATCTCTTTCAGCCGCATGGCAAACAGGAGGAAGAAGAGATCATTGCCATCAAAGACACCAACAGTACACTCCTGGATGAGCAGGTGGGTGCAGCTGCTGCCAAGGAGCTGCGTGATGATCTCGAAATCGTGCACACCGTCTACCCTGACTTTGACCGGAACCAATATCTTGCCGGAGCATTATCGCCGGTATTTTTTGGTAGCGCCATCAATAATTTCGGGGTCAAGGAGCTTTTGGATTGCTTTATCCAGATCGCACCGTCACCCCGGCCGCGGGAAACGGAAGAGCGCCTGGTCCGGCCGGAAGAAGACCAGTTTAGCGGTTTTATCTTTAAGATCCATGCCAATATGGATCCAAAGCACCGCGACCGGATCGCATTTTTGCGAATCTGTTCCGGAAAATTCGAACGAAATACCAACTATCTGCATGTACGCCAGGGTCGCCAGATGAAGTTCAGCAATCCTACGGCCTTTATGGCTGCCAAAAAATCGGTGATCGACGAGGCATTTCCGGGTGATATCATCGGACTTTATGATTCGGGTAATTTTAAGATCGGTGATACCCTGACCGGTGGAGAATCCCTGCATTTCCGGGGAATACCGAGTTTTTCACCCGAACAATTCCGTTATATCAACAATGCCAATCCGATGAAATCAAAACAGCTGGAAAAAGGAATCACCCAGCTGACCGAAGAAGGAGTCGCCCAGTTGTTTACCAAGGAAGACAATGCCCGGAAAATCATCGGTACGGTTGGCGTCCTTCAGTTTGAGGTGATCCAGTACCGGCTTGAGCATGAATACGGAGCTTCGTGCACTTACGAGCCACTCTCGTTGCACAAAGCCTGTTGGATCACATCGGATAAAAAAGAAGCCATTCATAAATTCGTTAAAGAACGAAAAAAAGATATCGCCAAAGACAAAGACGGGCATTTGGTATTTCTGGCTGAATCAGCCTGGGCACTCAAAATGGCACAGGAGAATTATCCGGATATCCGCTTTCATTTTAAATCGGAATTTTAAGTGTTTAATTGTTTAAGTGTTTAATTGTTTAATCGTTTAAAGTATACTATTTACGAGGATTAATAAATTGACTATAAAAAATCTGCAAAATGGATTTTAAGCAAATTGTATCGCATGCCAAGGAATATGGATTTATTTATCAGTCCAGTGAAATCTATGACACCTTAGCCGCCGTATACGATTATGGTCCGAATGGGGTTGAACTCAAAAATAACCTGAAAGAATACTGGTGGCGTTCGATGGTGCAACGCCATGAGAACATTGTCGGAATTGATGCCGCTATTTTCATGCACCCGAAAACCTGGAAAGCCAGTGGGCACGTAGATGCTTTTAATGATCCATTAATCGACAATAAAGACAGTAAAAAACGCTATCGGGCTGATGTGCTCATTGAAGAGTATATCGAAAAAATTAACACCAAGGCAGAAAAAGAAATCTCCAAAGCCGCCAATCGTTTTGGTGACCAGTTTGACCGGGAACAATTTATCACCACCAACGATCGGGTAGTGCGCTATCTGGATGAAAAAACCAGCCTGACCCAACGTTTGGCCGAAGCCATGAAAAAAAACGACCTGGCTGATTTACGCCAGATGATCATCGATCTCGAAATTGCCTGTCCGGAAAGCGGTTCGCGTAACTGGACTGAAGTACGGCAATTTAACCTGATGTTTTCAACCCAGCTTGGTAATATTGCCGGTGAAGAGGGGAAACTTTATCTGCGCCCCGAGACTGCCCAGGGCATTTTTGTGAATTTTTTAAATGTGTTGAAAACGAGCCGGCAGAAAGTGCCCTTTGGTATCGCCCAGATCGGTAAAGCCTTCCGCAACGAAATCGTCGCCCGGCAGTTTATCTTCCGCATGCGCGAATTTGAACAGATGGAAATGCAGTTTTTTGTCAAACCGGGTGAAGAAATGGAATGGTATGAATACTGGAAAGATCTCCGTCTAAAATGGCATAAAGCAGTGGGTACTCCGGCAGAAAAACTGAAATTTCACAATCACGATAA
Organism: uncultured Saprospiraceae bacterium; assembly: GCA_964428345.1. Lineage (GTDB taxonomy): Bacteria > Bacteroidota > Bacteroidia > Chitinophagales > Saprospiraceae > JABDMH01. The sequence goes on along the minus strand of CAYRYD010000031.1, from coordinate 20,538 downwards.
CCTGGCCCATTACGCCAATGCCGCTGTCGACATCCAGTTTGAATTTCCTTTTGGATTCAGAGAACTGGAAGGCATACACAGCCGCACCGATTTTGACCTGAGCAGTCATCAGGAATTATCGGGAAAAAAGCTGCAGTATTTTGATCCGGAACTCGAACAAAGCTATGTGCCTTATGTGATCGAAACATCGATTGGCTGTGACCGGATGTTTCTGGCTATGATGAGCCAGTCATTACGGGAAGAGATTGTACCCGATGCTGAAGGTAAAGATTCGACCCGGGTCGTCATGAAACTCCACCCGGCGATTGCTCCGGTCAAATGCGCCATTCTACCCCTGGTCAGGAATAAGCCGGAGCTCACCGAGAAAGCCAAAGCGATTTTTGACGATTTAAAATTCGTGACCCAGTGCCAATATGACGAAAAAGATGCGATTGGCCGTCGATACCGGCGTCAGGATGCCATCGGTACTCCCTTTTGCGTGACCGTCGATTTTGAATCACTTCAGGATCATTCAGTGACCATCCGGCATCGGGACAGTCTGGCCCAGGACCGGGTTCATGTTTCGAAAATCGAATCCATATTAAGGGAACAAATCGATATGGAATCGCTGCTGCGGAGCTTCTGAGGTACTTTCCGGTAAAATAGGGTCCCAGCGGAATCCGGAGACTGTGCAGGGTCAATGAATGAATCAGGAGTAAACAATTTCAATATTATAATTTGTGATTACATGCCCCCGGTTATCCAGAGGTCTTAGAAATAATAAAGCCACCTACGGTAAATCATGGGTTCAGCAATGAATATGACTGAGCACAAAAATGCAGTAGTACGTCTGAATCCTCCGCAAAAATTTACTTTCTGACTAGTACAAAAATCCAAATATCGTCGCCAGGACCATTGTGGTCGAGACCTTATTCCGGTTGGGAGATTTTTAATACTTTCACCGGGTAATTAGACCTACTATGAAACAGGAAAATTTACCGGGAGATCCTACCCTGCCTTCCACTGAAGTGGAAATTCAACATCTGATCGATCTGGGAGAACAGCAATCGCACCGGTACTCTGTGGAAGACTTTTTTCGTAATCCGGAAAAAAGCAACTATCAGCTTTCACCCGATGGCAGTTATTTCAGCTTTATGGCTCCCTACCACCGCCGGAAGAATATTTTTGTCCAGAAGATCGGAGAAGATACCGCAATCCGCCTCACCTCATCGACCGATCGCGATATCAGCGGATATGGGTGGGCCAGCTCCGGCCGGTTGATTTATATCAAAGATTCAGCTGGTGATGAAAATTTTCAGCTCTATGCCGTAGACCGCGACGGTACCAATCCCAAAGACCTCACTCCGTTTCCGGGCGTTCGGATCCAGTTGATAGATATCCTGGAAGATAATGAGGAGGAGATCATCATCGGGATGAACAAAAACAACCCCCAGCTTTTCGAGCCCTACCGGATCAACATCCATACCGGTGACATGCACCAGCTGGCTGAAAATACCAACGTGATGGAACCCATCGACACCTGGATGACCGACCACGATGGCCGGTTGCGGATCGCCGGCAAGGTAGTCAACGGTACTGAGACTGTACTGATGTACCGGGATACGGAAGACGAGCCTTTTCGCGAGGTTCTGAAGACAGACTTTACCGAATCAATGGGTCCGCTATTTTTCGATTTTAAGAAGGATCATATCGTTTACGCTTCTTCCAACCTGGGCCGGGACAAAGCACAAATCGTACAATTTGACCTCCATCAGGGCAAGGAAGTTGGTGAGGTTATCTTCAAGCACGATGAAGTGGATGTATCGGGACTACGCTATTCGCGCAGGAGGAAAGTACTAACCAGCATTACCTACCTAACCGATAAAAGACATGTCATTTTTCTCGACAGGGAAACCGAAACCTGGTTTAGGAACCTCGAGGAAAAGCTCCCTGGATATGAAATATCGGTCTCCAGCCACAACAAAGCCGAAGACAAATTTATCATCCGCACCTATACCGACCGTTCGCTGGGTGCCTACTATTTTTTCGATGTACAAAGCGGAGACCTGCAAAAGATCGCCGATGTCAGTCCCTGGCTGGATGAAAAGGATCTGGCCCAAATGACGCCGGTCACCTACCAATCAAGAGACGGGCTGACCATCAATGGATACCTGACCCTCCCGCCCCACAGGGATCCGGTCAACCTGCCTGTGATTATTAATCCGCATGGTGGTCCGTGGGTTCGCGACACCTGGGGTTACAATCCGGAGGTACAGTTGTTTGCAACCAGGGGTTATGCCGTTTTCCAGATGAATTACCGGGGCAGTACCGGATATGGCAAGGGATTTTTCAAAGCCGCTTTCAAGGAATGGGGTCGCAAGATGCAAAACGACATCACCGATGGTGTACAATGGCTGATCGATACCGGTATTGCCGATCCATCCAAAGTCGCGATTTACGGAGGTAGTTACGGAGGCTATGCAACTCTGGCGGGGGTAACCTTTACCCCCGATCTCTATTGCTGTGCGGTGGATTATGTAGGGGTGTCCAATCTTTTTACCTTCATGAAAACCATTCCTCCATACTGGAAGCCCTACCTGGATATGATGTATGAAATGGTGGGTAACCCGGAAAAAGATGAAGAACAGATGCAGGCGGCATCACCGGTGTACCATGTAGGCAAGATCAAAACACCACTCTTTGTAGTCCAGGGTGCCAATGACCCCCGGGTCAATATCGACGAGTCGGATCAGATTGTCCGTTCACTTCGACAACGGGGCATCGATGTACCTTATCTGGTCAAATATGATGAAGGGCATGGATTTCACAATGAAGAAAACCGTTTTGAGATGTATAAGGCGACGCTGGGTTTTCTCAGTAAGTATCTCGGATAGGAGGACCTTAAGGCCGGTTATAGAATCTCCCTGAAAACCCTTTGAAGCGGACCTGTCTGATCACAGATTGGCGGTCAGCAGCAAATCCAGGTCGGTATATTTGATCTGAAACCGCTGACTGAGATAGGCATTGGTGAGACATCCTTTATAGGTATAAATGCCATGACGCAACCCCTGATGTTCGAAAAACAGTTTCTCCAGGCTACCGGTTTCACCCGCTTGCAGTAAAATTGGAGTAAGGATATTGCTCACGGCTACGGAAGCGGTACGGGAGACTTTACTGGATAAATTGGGTACACAGTAATGGATCACATCGTGCTTGATGAAAGTGGGTCTTTCATGCGAGGTCACTTCGCTGGTTTCGAAACAGCCTCCCTGATCGATGCTCACATCGACTATCACCGAACCCGGCTTCATCTTGCGCACCAGATCTTCAGAAACGACCATGGGAGCCCTTCCGGATTTGGAGTGGATGGCGCCGATCGCCACATCGGCATTGACCAGTTCCCGCTCGAGGTAGACGGGATTAAGTACCGAAGTAAAAAGTTTCATCCCCAGACGGTTCTGAAGACGCATGATCTTGTAAATGTTATTGTCGAAGATACTGACTGATGCACCGAGGCCCAGTGCTGACAGGGTAGCGTATTCGGCTACTACTCCGGCCCCCAGGATCACTACTTTGGCGGGTGGCACTCCACTGATGCCACCAAGCAGAAGGCCGTTACCTCCTCCCGTGGTCGAAAGCAATTCTGCCGCTGTAAGGATGGCACAGATGCCGGCGATTTCACTCATGATCCGCACCACCGGAAAGGACCCGTCACGATCCTGCAGGTATTCCATTGCCAGAGCGATAACCCGTTTCTGTTTCAGTTTGACGAGGTAATCTTCGGTCAGGTAAGGGAGGTGCAAAGGGGAAATGAGCAGCTGGTTTGGATGCAACAGGTCGATTTCATCAAGCGTGGGTGGTGCCACTTTAATCAGGCAATCGGCCTTGAAAACCTCTTCCCGGCTATGGGCGATCTCGGCGCCCACCTCACTGTATTCGCTGTCTGTGAAGTTTGATTTTTCACCGGCACCACTTTCGATGACGACCCGGTGACCGCGGGCTACCAGGGTCGAGACGGAAGAAGGAACAAGAGCCACCCGGTTTTCCTGGAGGGTGGATTCTACCGGAATGCCGATGAACAGTTTCTTATCCCCTTTTGAGACATCCAGCACTTCTGCTTTGGTTTCCCATACAAACTCCTGCTTACTGATATTTTTCGGATCGCTCATTCTGTCCGCCGATGTAATTATAAAATTACAATTTTTCGCGTTTCTTTATCGATATGTTCTAACCGTACATCGAGGGTGTTTTCCGGTAAAATCCCGCCAATGATCCCGGGCCACTCAATAAAAGTAATTTCACCGGAATAAAGATAGTCATCGATCCCGATCTCAATCAATTCTGCCGGGTCCTTCACCCGGTAAAGGTCGAGGTGATAGACAGGGCGTCCTGTCCTGGTCAGATAGACATTGACCAGACTAAAGGTCGGACTGGAAACCTCGTCTACTACATCCAGCAATTGGCAGACTGCTTTGACCAGAGTGGTTTTTCCGGTACCCAGATCACCACTGAGGGTGACTACTGGTCGTTCGGTCAACAACCCGCAAAGGTATTTGGCAACTTGTTTTAATTCGCCTTCGGACCGAACAAAATATGCTCTCAAAAAAAAGTTGTTTTTATCCTTAAAAAGTCATCAAAAATACAATACCATTCTCAAAATTTCAGCACCAAAAAATACCACCCAATAAGCTAGAAATTAACGAATTAACAACATAATAAAATGCGTAAAGAGCTTTCAAATCCGTATCTTTGCCAGCTGAAATCATCCTAAAAAAGGATCAATTAATGACGCAACGAAAAAACGATTACGGTGCTGACAATATTCAGGCACTGGAAGGACTGGAAGCAGTCAGAAAAAGACCGGGAATGTATATCGGAAGCACCGATGTCAAAGGTCTGCATCACCTGGTATGGGAAGTCATTGACAACTCGATCGACGAGCACCTCGCCGGTCACTGTGACCGCATAGATGTGATTGTTCACAAAGATCATTCGATGACAGTCCGGGATAATGGCCGGGGTATTCCGGTAGGTTTGCACCAGAAGTTGCAGAAATCGGCATTGGAAGTGGTCATGACCGTGTTGCATGCGGGGGGTAAGTTTGACAAGGACACCTACAAGGTTTCCGGTGGACTGCACGGAGTGGGAGTTTCCTGTGTTAACGCTCTCTCGGAATATCTGAAAGCGGAAGTACACCGGGAAGGCAAAATATTTACCCAGGAGTACAGCCGGGGTAAACCGGTCACCGGGGTGGTGGAAATTGGTGAATCCAGTATCACCGGTACTTACATCACATTCCGGCCCGATCCGGAAATCTTTGAAACCACGGATTTCAAATACGAAACCCTGGCCCAGCGGATGAAAGAACTGGCTTTCCTCAACAAAGGCCTCTATCTGTATCTGGTGGATGAACGGGAAACCGAAGATGACGGAAGCCTCCGGTCAGAGACTTTCCACTCTGAGGGTGGACTGATGGAATTTGTCCAATACCTCGACCAGAGCCGTACTGCCCTGCTGGACGAGCCCATTTACATTACCGGTAAAAAGGATGATGTAGAAGTGGAAGTTGCCCTGCAGTACAACACTGGTTACTCCGAAAACATTTACTCCTTTGTCAACAATATCACCACCAAGGAAGGTGGTACCCACGTGAGTGGATTTAAGCGGGCGATCACCCGGGAATTCAGCAAATATGGTGCCGATAACGGTTTTTTCAGCAAACTGAAATTTACCGTATCCGGAGAGGATTTCCGCGAAGGTTTAACCGCTGTGGTTTCGGTGAAGGTCCAGGAACCCCAATTTAAAGGTCAAACCAAGGGTGAACTGGGAAATTCGGAAGTGACCGCTATCGTATCGCAATGTGTCGGTGATGTCTTAAAATTTTACCTGGAAGAGAATCCGAAGAAAGCCAGGCAGATCATCGACAAGGTAGTACTCGCCGCCACGGCCCGGGAGGCTGCCCGTAAAGCCCGTGAATCGGTACAGCGCAAAAATGTACTGGCCGGAGGAGGACTTCCTGGTAAATTATCGGACTGCACTTCGAAAGATCCGGCTGAATCAGAAATCTTTCTCGTGGAGGGTGATTCGGCAGGTGGAACCGCCAAGCAGGGTCGTGACCGTCATTTCCAGGCTATCCTGCCGCTCCGGGGTAAGATTCTGAATGTCGAGAAAGCCATGGAGCATAAAATCTACGACAACGAAGAGATCAAAAACATGTTTACTGCCCTTGGAGTAAGCATCGAGGAAAAAGACGGTGAAAGGGTGTTAAACATCAGTAAGCTGCGCTACCACAAAGTGGTGATCATGACCGACGCCGATGTAGACGGCAGCCATATCACCACGCTGATTCTGACCTTCTTCTTCCGCTATATGCGGGCACTCGTTGAAAACGGACACATATACATCGCATCACCTCCCCTTTACCAGGTACGCAAAGGCAAACAAATGCGCTATTGCTGGACAGAGGAAGAACGAAAAGCCGCCATTGAAGCTTACAGCCAGGGCACGGGCAACGATGGTTCGATCAAAGTACAGCGATACAAAGGTCTGGGGGAGATGAACGCAGAGCAACTCTGGGAAACTACGATGGACCCCGATACACGGATGATGCGTCAGGTAACCATTGATGATGCCCTCGAGGCCGACCGGGTATTCAGTATGCTGATGGGCGAAGAAGTACCCCCGAGACGGGAGTTTATCGAGCGCAATGCCAAATACGCCAAGGTCGATGTCTGAAATCAGGTAGTGGTCCGGCCTTTCCAACGGTAGGATTTCACCATCAGGACTGATAGCGGGATCAGGCCATTCATCGCGGGATTTATAAAATGGGCAAAGAGTCTCTGTTTGACAGAATACGGGATCCGGAAAAACGATGTTCCGGCCTGGAGCAATACTGAATCGGCTAGTATTTTGATCAACAGATGCGTCAGGAAGACCTGAAAAAAAGGAGACACCCATAAAATCGCCAACACCGGATGTACCAGCAGAAGCAACGAATTGAGGAAGACAATAACTGCAACCACTTTAGTAGATCGATGCCGGTAGTGACCTGCTTTGGACGTCCAACGCCGGCGCTGCCGGATCAGCGATGCCCAATCGGAGCAGGACCGGGTAACCACCACTGCAGCCGGATCCTTGACAAAGCCCACCTTCTGCGGTTGATCCCGGTAAAACTGATGCAGCAGAAAGACGTCATCGCCTGATGCCAGTGATTCGTGATCATACGTTCCAGGAGGCTCCAGTTGGTCCTTCCGGAAAGCCAGATTGGCTCCGTTGGCCATCAAAAGCCGACGGCTCCGGAGCCCTCCGCCCGTAGCGACCATCAGACCGCACAAATCCAGTTGCTGATACTTTTCCACCTCATTGAGGGCCGGATTGATCACAACCGGTCCGGTAACCAGATTCAGATGCTCAGCGATCAGATTTCCTACCATTGACCGGATCCAGGTCGGTGGTACCCGGCAATCGGCATCGGTAGTCAGGATTATGGTACCCCTGGCCTGTCTGAAACCCTCGGCCAAGGCCTCCTTCTTAAAAGCCTGCTCTCCCGGTAAGTAATCCGCCAAATCAATAACCTTGAAACCTGGCAGATCTGCCGTCATCTTACGGACAGCCGCCAGGGTGTTGTCGGTCGAATGATTGTCGATCAGGATAAACTCCAAAGCGCTGGGCGGGTAGTCTTGTTTTTGCAACGAAGCCATTAGCTCCGGCACCTGATTTTCCTCGTTACGCATGGCCACCACAACGCTCACCATAGGCCAGTCAACCTGGTCTTTACCTTTAGCAAGACGAATGGCATTCCAACATACAGTCAGGTAAATCTGGAGGATCAGATAGCTGAGAGCAACCAAAAAGGTAATTGCGAGGTAAAAGCTCAATTCCGATACAAGCTGTGATGTTAGGTATAAAACTAATCAAACAACTGCTCGTAATCATCGTAGGCCTCCTTTTTTCGCCTCTGCAAAGGGGGTAAATCAAGGGACTGAGGCTCATCTTCGTCGACAATTTCATACTCGGTATAAGTCCCCTCCCGCTGCTCCCGGTGGGATTTCTCGATGGCTTTCATTTTATTCCGGAACAGGGCTTTCACCAACAAAAAGAGGCTAACCACCGGAAAACCAACAATCGTCAGAAGGATATACAGGATACCAATCAGAGTACGGTATCGCAACTCATACCACAGCGTTTTGACGTAGTTTACAATTGTATGATAATCGATGATTACCGTGGCGATCAGAAGGGCGGGGGCGATCCAGGCCAGGATGGTAAAAATGCTCTTTGCCAACCAGAATAACACAAAAAGGAATGCGAGCAAAAAGAGTACGCCAAAAATAATATTGGAAGAATTGACTTGTTTTTCAAACCGGATCATGAACCAAACGCTGGATTTTCTCTAAATATAAGGCTAACAGGGGTTAAAAAGTTTGGTTTAATAGATTGATTCCCGGATAATTCCGATAATCGTGCTATCAATAGGAAGCGGACTCTACAAACTGCATCTCATACAGCTTCTTGTAATGTCCTCCCGGTTTGGCCAGGAGTTCTTCATGAGTACCAAATTCTACCAGCCTGCCATGACTCAGTACGCCAATTTTGTCAGCATGCTTGATCGTCGATAACCGGTGAGCAATGATGATGGATGTGCGTCGCTGGATCAACTTTTCGATGGCATACTGGATAATGCCCTCCGTTTCACTATCGACCGAAGAGGTCGCTTCGTCGAGGATCAGGATATCCGGATCAAAAACCAGGGCACGGATAAACGAAATAATCTGACGTTGACCCATGGACAAATTACTGCCCCGCTCATTGACCTTAAATTCATAACCATCGGGCATGCGGCTGATGAATTCATGCGCTCCAATCATCCTGGAGGCTTCAATCACCCGTTCCAGACCAATACTGTCGTCACGCAGGGTAATGTTTTCATAGATGGTACCGGCGAAAAGAAAGACATCCTGAAGAACAATTGATATCCGGCGCCGGAGGGTGGACAATTCGTATTGTTTGATATCAATGCCATCAATTTTAACCGACCCCTGCTGGATCTCGTAAAAACGGTTAAGGATGTTTATAATTGTCGATTTACCTGCACCGGTACTGCCGACCAGGGCCAGGGTTTCTCCAGGTTTCACTCCGAAAGAAACATCTTTCAGTACATAGTTGATTTCATCATAGGCAAAGAATACCTGATCAAACTGGATATCGCCTTTTAATTTCTTTACCCGGATGGTTCCATTGTTATTGATCCGTTCGTCATTATCAATTACTTTAAAAACCCGGTCAGCGGCCACCAGACCCATCTGGAGGGTGTTAAAGCGGTCGGCGATAAAGCGCAATGGCCGGAAAAGCATGGAGAGATAAATCGGAAAAGCCACCAGCGCACCAAAAGAAATGTCTTCACTGATCACTCCGCGGGCTCCCCACCATACCATTAAACCGAGGGCCAGGGCCGAAATGATCTCGACCACCGGAAAAAATACCGCATAATAGAGGATCGAATCGAGGTTGGCCTGGGTGTACTCCCGGTTGATTTTCCGGAACTTGTCCAACTCCCGTTTTTCAGCTGTGAAAATCTGGACGATCCGCATCCCGGAGATGCGTTCCTGTAAAAAGGCGTTCATCCGGGCAATCTGGGTACGTACCACCTGGAAGGCCGATTTTACTTTTTCCTTGAAAATATAGGTGGCAATAAACATCAGGGGCAGGGTGGCCAGGCAAATCACGGTGAGTTGCCAGCTGGACATAAACATGATGACCAGTATCACAATAATGGCCAGAATATCTGCCACGATGGTAATGACCCCTTCTGAAAATACATTATTAATCGACTCGATATCATTGATCGTCCGGGTGGTAATCGTGCCGATCGGTGTCCGGTCAAAAAAGCGGAGACGCAGGTCGATAATATGATTAAAGACTGATTTTCTGAGATCGCGGATCACCGATTGCCCCAGCCAGTTGGTGCTGTAAATGAATCCGTATTGCAGGATAACTTCCAAAACCAGGAGCGCCGAAATGATCATCGTCATCCGCAACATACCCTGCAGGTCAAACTGCACGATGTAATTGTCGACCATGGTGTTGATCAGGTAGGGTCGCAAGGAAGCGGTAGGTGCCAATAATACAGCCAATACGGCAGCGAGGATAAAGATATTCCGGTAAGGTCTCGCCAGGGCCAGAATCCGGTTCAATATCTGAAGATCAAAGGCAGGGGTACCCTCCGTACTCATAGATCAAAGGTAAAGTATGTTAAACGTCTGTCCATCGGTATATGTTCTTCCTCCTGCTTACATTACCCCTTCATCAGCAAAGCTAAAGTACTGCTGACCGGCGATAATCAGATGATCCATGACCATAATGTCGAGCACTTTACCGGCTTCCTGCAGTTTCCTGGTGAGCCGGATATCTTCCTGACTCGGTTTCAATTGTCCGCTGGGATGGTTGTGGCAGAGGATGATTGCGGAGGCCAAGAGTTCCACTCCCTTCACAAAAACTAGTTTAGGATCGACATAAGTACCGGCGACACCTCCCATACTCACACAGTGCCGGTTGATGATCTGATTGGAACGGTTGAGATACATCACCCAGAACTCTTCGTGATTCTTATCGATCAAAAGGGGGGCTATGGCTTCCCAGGCAGAGGCACTGTCCCGGATCTGAGGTTTTTGCCGAATGTCGGTGAGCTGTCGACGCCTTCCCAACTCCAGGGCAGCCGCGATGGTAACCGCCTTGGCTTCTCCGATTCCCTTAAATTTCATCAGGTCGGAAAGAGAGAGGCGGGACAGGGCTTCCAGGTCTCTTTCGACCGATGCCAGAATCATTTTACATAAATCCACTGCCGAAAGATCGGTGGTACCGCTCCCAATCAGAATGGCCAGTAACTCAGAATCTGACAACGACTGACGGCCTTTGTGCAGTAATTTGTAACGGGGCTGGTCGTCTTCTGCCCAGGCCCGGATGGATAGGGCGGTTTTGGTTCTTTTTGTCATCACCGGTCTGATCAACGGTTAAAAATAGAAATAAAACCCGCGAAGACTTACTTTTGTGGAGAATAATTGACCTTCCGGATGAAGCAGAATGCGGTTTATATCTTATCGGCGGTACGTACCCCTATTGGCAGTTTCGGGGGTATGCTTGCCGGACTCTCAGCGGTTGACCTGGGTGTTACAGCGGTACGGGGAGCTTTGCAAAAGGCTGGCATTCAGGCTGAATTGGTGGGAGAGGTTTTCATGGGGAATGTCGTTTCGGCAAACCTCGGTCAAGCCCCTGCCCGGCAGGTGGCCATCAAATCCGGAATCCCCGAGATGGTGCCCTGTACCACGATTAACAAGGTTTGTGCTTCGGGAATGAAAGCGGTCATGATCGGCGCTCAGAGTATTATGCTGGGGCACCAGGAAGTGGTAGTGGCTGGCGGAATCGAAAGTATGTCGCAGATACCCTATTATGTACCCAATGCCCGGTTTGGCTATAAATATGGCGCCGGGACCTTGGTCGACGGGCTGGTCAGAGATGGCCTGGAAGATGTGTATGACCGCTGCGCCATGGGTACTTTTGCCGATCAGACGGCCACCCGATATGCCATAACCCGCCAGGAGCAGGATGATTATACGATCTTGTCCTACCGTCGCAGCGCCGATACTACGGACCAAGGAATTTTTAGCAGGGAAATTGTACCGGTGAGCATCCCCCAACGAAAGAGCGAACCGATCGTCGCCGATCAGGATGAAGATTACCGGAAGGTGATTTTCGAGAAGATCCCGACCCTCAAACCGGCATTTTCTCCCGACGGAACTGTCACGGCTGCCAGTGCCTCCAACATCAACGACGGAGCCTCAGCGCTGGTGCTGGCCAGTGAATCTGCTGTCCGGCAAAATGGACTGAAGCCCCTGGCCAGGATCGTCTCTTTTGCCGATGCGGCTCAGGAGCCAGCCTGGTTTACTACGGCGCCTACCCTGGCCACTCCCCTGGCTCTGCAGAGAGCCGGACTCCGGGCCGAAGACATCGAATACTATGAAGTCAATGAGGCTTTTGCCGTAGTACCTCTCGTGTTTTCAAAGCTGATGCATATCGATACCAGCCATATCAACGTACACGGAGGGGCGGTGTCGCTGGGCCACCCCCTGGGAGCCTCCGGGGCCCGTATTTTGACCACGCTTAACAACATCCTGCATTCCAGAGGAGCTCGTTACGGTCTGGCTACCATCTGCAACGGTGGCGGAGGTGCATCGGCTATGGTCATCGAGCGGGTATCGTAGATTTTTTGGCAAAATGACAGGGCTAATTACCCATTAACTGGTTGTAGGTGCTGAGGTATCGTTGGGCATTTACGGCATCACCCATGACGCGGTAGATCTCGGCAGCCAACTGATAACACTGCGGATTTTGCGGATTTACATTGATCCCATCCTGAGCGTATTGCAGGGCCTCTGTATAATTGTTCTGCATGAGCCGGATCCGGCCGAGGTAGTAATAGGCAGTAATATTGGTTTGGTGCAATTCGACGGCTTTGCTGAAAGTGGTGTAGGCTTCGTTCAGATTATCGGTAGCAAAGTAATAGTAACCCATAAAATTGAGGGCATTCTGATTGTCTGGTACAATCTCCAGGGCCCGGTCCAGGGGAATCTTGGCCTTCAGCATGTCATTTTTGTTGAGCCAGGCCATGCCGAGACTGATCCATCCCATCTCATTATCCGGATGGGCCTGCGTTTCTCTTTCGGCATGGAGTATCACCGCATCCCAGTCCTGTTTTACCACTGCCTGGGCGGCAAGGTAAGCATCCGACTCAACCGCATCTTTTTCAATGATGGCTATTGGTATTCCATTGGCCCGGATAGTCCGGATCGTTTTGGAAGTAGGCCAGTATCCGCCCTTCAGATACGATCCATCAACAAAGCGGTTTACAAAGATCCCATAGTCCCAGGGTCTGTCATTTCGCTGGCGCCAGCGCACATAATTTACTTTCACCAAATCACCGTATTTTTTGGTATAGACCTGTACGGCATGCGAAAAATTGGATCCAATGACAACGGTGTCCTGCATCCCGGCTGAAAGGATTCCTTCTTCTTCGAGGGCTTCAACTGCCTGCTTCACGCTGGCTCCCCAATAGTCGAGTTCAAAATTCCCATAAGCTCCCTTGATGCCCCCGGCCAGTGGATTAAAGTACACATAGGGATACGCGGGATTGCGAATCAGAAAGACCGCCGAATCGACCATACTGAGACCCATCAACAGCCAGGCTGCATACGACCATTTACCTTTTACAGAAAAGGCATGCAACAACTCCAGCCAGCCCAGACTCACCAGTAGGACAAGGGGTGGGTAGGTAAAAAGGAAATGCCGCCAGCCATCGTACAGGATGGAACCGGAAGCCAACACATACACGATTGGAAAGGCAAAACCAAAGATGGCCAATACAAGGGCAACGGGATTATATCTTTTGTAAATCCGCCGGATGAAAATCAGAAACAAAACAAGACCCACCCAGGTGAAAACCGGGATAGTCAATCCCATCCAGGTGAGAAGATATTCCACCGGAATGTCACTCGACCAGACCTGCCTGCCCTCGAATAGCACCTTGATGGCGTACTGAAAATGCGCAAAAGCATCCAGTGCGCGCGGTATGTTTTGAAAGGGATTCAACAGGCCGTATGGCCAGACAATCAACGCTCCGGCCAATCCTGCCATGACAGGATAGAAAAATGCCCGGTAATAAGGTCGGGCCACCGGACGAAAAACCTGACTAAGCCCATGAACGGCTATGAAATATCCGGCGAGAAATAACCCCAGGTAAGCGATGACCAACACTCCTCCGATCCGCACACCGACACTCATGGCAACGCCTGCTGCCAGCCCCATTAAAGTGGACCGGGACACCTCAGGTAATGCCCGCAAAGTCTGATAGATAAAATAGAGGCTGACCATATAACCGGCTGCAAACGGTATGTCCTTTGGATTGAAGAGACTGTGACCCAAAAATCGCATGGTGAAAAACATGAACGCCACACTGAGCAATGATGCCCGGAATCCGGCTATCTGCCCCACTAACAACGCCAGAAAATAAATGGCGATACCTCCAAAAACAGAACTCCAGAAATGCCGCACCTGATAGTAACCGGGTTCATCTTTATCCAGGCTTAAGACCGCATTGTTCAACCCGGTGATCAATTCAAACAACGCTCCGTAATATTTGATTTCCGGACCACTGCTGAAACAACTGGTATCCTGACCAAAAGACGTGTAAAAAGCGGGAAGATCGGTTGAGTATTGGGCCTGGACGTCATCATCACCATTGAGACCCACTCCGGTAGAAAGCACACACATAAGCAGCGTAAGCCCAATCACCAGATATCGCAGTATTCGCAACTCGGACTTCTGTAAACCAACATCCCTTGACCACAATCCACTGAAGTCGCGGGGGTTGGTAGTTTCTTTCACCGGAACTTTTCTCCGGGATTGCTTAATGGAAGTTTTTCCGGTTGTTTTTCTCCTGGCCACAAAAAAGGGTCATTTGGCGCCTAAAGATAAAAGATTTTTTTATTTTATATATCGCTGATTATCAGATCAAATATCGCTAATCCAACGCCATCTTCAGATCATTGATCAGATCATCGACATGCTCAACCCCAACACTTAACCTGATCAAAGAATCAGTCAGTCCAATACTCAGTCTTTCTTTCTTGGGTATGGATGCATGGGTCATGCTGGCAGGATGTCCGATAAGCGACTCAACGCCTCCCAGCGATTCTGCCAGGCTAAACAATTTGGTACGACTGAGCACTTTGGCAGCTGCACTTTTAGTATCGCTCTTCAGTGTAAAGGAGATCATCGCTCCGTAGTGCCGCATTTGCTTCTTGGCAACCACATGATTGTGAGCATCCTTAAAACCGGGATAAAAGACCCTGGCCACTTTCCGGTGTTTTTTCAGGAAGGCGGCAATTTCGACAGCATTGTCGCAGGCCCTCTTTACCCGCAGGTGCAATGTTTTGATACCCCTCAGGGTGAGAAAGCAATCATTAGGCCCGGGTACAGCACCGGAAGCATTCTGGATATAATGAAGTCTTACCGCCAGGTCCTTGTCGGCTGAGATCACAGCTCCCAGAATGACATCAGAGTGTCCTGCCAGATACTTGGTGGCTGAATGATGGACCAGATCAGCGCCCAGATCAATCGGGTTTTGCAGGTAGGGCGTAGCAAAGGTATTGTCGACACAGGTAATGATGTTGTGCTTCCGGGCGATGGAGCAGATATACCTGATATCGAGAATGCTCAGCATGGGGTTGGTGGGGGTTTCAATCCAGATCAGCCGGGTCTTATCATTGATGTGCTGGCGCAGTGCGGCCTTATCATTGAGATCGATGAAATGCAGTTTGATACCGTAACGGGCAAAAATCTGAGTCATCAACCGGTAGGATCCGCCATACAGTTCGTAAGTCGAAATGATCTCATCACCGGGTTCCAGCAATTTCAAAACAGCATCCATCGCTGCCATCCCCGAAGCAAAACATACAGCATCCACACCGTTTTCAAGGGCTGCCAGGTTGGCTTCAAGTACCGATCGGGTCGGATTTTGGGTGCGGGCATATTCAAACCCCTTATGTTTTCCCGGGGCCTCCTGAACATAGGTCGAGGTTTGGTAGATGGGAGTCATGATGGCACCAGTTGCCGGATCTGGTTCGATGCCGGCATGGATCACCTTGGTTTCAAATTTCATGATGTAATAAATACTTTAGGTTGTAACGTCTTTCAGTGACATTGTGACGCGGGGCGAATCCGAAAAAATCGACCTGGTAAAAAAAGGAAAGGCAATCCCAAAGACTGCCTTTCACCGTTTCTTATCTTTTTAAATCAGGGCTTGCCAGGGTTTAGTTGACGGCCTCGGTCAATTTTGAGCCAGGCTTAAACTTGGCAATAGTCTTAGCTTTGATTTTGATTGTTGCACCTGTAGAAGGGTTGCGACCGGAACGGGCAGCTCTTTTAGAAGTGGAAAAGGTGCCAAAACCCGGGAGGGTAACCTTATTGCCCTGCATCAGACTACCAGTGATTGCATCCAATACCGCATCAACCGCTCGGGCAGAATCCGCCTTGGTCAATCCGGACTGGTTGGCTACACTTTCGATTAAATCTCCTTTGTTCATTAGTAGAAGTTTTAGATTAAATAAATGTATAATACGGCAGTAAAGTTAGGCGGTCCGGTCGGTCGAAACAAGTTTTTGTCTCAAAAAAAGACCTTCAGCCCCTGCTTTAACTAAAAAATGACCGGCATTATTGACGTAATATTATGTTAAGCGGCATGCGCTTCGAAAAAAGCCAGCGTGACTGATTGGGCCAGCCCCCCATTCATCGATGTTTTCCAGGATGACCTGATAAAAAAGTAGACAGGAGATGATTTCTTATTTACAAATAAAAGCCTATCTTTGCACTCCTAAAATTGGAAAAGTAAGATATGGCACATCATAAGTCGTCACAAAAGAGAATACGTCAGGACAGTGCAAAGCGACTGAGAAACCGGTATTACAAAAAATCGACCCGGACTGCGATCAAGAATCTGAGAGAGCTGACCGACAAGGCAGAAGCAGAAAAATTTTTGACGAAGGTGATCAGTATGATTGACAAGCTGGCCAAGAAAAACAACATCCACCAGAATAAAGCATCCAACCTTAAAAGCAAGCTTACCAAACACGTAGCATCTATCTAGGATATTTATTCCAGGTGAAAACATAGAAGGTGACCCGGGCTATCCGGGTCACCTTTTTTTTTGTGATTTAACTTCAAGGGGTCATGACCCATCAAGAATTATTCCAAGGGTCATGACCCCTTGGAACGTCACCCTGAGGCTTCGACAGGCTCAGCCTGACAGCACAACGTCACCCTGAGCCTGTCGAAGGGAGCCTGTCGAAGGGTAGCTCCATGGATTAGCAGATGACAAACGGAACGTCACCCTGAGCTTGTCGAAGAAGGCTTCGGCAGGCTCAGCCTGACCGTACAATGTCACCCTGAGCCTGCCGAAGGGAGCTTGTCGAAAGGAGCCTGTCGTAAGTATCTTTCTGGATTTCCCCGACTCAATTCTCTTCTCCCCCAGTGAATGCGGTAAAAGTTTGGCAGTCCGAGGGTTTCTGGGTAATTTGTTGTCTAATAATCAGACTTACCCACATGACAAGAGGAATCACATCCCTGTCTGATGTCCTGAAACGGCCGCATTGGCCTGGAAAATGTCTGGTTTTCAAGCCTTCTTTATCCCATCCCCTGGTCCGTCATGCCATCTTACAACAACCAATCTAACCCTACCTGAGATGCCAAAACTAACACTTCTGCAAAATCTTGCTATAGCCCTGATTTACGTAAGCTCCCTTTCCGGGATGTCTCATGCTGACCTTCCTGAGTCCGATGCTGGCACATTTTTTCATCATACGCCCAATCCCACTTCAGTAACCATTGCCGGCAGTCTGCAATCGGAGTTGGGTTGTCCGGGGGACTGGGACCCGGTTTGCACCATGACTCATCTAACGTATGACGCCACCGATACTGTCTGGCAAAATACGTTCATGATACCGGCCGGCAGTTGGGAATACAAAGCCGCCATCAACGACAGCTGGGATGAAAATTATGGTGCGAATGCTCAGTCCAACGGTGCGAATATAGCCTTGAATCTGCCGGTGGCTACATCCGTTAAATTTTATTACGACCACAAAACCCATTGGGTGACCGATAATGTCAGTTCGAGAATCGTGACGGCGCCAGGCAGTTATCAGAGCGAAATAGGCTGTCCGGGCGACTGGCAGCCCGATTGTCTCCTGTCCTGGTTGCAGGATCCCGACGGAGATGGAATTTACACCTTCGCAACAAGCAACATTCCGCCAGGAAATTATGAAACAAAAGCCGCGATCAATGAAAGCTGGACAGAGAATTATGGTGCCGGAGGTGTGGCAAACGGCCCTAATATCCCTTTTACGGTATCCAGTCTTTCATCAATGGTTCTCTTTTCATTCAACAGCGCTACCAATCTTTTAACCATCAATGTGTGCCAGACCTGTTATGCCGACATGGATATGGATGGTTTTGGCGACCCCGATAGCAGCATGGTGTTCTGTCCAGTCTGTCCGGCAGGTTATTCAACCGATGCCTCCGACTGTGATGATACCGATGCCAGCGTTAATCCAACGACAGCACTCGGTTGCCGGGATCTTAATCTCAGCCTTCAAGTCGACGGATCGGTCCGGTTTACCGTAGGTGAAATCGCCACTGCATCCAACTGTGATCCTCTTGATGTAATGGTCAGGCTGCCTGGCGGTCCCATCATCTTTCAGGCCTCCGGTTTGTCGCGGCAGGATCTGGTGACTTTTGATGGATGTGCTTATCAGGACAAAGAGCTGGTGGCGATGGTATCCAATGCCTCCGGTCTCAGCTGTCAGGGCCGGATCACTCTGCACCAGAATTCGGGTCCGGTGTTTCAACGGGGCAGGAAGATTAGGGTCTTTTGTACCGATCCTCTGGTACATAGTGGTGATATTCTTAATATCAAGCCAAAAGCAGCTATCCCATGTATCGGCGCGGCCGATGTCCGGTTTGTGACCGATTGGATCCAGGCCTATGACTGTGATTCCGACACTGCCAAAGTGATTTTGAGAGAATACGAAGCTTTTGACAAACTTGGCCGGAGGGCCGGAGTGCTGGATACCATTGTTGTGGTCAAACTGCCCCAAATAGTGAATCTGGACCTGGGCTCCAATCTCCGGAATATCGGATGTGCAGAAAGCGATACCCTGTACTGCGGTGAAAATGAATTGACCGATCCTCTCAGCGGCTATACGCCGGTTGGTCCCTATTTGCTGGTGGAAGAGTTTCCCGGATTTCCGGCAATCGATCTGGACATGGATGGCATTGGTTGCGATACGATCTGGTTTTGTGCCTTTAAAGACGGAGAGCTGATCAGTCTGTTTAACGAAGGAGACAAATGTGGATTGCAGGTGCACAAAGAGATCAAAACGTTTGGCGGACTGTGTAACCAGCAGTATAAAATCACTATAGAACTTAAACAAACCTGCAGTAAAACTCCATTGCTGTTGGATTGTGTTGTTCCGGGTACCGATCAAAATATTGAGACTATCAGCGAGGGATATTATCGATGTGAATTCTGGATCACCGATCTGGATACTGTACCTCCTTTGTTTGCACCTAAAGTTTTCGATGAATTTACCTGTCTGACTGTAGATACAAGCTTCCTGGGAGGATCGGATCTGGGTTTCCTGGATATCTTTCAACCGGTCGTATTCACCAATGAGCATGACTGTGCCGCATACAGCTACCTCCCGCCGCTTTGTGTATTTGATGATTGGAGCGGGGTTAAACTTGCGAAGGCGACCGTGGAGGGAGGAGGTACCTATATCCTGGAGAACGAGGGTGAAAAGTGTTTCCTGTTGCCTTTAGGGGATGATGGCGAAGTGGTTTCTCTGGGAGACCTTGCCGCACTATTGGGTGAGGAACTCGACGAGATTCTCAACGACTCGATCATTGATTTTCTGGATAGTCTGGGTATACTCAAGGAAGGTTCTTGTTATCGTTCACATGAAAAAATCAAACTGACAAAATCAGATAAACCTATCCGGATCTTTTACGAGGTTTATGACAGTTGTCATCTGATCGGGAGGGACACCGCATACATCCATGTTAAGGATGGTACACCACCAGTGGCCGTTGCCGACAAAGGAATAACCGTATCCCTGTCCGATAAAAAAATTTGGGTCGATGCCGCAGAGTTCGATGAAGGGAGTTGGGACAATTGTGGAGTAAATGTGATCCTTGCCCGACGATCGGATTGGAGAGAGGCTTGTGTGGATTTATGTTACAATAAGCAAGGTGATCATTGCGATCCGGACTCAATGCAGTCTGCACTCTGCTGGCTTTGGACTGATGGTCATGATACGCTTTGGACCTTGGATCTGGAAGGCGATAAGCACTGCGACGAGGTTGAAGCTTATTACAAAAAACAGCTGGATTGGTTTTGCGAGGATGAAACACCCTGTGGCCGGCTCATCTATAACAGTTGGCTCTATGATTTGATCAAATATGCTACGGTCACCTGTAAATCGAATGATCACCTGGATGATCAGAGATTTGATCAACTTTTTTACCGGGCAGTGGGCAATCCTCAACATGGTGATAGGATAAGAATTAAAAATGAGGACTTCTTAAACCTCATCGATACGGTTTTGGGAGGCATTATCCGTGACAGTATCCTAATGGGTGAGGATATCATTGTACTTGATACTGCCGATGGTCTCTTTAATTTCTATGGTGTAGATGTATTTAAGTGTCAGGAATTTAACTTGGAATTATGCGGAGGTCTGGAAGGAGATCTCGAGGACCTGTTTCTACTGGCCTTATTTCAAGTATATCTTGAGAATTGTTTCCCTTTCTTCGGCCCGGGAGGCCCGGATCTGGATTTGTTTATTCCGGCCATTTTTCCGGAAGACTTCAAACAAGATCTCTTCAGTCAGTGGAAAAATATCGGTGGTGGCTGGAGCGATGCGGTACCTTTTAGCTGCGACGATGCCTGCGGTC
>CAYRYD010000030.1:58864-70300 GCA_964428345.1 uncultured Saprospiraceae bacterium | reverse complement strand
ATTTCTACCCCGCTTCAAATCATACCGGGTCTGCACCAGTATTTCTCCGTATTGGTCGATAATTGCGATATCGGCCGGATTCTGGCCGGTTGATTCTATCTCCACATAAACAAAATTTCCAGAAGAGGGATTAGGGTATACATTGACCGAAGTAAAATGGAAGCATTCCGATCCGCTGAGTGTTTCGGATGTCAATATTTCAGTCGATCCGGCAAAATCCAGTTTCAGCAAGCGAAAGAAATTGTCGGTATTCAGGTTTCGGTAAAGTGGCAATTCATACTCGGTTTCGCTGGTATACCGGTTACTGGCGGCGATTGCACCGGCTTTGAAGAAATTATATCCATCGTAGCTGTATTCTACCACAAATTCATCAATGCCAAACTCCTGATCGGTAACCCATCTCACCACGGGCTGGCAGTTACCATCCAGGACAATGCCAAATTTTAGGAGATTCATGGGATGAATTCGGGCTGGCTGAAAGCTTAAGTCTCCAAACAATCCGATACCCCTTGCTGCCGGGTCAGGCAACCCCGAAGCTTCGAAGTATTCCACTGTAACCGAATCCAAATACTCATCGCGGAAGGTCACCAGGATATCGCCAGTCTCTTCACCACCAAAGGCCGAACCGACCCTGGTCGATCCCGAAGCACCACCGGTTGCTACCGCACTTCGTCCGGCTACTCTGACGGTCGGATTGGAAGAGACCTGCGACAGGATTGGAAAAATCTCACCACCATTGCCAAAAATCCGGACACTGTCTATCCGGCCATCTGCTGCATCAATATCAGAAATCCGGAAGCCAAGGTACTGTACCGGCCGGCTAAACTTCAGTTTGATTTGAACCGGAGAGTTTCCCTGTCCGGGATCGGGATCAAACATAAGACCCAAATTGGGCTGGGTACCAAAATTGATGATCTCCCGGCCATCGAGGTACGGCGATCTGACATCGAACGCTTCGAATGTACCTTTCGCTCTGGTATCGATCTGGATGGTCAATTGAATGGAGCCATCCGGATTGTCCGGAGAAGATAATTGCAAATGTTGATAACGAACGCCATTTTGCCAATTCACCTCATCCCAATTCAAGTCAAAGAGAGGAAGAGGTTCAATCTGAGCATTAAGGTTGAAAGAAGAACCTATAACCCATAAAATCGTCGGCCATATCATACGTGAACGGGGAAAAACAGCACCAGAAAGCAGGTTGTCCGTTATCATATTAGAATAATTGTTTATATTTCAGTTAGCAAATTGTTTGCCAATATGATATATAGGAGAAATATCTTTAATATAGTGAAGATGATCCGGAACTTCTCATCAGTCATTGCCGGAAGAAATGCCCAGATATTAGACAGAGGACTGATTAATTCCGATCGAAGTACTTTGAGCTAATTCGAAGTAGTGGTATTTTTGAAACCATGAAACAGTCATCATGACAGCAACACGCCGACTGGCGGCAATAATGTATAGCGACATTGCGGGTTTTTCTTCCCTGCTGTATTCAAATCCTGACCTGGCCAGTCAGATCCGGGAGAGGCATCTGTCGATTTTCCGGGAGGCGCATGAAAAATACCATGGCAAAATCATTCAACATTTTGGTGACAGTACCTTAAGTGTATTCCGGAGTGCAGCCGAAGCTGTCGAATGTGCTTATTTTCTTCAGCTGGAATTGCGCCGGTCTCCGGAGATACCGTTGCGAATTGGCATCCATAGTGGTGAAATCATCCAGGATGACCGGGGTGCCTATGGAGAAGGGATTACCATCGCCAGCCGGGTGGAACGAATGAGCGATTCGGGATCCATTTTTTTATCGGCTAAAGTTCACGATGACATCCATCATCATCCCTGGATCACCACGCAATCATTGGGCATACATAAGCTTGATGATCTGGATAGGGAAATGGAGCTTTTTGCCGTGACCAACCGTGGATTGGTGACACCGTCTTTGTTCCATCAGGTCAGGGAAACGCGATCCAGGCCCGATCCCCTCAAAGAACCGGAAGCTTTTGACCTTCTTTCGGCAAATTACGGTGAGGGAAAGAAAAAACATGTTGCCGCATTACTGGCGCTCTTTCTGGGGCCTACCGGAGCCCACCGTTTCTACCTGGGGCAGCGATTCAGGGCATTTTTGTACATAGCAGCTACGGTAGTTCTTTCCATTGTTTCATTTGAGGAAGGTGCTCCTTTTCTCTTTATCATGTTTATCATTTCGATCCTCGATGCCGTCTTGCTGGCGGTTATGCCCAGCTTGGAATTTGATGTGAAATTTAATAAATCATCCCCGGGTCGCAAGGAAACACGCAGGGAGAACAAAGTCAAAAAAAAGGAGAATCTCGAGAGTTTTCGCCTTCTGAAAGACGCTGTAAAAAAATTTGAATCAGGCCAGTATGAAAAGGCCATCATCCTTTTTGACCGGGTCTTAGCCAAAGATAAACGCAATGCGGCGGCACATTTTTACCTGGCCTGTTGCTTCAGCATGCTGCGAGACTCCGACGATGCTTTTTACCATCTGGAAGCAGCATTGGACTCCGGGTTTCATGACATCGACCGGATTGAAGAAGAAAAATCGTTGAAGTACATCCGCAATCAGAGCCGCTTCCAGGCCTTTAGGCATACTTATCTGAAGGTTCCGCTTGCAAGTCTTCCCTCGCCCTCTTCCAATCTGTTGGATCAAAGACCCTCCCTATCCGCCTTTGAAAGAATTGAATTACTGGGCGAAAAACTGGCGAAAGGTGAACTCACTGCTGAAGAATTTGAAGCTGAAAAGGTGAAGATCTTGAATGCCTGAGATATTTTAACCCGACCTATCCCTCCAGACACACAACTGGTTTAGCTATATACCAGGAGATATCTGGTCCTTGTCCATTATCATTGCATCTTCCAGATCATGCATCACCAGGGTAGCAACAATGGCACCGGTCATTGGGCCGACAAATGGACCAATCAGAGGTATGATGATCAGCAGGTGGAGCAATAAACCAATGGCAACTGCAACTCCGGCAAACTTCACGGTATGACGGTAACTTTCCCGGATTTTCAGGTGATGGATCTCATTATAGTTATCAATCAGGACAAAGCCAAAGAAGAAGCACTGGATGACAAAGATCAGTAGCCCACTTAGAAATTCAAATCCAGTAATAGTGAGTGCAGTGCGAATGATAATGGTAGCTACCAACTCCATAAAATAGGTAAAAACGGTCACTTTCACCATCCGGACCTGGGCCATGATAAACCGGGCAGGAGAAAGGGACTCTTTCCGGCCATCCAGTATCTCATGCGTTCTAAAGGTCATATGAAAAATCAGTAATTCCATAATGATCAGCAACAAATACTTGTACGCTCCGGCAAACATAAACTGATAACTACCAATGGCCAGATCCTTAACCAGGAAAGTCGCCTGTATGGTTGCCTCGACCGGATTATGTGCATTCAAGTGTTCCCACCAATTACGATAGACCTCATACAAATGCCAGCTAAAAAGGCCACCTGCCACGAGGAGGGCCAGAAGCACGATCTTATGATCCCAGAATCCCTGCCACAATTTGTTTTCCCGGATAAACCGGGGGACCTCAAGAATGACAGACACCGTGTGCATAAAATGGCGGATAAATCGGATCATAGGCAGGTATTGGTATGATAATTTCAGGATATTGATACTTATCCTGAATACATTATCCGTAATTTATCGTTTTCTTAAGATCTTGATCAGGATAATCGACTTATTTTTACCAATTATATATCAAATGAAACGATGATCAGACACTTTTCACTTTCCCTGCTAAATTCACTTATCTGCCTGTCACTCTTTTCGCAACGCCAGGAACCACTGGATATCACCATCGATTTTGAATCGTACGATCCACCTTCGACCTTAGTGGTACCGGAACATCCAAAGACTCATGCCAAATTTCCCTTTATTGATATTCACAATCATCAATGGAGAATGGGCGAAGGGGATTTGTCCAAACTGGTTGGCGAAATGGATACGCTCAATATGCAGGTACTGGTGAATCTGAGTGGCCGGGGCGGAGCTGCCCTTAAAGCAATGATCGACAATGTCAGATCGCAGGGGTACGAAGACCGGTTTATCATTTTTACCAACATCAATCTGCAAAGTATCGACGAACCCGACTGGGCGGAAGAAACGGTCAAACAAATAGAGTTTGATGTGGCAAACGGCGCCGGAGGATTGAAAATCTTCAAGAATCAGGGCATGTTCAACAAAGACAAGGCTGGCAACCGCATCGCGATCGATGATCCCCGGATCGATCCGGTGTGGGCTAAATGTGGGGAACTGGGGATTCCGGTGCTGATCCATTCAGCCGATCCCCGGCCGTTCTGGGAACCACATGACAGCCTCAATGAACGTTGGCTAGAACTGAAGCTGAGACCGGGTCGAAAACGGGCTGCAGACGATCCGGCACCCTGGGAACAAATCATTGCCGAGCAACACCATCTCTTCAAGAAACATCCGCAAACCAACTTCATTGCGGCCCATTTCGGATGGTATGCCAATGACCTGGGAAAGCTGGCCGGGCTATTGGAAGAAATGCCTAATATGTACGTTGAGCTGGGTGCTGTCATTGCAGAACTGGGACGTCAACCCAGGAATGCCGCTAAATTTTTTGAAAAATATCAGGACCGGATCCTATTTGGGAAAGATGCCTACAACCCGGGAGAATACCATACATATTTCCGGGTATTGGAGACCGATGATGAGTATTTTCCATACTATAAGCGCTATCATGCTTTTTGGCGCATGTATGGATTAAATCTTCCCGATGAAATCCTGAAAAAGGTCTATTATAAGAACGCCGCCAAATTATTGAGACTGGATCTGCAAGATTTTCCCCAATAAACATCAAAGGGTAATCCATTCACTCCAGGACCCGGGATACAACAGGGCATCTCCCAATCCGGCGTGTTTGTATGCCAGTACATCGTGACAGGCCGTTACTCCGGAACCGCAATAAAAAACTGTCTTGTCGGCTGCTTTGGTTAGACCGGAACGGGTAAACTGGTCTTTCAAAACCTCCGGTGCTTTCCATCGGCCGGACTCATCCGTATTCTGACTGTAAGGATGGTTGATTGCTCCTTCAATGTGGCCGGCAACCGGGTCAATGGGCTCAATGTGTCCTAAATATCGTTCCTGGTCTCTTGCATCTACCAGGTTCCATGCCTCGAGTTTACGGATCTCATCCACCTTTGCAGCATCCACACACATCCAAGGACGTTCGCGGGCTTTGAAGGTCCCGTTTAGCTTTTCCGGGATATCGGTGCTGACCGGCAGGCGATGATCAATCCAGGCATTCCAGCCGCCATCCAGTACAGCGACAGCGTCGTGGCCCAGCCAGCGCAACATCCACCACAAACGGGCCGCAATGCCTCCATTACCCTGATCATAGGCGATCACCTGCGATTCCGGTCCGACTCCCCAGCTCCTGACCAAAGAAACGAAATCAGATACCGGAGGCAATGGATGACGACCTGTCACTCCCGGAACGACGGGTGACGAAAGATCGAGATTGACATGGGCATAGTAACTACCTGGAATGTGCACTGACCGATATTCGGTCTCTCCTTTTTCGGGAGCATTCAGGTAAAACCGGCAATCAACGATCACCCAGCGGGGATCGGAGAGATGCCTGGCTACCTCTTTCGGAGCAATGATGGTGGTAAATTCCATTTGGCGAATCTGCATTAAATTTGTCCTCAATTTAGCCATCCTCGCCGAGGAATACATGGTATGATGTCGATATCTTCGATCCAAAGGCAATTACTGTCCAGGTCATACTGGCTGCTGGACGGGGCTATCGGAACGGAGCTGGAGGCAAGAGGTTACCAGACCTCTCTGCCATTCTGGACCGCCTTTGCTGCCTGGGATTGTCCGGATTTGCTGACCAAAATATACCTCGAATATCTGGAAGCCGGTAGCAACATACTGACCGCCAATACCTTCCGGATCAGCTACTATCTTTTTGAAAAGCATCACCGTTTGGGGGAATATGAGCCCTTGCTCTCCGACACCTGCCAGCTAACCCGTGAACTTATTGGTGAAAATCAGAATGTCCTTTTAGCGGCATCCCTGACAACTCTTGAAGACTGTTACCGCCCGGACCTGGTTCCCCCGATAGCAGTATTGAAGCATTATCATGAAAAACAGCTGAGGTCGCTATCTGAATCTCCGGTTGATTTGATTCTGGCAGAAACCATCAATTCAGTCACTGAAGCTGCTGTCATTATGAAATTAACCAACCAAATGCGATTGCCATTGATTATGAGTGTGGTGACCAATGGAAAGGGAGCTTTGCTCAGCGGTGAGTCTTTACATGATCTTGTTGCCATTACCCAATCTCACCAACCCCTCGCCCTGTCCCTCAATTGTCGCTCCACGGAGGATCTCGGGAGAGATGCCCGGATCCTATCCGCTGAATTTGACGGGATCAAAGGAGTGTACAGTAACGCTCCGGGAAAACCCCATCCGGCAAAAGGCTGGGAAGCCGCTCCGGATTCCCTGGAGGTACTCTCGAAATTTATCACGGATATGCAAAGTCTGGACTTCAGGATTTTTGGGGGATGTTGTGGTACGACTCCGCCGATGATCAAAGCGATGCATCAAAGGTTATCCGGTTTGAAAGGAGAAAAAGTCTAATTGACTCCGGTTTGTATAAGGGATCGCATCCTTTCCTGTTCTTTACCGGCATCCAGTCGCCGGTCAAAATTAATTTCGACCCTGATTGCCTGCAATCCCACCACTCCTTCCATCTCTTCCAGATACAAATATTCGATCGAAGGCCGGATGTACGATTTAGCAATCAGAAAATCGAGGTATTCTTCATAGATTCTTTTTTCCTCTTCAGTGGAATACACGATCGCAATTTTACCCGGCTCGGTCAATCTGGTCTGAGATCCCTTTACCCTGGCTTTATCCAGTCTCTTCTTCAGGATCTCATACCGTACATTATAGGCTCCATCAACATCAAATTGCTTTTCATCCATACGGAATTTAATATCCAGTGGCTGTTCTTGCACCAAAATCAAAGAAGCTATTTCAAGAGGAATTTTCAGTTTTGGTGAAAGCTCATGCAGCATCAATTCAATATCGCAGGTAACCATGAGTTGCCAGATTCGTAAATTATGGAGATAAACAGGATGATACTCCTGTTGATAAACCAATGACTGACCAACATACAAATTATACTCTATACCGTCGGTTTTATATCGTTCAAAATAATGCGGAAAAATCTCCTGTGCAAGGTTCTGTGCATCCTCGAGATAAACCGCTATCCGGTCATTGATTAATGTAACCGACTGTTCATAGTCTTTTCGCTTTTCATAGACCATATTCAATTTCCGGTCAATTCTCCGACGATATTTACCTAAGGCCGCAATTTTCAATTCCTCATCCTCCAGATAACTCAATACCGGATCGATTTTATCGTGGATAAAATTGAGTACATTGGTTTCATCACCAGCATCAATTGATTCCTCAATTTTATATAAGTACTTATCGACCATGTGAATGAGTTGATCATAAAATATAAGGCCTTTAGTTCTTTTTGCTTCATTCAATACGGTTTTGATGAGTTGCAACTGGGTTTTTAAATCATCGCGGATTGCTGCATTCCGCATCTTCGAACTTCCACGGATATCCATCTGTCCATAAAGCGGTATTACTTTCTCAAAGACAATATCCTCCATGTCAACCTCTTTCGAATCCTTGTTATTTCGGTTCTTAAGAAATCTGCTGGCTGCCTGAACAAATCTCCAATCTACCGATCGGTGAATGGCCGTACATTTATCCTTAATTACCGCGTTGATATGGTAGTAAAATTCGTCAATGGATCTTTTTAATGCCGTTGAAAAAAGTGGAATGATTTCTTCCAGATTATTTTTTGTGATCGAATTTAAGGCATATGGTTTCTTTGAACCCAGTTCAAGAAAACCGATGACTTCTTCGTTATAGGTGAGCGGTGTAATAAAATAGCTTTTAATCCCGGTTTTTCTTATATGATCCAGCAATGGGCTCGAGATGTGATTCAGGAGATGTATGTTGGAAAAAGCGAGGGACTGATTACGCTTAAAAACGGTGTCGTAAGAATTCATGCAAAAAATTCTGTCACGGTCGGCGATCTCAAAATCGGCCATAAGTATTCCGGAAGAATGTTCCGATTTAATACTGTGAAATTCACCTTCGGTCAGGGAAGAAAAACCAATCTGAAGATCATCGATTTTTAAAAGCCTGCGGAGATTATCCTGCAGCGAATGAGCATGTTCCGAATCAATAAGGGCATTCTTCTTAATGAGGGTATTTTTTAGTTTACTGATGGCATCATCCGAACTAACATCAAATAACGTCAGGATGCCAAAGCCGTGCAATTCGAACGACTGGGGAGGAATATGTTCTTTCCACAGATCAATATTACCGACATTATCCAATAAAACGTTAATCTGATCGGGTGACAATCGAGGAGATTTGTCCGTAAAAACTACTTCTGAAAAATCCAGATTGACAAAGCCCCGGTATGTCCGGGTGATGCCCGCTTCTTTGTCATAAATATCGATCAGTTGCGGTTTGGAAATATTAATCTGAACTCCGAAACCAGCCTGAAGAATGTTGAAACATGCTATCAGGTAAAATTCATCATCCGTTAATCCCCGAAGGCCAAAGACATAGCCTTCACCTGCCCTCGAAATGATGTTTTTAAAGCGGCGGGTCGGGTTGAAAAATACCTGGTCGAAACCCAGGGTGATCGTCCTGATTTCATTGGCCTGGAGCGCCTCTGAAAAAAGACCGCTGAGAAGGAGCTCAATTTCATGCTCGTACTTTTCGAGCAGCGTCAAATCTTCAAACGGTTCGCGAAGCACCCCAGTATGGGAGAGTTGCGCCAGTACCTTCCCGGCCCGTTCAGCCTCGATGGGATTGGAACTCGTTAACAATTCTTCCCAATGCTGAAAAACCCTGGAAAAACTGACCTTTACTTTGAAAGGCGCTTCTCTTTTTAAGTTACCGGTATGAAATCGTATCATTGAATTAATCAATTTTCTCTAACTAAATAGAGAACAAACAAAGTTAACTCAGGTTTAAAACTAATATGAGGAACAAGCGGGTTTGTCATCAGCCATCCTTATACCTAATCTTAGGTACGATGATTTCTACATTATCATCATTGTAAAGGGTGCTGGGAACCGGTAATTTTGCGCAACAAAAGCCGGATACTTTCATGCCACTGAAATTAGCAGAACTTGAGACCGGAAAAATAGCCACGCTGGAAGGTTTTTCGGTCAGTCTTTTACATAAGAAAATGTTGTCGATGGGCGTTTCACCTGGTCAAACCATCTCGATCGTTCGAAGATTACCCCTGAAAGGCAACCTTTATGTTCGCATTAATGGCCGGTCAATTGCCTTCCGGCATGAAGAGGCCATGCAAATTCTGGTGCGGGTTTAATGAGCGAAATCCACAGAGTCGTTGCCCTGGCCGGGAATCCGAACAGCGGAAAAACCACCCTCTTCAATTTACTCACCGGCAGCAACAGCAAAGTGGGCAATTTCCCGGGTGTCACGGTAGACCGGGTCTCGGGTATAGCCGAGTTACCGGAATGCGGTGCAGTAAAGTTTATTGATCTACCGGGAACTTACAGCCTTTTTCCCAATTCTTCTGACGAACGGATCACGACCGAAGTTTTGATCAATCCTTACCATCAGGATCATCCGGAACTCATCGTCTACGTGGCTGATGCCAATCACCTGGATCGCCAATTGCTGGCATTGACCCAGATCCTGGACCTGGGCCTTCCTACGATCCTGGTACTTAGTCTTATGGATGAATTTGAAGATGCCGGCAGCCTGCTTGATCTCGATTATTTGACGAAACAGTTGGGTATCGATGTCATTGCCATCAGCAGCCGGAAACGAAGGAATATCGATGCTTTGAAAATGGCCATCTGCCGGGCTCTTCAAAACCACCCTCATCCACCCCGGAAGATCACCGAGTTGCACCGGGATGCCCTAAAGATGTTAGCTGAAATCGGCCAGGTCGAACCGGTGCCCAACCTCTATATGCGATGGCTTTGGGCTCATCACCATGATTGGTTAGATTTTGATCTGACTCTACCACAGTCTGACTGGTCACGCATCCTGCAGAAAAATGAATTTGAGCCCCTTAAGGAACAGGTAGAGGAAACATTTTCCCGCCTCAATACCCTGGAAGATCTGGTCAGGGATGCGGTCAAGAAAGACGGGAAAGAACAGACTTTTACCGAAAAGCTGGACAAAGTACTCACCCACTGGCTGGCGGGACCGCTGATTTTCACGATCCTGATGTTGTTTGTCTTCCAGGCTATCTTTGCCTGGGCGACGTATCCAATGGATCTGATTGAAGAAGCCTTTGGTTCGCTGGGTTTCTGGTTGAAGAACGTCCTCCCACCTTCGTTGCTCACTGATTTACTGACCGATGGTATACTGGCCGGGTTTAGCGGTGTGATGGTATTCATCCCACAAATCGCCATTTTGTTTCTATTGATTTCTATTTTGGAAGAGATTGGATATATGGCCCGGGCTGCCTACTTGTTTGACCGTTTCTTGCGCCGCTTCGGAATGAATGGCCGCAGTATTGTAGCCCTGATCAGTGGAGGAGCCTGTGCAATACCGGCGATCATGTCTACCCGCTCGATCGTCAACTGGAAGGAAAGACTGATCACCATTCTGGTCACCCCGTTTATCTCATGCTCGGCCAGAATACCGGTCTATACGGTTCTGATCGCCTTTGTGGTTCCATATGAACCGGTGCTGGGTATTTTTAACACCCAGGGACTGGCTTTTGCCGGCCTGTACGTCCTGGGAATTATATCGGCCCTCTTTGCCGGATGGGTATTTAAGAAAATCCTCAGGGCAAGGATGCTTTCATTTTTTGTCATGGAATTACCCTCTTACCGGACTCCCGACTGGAGGAGTGTATGGAGAAATATCCGTAGCAAAGTGGGAGCTTTTGTAACCGAAGCCGGGAAAATCATCCTCATGATTTCCATTCTCCTTTGGTTTCTGGCTTCTTATGGACCGCCGGCAAAAATGAAGGCAGCCGAACAAGAAGCACAGACGGAAGCCATTGCACAGAACCTGACCCAGCAGGACCGTGATAATCTGATTGCTTCCCGAACCCTGGAAGCATCTTTCGCTGGTCAGCTGGGTAAATTCATCGAACCCGTCATCAAACCCCTGGGTTATGACTGGAAAATCGGAATTGCCCTGATCAGTGCTTTTGCTGCCCGCGAAGTATTCGTGGGTTCGATGGCCACCATTTACAGCATCGGATCGGAAGAAGATGAATTCCGGATCCGGGAACACCTGGCCAGACAGGTTGACCCGGTGACCGGAAAGCCCATTTTCAATTACGCCACTGCCCTTTCGCTGCTATTGTTTTTTGTCTTTGCCATGCAATG
>CAYRYD010000030.1:0-58764 GCA_964428345.1 uncultured Saprospiraceae bacterium | reverse complement strand
CAAATGGTCTTTGGAATGGATCTTGAAAACTGGCCGGCAGAACAACCGGTACCCGTATTGTCCGGTGATTTATACGGTTATCCAATCCAGTCCATCCGTCATGTTCCGCCGGCATTTTATTATGTACAGGTCTTGTTAAACCGGTATGAGTATTTCGACCGAAGTGACGGTCACCGGGTACTGTTGCCCCCTGACCGGGGTGAAGGTCAGCAATGGAATCTCAAGCCGGGCAATCTGTACAGCGCACCCCGGAAGATCTTTTTCGACCCCCTGGGTCCCTCTATCCGCATTGCCCTCGATCAAACAATACCAGCCATTGAAGAACCCGAGGATTCCCGGTATGTCAGGCACATCAAAATGCGATCAGAACTGCTGTCCCGGTTCTGGGGAAGAGATATATATCTGGGTGCCCACATACTATTACCGGAGGGATGGGATGATCATCCTGAAGTTCGCTATCCACTGGCTATCTTTCATGGCCATTTTCCGCAGGATTTTGGCGGCTGGAGGACCATTCCACCGGATCCCCAACTGGAACCCGACTACAGTGCACGGTTTCAGCTGCATGGTTACAACCAGATCATTCAGCAGGAAGCCTATGAATTTTACAAGCTTTGGACCGGACCGGATTTTCCCAGGGTGATTGCCATTGAAATCCAGCACCCCACCCCCTATTATGATGATTCCTATGCCGTCAACAGCGAAAACAACGGACCGTACGGCGATGCCATCACTTATGAACTGATACCATATATCGAAAAGCAGTTCCGGGGCATTGGTGAAGGTTGGGCACGGTTTACCTACGGTGGAAGCACCGGTGGCTGGGAGGCGCTCGCTGTGCAGGTCTTTTACCCCGGCGAATACAATGGTTGTTACGCTGCCTGTCCGGATCCCATCGATTTTCGGGCTTATTGCCTGGTCAATCTCTACGAAGATCAAAATGCATATTTTATCGAAAGTCCATATAAGAAAACACCCCGGCCGGGACACCGTGACTACCTGGGAAAGGTAAGCGCTACACTCATGGAAATGAATCTCCGGGAGCTGGCCCTGGGCACCAAAAGCAGGTCCGGACAACAATGGGATATCTGGGAAGCCGTATACAGCCCGGTGGGCAAAGATGGTTATCCTCAACGAATCTGGAACAAAGAAACGGGAGAGATTAACCACCAGGTAGCCGCTTACTGGAAGGAAAACTACGACCTGGCCTATATCCTGAAGCGTGACTGGAATAAATATGGCCATCAATGGCAGGGGAAAATTCACCTGTACTGCGGAGATATGGACAATTATTACCTGAATAATGCCGTCTACCTGGCGGAGGAGATTCTGGAAGAGACGACTTCACCCTATTATGACGGTGAAGTCGATTACGGTGACCGGGCAGAACATTGTTGGAATGGCGATCATACCCAACCCAATCATATCTCCCGCTTACGTTACCATCAAATGTTTATCAGAAAATGGGCTGAGGAAGTAAAAACCCGTTCTCCCAAAGGGGCTGACCTGCAAAGCTGGCGATATTAGGTGGTGGCAGACCAGTCATTTCCCATAGAAAAGTGTCACTCGGTCACTTTAAAGGTCGTCCGCCGGTTGGCCTGATGCTGCTCTTCAGTACACTCCTCACAGATACAGTCGATAGCCAGTTGTGATTCGCCATAACCCTTAGCAACCATGCGCTCCTGCGCAATCCCCCGGCTGATCAGGTAATCGACCGCTGATTGCGCCCGTGCCTGCGACAACCGGTCATTATACTCAGCCGTTGCCCGGCAATCGGTATGAGAAGAAAGTTGAATTTTAATTTGCGGGTTGATCTTCAACAGATTGGCCAGCGTGTCCAAAGTAGGCTTGGCATCGTCCCGGATGTAGGATTCATCCAGATCATAATAGATATTCTCCAGGACGATTTCCTTGTCATAAAAGATCTTATCGAGCAAGATCCGCTCCTCATACTTCTGAACCTTCCTGGTGGAATCGATAACCAGGTTTCTGGTGGAAAAAATCAGTTCGTTATTAAAGAAACCTTCGTGTGATACAAAGAATTCGTACTCCTTTTCCGGATTAAGCTCCAGGGTCATGATACCATATTGATTCGAACTGGTTTCCCGGAAGTTGATACCGTCTTCCCGAACGGAAATCGATGCGTTGGACAACGGCACCCGCATAATCACCTTGCTATTGGGGTCATTTTCGTCTTCGTACTGACGCTGAAAGACCCGTAGATCCAGCACAATTTCGTATTCATACTCTTTTTTGGGTTCGGGTTTTACCGGGAAATACCTTCGCCTTTCATATTGGTAAATATCATCACTCCCTTTGCCACCCCTCCGGTTAGAACTGAAGAATCCCTGTTCGGTAATGCTGTCCGAAGCTGTAAAGAATGGATTAACTACAAACGAAAAGTCATCAGCACCCGAATTGATGGGAGCCTTGAGGTTTTCCGGCGGAGACCATTGACCATTGGACAACAGGTACGTTTTATAAATATCCAACCCTCCCATACCTCCAAAATTGGATGAATAATACAGCGTATCCTGGTGGATAAAGGGAAAACCTTCCCTTCCCGGCGTGTTGATCCGGGCACCCAGCGAAAGGGGTTGTTGCCATTGATCATCGACCAGCCGGCTGAGGTAGAGATCATAGTCGTTGGTTGCTTCATCGATATTTGCCGAAAATACGAGCATGGTACCATCGGCGGAAAACGAAGGATGCCGGTAATTCACCCCGTCCCTGATAAAAGGCAGTACCGTTGGTGGCGACCATGAGTTCCCGCTCTTCTCACTGATCATCAGTTTGCAATGGGCATCGTAGTCCTCCCGGCTGAAGCAACGGCAGAAAACCATGCTCATACCATCCGGGCTGACCGCCATCGTACCCTCATTTTCATCGAGATTAAGCTGTTCACCTCCATACTGGGTCACATTGTTCTGCCTCAGATCAGCCAGAAATAGATCCGAGAAATCGTTGCCACTCCAGGCATACTTATAATCTCCTGTACTTTGATCACGATCGCTGGTAAATGCAATCTCATTGCCTGACAGCGGCACTGCAGCGTAATCTGAGGCAATGCTGTTCATTTCCAGATTTTCAATCACATAGGGCCTATACTGAGCATCATCCCGCCATTCGATGGCCTGCAGACAGGAGGCAATCTCATTGCGGAATTTAATGCGGTCACCGATTTCATCACCGGCTTTGATAAAACTGGCTGCGGCTTCTTCATATTGTTCCAGCTGCTTGAGACACCCGGCATAGGCCACAAGGGAGCTCGGTCCATACCCGCCTTCGTAGGCAATTTTATACCACCGGGCGGCTTCTTCAAAATTCGAAAACTTCATATTTGACTCACCGATCAGAAAGGCGATATTCATCCGATCCAGAGAGCTGCGGGCCACCTGAAATTCGTCACCAAGCATTTCTGCTGCCTGAAAGTATCGTTTACGCTCAAAAGCTGTCCGGCCATCCCGGATCTTTTCCGTAAAGCTACAGGAATAACTGCCAGCCAGCATCAACAGCAGCAGGGTGGATATCTTCAAATATTTCCAGCTTACCATCATGCCCAATATAACGAAATATTTCTGGTGGAAGTTGCCGGATGGCTGTTTATCAGACACTTAAGACAAAAAAAGCCTGCAGGTAAAATCTGCAGGCTTTTGATGTTCTATCGTAGTATTTTTACAAACTAGGCTTTGACTGCCTTTGAAAAATGCTTTTTCTTACTCACTTCTTTCGCGGCCATTTCACCGGTCAGGTCATGAACCATCGGGGTTGCTATAAAGATGGTAGAATAAGTACCACATATGATGCCCACCACCAGAGCAAAAGCAAAGCCCTTGATGCTGGCTCCGCCGAACAGAAACAGGATCAAAACCACCATGATCGTGGTAAAAGAAGTGATAATCGTGCGGCTTAAAGTGGTGTTGATGGCCATATTGATGGTCTCGGCTTTCGATCGCTTGGTATACTGATGGAGATACTCCCGGATCCGGTCAAAGATGATCACGGTGTCGTTGATCGAGTATCCAATCACCGTCAACAAGGCAGCAATGAAGTTTTGATCAATTTCCATCGTCCATGGCACGATACCATGGAAAATCGAGAAAATACTCAAGACCACCAATGCATCGTGAAACAAAGCAGCTACCGCGCCGGCACTATACTGCCACTTACTGAAACGGATGAATATATAGAGGAAAATGCTCAGCAATGCAAAGATGGCGGCATAGATGGAACTTGATTTGATATCATCGGCGATGGTTGGTTCGACCTTCGATGAACTGGTTACATGGGTACCCTGACCTTCTGGATCCTTAAACTGGTCAAAAACGAGATTTCCTCCCGCCATACCGTTGACCCCTTCATACAGCTTCTGTAATACCTGGACATCGGCGTCTTCTTCATCGCTGCCTATCAGGTAATCGGTTACGATGTTGAAGGTATTCTCGGTATCCACCGTTTTTACGACCGGCTCCGATCCAAAAACGGTAGTCAGGTTACTTCGAAGATCGCTCGCTGAAACCGGGGAACCCGAATCAAATTGAAGAGTATAGGCATGCCCGCCCTTAAAATCAACGCCAAGGTCAAAGCCCCGTGTCACAAAGGAAATCAGACCAGCCAAAATGATCAGTCCGGAAACTACGTAAGCTAACCGGCGTTTACCCAACCAGTCGACGTTCAGATTGCTGAATAAATTGGCAGAAGAACCAGTCCAGAAACTGATGCTGCGTCCTTTGCTGGTCCACCAGTCAAATACCAATCTTGATAACAAGACGGCGGTAAATAGTGAGAAAATGACTCCGATGATCAAGACCACTGCAAATCCCTTGATAGGGCCGATACCGAAATATGATAACACCAGGGCCACAAGAATGGTAGTGACATTGGCATCGATGATGGCACTATAACTATTGCTAAAGCCATCAGTTATGGCCATCAGGAGGGATTTACCTTCCCTCAATTCCTCCCGTACTCTTTCAAAAATGATGACATTGGCATCAACAGCCATACCGATGGTCAGGATGACACCGGCAAAGCCTGGCAGAGTCAGGACCGTTCCATAAGATGCCAGGGCTCCGAAAATGAAAAACAGGTTGGCCAGTAAAGCGATGATGGAGATGATACCGGCACCTCCATAATAAAACAACATAAAGACGATGACCAGGCCAAATCCGATCAGGAGGGAGATCAGGGAGCGGTTGATGTTCTCTTTACCCAAAGACGGGCCGACCACTGCCTCCTGGATAATCCTGGTAGAAGCCGGTAATTTTCCAATCTGCAGGATATTGGCCAAATCCTGTCCTTCCTGAATGGAAAAGTCTCCCGAGATCTGCGAATCGCCGGTGGTAATCGGTTCATTAACCACCGGTGCAGACACTACCTCATCGTCCAGCAGAATGGCAATCTCCCGGTTATTATCCTGGGCTGCCCGGGTAGTCATGTCACCCCAAATCCGGGCTCCCTGGTTATCCATACTGAGTG
Organism: uncultured Saprospiraceae bacterium; assembly: GCA_964428345.1. Lineage (GTDB taxonomy): Bacteria > Bacteroidota > Bacteroidia > Chitinophagales > Saprospiraceae > JABDMH01. Next base: position 53,286 of record CAYRYD010000030.1, on the reverse strand, counting down.
AAACCTGCACTTCCTGATTCATCGGATTGGGTTGTGAAGTAGCACGCACCACATGGTCACCGGCAAGGGGAGCTTTGTCCGTACCCCTTTTCTTCTTCAGCAGATACAACTCATATTTTCCACTTGACTTACCAGTCTGCCGGTCTTTGAAAGGTTTCTGACCCCAGCGGAAAAAGGCATCCTGTGGAAACAGCCTCTGAATCTCGGGCATACTCAGGTACTGATCAATCTGATTTTTCTTGTTTTCATCGGCTACCGACATAACGGCCAGGGGAAATCCGGTGACACCCTGGGTGGTGGCTACGTTCAGATCCATCAACTGTAGCAGTGGACCGCGGTCACCGAAGGGATCGCTACCCACGGTCGTCTCGATCACCTCAAATGTGGAATCTCCGGTTGGATTTCCCAGGCTATCCAGTGCAGGTGACCAGATGGTGTCCATCTGAATTTCTTCTGCAACCGGTGTATCAAGGTTGGTGGTATCGCCCGATTGCATTCGTCTCAAACGCTGGTCAGCTTCGACAAAGGCATTAAGAATACCCGGATCGGATACCCGGTAGACATCCCAGAATTCGAGTTTGGCTGCGCTCTGGAGAAACGATCGCGCACGCTCCGGATTATCAATACCAGGCAGTTCAACCAGTATCAAATCCCGGGCAGCATCGAGAGAAACGTTAGGTTGTACTACCCCCAACTTATCAATCCGGTCTTTTAGCCGTTTGTAGGTAAGATCGACGGTCTCGTTGGCCGAACTGCGTAAGATTGACAGGACTTCGGCGTCTCTGGTCTCAAAATTGATCTGATCCCTGAGAGAAGGGCTCCGGGAAAATATGGAGGAAAGTCGTTTATCTCCGGCTATTTTCTGGAACTCCTCTCCAAAAAGAGTAATATAGTCCGTCTGTGCGGAGGTAAAAGCCTTATCAGCGTTGGCTAATGCTTCGTGGAAAGTCGGATCCTTGCTTTCATTGGACAGGGATATCAGGAAATCCTTCAGATCGACCTGAAGTACCACGCTCATTCCCCCTTTAAGGTCAAGCCCCAGGGCAAGTTGTTGTCTTTTCAGCTCCTCATAGGTATAACTTTTGATGAGCGGGATCTTGAAGACTTCTTCCGAAGACATGGAATCCAGATAGCTGATCCTGGCCTGTTTTGCCTGAACACTGGATAAATCACTGTCTCCCAGGCTCATAGCCACCTTCTCGGCATACGCATCCGCCGCTTTTTCCACCTTACGGGTAGGTAAGATCAACAGATATTGGATGGCACACACAATGGCCATCACCACCAAAAAAAACTTTACAATTCCTTTACCCTGCATATAAATGGTATTGATTAAGACACTGTTTTAGAAAAAGTTGCGCAAATATAAGGTTTTTCGCATACATCCAGCCTGATTTATCAAAGTCTGACCACCAGAATACGACCATGGTAATCTGAACAATTTCAGAAGGTAGAAAAACGTTAAAATTTCTCCAACTTCAAGGAACCAATGCTGACCTGACTGCGCTATTGATAAAGATTCACTAAGGTCATTTTGCTACATACTGCGTGATCACCAGGATCACCAGCCAGACATTGAATTATTTAACTAACTAAACTAATTTCCATGGGATTATTTTCATTTTTGAAGAAAGCCGGTGAAGGCATTTTTAAGTCGTCTGCAACCAGAGCAGCTGAAGCTGCTGAAGAACTGGAGGAAAGGCGGCAACAACTGAAGAATGTCGTCACGAATCTCCATTTACCGATCAAGGACCTGGATATCGAACTCAACGATGATGTTGTGACTGTCTACGGTCAGACCGAGTCGCAGGCTGACAAGGAGAAAGTTATTCTCGCCCTGGGTAATGTGGAAGGTATAGCCACGGTTGACGACCGCATCTCGGTCGTGATTCCTGCTCCGGAAGCGGTCTTTTACGAAGTAAAAAAAGGAGATACCCTCTCCAAGATTGCCAAGGCCCATTATGGCAATGCGATGAAGTATCCAGTCATATTTGAAGCCAACAAACCTATGCTGAAAGATCCTGATCTGATCTATCCCGGCCAGGTCTTGCGGATTCCGCCGCTGGAGCAATAAAATAAAAACATATTCATGAGTATCTAAAGGCAGTTCACAAATGCGAACTGCCTTTTCTTTTTTGCTTCCTCATCATACTATCCGGTTGGTATCCTCTCCGTGCCTGTAATGAATTATATTATCGGCTACGATCCTGATCAACGCTTCCCTGGCTTGCAGACTGCGCCAGGCCATATGCGGCGTGATCCAGACATTTTCCATCTGACAAAGCCGGTTGGAGGCAGCAGGGGGTTCAATGCTGAGTACATCCAGGACAGCACCGCCGATCCGTTGATGGTACAGGGCTTCTCTCAGATCATCCTCATTGATAAGGGCCCCTCTTCCGGTATTCACAATGACAGCATTCGGACGCATGATTGAGAGGCTCCGATGATTGATAATCTCCCGGGTGGCCTCATTCAATGGAGCATGAAGGGTAATAAAATCACTTTGTGCGAATAATTCATCCTGGTCAACATTACGAACCCCCTCTTTATCGCCCGAACGACTGACGGCCAGTATTTTCATCCCAAAGGCACCGGCCAACTCGCCAACCCGCTGGCCGATCTTACCGTAACCGATAATCCCGAGAGTCTTCCCCTTCAATTCCTGGACGGTGTGCAGGGAGTACGAAAAATCATCCTGGGCAGACCAGGTCCCTTGCTGTATGGACCGGTGATGGGATTCGACCCGGTTAGTGAAAGCCAGCATCATGGCCAGGGTGTGTTGGGCTACCGATTCGGTACCGTATCCAACGGCATTGTAAACCCGGATGCCGAGTTCTTTTGCTGCTGTGACATCTACATTATCATAACCGGTTGCCAGCAGACAAATCACTTTGACCGACGGTAGCGCTTTCAGATGTTCACGGGTAATGCGTACTTTATTCACTACCAGCACTTCAGCATCCCGGGACCGGGGAACAATCTCACTCTCAGCAGTGCGATCGTAAATTGTTGTCGTTCCTACCCGGATCACAGGATCCCAACTGAGATCACCCGGGTTGACGGTATAGGCATCCAGGATTACCACATTCATCGGCTGAAAATAAGGATTTGGTTGATTGGGAGGTAATAGATCAACCGATTGCTGATTGCCGGTTTAAAGCTTTTCAAATTTGGTAAGTAACATGTATGAATCCAACTTCATGTTTTTATCGTAGCTCTCAACTTTTACCTGCCCATAACCTTCAGCGAAATAATATACCGATTGATAATTCCGGCTCATGATCGGCATTTTTACATATTCATCAGCCGTGATTTTGTAGGCGTCAAATGTTTTCAACGGAGTGGTCACTGCTACTTTTTCAACGACTTTCCGGTTCGTCATTTGCATGTCCATTTTGATATTAATGATCCCCATGGCTGCTTCCATATGCGTTTTGGCATCCGGCAGACTGGTACCCACGGTCAAAACCCTGGGAAACTCCATTGGATCACCGGTCACCGTGATCTCCATGGTGCCGAAGGCCTCTTTGAGACTGGGATTCATAAAATTGGAAAGATCGGCTTTATAGACTCCGTCTTCGCAGGACACTTCAAACTCAAAATGGTTGAATTCTTTGTCTTTTTTATCATAAAACGTTGAGGCAATCATACCCAGATAATTGCCCCCGGTTTTCTTTATTTCCTTGACCTCATAAACCAGACGACCGGTTGGTTTATCCTTCTTATCGAAAAAGGAATATTCAAATACAACGCCCTCATCAAAGGGAAACCAGGGTGTGCAATCCTGGGCATCGACCTGTAGTGAGAAGACCAATAAAAAGAAAATACCGGCTAGATTTTTCATTTCATTTATTATTTATCGTTAGATAATCATCCTTCATTGAGCTTCCAGTCATATTCCTTAAACGAAATTCTTGCTCCGGCATTTAATTTTGTCTTCGCATATTTATTCAGAAAAATGACCAGATCGCCAAAATCGCCGGCATACCACTCAAATATTTTGGATACGGACGCTTCCGCAGGCTTAAGGATATTGAAAGAAGGGTTATTGATAAACTCCGAGGTTCGCTGCTCAAGAAGGCTATCCAGATTCTTTTCAGTAAAAGCTTCATTGGCCAGCGGCGGACATGATCTGGCGGCACAATTGACGGCAAAATGAATGCGGGGATCGTTAAACTGCGGCCGGATGATCTCATGCTCAATCTCGTTCAGGGAATAGGTGTTACCACCAAGCCTGATCCATTGGGTGTCCCAGGGTTTGCCCTTGTCTATGTCAGTAATACTCCCTACCGGATAATGATCCAGAATCAGGCGGATCGTAAAGGCATTGTAGGCATTGATCCAGTATGCCAGCTGCCGGTTCCGGTTCCACGAAGCTTCCGGTGGATTATTTCGAAGTATCGCCAGGTATTCATCCAGTTGCCTGCTCTTCGATTTCAACCCCTGGTAATCGACCCGGCCTTCCCTGTCTACATACTGGCGGAGTAAGTCTGAAAATAACTCATGTCCGGTCGTCTCAGTGGTGCCTGACGAAAGAACCATAACCGACCATAATATATATTGTATCATCTCTACATCTCGTATTCCGTATGCAACTTAATAATCTTTTGGTCAAGACCCAAAATCCCGGCAACGCATTCCTGTTCTCTTGCCGACAACAGGCTTCGATATTCAAGAAATCCGCTGAAAAGATTACCATTGATAATCAAGACGGATCATGAAATTTCTGGGAGGTTCCAGCAATCCCGGCCGGAGGCTGTACTCTACATTAAACAAATTGCGTAGTTGGGTAGTCAGGGTCACCTGCTCTGTCGCTTTAAATAACAGACGAACGTCGGTGATGGCATACCCCCGATGACTTTCCCTGAAAGCTTCAATACCCGGGATAAAAAGATAAAAAACCCTGTCAATCGCTTCCTGATGGCTGGTATACTGAAGGCTCAGACCGACATTGATCTTCCGTTGATCGGTCTGAAAATCGAACTTCACCAGATTTTTAGACCGATACTTCAGAATGTTATACCCTGCAGTGGAATTAATTGAATCCCGTGCCGTGAAGTGCTGAAACCTTGGATCGATATAGGTGTAGCCGGCTAAAAGTAACGAGGGAATACCCAGTATCTTTCCACGGGCATTCACACTGAAATCGAATCCGCGAATACGGGTGTCACCGATATTCTGAGATTGAAAGCCCTTGATCAAACCGGTAAAGACAAATTCCATCATATCAAAATATTCTGACCAGTAGCCCGCCAGGTCAGCCATCCCCTGGAATTCTCCGAACTGAAATCCCTGTTTGATGCCCACTTCGGCGCTCCATCCGGTTTCAGACTCCAGGGCAAGATTGGGCGAAACCATCGTGGCTCCAAAAGAAGTACTGATATATTTCTCGGCGATGGTAGGATACCGGTATCCCTGACCCCACGATCCCCGCAGGTAGGTACCCCGGGCCAGCTGATAATTGGCCGCCACCCGGAATACTGGTTTGGATTCCTTAACTCTGCCTTCCGGAATCCGGTCGTTTCCGATCTGCGAAGGACCGTTTACAATGTTTTGCTCATAGCGAAAACCGGTATTGACCGTCAGTCTTCCGGCTATCTTCTTCTCAAACTGGGCGAAGAAGGCCAGATTGTGGGAGGTCAGGGTGGTATCACCATAAAGTTCAGCTCTTACCCGGGTACCCAGACTGACAAGACCCAAGGTGGCCAGGCTGTTGATCCCGGGCATACGGTGAAGGAACTGATACTCCCCGTAATAGAGCTGTGATTTATTGGACCGGTTGGCATTGTTGCGGTTGTTGACATCAAAATACCGGCCTTTCAACTCATGGCGATCTCCGCGACTGGTAATCACTTTAAAATAGGGATCGATCGAATACCTGATATAGTCTCCCGTGCTATAGGTACTCGAATCTCCCTGATATGCACCGCCTTCGCTGTCTTTCCAGTAAAAGAAGTTCTGATTGATACCCCGGTTAAAACTGCCCCGGACACCTATTTCGACCCCGTCACTGATGCGGTACCGGAGCTTGCTGTTTAACCGGCCGTACTGATTATAGCTTTCCCGGTTGACGCTCTTCCGGTCCAGATAATAGCCTGCGTGCACCAGGTCAAACTTGCCACTCCTTCTGGCGTCCGAAAAACTAATGCCATATTCGTTCGGGGCTTTATCCCACCATTTTCTCCCGAGATCCCGTGGATTCATGGTACTTCCATAAAACACCGCCACCTTGCTGACGGGTTCTTCCCTGGCATAAGCCGTACGAAGATTGATGATACCATTCAGGGCTGACGAACCATAGAGCGCTGAAGCCGCACCCTTGACCACTTCCATCTGGGCCATATTTTCCATCGGAAAATCATCCCAGTTGGGAAAACCGGCATCAGCCTGATAGGCAGGTATGTCATCAACCAGCACCAGCACCCGGCTAGCTGCACCGTAGGAAAACCCGCTACCACCCCGGATATTGGCCTGGCCGTCAATGATTGCAACTCCGGGTACCTTACCCAACACTTCATCGATACTGGTGGCATTGGTTTGTTCAAGGAGTTCCGGCTTCAGGATCTCAATACTGGCCGTCGTTTCACCCAGCGGTTGTTCGTATTTTCCTGTGGTGACCGTGACTTCGCCCAATAAACTGGAAGCTGGGCTCAACAGGATCTCGACATTGACAGAATCAGTCGCGGCTTCTACCGGCAATCGGACGGTTTCATAACCGACATAACTCACATACAATTGATAGTGACCCGGTGCTACCCGGATGATAAAATTTCCCCGGTTGTCGGTAAATGTCCCCTCTTCATTGCACTGTACAGTGGCAGCTACCAGTGGAGACCGGTCTCCTGCATCCATCACTGTTCCCCGCACGACGACTTCCTGAGCCAATGCTTTCAGGGAAAAGACGAGGATAAACAGCCCCAAACAGGTAAGCCTGACCGACACTAATTGCCGCATTTTTAATATTTGTTTCTAAATATAAGATGCTATCACTATCTTCCAGCCACCTTAATCAGAGAATTATGAAACGACTTGTCTTCTTTACTATGGGTTTCCTACTTCTATCCCTGCAACTGGAAGCTCAGGACACTTTGACCTGTAATCCGGATTCAACCTTTATCGCCAGCGGTGCAATCGTGGATCCGGCTCCCTATATCAACGACACCCTGGGAGAAGGTTTGCCGGCTGCCTGCCTGAATACCCCCTATGATCTGACGATTTTTGTGCATCCGCCAGCCACCTTTACTGTCGGTCCAACGATGATACAGGTTACCTCTTTCCGGATTGATTCGGTAGTCAATTTACCGGAAGGGCTGACTTATTCCTGCAGCACGGATGACTGTACCTTTGCGGCCGATTCCATCAATTGCATCTATTTGTCGGGAACACCGACGTCTGAAAATACCGAGGAGGTTTATGAACCGACCATTTACCTGACAGTCACTGCCGCAGGATTTGAATTTGCGGCCACCTTTCCGGATCCAACCCTGGCTCCCGGCACCTATAGCATTGCCATCTTTCCGGAAGGCAGCCCGGAATGTCAGACCGTACCTACGCTTGATTTCAAGACCAGCAGCGAATGGATGAGCCTGTATCCGAATCCCGTACAGGAACGGCTCCGGATTTATTTTGACTCAAAACAGTCTACAAATAGTATCCTGAAGATCTGGAATCAAAACGGTGCGCTGGTCAAGCAAGTCTCTCTCAGCGATCCGGGGGCAGAGGACATCAGCGTACAGGATTTACCAGCCGGTTTTTATATCGCCACCGTGCAGTCAGATCAGGGTCACTACCGGGCAAAATTTATCAAAGATTGAATTAAAAGGGTAACCACTGCACGGACTTCGATATCCCCGGTTACTTAACCTCCTCCAGGCTCCTTTGCGTACCTCGTCCTGATGGGTCCTTTTGTTTGCCTGATTAACAATTACCTCGAAGTGTCTTAAATTTAAATATTCAGCTTTCTTTATTCTTCGACCGGGTGGATCATATCCAACGACATGAGTTTTTTCTCGTGTACATTGATGGTGCCCCAGCTCAGGAAACCTCCCGAAGCCCGGGCAACATGCCGGGCAAAGCTGATGAAGCTTTCGTAAAGGGCGATGGCTGCCTCCCGGTCCTCTATCTTTTTAAAGATGTCATTGAGTTTGGCCAGCTCTTCAGATATCATGGCATTCCTGGTCTCCGTATCGCCGGCATACCGGTCGATAAAACCATCTAACCTTTCCTGGAAATCCTCCCCGACCTCCAGGTAAAAATCTTTCAGCCCTTCCGGCAGGGAGTAACTGCGGATGTTGGTGACTTTTTCTGCCCATTCCTTTTCTTTCCTGTCAATAGTTCCATCTGCTCCGGCGATCAACACTGTAATCAGCGACACCGCACTTTTCAACCGGTCATAGTCACTGTTGGAGATACCTTTAAACTGTTCAATCATGAGTACAACTTATGGATTAGGCTGTAAAATTATTAAAACTAATAAGTTGAACAAGAGCAATTGCCATCAGCTGTCAATGCACTATTAAGCCTATCAAAGATACCATCATTAACCGGCAGGTTCAATTGCCCTGGTCATGATTTTATACTTTGTAACTAAACTGTACATTTGCAGGCATGGTGAGATCTGTTGTTTTGATCGCGATACTGGTGCAATTGTTAGTGAATTATGGCTGTAAATCCGATAATCTGACGGAAAATCCAGCGGAAAACCAGAAGGCTCTGACAATCGACACCGTTTTTCTGGAAGTTCAGGTCGACAATCTCCGGATGCGGGCAGAACCCAATTTAACCTCAGAAACTAAAATGATGCTTCCGGAAGGAGCCAAGGTGCAGTATTGGAACCAGCATTCGGAATCAAAGACTGAAGTCACACTCCGGGGAGAACGAATTTCGGACTTTTGGTACCGGGTGAAATTTGGTAGAGAGGATGGCTGGGTTTTTGGTGGTGCTCTTGCCGAAGTAGCCAGAGAAGAGGCTTTTGATTATCTGATTCTGCCTGGAGAACGGGTCGGACCAGTGCGGGCCAACGACACCGAGCAGGCCATCATTGACCGCATTGGCGGAGATCAGGTAGAACGCGGTGAATTCGTATTGGGGGAAGGTGAGTCGGTCACGGCCACCTATTTGTTTCCGGCCAGTGAAAATGAGTTGATCCTGCTCTGGGATCAGGCAGATTTTACCCATTTGCGCGAAGTACGGATTCGAAAGAAAGGTTCCCGGTGGAAGCTGATGAGCGGCATTGGCGTCGGTAGCACATTAAAGGAAGTAACGACCGCCAATGGAAGACCCTTCCTGATGAGCGGTTTTGAGTGGGACTATGCCGGAAGTACTGTGGGATGGCAGGGTGGAGCCTTGCCGGAAGACCTGGCCCTGATCTTTGAAACACCGGTGAAACTGCATAAAAGCCTAATCGGTGACCACAGCATTGCTTCCGATGACAATCATCTGGTCAGAGTAAATCCAACTGTAAAAGTCATCCGCGTGCAATTTTAGAGATCCATGATGGATGCAGATGGGTTGTTGGACCAGGTCAACACCAAAATCCCAATGAGAGAATGTTCCCTTAGGGTTTCAATAGAGGATGATTCCTTTCCGGATCACAACGCTTGAGCCCTTATCAACTTTGCAAAAAATGTTAATGGCAAAAGCTGAATTAAAACCGGAGAACGGAAAGAAATACGCTCAGGTTGACATTACCGTCAAACACATCAAACCACAGGATCTTCCCACTGTCTATCAATTTCAGTATAAAAATGGCAGGCTGACCGGAGGGATGGAAAATTTAGAAGTTTTACTAAAAAACCTTGAAGCCGGTGATTTTTTGGATATTCAGGATATCCGGCCACCAGGTCATAGTAAGAGCACCCGGCTCTTTTTTAAGGCAATCTGACCACGGTAAACTAAAAAGGGCCAAACATTGAGCGTGCTCGACCCTAAGTGAAAAATAGTTTGAGCCGCTAAAATAGCAATCTTTTCGCATTCCGGACATTACTGATTTTTTCCGGCCGACGTCTTTCATTATTGAGACAACTTACACTTCCTTCCCTAAAACCGGTAGGCAAGCGCCAGACGCCAAAAGTTGTGATACTCGGCATAGGTACCCTGACTGACTTGGTAATTCAGATACGATTTACCTGCCCTGGCCATTGAAAGATCGACCTTTAGCTGTCCGGTTGGAGACCAGGTGATACCTGCCATCAACGATGTATTGCTCTTCCGCACCAGATCGTCGATTGGCCTTCCCTGACTAACAGAAAAATCATGCGATTCACGGGTAAAAATCCCACCGCTGCCTTCAGCCAATAAGATGACCTGATTTAAACCGACATAGGGTTGCCACCTGCTCTCTGGAAACAACTGGACATACAGGGGAATCCGGAGGTAACTCAGGTGATTCACACTACCGGAGTAGGTGTTGGCACCGGCTACGGGAGTATCTGCCTGGTCGGCAGCAGAGAGGGTAAGATTCCGGTCGTCTCCAATTATCGACGTTTGCGGTGCCGTTGCGGTGAAATCCTGATTTGCTCCAACCGACCATAGGTTTGCTCCCAATCCCAGGGCAACTTTTCGTGAGGGCTTGTAGCGTATGCTACCTCCCAGATCATAACTGAATCCGGGCTCCGAACCCGCTGTGAGCATACCCAGGTTTACCGCTACATCAATGCTGGACACGGGTTCGGTTTCAATCTTAAAATCCCCGGATGAACTCACCTTTGATGAGGCAGATTCAACCGAATAAATGTGATCAAGTGCAGAAAGAGTCCGGTCCGGGAGGGATGGAAATGCCTCAAAGCTTTCCCGGTTCTCTGGGGTGCTGATCTGATCGCTCCTTCCGGACAATTCTGATGAAGTGACCACCTCTGCCGGTGGACCAGCAATATCGACTGGCATTTCCTTTCCAAATTTTCCGGCACTGTTCTGGGCACCGGTGACCTCTCCCTCTGGATTCTCACGGATTTTATCACCTGTTTTCAGATTGAAGGCAACCTCAGATACCCTGGAGTCGGTAACCACCGGAGAGTCTGCGGTGGCAAGCACCTTGTCCCCATCCTTTTCATCCTGAAGCGACTGAGCTGATTCAGTGGTTTCCTGTCCGGCAGGACCGGTAGCAGTCAATTCCTGCTGAGGTTTGCTGGTCTCTTGTACGCTAACCGTTGTGAAATGATGCCACAGGACAAATGCCCCCAGGGTGGCGGCCATTCCGATCCACGGCCACCAGACCGCCTTCTTTTTCTTCTCAGGCATTTCCTGATCCAGCAGCACCCGCATTCGTTGCCACCCAAGATCCTCCAGCGGATCACGAGGTTGGTCAACTATTCCTTTTGACATACTGATTTTGTTGATCGTTTAATAATTCCTGCAATTTTTTCCGTGCATTTGCCAGATGCCATTTTGAGGTATTTTCGCTCATACCCAGCGTTTCTCCAATTTCGCGATGATTAAAGCCCTCGATGGCATAAAGACGAAATACTTTTTCTGACATGGTCGGCAGGTGATTTAATAATTTCATCAGATCTTCGAGATAGAGTCCTGGTACTATTTCAGGATTGGTGCTTTCCTCATAATCTTCAAATACCATAAACTGGACGTATTTCGAATCCCTGCGGAAGTGATCGGAGATGCTGTGATAAACAATCCGGCGGATCCATCCCTCCAGTGACCCCTTAAAGGCGAAGGAATCTATTTTGGTAAAAACCTTTAAAAATCCGTCATTAACAACGGACATCGCTACCTCCGGATCATTGGTATACCGACGACACATCTGCATCATAGTCTGAAAATATTTTCTATACAAGGCTTCCTGAAAGACACGGTCATTCCGGGCACATCCGGCCACCAGTTCAGCATCTGTATATTGGTTATTTTCTTTGGGCATCCGTCTAGGTCATCGGCAACTGTTCTTTTTAATGCCTGATTATCTGGATTAATTCTTCAGCAATTCAATTTTTTCGTCCACAAGATCGATAAATTCATGGAGGTATCCCGGCAATTGTGATTTGTCCTTATCCATAAGCCAGAACTGATGCAGATTACCCATCTTCGCTTCGATATAGTAGCCACCCTGATCGGCACAATCGGCACATCCAAACCGTACTTTATCTTCCTCCAGGAGCTGCACTGGAAAGGTCGTAAGTAGTCCCTTGACCGATTGGTATTGATCCTCGCTCAATTCAATAAAATCACCGGAATAAAACTGCTCCCCGGAGGGATAGATATCCAGTGTATCTTCCATTAATTTGCCATTATCCAACCGGAATATTTCCACACATTGTTCGCCGATGCAAAAACCATGGATGCTACCGAAAACCAGAAAATCAAGGTCTGCCTGATCCTCTTCTTTGTTGCAGGAGGACCAGGTAACCAATAATCCGGCCATCAATGACCCTAAAAGGAAAAGTTTGATATTCAATGATTTCATTTGATTTTATTTTTATTATTTATTATTTATTTAATTTAACATTAATTAATGATTCATTTATTTCAGTCGACTCCGGGCAATTTCTTTATTAAAAGAGAAATCCCATCCGGACATTTAAACGCCTGTAGTCAATGACTGCATTAGCCCGGTCTCTTCCGATGGCATAATCATATGTCGCGTGTTGAAACTGCAAGCCGACGTCCAGGGTCATTTTCAGGGCAGGACCCCCACCCAACCGCCAACCCACTGAGGGGTTAAACATCCAACCACCCTGGGCACCAATCACGCCGGCATCTTCGTTTTTCGAGGCAAATCCATATCCACCCCGCAACACATAATAAGGAGTGGAGGGCTGACGCAAAAAATAGCCACGCACCTCACCAAATACCGGAAAAATCCTTTCCGAACGACCCGACCGGTAAAAATCGGCACCCAACCCCAGACCAAATCCCAGCAATCGGCTGTGCTGATATCCAAAAGATGCTGCGATTTGCAGACCGGCGTTACCACCTTCATCGGAAGTAACCGTATTCACCATCAAACCCAGGGAAGTATACTGGTAGAAACCCTGCTCCCTGAATTCATAAATCCTGCTCCCCCTCAACTGAATGGTCTCAATGTCCTGATTCGGAAAGATGTACCTCTTTATCTTATTATCGGCAATGATCAGCGTATGACCCTGTTCAGAAAGAATTTTAATATACTCTCCCGGCTTGTATTCCAGTAAATGCCCTTGCAGGATCATCCCTTTCTTCAAATACAGACAGATCAGGTCCGGATCATCACCTTTCTCTTGTGCACCCAGCGGATTGATATTCGCGCTGATTAGAAAAAGAAACAACAAATACCACAGCTTCTTCATAACCGTTCCGTTTAAGATCGAATAACCGGGATTTTACTGAGCATTACTATCTTCTCCGGATCTTTCACATCAAACTGCATCAATCCATCGTCTCCAACGACCAGCAACGTCTCGTTGGGAAGGGCAATCACATCCGTTGATTTAATTTTCTGGTGAAAATCCAACTCCCTGATGTTGTTCCTGTCGCTCACATTCAAAACTTTCAACCCATGGAGGCCTTCACATACGTACAAGATATCACCGGATAATGCCAATCCATGGGGGTTCTTCATCGGGTAGGTCTGCAACAAATTTGGTGACAGAATATTGTCGATATCAATGACGTCGAGCTGATTCTGAAATCCCTCACACTCCGTTCCGTCTCGCAGGGTGACGTAGGCGGTTTGATCGTCTGCCACCACCGGATCACAGGCACGGACATGTTCAAACATCGATTGAAAGGCCGGAGCTGACGGCGTGCTGATGTCAAAAACATGCATCCCCACATTCGATCCGATAAAGAGCTTGTCTTTAAATGGATAGATCGTCTCGATACCCCAACCGAGATTCACCGTATTGCGCCACGCCGGCTGGGATGGATTAGCCAGATCGAACACCTTGAGATCGTACTCGGTCACCGTATACAAATGATTGGCAGTAATCGTAAACCGGGCCGTTGATCCACCGGTGCCCGGTCCGGCATTACTTCCTGTATTGTCGGTGACCGCCTGGACAAAATCAAACTGCCTGTTGAATCCACCGGCCAGAAACCATCCACCCTGATTGCCCGATGACCAGCGAAGACTGTTGAAATTCGGACTGGAGCAGTCGAGCGTCATGGTTTCATCCGATCTCCGGTAACCGACCAGATAACCTCGGCCCGGATCAAGATAAGGCTCCTGGAAAGCATTGTTGATCCGGGATTTCTCCAGTGGATTCTTCACATCCCGGATATCGATCGTCAGCAGGGCTTGATACTTATTGGCCTGGAGCTGATGATTGATCACGGCAAAGTGCTCATTCCCCTCGATTCGGATGAAGGCCTCATTAACCGGATTGACCGGATCGGTATTGTTGATCACATGAATACCCTCCTGATATTCATTGATCAGTATATAATTGTTGTAAGCGTAAATGATTCCGGGCTGTTCCAACACACGGGGTGTTTCCACGGAGATGGGTGCATCCAATTGGGCCTGAGTCCGGTAAACCGGGTCCCATCGTTCAAAAGTACGGGTTTCGGTACATTGGTCCTTCAGGCAGGCACTGAACATGCTGCTGGCTAAGAGGATTACGATCAGGTGTAAAAATTTATTCATTGTCTTCGCATTAAATGGTTTCTGTCCGTTAAGACAGCGATCAGAGGGTGAAGGGTTGGTAATCGGCAAGGATAATTTTTCCGGGATTTCCAGTGAAGAAAGCCCTGATTTCTCCTCTATGCCAGGTCCGGACCAGAGACCTTCCTTTCGGATTAAGCATTTTAACAAACCATCACCGTACTCATTCCAAAATCAACTTATAAATTGACTCAAAGTCAAATTTTTTGAATAACTCTATTGACTTTTAGGGACTTAAACATCTATCTTTGCAAGGACAGACAGGCATTTCAGCCGGTGCAAAAATTTTTAACAGCAAGTCAAATAACTATCATGTCAAGCGATACGATTCGGCAAACGATCAAAGGAGGTGCTTTTCTCATCGAAAAGATGGATCCGGAATCGGTCTTTATCCCTGAAGAAGCAAACGAAGAACAGGAAATGATCCGGCAGATGACCAGAGATTTCGTAGAGACGGAGACCATTGTCAAAGGACACCTCCTCGAAGAACAAGTTGGATTGATGGATAAAGCTGCAGAACTGGGACTGTTGGGTGCCCATATTCCTCAGGAGTATGGAGGTTTGGGTCTGGATACCAATACCAACACAATCATCAGTGAAGAGATTGGAAAGGGAGGCGGCTCATTCAATACCACTTTTGCAGCACACATCGGTATTGGCATGCTGCCGATCCTGTACTTTGGAACCGAAGATCAAAAGCAAACCTATTTGCCAAAACTGTGCAGCGGGGAATGGAAAGCCGCCTATTGCCTGACAGAACCGGGGTCAGGATCCGATGCCCTGGCGGCCAGGACCCGGGCTGACCTCAGTGAGGATGGCCGGCACTACCTGATCACTGGTCAAAAGATGTGGATTTCCAATGCCGGTTTTGCTGACATGATGATCGTGTTTGCTCAGGTAGGAGGTGATAAGTTTACGTGCTTCCTGGTACCGGCGAGGAGTCCCGGTCTTACGCTGGGGGAAGAAGAAAAAAAGATGGGTATCAAAGGTTCTTCAACCCGACAGGTATTTTTTGAGAAGGTGGCAGTGCCGGTTGGAAATGTGCTGGGTGAAATCGGTAAGGGCCATCTGATTGCATTCAATGCACTCAATATAGGTCGTTTTAAGCTGGGCAACATGGCGATGGGTGGTGCAAAAAAAGCCCTGACTATCAGTATCCGGTATGCCAACGAGCGGGTGCAGTTTAAAAAACCGATCAGCAGTTTCGGAGCTATTCAACATAAGCTGGCCCAACAGGCCATTCAGGTCTTCACCCTGGAAAGTGCCGTTTATCGGGTATCCAGTCTATTGCAGGTACACAGGGATGCACTGCTGGCCCAGGGTGAAAGCATGGAACAGGCCTTGTTAAAGGCTGCTGAAGAATACGCCATCGAATGTGCTGCCATTAAAATCGCCGGGTCTGAATACCTGGGCTTTGTGATCGATGAAATGGTACAAATCCATGGAGGTTATGGTTTCTCAGAAGAATACGCCCCGGCCAGAGCCTATCGCGATCAACGGATAAACCGGATCTACGAGGGAACCAATGAGATCAACCGGATGCTGATGGTAAACATGCTCTATAAAAGAGCTTTGTCCGGAGCTATAGACATGACCGGTCCTGCCTGGGAAGTACAAAAGGAACTTACCCGGATGCCTGGCCTGCAAAAACCGGAAGGAAAATTCGGCCAGGAAGATAAAGCCCTGGAAGATTTCAAAAAACTAACCCTGATGGTGCTGGGTGCCGCTGCCAAAATGCAGATGGACGGTCAGCTCGATCTAAAAAACGAGCAGGAGATCTTGATGAACGGAGCTGATCTACTGATCGATATTTTTATGGCTGAGTCTCTATTGCTGCGCCTAAAGAAATTGGAATCTATTGGAAAAGATCCATTACCCGAAGTTTATGAAGCCATGCTTCAGGTGTTTTTTTACGATACCAACGCCCGTTTGGCAAAAACAGCATCTGACGCCCTTTGCTCTTTTGCATCAGGCGATCTGTTAAAAACTTTCCTGCTGGGGGTAAAACGCTTTACAGCTTATCCACCGGTTAATGTCAAAGAAAAACGACGGATCATTGCCGGTTATCTGATTGCCGACAACTCCTATACATTGTAATATCTCACAGCGGAGTTTCGGTCATTGCCCTTGAATGAGTCATCTGACGATGAAAAATCTCAGGCTGGCACTCTGTTACTGAGCAATACCGAGCGCAGTACCTCCATCAGATACCTTCGCCAGTCCTGTATGTCAACCTGATGCAGGGTAGTCCGGAAGCTGCCGGCAGCTACGTTGAGTTTAACAAAGCCGATCACAGCTCCCCAGGCCACGAGGTAGAGCAGTTCTGGTTTCTGGTGATTTAAAATGCTGCCATCTTCCACTCCCCGGGAGATCTCCCTGGTGATCAGGCTGACCGGTACATTCTGTATATCCTGTACCATGCGATAGTATATACTTTCTTTAAGCGCTTCTGTCATCCGGGCCCGGTCTTTACCCAACTGCGTAGACCGGTTGAGGGTCATGTAATCAAGGATGACTTCACTGTAGAAGAAATGGCGGGCACAAAAATCGAGATAGGTTTCCGCCAGCGCCACTACACTATCCAATCCCGGTGAACCCTTATGGGCGGACTGGGCCCGGTATAGTACGTCATTCAGCAACTGGAGGGCACGGTAGGTCACCGCCATATAAAGATTTTCTTTGGTGTCAAAGTAGAAATAGACGGTTCCCTTACTGACTCCGGCTTCTTTGGCCACATCTTCCATCTTGGTATTGGCGAAACCCACCGCTGAGAATACCTTTTCAGCAGCATCGATAATATTGGCTTCCTTGAGGGTTCGTTTAGAACTCGAATTCGATATGCTCATGGATCAAACTGCCTCCCTTGACTTTGTTTTTTCAGGTCAAAAATACGAAAATGATCAACGAAGGATATAAAAAGGCCTTTGGGGGTCAAAGGCCTTTTTATTGGTGAGCAAGAAGGTAGTCTTTTTGATAAGACTACAGGGTTTACAGTGATTTAATTAACTACATACGGATTCTCAATAATTTTGATCCGGTCATTCATTATGAATTTCTCTAATCGGTTGATCGATCGTAATCTATCAAACCGTATCATTGGGAAATTTAAGTAATTTATTTTGAATAATGGAAAAAGTAAGTCAAGAAAATACCTGTAGATTCGTTTCCTTAAACCAACAAAAAAACTTCTAAGTCTGATGTCACTTGTTTTGCGCATTCATGAATCCGACAATGTATGGGTAGCCCTTCAAAATATTCCGGCAGGGACTTCCCTTTCGATCAATGGTCAGCAACTGACCACGGTTGAAGATATTGAAGCCAAGCATAAGGTAGCAGCCCGGGATCTCGAACCCGGAAACCCGATAAAAATGTACGGCACCACCGTTGGGGTGGCCGTTCTCCCTATCTTTAAGGGAATGAAGATCACGACCGGCAACATTCGGCATGAAACCACTCCGGTGGTGATCGAACCCAAACACCTGGCCTGGCAGCCACCGGATGTCAGTGCATTTGTGGAAAGGACTTTTGATGGTTACCACCGGTCGAACGGCCGGGTGGGTACCCGCAACTACTGGCTCTTTATTCCCCTGGTATTCTGTGAGAACCGCAATATCCGGTTACTACAGGACACCCTGCTCGAACCTTTGGGCTATTTCAAAGGCAAAGAAGAAAAGATCCGGCTGGACCACCTGATCAACGCCGTAAAGGAGGGTAAAAACGACTTCAGTAACATTGCATTGACCGTTGAAAATGCCCGGACGGTCAAAAGAGTATTCCAAAACATCGATGGTATTAAGTTTCTAACCCATGAAGGAGGTTGTGGTGGAACCCGGCAGGATTCAGAAATGCTCTGTAAGCTTCTGGCGAATTATATCACCCATCCCAATGTAGCCGGCGCTACGGTACTCAGTCTGGGTTGCCAGAATGCTGAAGCCCGGACATTGGAGGCTTTTATCCGCTCATCCGATCCTCATTTTGACAAACCCCTGTTTTATTTTGAACAACAATCGAGCCTTTCAGAGTCCCAATTTATGGAAGATATCATCAAAGAGACTTTTTCAGGGCTGCAAAAAGCCAATCAGATCCGCCGTCAACCCGCCTCCCTCCGGCATTTGACGTTGGGTCTGGAATGCGGAGGTTCGGATGGTTTTTCCGGAATATCTGCCAATCCGGCCCTGGGATATTGTGCAGATTTACTGGTTGCCCTGGGGGGTACGGCCATTCTCAGTGAATTTCCGGAATTGCACGGAGCTGAGCAGGACCTGGTGGATCGCTGCATCGATGATAAAACAGCCCGCCGGTTTATGGAATTGATGGAACGGTACAACGCCCGGGCAAAAGCCGATGGCTCCGGATTTGAAGCCAACCCGTCACCCGGCAACATCCGCGATGGTCTGATCACGGATGCCATCAAATCATTGGGTGCTGCCAGAAAGGGCGGCAGTTCTCCGGTAACCGGTGTACTCGATTACGGTGAGCAGGCGACACGCAGTGGATTAAATCTGCTGTGTACTCCCGGTAATGATGTGGAATCAACCACCGGCCTGGCCGGAGCGGGAGCCAATCTGATCGTTTTTACAACGGGATTAGGTACGCCAACCGGAAATCCGATCAGTCCCACCATCAAAATGTCAACGAACAATGCCCTGGCACGGCGTATGGCCGACATCATAGATATCAATGCCGGCAGCATCATCGAGGGGAAGGATACCATTGAATCCAAAGGGCGGGAACTATTGGAGCTCGTCATTCAGACCGCCAGCGGGTCCTGTCTTACGGCCGCAGAGCAGTTGGGTCAGGATGATTTCATACCTTGGAAGCGCGGGATAAGCTTGTAAGCGATGAAAATCATTGATGCACATCAGCATTTTTGGAAATTTAGTCCGTCGAGACATACCTGGATCACACCGGGGGTGATGGAAAAGATCCGACGGGATTTCATGCCGGATGATCTCCGGCCCATCCTTGACCAGCTTTCGATCAATGGTACGATAGCCGTGCAGGTAGACCAGACGGAAGCGGAGACGAGGTTCCTTTTGGACCTGGCTAACGAATATGACTGGATATCCGGAGTAGTCGGTTGGATTGACCTCCGAAGTCCCGATATCGCTGAAAAACTAAAGCATTACCGGAAAGAGAAAAAGCTGGTCGGGTTTCGGCATATTTTGCAATCCGAACCATCCGGTCTGATGACCGATTCGGATTTTATTTACGGACTGGATCAATTGGCCAGGGCGGGATACACCTATGATCTGCTGATCTACTGGCATCAAATGGAAGAGGCCATCGAAATGGTGAGCCAGTTGCCGGATCTGCGGATCGTACTGGATCATATCGGCAAACCCGATATCCGGGATGGCCGAATTCTCAAATGGGCCAAAGGAATCGCCCGGCTGGCAGAAAACCCGAATGTCTGGTGTAAAATTTCCGGGATGGTCACCGAAGCCCACTGGCAATACTGGAAACCGGAGGATCTGGTTCCCTATCTGGATCTGACCTTCCAGCTTTTCGGTCCGGGGCGTTGCCTGTTTGGCAGCGACTGGCCGGTCTGTACGCTGGCCTCGACCTATCAGGATTGGCTGCAGCTAGTCAGCGGTTATCTGCACAAATTCAGTGCATCGGAACAACAGGCTGTGTTATCCGGCAATTGCGAAAGATTTTACCAGTTGATTCGATGATCATTCACCTGATTAGCTGTCCCAGGACCATTTCCACTGCCCTGATGTATGCCTTCGCTCAATGCCGGCAGATGATGGTTATGGATGAACCTTTCTATGGAGTGTACCTTGCCCTGACCGGTTACCACCATCCCGGCAAATCGGAGATCCTCCAACAGATGCCTCATGATGAAGATCGGGTACTGGAACAAATAGATAAGATATCAACACATAATCATCTCTTTATCAAGAATATGGCATCACATTTTAAAGTCTTGCATAAAGAGAAATTTACCGGTTTTCATCATGTCTTTCTGATCAGGAATCCACGACATATCATTACTTCTTACAGCAAAGTGATCGATGAACCCACCATTCAGGATATTGGACTGCAGAGACAGGCTGAACTTTACCGGTGGTTTTCCAGGTACGGGGCATATCCGCCATTGGTTATCGATTCTAATGACATCCTGGAAAATCCGGAACGGCATTTAAGAAAATTATGTGATTTACTCCAGATCCAATTTGATCCGGGAATGTTATACTGGCCGGAAGGTCCCAAGGCGTATGACGGCATCTGGGCACCACATTGGTATCAAAATGTACATCAAACGACGGGATTTACCCGGCAGGTAAGTAGTGATGATCCGTTACCTGACAGTCTGGTCCCGCTTTATGAGAGCTGTCTGCCTGATTATCAGTTTCTTTATGAAAAATCGATAACCCATCCTGATCATGTTGCAGAAATATAATCCGGAAAATGAAAGCATCAAGGTATTTGTAGGTGACCGGCTGGTACCGCGCAGCGAAGCAAAAGTGTCGGTTTTCGACTCCTCGGTTCAGGGGGGCGATGCCGTCTGGGAAGGCATCCGGGTCTATCCGGAAGGAATATTTTTACTGGACCGGCATCTGAATCGCCTGTACGAATCCGCCAAAGCCCTGGCCTTCGATCCCCTCCCCGATCTCGAATTTATCCGGAACAGCATCATGCAAACCCTGGAAGCTAACGGGATGACAAGGGATACCCACATCCGGCTTACATTGACCCGGGGTGAAAAAATCACTTCTGGTATGGACCCCCGTCTCAACCAGTCAGGTCCCTGTCTCATCGTCCTGGCGGAATGGAAACCACCGGTCTATGACAATAATCAGGGTATCCGGATTATTACTTCCAGTATCCGCCGTAACTCACCCAATTACCTGGACTCCAAGATCCACCACAACAACCTGTTGAACAATATCTTAGCCAAGATCCAGGCCAATGTGGCGGGAGCAGATGCGGCCCTCATGCTTGACGACTTGGGCTTTGCCAGTGAATTGAACGACACCAACCTCTTTATGATCAAAAACGGGATGGTCTGCACACCTCATGCAGATGCCTGTCTTCCCGGCATCACCCGGGGATTGGTCATTGAATTATGCCGGGAACTGGGGATTATGGTGCTCGAGAAGAACTGTTCGCTGACCGAACTATACAACGCCGATGAGGTTTTTTGTACCGGTAGTATGGGCGAATTGACACCAATTGCATCCATTGACGGCCGTCAGATCCGCATGATCAATGGTCCTGGCCTGAGAGAGATCCAACAACATTTTGAGGAAAAGATACGTCACCTGTGCAGTCCACTGACTTTCCGCCAGGTAAAATCTGGTTTGTAATTTTAGAGGTGACTTTTAATATTTTGCATTAGATCTGGTCCTTGATTTTCAATCTTTAATTCTTAACTCCCATTTCTTGTAAAAATCATACATTTTGATCCTTATTGATCAATCCTGACAAAAAAAAGACAAAATCAGAATCCCCAATAGTTGCAAGATTATATCAATGGCCTTATCTTTGTAAAAGATCTACTAAGACTCCCGGTTTTAAAGATCTTTCTTACGGATTTTGTGTTTGAGCTGCCTGGAATCAAAGTTTCCGGGTGGCTTTTTTTCTAAATATGATTTACCCTGGTCTTTCAGACACCCGTATTAACAGCCTTTCCGCAATAGCAAGGACATTACCCAACCATTGATGGCTGGTAATTAGTGACAATCCTTAGATTTGCAGGACATCAATGATAAACGGATGACCGAAAAGGAGCTGCTTTTAAAATATTATGAGCGGGTTAAGGAAATTATTCTTTGCAAGCAGCATCCGATTACCGGATTATTACCAGCCAGCACCGCTATCACCAAACACGGCGACTATACCAATGCCTGGGTACGTGACAATGTCTACAGCATCATGTGTGTCTGGGGACTGTCGATGGCGATGAAGAAAAATGGCGGCCTTCCGTCACAACATTTTGAGCTGGAGCAATCCGTGATCCGGCTGATGCGTGGCTTACTGCGATCCATGATGCAGCAAAGTCAAAAAGTCGAGCATTTCAAATCCAGCCTGGCGCTGCAGGATGCGTTGCATGCCAAATACGACACGGAAACCGGATTGGTCGTAGTGGCCGATCATGAATGGGGACATCTTCAAATTGATGCCACCTCCCTTTTTATGATTACCCTCACTCAGATGATCCGTTCCGGATTACCACTGATCACCAACAATCATGAGGTCGATTTCATTCAAAACCTGGTCTATTACATCGAACGGGCATACCGCACACCGGACTACGGGGTATGGGAAAGGGGTGAGAAAAGCAATATTGGCTATGTCGAACTCAATGCCAGTTCACTGGGAATGGCCAAATCAGCGCTAAGAGCGCTGGCCGGGTTTAATCTGATGGGCCCTTATGGCAGCCAGGAGAGCACCATCCACGTCTTGCCCGACAATCTGGCCCAGGCAGAAATCTCGCTTTATTCCTTGTTGCCTCGTGAATCAGCCACCAAAGAAATCGATTCTGCCCTGTTAAGCATCATCGGCTTTCCCGCTTTTGCCGTCGACGACGAGCAATTACTTGAAAGAGTTGAAACGTCGATCCGCAGCAAACTGGCAGGGAGATACGGTTACAAACGCTTTCTCAGGGATGGACATCAGACGGTGCTGGAGGATAGCCGCCGGCATTTTTACAATGAAGAGGAACTGAAACAGTTTGAAGACATAGAATGTGAATGGCCTCTGTTTTATACCTACGAACTTTTAAATGCCCTATTTTGTGATCGTAAAGAGGAGGCACGGCAATTCTACGACCAATTACAGAGGGTGATGGTCAACACCGGAAATAACCGGCTTTTACCCGAGCTCTACTTTGTTCCACGGGAGTTGGTACAGGCGGAAAAAAAGAATCCGCATAGTCAAAAGCGGTTGCCTAATGACAATCTGCCCCTGGTTTGGGCTCAGAGTCTTTACTATGTTGGATCCATGCTCAATCACGGACTCATCAACCCGGATGATCTGGATCCGGTTGGTTTACACCGGATGAAACGACCTCCAAACACCATCATCGAGGTTCTGTTTTTGGCTGAAACTGCGGAACTGCAGGAAAAATTACGCCTGCAGGGTCTCCATTCGCAAACCATCAGTGATCTTCCGGAAGGCACCTTTGTCTGTATGCCGGAGGAAATTGCCGCCCTCTATCATGAGATCGGTAAAAATGAAAAACTGAAGCTCACCGGAAGACCCATTCGACGCCTAAAAACACTGACAACCAGCAGAATATTTAAACTACAGGAAAACAATTACATCTGTCTGTCCCTCTTCTTTCTTGAAAAAGAGTTCTACCTGATCTTTGACTCACGCTTTCTGGTGGAAAGGTTTAAAAACGAACTGGCCTACATTCACCGGCATTGGCCTTATGAGGAAAGACCCACTGTCTCCATTCTGCTCACGAGCAGTCTGGTAAACCGGGGCCTGAAAGATTTTATTTCACTCCATGACCAACTTCAGTCAGGTAAGATAAACGGGGTACCTACCCATATATCGACTTTTCAAGATCTGTATGAATATGCCCATAAGGAAAACCTGGATGAACTGGGTGCCCGGAAGGTACCACATCTGAAAAGTGGTTTGCTGATCAAGAGTCCCAGTTACCTTCCATTTTCAGAAGAAGGTCTTCCCCTGACCAATGAAGCCGAGCTGGATATCGAAGCCGAGACCAATATCGATATTCTGATTGATCGTTTACGCACCTCTCCCAATCTCTACGAGCACATTAAGTTGCTCGACAATCTCGTCACTAAAAACCATCTGGATTTTACCCTGGACATCGGCGGTCAGCAGGTGACTTTAAGGGACCTGATCAGCGAGGTGTATGAGCGGGCTGGAGCACTCCGGATTTGGAATGTCGTCAGACACGCAGCCGCCCTTCTGGGAAAAATTGACATCGAGCTGCAATTTGCAGTCACCAGCCTGTTGATTCATCAGAAGATCATTCAGGTTGGTAAAGCCTTTACCGACGATTCCCTGGTGGTCAGACCCTTGCCATTTGACCAGGTTGTAGCTAAAATCAATAAATACTGCCGGGACGACCAGCGTGATAAGGTGCTGACCCAGGAAGTACTGGTATACCTGGGTATACTTATCCGTTCTCACCCCCGTCTTTTTGACAATCTGCTCACGGTCAGGGTCAGTTATATCATTTTGCTGATCATTGGCGAGCTGGCCCGGAGACATCATCTATTGCAGGAAGATGCTTACGAGAAACTTCTTGGCCTCCCACCCTCGGAGGTACAGATTCTCTTGCGAAACATCATGGAACGCTATACCCAGGCAGGCTTAAACCTGCAAAAACTGGAATCGATGCACCGTCTGAAAAACGGTAAACCTTTATCCTGGAAACTGGAGCCACCCATTGCCCACATGGACGATCCGGAAGAAGGGTGGCTCATCTGGCGTCGTAGTCAGGGTACCCTCCACATTGTAGACGAGTTTTTCTACAAGAGGGTCTGGAATGTTTTCCGTCAATCAAAAGGCATTATTATCGGCGACAAGCTGGATCGTCGAAACCGTCTTGAAAGCCGGATCATTCTTTCCGATATGACTTCCGGTGAAAAGGCCTTTCAGTTGCGGATTGAATACCTGCTCAATAAAATTCAGGCTCCGGAATATCGCTTTCTGACCATGGAAGCGATGATGGTCACTGCCAGTTTCGGCCTGCAAAATCCCGATCTGTACATCGACGACTTTGTGGTTTTCGACATCATCAACGGACATGCCGTACGTCTGGCTTTTACAGAGGCTTTCCCGGATTTGTCCAAATCTTACCACGACTACAAAGCCGACGCCTGGACTCATTTTTATCAGCTATCTCCGCTTCAGACCTCGCAGTTTATTGTAAAATCAATCATGTTCCTGTTAAAAACGGCAGCACAGGGCCGGGATTCAACCATCTGAGCAGAATCACCGGTCAATATTCAACCGGCAGCTGCCGGATAACTCAAACATTTCTTTAATTTCGCCCCACTAGCAAGCAAATGATGAATATAGGGATACTATCAGAACAAAATGACCAGCGGGTAGCGGTGGTTCCATCGGTTGCCGGTAAATTAAGAGAAATGGGTTGCCGGATCTTTTTGGAATCCGGAGCCGGGCTGCAGGCTGGATTTGCCAACGAAACATACGAAGGTGTCGAGGTAGCCAACCGGCATGAGGTGATCGGTCAGTCCGATCTGCTTATCAGTATCCAGCCCCTGACTGATGAAGAACTGAAGAAAGCAAAAAAAGGCGTTCTCACCATTGCAGAATACAAGCCTTTTTTTGACAAGGAAATTTCCGAAAAACTGAAATCATTGGGAATCAGGGCTATCAGCATGGATATGATCCCCCGGACTACACTGGCACAATCCATGGATGTACTGAGTTCAATGGCTTCTATCGCCGGCTATAAGGCGGTTCTGACAGCGGCCCTCAAACTGCCCCGTTATTTTCCAATGATGATCACGGCGGCCGGCAGCATCAAACCGGCAAAAGTGTTGATATTGGGAGCCGGAGTAGCCGGATTGCAGGCAATTGCTACCGCCCGACGACTGGGTGCCCAGGTCGAAGCATTCGATACCCGTTCGGCGGCCAAACAGGAAGTAGAGAGTCTGGGAGCCCGGTTTGTGGAAGTGGCCGGTGCCAAAGAAGATACCGGTGCCGGCGGTTATGCCGTCGAGCAGGATGAAGATTTTATCCGTCGTCAAAGGGAAGAAGTGCAGAAAAGGGCCGTAAATGCCGACGTGATCATCACCACTGCCCAGGTCCGGGGAAGAAAAGCCCCGATTCTGGTGCCTGCCAGTACCGTCGAAAAAATGAAGCCTGGTTCGGTCATCGTAGACCTGGCGGCATCGACCGGAGGTAATTGTGAGCTCACGCAGGACCGGCAGGTAATTCAACATCTTGGAGTCTGGATTATCGGTGATTCTGATCTGGCCAATGCGATGCCGGAAGATGCCAGTACGCTGTATGCCAACAACTTACTTAATTTTTTAAAGCTAATCATCAAGGAGGGTGAGCTGCATCTCGACTTTGATAATGAGATTGTCCAATCTGCATTTATCACCCATTAAACAATAAACTATGGATACCATTCTCCAGTTTTTCAATGAGCAGCTGCTTATGATCTACCTGCTCATTTTTACCATCATTCTGGGATTTGAGGTGATATCAAAAGTACCTACGGTGCTACACACACCATTAATGTCGGGAGCAAATGCCGTTAGTGGAGTGGTGATCATCGGGGCTATTATTTTGGTAAGGAGAGCTGCACCCGATGACATTCTGCAGCTCAGCCTGGGTACCCTGGGGGTCATCCTGGGTATGGTCAATGTCATTGGTGGTTTTGCCGTCACTGACCGGATGCTTGAAATGTTTAAAAAGAAAAAGAAATAATCATGCTGATCAGCACGCTTGTCAAGTTTTTGTATCTGGTTGGAGCTATCGCTTTCGTTTGGGGTCTACGCCTTTTAAGTTCTCCCGACAGCGCACGGAGAGGCAACATCCTTGCCGGCATTGGCATGGGAATAGCTATTGTGGGAGCCCTGATCGAGCCGCTCACAGGAGCCAGCAATAATTATCTGTGGATCCTTGGGGGTATGATTATGGGTGGGCTCATCGGATGGATTGCTGCCAAAAAGATTGCAATGACTGCCATGCCCCAGATGGTTTCTGTATTCAATGGGCTGGGAGGCGCCTGTGCCACGGTTCTGGCAGCGGCCGAACTGAATAAGTTTTACGCCCAGGAAGCGGCAATGGGCACCGGACAATTGGGCATTGCTTTTTTCACCCTGCTGATCGGCGCGGTTTCATTTACCGGTAGCATGCTGGCTTACGGTAAATTAGACGGCAAGATCAAGGACAGGGATGTGATCCTCCCAAAGCATGGGGTGATCAACCTCGTACTCCTGATCATTGTGCTGATTATGAGTGTCTGGCTGGTAGTCTCCGGCATCAATGCCGCTTTGGTGATCGCGGGGGTTTTTCTGTTGCTCGCCCTGATCTATGGATTTTCTTTTGTGGCACCGATCGGTGGTGCCGATATGCCGGTGGTCATTTCGCTGCTCAATTCTTTCACCGGATTATCAGCTGCCGCTGCCGGTCTGATTTATGGCAATCAGATCATGCTGGTAGGAGGTATTCTGGTAGGTGCAGCCGGTACCATCCTGACTGTTTTGATGTGCCAGGCCATGAACCGCAGCTTGCTTAACGTCATTGTCGGCGGATTTGGTAGCGCGGGAAGTGCCGGGGGGGCAGCGGCTGCCGGAGATCAGGTTGCCAAAGTAGCCACCGTCAACGATGCCGCCATTCAGATGTTTTACGCCAATTCGGTCATGTTTGTTCCGGGCTATGGCCTGGCCGTCGCTCAGGCTCAGAAGACGGTGAAAGAACTGGATGATCTGCTGGAAGCCAATGGAGTGGATGTCAAATACGCCATCCATCCCGTTGCCGGGCGAATGCCGGGACACATGAATGTCCTGTTGGCGGAAGCCGATGTGCCCTACCCTAAACTACTGGACCTCGACGATGCCAATGCAGCACTGAAAGACACGGATACCGTGGTCATCGTCGGTGCCAATGATGTGGTTAATCCGGCTGCTTTGGATGACCCCTCGAGTCCGATCTATGGAATGCCGGTCCTGGAAGTCTGGAAAGCTAAAAATGTGATCGTGTTGAAGCGAAGTATGAGTGCCGGATATGCCGGCATTGAAAATCCTCTTTTCTTTCATGAACGGACCCGGATGCTTTTTGGCGACGCCAAAGATTCTATTCAAAAACTGGTACAGGAAGTCAAGTCGATGTAAGGTGCCATAGGGATGATTCTGTTCAGTATCCGGTTATCGAGTTAAATTCCCGAAAACAGGAAAGTTGGGCTATGGCTGGTTATTCGTTCTTAAAATCAATTTTAATATATCCCAATATCCCGACCCCACCTAATCGAGCATTTCAATCACCTTAAAATTTAATTGCTCTCTTACATAGCTTAAGCTTTTTATCATTCGTTCCAGTTGCTTGCCCTTCATTAAAGCAATTGCTCTTTCGTGCCCTGCCGATGACCTGAATTCTGCTTCCAGTTAATCTGAAGGACGGTTCTCTTGTAGTTGGAAGTTATGGAATGAAAAGTCTCGGCCAACGGGTAGCTGGGAATCATTCTTCGATCTAATCGGTAACTTCGTAATTCTTAAGCATCACCTTGATCACAAAGCGTCAATCCATGAAGCCTTTCAACCTCCTGCAGTACGAAATCCACAATGATGAGATTTATCGCAATCTGAGCGTACCGCAACTGTATGAAATCGCCTTACGCCGTGAAAAGGGGACCGCTATCTCGGATGTTGGTGCCCTGCTGGTGTACTCCGGAAAGAAGACCGGTCGTAGCCCGCGGGACAAAAGGATCGTACGACATCCCAGTTCCGAACGAAATATCGACTGGGGAGCAATCAACATTTCCCTTGACGAACACACATTCATGATCAACCGCGAAAGGGCCATCGACTATCTGAACAGCCGGGAAATGGTATTTGTGGTCGATGCTTTCGCCGGATGGGATCCTGATTACCGTCTGAAAATCAGGGTGATTTGTACCCGGGCCTATCACGCGTTGTTTATGCAAAACATGCTGATCATGCCTTCCAGGGAAGAACTGGACAATTTTGGTGAGCCTGATTATGTAATATTCAATGGAGGGGCTTTTCCTGCCAATCGCTATACTTCCGAAATGACCTCATCGACCAGTATTGACCTCGATCTCGAACGCCGGGAGTTTGTGATTCTCGGTACTGAATATGCCGGAGAGATGAAAAAAGGCATTTTTTCCATTATGTGTTATCTGATGCCCATGCAGGGTGTATTGCCCATGCATTGCAGCGCCAATATCGGAGCCAGTGACGACGTGACAGTTTTGTTTGGTTTGTCAGGTACGGGAAAAACCACGTTGAGCGCCGACCCGGAAAGAAAATTGATTGGCGATGATGAGCATTGCTGGACGGACCAGGGCATTTTTAATATCGAAGGCGGATGTTATGCCAAAGCGATCGGACTGAGCCGGGAACACGAACCGGAAATATTTAAGGCGATCCGTTTTGGAACGGTGCTGGAAAATGTGATTTACGATCCGGATACCCGGCAGGTAGATTATCATAATAACTCCATTACTGAAAATACCCGGGCGGCGTATCCAATTCACTTTATGGAGAATGTCCGGATACCCTGCATGGCAGGACATCCAAAAAACATCATTTTTCTGACTGCCGATGCTTTCGGAGTATTACCCCCGGTGAGTAAAATGACTCCTCAACAGGCCAGTTACCATTTTATTTCCGGCTATACCGCCAAGGTAGCCGGAACCGAAGTGGGGATTCGCGAACCGGAAGCCACTTTTTCTGCCTGTTTCGGCGCTGCTTTTATGCTTTGGCATCCCAACAAATATGCTGAACTGCTGGCTGAAAAGATTGCGCGACACCAGGTCAATGCCTGGCTCATCAATACCGGTTGGACCGCCGGACCTTACGGTACTGGTCACCGGATACCCCTGGCCTATACCAGGGCCATGCTCGACGCTATTCACCGGAACGACTTTAAAGGTGTCGAATTTTCAACCGAGAAAAGATTTGGTCTCCGGATTCCTTTGCAGTGCCCGGGAGTGCCGGACAATATGTTGTTACCAAGAAATACCTGGTCTGATAAAGACGCGTACGATCATGCCCTCCGAAGGCTGGTCGAGTTGTTTCAGGCAAATTTTACCCGTTTTGAAAAAAAAGTCCATCCCGAGATCTGCGAAGCCGGTCCCAGGTAAAGCAGATCAGCTACCAGCGATCCCCGAAACGAACTCTCTCAATTACCCTGAAAAACCTAACTTGACTTTCGATAAAAATCGAATGACCCATGCGTGGCATAAAAATACCGGCTTCCCTGTTGATCCTGATTTTCCATCTCCAGACCTCGTTTACCCAGGTAGACAGTCTTAGGATTGCTGCTACCTTGATCGGCCTTGATTTTACAACTGAAGAGCTGCATCAATTAAAAGAAAGTGTGTCCGGACGCTACCGAGACTATCAGGCCATCCGGGCCATTCCCCTGGATAACAGCATTGCTCCTGCTTTATACTTTAATTCCCTCCCCCGGGGTTTTTCCATCCCTTCGGATCAGCCACGTCAAATTGCCTGGAAGTTTCCGGAGATAGAGAAACCAGACAATCCGGATGACCTTGCTTTTTACTCCATTCTGGAACTGGCCTCCCTGATCAGATCCCGGAAGATCAGTGCCCTTGAATTGACTGAATTTTTCATTGGACGTTTGAAAAAATACGGTGATACCCTGCAATGCGTGGTTACCATGACCAACGAACTGGCTAAGGATCATGCCCGGCGGGCGGATTCATTGCTGCAGGCTGGTGTGTACCTGGGCCCGCTCCATGGTATACCCTATGGTATAAAAGATCTTTTTGCCGTCCCCGGTTACAAAACAACCTGGGGGGCCAGGCCTTACCAGGATCAGGTCATCGAAGAAACAAGTGATGTGGTACAAAAACTGGAGGCCGGGGGTGCAGTACTGGTTGCCAAACTGACCCTGGGTGCCCTGGCGATGGGCGATGTCTGGTTTGGGGGGGTAACCAAAAATCCCTGGAAGCTGGATCAGGGCTCCAGTGGATCCTCTGCCGGATCGGCCAGCGCTACCGTGGCCGGACTGGTACCCTTCGCCATTGGCACCGAAACCCGGGGATCCATCGTTTCGCCCTCCACCCGCTGTGGAGCGACCGGTCTCAGACCAACCTTTGGTCGGGTCTCCCGAACCGGAGCCATGGCTCTGAGCTGGAGTATGGATAAGATCGGTCCGATCTGTCGCAGTGCTGAAGATTGTGCCATCGTTCTGGATGAGATCAGAGGCAGCGGCAGGGATTATTCGGCTGTCGATGCAGCCTTTCCTTACGATCCCGATCTGGATGTCAGACAACTTAAAGTGGGTTATTTTAAAAATCTTTTCGACTCCAGCGCTACCGCAAAGTCTGATCAAAAGGTGTTATCTGACCTGGAAAAGATCGGAATCCGGGCTACACCACTCGAATACCAGGTAAGCATGCCGGTAGCTGCGATGGGATTTATCCTGACCACCGAAGCAGCTGCTGCTTTTGATGAGCTCACCCGGTCGGGTCAGGATGATCTGTTGGTCAATCAACTGAACTATTCATGGCCCAATATCTTCCGGGCCGCCCGCTTCGTCACCGCCGTCGAATACATCCAGGCCAATAGGTTGCGCGCGCTGCTCATCGAAGAATTTCATCAGCTCATCAAAGACTATGATGTGATTATAACACCGACCTATGGGGGCACCCAACTCCTGACCACCAATCTGACCGGTCAGCCCGTCATCAGCCTCCCTCACGGTTTTGCGGAAGATGGCACTCCCCAAAGTATTACCTTTCTGGGTAATCTGTACGATGAGCATAAGATACTTGCACTGGCAAAAGCCTGGCAGGAGATCACACCGCATGAAGACCGCCATCCTCCCGCTTTTATCCACTAATGGGCATCAACACAACCCGGGCGGGCAGCTACCTAACACCCGGAAAACTCAATGATCCGGAAAAGAATCGTACTAGTGACTGATCATAATTTTCTGCCAGAACACTTCCGTACCCGCCGTAATCCTCCCGATATAGGTACCATTGGTCAAATGTCCCACATAAAGACTGCGTTGAACCGGTTGCCGGGAGTACACTACCTCCCGCCCCAAAGCATCATAGAGTTGTATCGTCACTTCACCGTCAGTCTCCAGGTTCAGACGGATCTCATCGGCAGCCGGATTAGGTACCAGCGTAAACGGCGCTTCCTGTGCATAGTCACGAGACGAAACACTGCCATCCCCAAATTGAATCTCATCGACGACAAAATAAGCAGTATCGGAGGGATTTGAAGAATCTTTGGTAGTCAGGATCAGAATGGTTACGCTATCAGGTATTTCATCCGATTTATAAATAAAGTCAGCGGAAAAAGCGGTGTATTCCGCGGCATCCCGGCTGATGTCTTCCGGTGCACCGACCATCGAGAAAAAAGCATAGCCAATACCTTCTGCGGTATCCACCATCTCTCCATTATGGAGAACGGCAACGATCTGCAAGGTGTCCTGACCGGCTCCCTCATATTTAAAATAACCAGTCATCTTGTCCGGACGGCTGCTGCAGGGTATAAACTGTATCAAATCGGCAGCCAGCAATAGTGAATCACCCCGTAACCGGGCTGCAGAAGCGGTACCATTGGCGCCGGGCATGTACTGACTGACTCCGTCAAACAACGGTATATCCAGGGTATCCTTGTCCAGATATTCAATATAAAAATTAGACAGGGCAATATCGAGCAGACGCACCAGTGAAAACCATTCGGTGGGGAAGATCACCGGATGCTGAAACTCAATATTCAGTTCATGCTCGAAATAATCCGTATAATCGGTCCAGCTTTCAAAACTTCCATTGACCGTCTGACATTGAGCCTTTGCCCGGTCTGAGGACAGCCCCATCATCAAAATCAGTAAGGGTAAAATTGCTTTCATCATAATCATGTATTTATGTAAAAGTAGAAAAATAAATTCCTGACGGGTTTTCCTTAACATTATCCGGACCGGAAATGTCTGTCATACTGGTTGGTCAACATGTGTAAAACGATAAACAATGATGGGTACAAAGTTATTTAGTATGTTGATGAAACTACAGTTTAGAAAATGGGAGATGGTGGTAGCCGGAAGCATGGACGATGTCTGGACATTCTTCAGTAATCCGGCCAATCTGCAGAAGATAACCCCGAAAGACATGAACTTCACCGTCCTTTCTGATATCGCAGGCATCCAAATGTACCCTGGTATGCTGATCCGGTACCTGGTTTCGCCCCTGGCGGGTATCCCGATGCAATGGGTGACTGAAATTACCGCTGTT
Source organism: uncultured Saprospiraceae bacterium (assembly GCA_964428345.1). Lineage (GTDB taxonomy): Bacteria > Bacteroidota > Bacteroidia > Chitinophagales > Saprospiraceae > JABDMH01. The sequence goes on along the minus strand of CAYRYD010000030.1, from coordinate 19,768 downwards.
GAGCAGCGTCGGTATTTTATCGACGAGCAGCGATCTGGTCCCTATGCCTTCTGGCACCACGAACACCGGTTTGCCCCCGTCGATGAGGGGATTCTGATGACTGATCTCTTGCATTATGCCCTGCCCTTCGGGACCTTTGGCCGGATGGTCAATAAGTTGATGGTAGCCAGGAGAATTGATCATATCTTTGAATACCGCCAAAAGATCATTCATGAGTTATTTCCGCCGGTAAAGGCAGCCCTCGAAATGCAGACCTCCAGATGAACTATAAATCATTGAGCCTTCTCCTTATAACCCTGCTAACATTTTCATGTCGCATGTCCAGTCAACAAAATACTTCTCATACCAATCACCTTATTCACGAAAACAGTCCGTATCTGTTGCAACACGCCCACAATCCGGTAGACTGGTATCCCTGGGGTGAAGAAGCGCTGGAGAAAGCCCGGAAGGAAAACAAAATGATCCTGGTGAGCATTGGCTATGCCGCCTGCCACTGGTGTCATGTGATGGAACACGAATCTTTTGAAGATTCGACGGTCGCTGCCGTGATGAACGAAAATTTTGTCTGTATCAAAGTAGACCGGGAAGAACGACCGGACATCGACGATGTATATATGTCGGCTTGTCAGCTTGTTTCCGGACGGGGCTGCGGATGGCCACTCAATGCTTTTGCATTGCCAGATGGTCGTCCGGTGTGGGCTGGAACCTACTTTCCCAAAGAACAGTGGCTTAAGGTCCTGGACCAGTTTCGCGAAATGTGGACGGAAGGAAAAGACAAAGAAAAGCTCGAGAATTATGCCAGCCAGATCACTTCGGGTATCCGGCAGCAAGACCAGATCGTTCAGGGAGCTCCGCAAAAACTTAAGGCAGATGATGCCCGAAAAATGGCCACAGGCATGTTGAGGAGGGTCGACCTGGAACGGGGAGGTGGTAAAGGAGCTCCGAAATTTCCGATGCCCAACAATTATCTGTATCTCCTCAATTACTACCGGATGAGTGGTGATGACCAGGCCTTGGCCGCTGTCACCGTGACATTGAGAAATCTGGCCTACGGCGGCATCTATGATCAGCTGGGAGGGGGCTTTGCCCGGTATTCCACCGATTCCAGCTGGTTGGTACCCCATTTTGAAAAGATGTTGTACGACAACGGACAACTGCTGAGTCTTTTTGCCCGTGCTTACCAGCTCGAACCCTCGTCGCTGTACCATCAGGTCATCGAGGAAACCATCGACTGGCTGGACCGCGAAATGACCGACAGCAGCGGAGGTTTTTATTCGTCACTGGACGCCGACAGCGAAGGGGAAGAAGGTAAATTTTATGTATGGACCGAAGCCGAAATCGATGCCGTCTTACCGGAGGAGCACCGGCAGCTATACAAGACCTATTATAATGTTGAGCCCGAAGGCAACTGGGAGGGTAAGAATATCCTACACCGGAAGACCAACGATGTCGAAATTGCGTCAACCCTCGGGATTGCTGCCGACCAACTGAAGGAAATCATCCGTGAAGCAAACCGGAAGATGTTACAGGAACGCAGCAAGCGGGTGCGACCTGGTCTGGATGATAAAATTCTCACATCGTGGAATGCCCTGACCATCAGTGGTTTGGTCCATGCCTATCAGGCGCTGGGTAAGAAATCCTATCTCGACAAAGCATTAAACAATGCCCATTTTATCCGCGAGAATCTCCTGCAGGAGGATTACCGACTGATGCGAAATTATAAGGACGGACAGGTAAAGATCAATGCATTTCTGGATGATTATGCCTTCCTGGCCGAAGCATTTGTCAATCTCTATCAGGTTACTTTTGACGAGAAATGGCTTTACGACGCCCGGAAACTGACAGAATACACCATCCGCCATTTTTACGACAAGGAATCGGGATTTTTTAACTACACTTCTGATCTCGATCCTCCCCTCATCGCCCGTAAGAAAGAACTGGGAGACAATGTGATACCGGGTTCCAATAGTGCCATGGCCCGCAATCTGCACATCCTGGGGCAATACTTTCCCGACACCGATTTTGCCGGGTTAAGCGACAGAATGTTGTACTCCATGTTGGATCCGATTCTGCAGTCAGGTCAAACCAGTTTTTATTCGAATTGGGCCCAATTGTATCTGGAAAAACTGATACCCACTTACGAAATTGCTGTGGTCGGGGAAAATTGCCTCGAACTTACCCGCGAAATGCAGCAACATTATTTACCCAATGCCCTGTATCTGGGTGGAAAGGATGAGGGAACGCTCGAATTGCTGCAAGACCGGCTTCAACCGGGGGAAACCATCATTTATGTCTGTCAGAATAAAGTCTGCCAGCTCCCGGTTAGGGAAGTAAACCGCGCCCTGAAGCAAATTACCTATTTCTGACCATCGGAGGAATATTTCAGGAGTTCAAACAGATAAATCCGGTATTAGGGTTTTTATGGTAGTCTCAGTTCTCTAAATATGTTCAGTCGCATAAAGACCCGACCCTAATCGGCTGAAATCGGTCGATCCAATTAATTTGTACATTTGGCCCCCAATGAAGCAATCGATTCTCATTTTTAGCGCGATTGTACTGGGAGTGATTCTTCCTCAGGGACATTTGATGACCGGTCTCATTAAATACACTTTGATGATGATGCTTTTTCTGGCTTTTCTGGGCATTCCCTTTCATTGGAAAATGTTCAGGCGAAGTCATCTTATAATCACGCTGGCCAATCTCCTACTGCCGGTCATATTCTACCTGGTTCTCCTCCCATTTGGCAACACCCTGGCACTGACCGCTTTCGTTTGCAGCATTCCACCTACGGCAGCTGCAGCCCCGGTGCTGGCACAATTCATGCATACGGATGTCTCTTATGTGACGGCTTCGGTGATGACGACCAATCCGTTGGTTGCCATTTTTATTCCACTGGTTTTACCGTTACTGATGCCGGTTGAGCAAATGATTGCCATTCCCGAAGTCTTATTCCCGGTTTTTGAGGTCGTGGGAATTCCCCTTCTGCTCGCATCCTTTACAAAGAAGTTCAGTCCTGCAATAACAACAAAGTTACTGCGATTTAATATGATGGCCTTTTATCTTTTTCTCCTGAATGTATGGATTGCCTGTGGAAATGCCACTCATTTTGTACGGAATCACGGAGCAGAGCATCAGGGCTTGCTGATCACGATCTTTTTGGTGACAACGGTATTGTGTATTGTCACTTTCCGGATAGGTGAATGGATTGGCCCGAAAGATGAGCGAATGGCTGGCAGTCTTGCCCTGGGACGAAAAAATACGATGTTTGGGCTTTGGCTGGCCCTGACTTTTGTCAGTCCATTGGTTGCCTTAGGGCCGATCTGTTACATCCTCATCCAAAATGCCTACAATTCGTATCAGATTTTAATGATCGAACGGTATGATCGCCGGATCAACCCGGACAAAGCGGTTTAGAGAAAGATCTTACCCTGATGGCACCGGATGACCCGGGAGGGGTATTGTTCAATCAACCGGTAGTCGTGCGTTGCAAAAATAATCGTGGTGTTCCGTTGTTGGTTCAGGTTATACAGGAGTTTCAGGATCTCATCAGAAGTATCCGGATCCAGGTTACCGGTGGGTTCATCGGCAATCAGCAATTCAGGCTCGTTGAGCAGGGCCCGGGCAATGGCTACCCGTTGCTGCTCTCCTCCCGACAATTCATGCGGCTTTTTGTGTTTCATATAGCGGAGCCCCACCAGGCCAAGCACTTCATCGATGCGCCTGGCTTTCTCGGCCTCTGCCTTCCATCCGGTGGCATCCAGTACAAAGGAAAGATTCTCCTCCATACTGCGATCATACAAAAGGTTAAAATCCTGAAATACCATACCGAGACGGCGTCGCAACTTGTAGAGATGCTGTTTTTTGATGGTCTTAAGATCAAAGCCAGCCACCTTTCCTTCACCCTTGACCAATTTCAGGGCACCGTAGATGGTCTTGAGCAGGCTGGACTTTCCACTGCCGGTTTTACCGATCAGATAAATGAAGGCTCCCGGCTCCAGATCCAGATTGACATCATGCAGTACCAGGTGATTTTCCTGATAGATATCCGCATTGGTGATCGAAACGACCGGATCCAGTTTTGAAACTACCTTTTCTTCCGAAATGATGCTTCCCCAGGGTGAGCCTACCGACACATTTTCCTGTAAATCTTCCATCGTTTATGTTATTATAGAATAAAGATATATTTAATTAGTTGAACAACAGCAATCTAAAAAAACAAAATTGATAACTGTGCAATATTCTTTATCTATTCGTAATTTTGCCCGCATACAGTGTATCCAACGATGAAAGGCATAAAAAAAATACATGTTATCAGCCTCCTTATGATCATAGTAGCAGTAGTCCTACTGCTATCTGCCTCCAAAGATATGAGCTCTTATGCCACCTTTGCCCAGGCAGAATACAGTCAACAGCCTGTGAAAGTAGTCGGTGTACTCTCGAAAGACAAGGAGATGTACTACAATCCTGCTGTCGATCCCAACTTTTTCTCTTTTTATATCAAGGACTCTGACGGCAGGGAATGCAAGGTTATCCTCCATGATGCAAAGCCTCAGGATTTTGAGATGAGTGAACAAATTGTAGTAACCGGAAAAATGGATCAGGAAAATTTTGTAGCCAGTGATCTGCTTATGAAATGCCCTTCGAAGTATAAGGATGAGGAAATTTCCGTCCGGTCTGACATCTGATATTCATGCAGGAAATTAATTATATTGGTGAACACCTGCTTCCCGGCAAGTTAGGTCACTTTCTACTCGTATTGGCTTTTGTATCGGCCCTGCTGGCCACCGTGGCCTATTTTTTTGCGACTTCACGGCGGCATAGGGAAACCGAGACCCGGCAATGGCTTAAGATCGGCCGGTATGCCTTTCTGACCCACGGAATCGCTGCTTTTAGTGCGATCGGGATCATTTTCTACATGATGATCAACAAGTTTTACGAATACGAGTATGTCTGGTCACACGTTGCCGATTACCTGCCATTACGCTATTTGTTTCCGGCATTCTGGGAAGGTCAGCAGGGGAGTTTCCTTCTCTGGATATTCTGGCATGTCGTGCTGGGATTCATTCTTTTAAGAGTGGGTAAAAAATGGGAGGCTCCCACCCTGACCGTCCTATCCGTCGTTCAGGTCTTTCTGGTTTCCATGATTTTGGGCATCTATTTCCTGCCGGAATTAAGACTGGGTGTAACTCCCTTTGCCCTGTTGCGGGAGAGTGAAGGAATGACCTCTCTGCCCATTTTTACCAATGCCAACTACTTGTCCATGATTCAGGGCAAAGGGCTCAATCCACTTCTGCAGAATTACTGGATGATCATCCACCCTCCAACGTTGTTTCTGGGGTTCGCTTCAGTCACCATACCATTCTGTTTTGCCATCGCCGGTTTCTGGCAAAAAGACTTTACCGGCTGGCTCAAACCGGTCCTGCCCTGGGCTCTCTTCAGCGGAGCGATCCTGGGCACCGGCATTCTGATGGGTGGTGCCTGGGCATATGAGGCTTTGAGTTTCGGAGGGTATTGGGCCTGGGATCCGGTCGAAAATGCATCCCTGGTACCCTGGCTGATCCTGATCGGTGGCATCCATACCAACCTGGTGGCTCGCAGCACCGGACATTCGGTCAAAGGTACCTTCTGGTTTTACGCCTTGTCTTTTCTCTTTGTCCTGTATTCCACTTTCCTGACCAGAAGCGGTATCCTGGGAGACAGTTCGGTACATGCATTCACCGAAATGGGGTTGGAATGGCAACTCATCATTTTTATGGCAGCCTTTGCATTGCTTTCCGGATACCTTTATTGGAGGAGAGCGGGAACAGTAATCACGCCGGAAAAAGAAGAGTCAATCACCTCCCGGGAGTTCTGGATTTTCATCGGATCATTGGTTCTGCTTTTTTCAGCTGGTCTGATCACTTTTACAACCTCATTGCCGGTCTTTAACAAACTGCTCGATGCCTATGGAACTTTGGTTGGTCAGGATATGACCAGCTGGCACAAGGCCTCTCCTGCCGATCCGATCAGTCACTACAACAAGTACCAGCTTTGGATTGCCCTGTTCATTGGTTTATTGAGTGGATTCAGTCAGTATCTGATCTACAAAGAAAAGAACTGGGCCGCCAGAAAGGTTTCTTTTCGCCGAAACCTGATGGTCCTGATCGCCATCAGTATTGGTCTTACATTTTTAGCCAATCAATGGATCAAAACCGATTTTGTCCCCTATATCACAGTGCTTTTCAGCGCTTTGTTTACCATTATAGCCAACTCCTGGTATCTGATCCGCTTTCTAAAATGGAAAATGAGGGCAGCAGCATCGGTTTTCTCCCATGCCGGTTTCGGGCTGATGATCATTGGAGTACTGGCTTCCGGAATCAATAAAAATTATATCTCAAACAATGTCTTTGCCATGCGGGGCATCTTTGCCCAGGATGATGACCGCCTGCATAAGAATGTCTACCTGATCAAGGGAGAACCATTGTTTATGGGAGGGTTCAGGGCGACTTATGTTTCGGATTCCATGATTGGTCATGAACGGACCTACAAGATCCGGTTTGATCGGTTGGATGACGACAGCCAGACCATCACCGAAAGTTTTGAACTGAGTCCATTTCTCACCTACAATGCCGAAAAAACGGAGATGGTGAATCCAAATCCGTCCACAAAACGCTACCTGCACAAGGACATCTTCAGTCATATCACTGCTGCTCCTCCGCGGCACATCAGTATGGAGGCCGCCAAAGAGGAAGATGAAAATCTGGCTTACAACACCTACTCCTTTAAGTTGGGGGATACCTTAAAGTTGGGGGATAAGTTCATCCATTTTGCCCGGATTATTGACGATCCCAAACACGCTGAATATGAAAAGGAAGAGGGCGACGTAGCTTTTGGTGCCCAAATAATCGCCTGGGACTCGGTGACACCTCCACAAAGTGCCTGGCCGGTTCTGGCGATCAAGCAACAGCGATATATCTATAATTTTTTTGATGACATCAATGACCTCGGAATCCGGATCCGGCTTACGGAAGAAGGGCTGCACCGGTTATACCCCGACGAGCAAATGCTGGCCTACGAGACCTATCGCCAGAAACTGGGCGACCGGTTTAATCATGAAGGCTACCAGCTTAACTTGTCCGGATTTGACAAAGAGCCGGTACATCCCAATTATATTCCCAGGCAAGGAGACATTGCGGTTGCCGCCATCCTGGATATCATCGCTCCCGACGGCACCCATGAAATAGCAAAACCCATCTTTCTCATCCGTGACAACCGCACTTTCATGGTCAAAGATTTCCTTCCCAATCTGGGACTGACGGTGAGGTTTGCCTCGATTGATCCTTCCACTGAACTCCTGGATCTGATGGTTGCCAAAACCAATGTTGAATCGGTCGAATTTCCGGTGGAAATAGCCCTGGATGCCCCCCGAGATGACTTTATTGTACTGGAAGCCATTGAATTCCCCGGAATTAATTTATTTTGGTTTGGTTCTACCCTGATGATGTTTGGCATGTTATTAAGTATGACCAGGAGATGGAGAAAAAATACGGTTTGACCCGATGGTTTGCATTTCGACATACCGGCATAATCAGTTCACTTAAAAACTTAATTCAACAACATACAATCATCATCCTTTTTAATCAAGAGAAACACAAATCATGAAAATCAGCTTTATTGGGTCAGGTAATGTAGCAACACACCTGGCAACAGCGCTTAACAAGATAGGCGGTGTCAGTATTTTACAAATCATCAGCAAAGACAAATCCCATGCCAAGAATTTGGCCATGCAGGTAAAAGCTGATTTTTCCGATGAGCTATCGCGATTAAAAAACAATTTTGATCTTCTGATTTTTTCGGTAAGTGATGATTCCCTTTATGAGATTCTAGAAAATATCGAAATTCCGGATAACCGGATTTTATGTCACACCGCCGGTAGTGTCCCGTCCACCATTTTTGAGAACATTACCCGCAAGTACGGAGTCATCTATCCACTGCAGACATTTTCAAAGAATAAAACGGTCGACTGGAAGGATGTACCGATTTTATTGACTGCCTCTGATGAGGCGACAGAAAAGAGACTGAGTCACCTCACAAAACAGTTGAGCCGCAATAATCAGGTGATCACGGATGAACAGCGCTTCGCCATTCACGTCGCTGCTGTTTTTGCCTGCAATTTTGCCAATGCAGCCATGACTATCAGCCAACAATTGTGTGACAAAAATAACCTGGACTTCAGTCTGCTGCACCCGCTCATCAAAGAAACATTTGACAAGGCGATGCGCAACGGTCCAAAACATTCCCAGACCGGCCCGGCCAAGCGGGGTGATGAAGGGGTCATGAAGAAACATCTGGAATTTCTCCGGGATAAACCTCGGGAACAACAGATTTACGAACTGGTCAGCGCGTATATCTCTGATCGTTATTCGAATGATCGCGGTGACTAATGGCTGACTTTATAGTGCCATAAATCAAGTAAGCCCATCTTCCGGAATCAGGACTATTTGGACCTTCTTTGCCATCCACCCAATAAAAGACCGCCGATAGTCAGCGCAACCATGCTGTAACCACCCGTTATCCATGATAAACCATACGGCCGCTGAGCAAACATATCTCCCGTCAGGTTGCTGAGAAACACAAAGCTAAAGCCAATCAGCAAGCCGGTTATGGCCCCTTTGACAGCAGTTTGTATTTTCAGCCTGACAAACAACCAGGCCAGCGTATAAAGGGGCACCACAGTCGCAATGGTATTAGTGATCCAGATGCCTGCTCCCGGAGGATTGGCTTCGACACTGGCCCGGTCCAAACCGACATGCTGCATCCAGCCATCACCAAAGAGCGGTCCATACCACAAAAAACCCAGTACGGTGAGTAAAACCACTCCCACCCATACTGCAGCGTGATTGATCTTTAAATGTTCCATGATCTTTCGTTTTCTCCAAGATATGATTTCTTGTTTTTCCAATAATATGTAAGAAAAAAATTAATCGCAGAACACCCATTTTCTGCAGCAAAAGATAGCCGTTCTTCGTCCGGAGAAGACTTTGTGGCATAAAATCAGCCAGTACAACAGATTGTTGTGACCATCAGATCGTGAATTCCTTACTCATACCGTATCGAATCGATTGGATTGGCAAGCGCGGTTGTTATCGTCTTATAACTGACGGTGAGCATAGCGATCAGAAAAACCAGAAGACCGGCAAGGAGGTAGACCGGCAACCCAATCGTAATACGGTTGGCAAAATTTTCCAGCCAGCGATTCATGATCAGATGAATGACCGGCCAGGCAATCAGATTGGAAATCACTACCAGAAAAATAAATTCCCTGCTCAATAACCGGACAACGCTTCCGGTATTGGCACCAAGAATTTTTCGGATACCGATTTCCTTGGTGCGTTTCAATGCATTAAAACTGGACAATCCAAACAAGCCAAGGCATGCGACAAAAATCGCGAAACCGGCAAACAGAGTAAACACCCGGCTGAATTTCGTATCATTATTGTATTGCCGGTTGAAAAATTCATCCAGAAAAAAATAATCAAAAGGATTGCCTGGGAAAAAGCGTTCATAGGCATTCTTTACATCAGAAAAAACCATCTGATAGTCCTCACCCCTCAGCTTCATGGTAAAATAGGATGACGCCCGTAACGCCAGGGGAAAAGCAATGGGTGAAAATTTCGACTTGGCTGACATCTGATTGTAATCATTTACCACTCCGATAATATTCCTGGTTCCTCCCCAAAAAGTGACCTTCTGATCAATGGCTGTCTCCGGTGATTCAAACCCCAAAAATTTGACCGCTTCATTATTCAGAATCAGTGCCATTGTATCGGTACCAAAATTTCTGTCGTAATTTCTCCCGGCAATCAGATCAATGTCGAAAGTATTAAAATAGGAATAGTCGATCCCAACATTGTAGATGGTCCGGATCCTGTCATCCGGCTCCTCCTGCCTTTTGATGCCATTGGTCCAGAATATCTCATCACCAGGCACATTGGACGCAGCCGTAATGCTCCCAATCTGGCCGTTTTTCAAAAGCTCTCTTTTAAAAGTTTCTTTGGTAGTTTCAAAAAGTGTATCGTTGCCTAATACATCCGGGCCCTTAACCACCAGTGTATTGGTCATGTCAAAACCAAGATCCATCTTTTTCAAATGGGACAACTGCCGGTATACGACCAGCGTACCTGCTATTAAAGTCACCGATGCAGAAAACTGAAAGACGACCAGAGCCTTTCGTAAAAAAACACCGGCATTGGAAGATAATTTCCCTTTTAACACCAACACCGGATGGAACGAAGATAGAATAAAAGCCGGATATAAACCCGAAAGAACCGAACCTAAACCCAAAATGGCAGCAATGGCCAGCCAGAAATAACCATCCCGAAGAAAAGCCAGATTAATGCTTGAGTCCGTCAACTGATTGAAATAGTTAATACCGGCCACCACAATCAGTAATCCAATAATGAGCGAAATAAAATTCAGAACAAAAGCCTCCGTGAGAAATTGAAAAATCAGCTGCCTCCGGTTGGCTCCCAGCGTTTTTCTTACTCCGACTTCTCCTGCCCTCTCGACCGATCTGGCGGTAGCCAGATTGACGTAATTTATCCAGGCAATGATTAAAATAAAGAATGCGATCAGAGTCAGGAACGAAACTGCCTCACCATCTCCCTGTTCTTCGGGTTCCGATTCCTGCAATAAATTTGAATACAGGTGAATATCGGTAATGGGTTGTAACGGAAACTCAGATCTGTAATTATATTTTTCAAAAAACTCCTTTCTCTCCTCCTCCACCAATTTTCCAAATCGACGGTCAAAATCCAGCGGATCGGTTCCGGGTTGAAGCAGGACGTAAGTGTTGAAATCATACCAGCCCCAGGATGTCTCTGAAGTAGCGCTTCCATCTTCGTTCCGGGTCTGATTATTTAACGTTTCGTAGGAAACCAGAAAATCAAATTTGATGTGAGAATTATCGGGTACATCACGAGCTATTCCGGTAACCTGCACATCGTACCTGCCATCGATCCGGAGGGTTTTTCCCATCGGATCATCAGCACCAAAATATTTCCTGGACGCACTTTCTGACAGGACGACGGTATTCGGATCCTTCAAAGCACTCTGCGGGTCACCCTGGATCAGCGGAAAAGTAAAGATTTGAAGGAAGGCCGGGTCTGCCATGTGCATGCGTTCTTCCCGGAATTTGATGTCCTGGTAGGTCACGACCCCCGACATCGGATAAGCCCTGGCAAAAGCGCGCACCTCCGGCATTTTCTCAGTCATAAACGGCCCAACCCGCGGCACGGCGGCAGCACAATGAATATGCAAAGCTCCATCCCGGTAGATCTTAAACTGAACCCGGTACAGGTCTTCATGATTCAAATGAAACCGGTCATAGCTCCTTTCATAAGCGACATATTGAAGAATAAAGAGACAGGCAGCAATTCCCAATGCCAGTCCCATGATATTCAGGCCGGAATAAACTTTATTTTTGGAAATAGCCCGTAAAGTACCTTTCAGATAGATTTTAAGCATGGCCAGGACATCTGTCTTCATAGGATATTTGTTTTTTTTCAGATCATAATTTCGAATGGAAAGCAGTGCATCGATCATAAAATGGAATGACGCCCAAAAACGACCCTGTTCGTCCAATCTTTCAGCATAAATTTCGTGCAGATCGCCGTACACTTCTTCAAAAAGTGATTCATCGTAAATGATCCGCAAGAGGGCTATTCCTGCCCGGGGTGGCCGCAGATCATCTCCCGCTTTCTCACTGCTTTTCATGGTTTATCTCGCAAAAGACAGTTGGGGAATATTTTTCCACAGTTGCTCTTTCAATTCCTTGGCGGCTTTCAGCATCTCCATTCCGGCACTGGTCACCTGAAATATTCGCTTGCTTTTTCCACCTCTTTTGGGAGAGGATCCACCCAGACTGGAAGTCAGAAATCCCTTATTCTCGAGCCGGTAGAGCACCGAATGCACAGCACTGATGTTGACTTTCCGGTCGGCTGTCCGTTCAGCTTCCTTTTTCACCAGTACCGCATAGGCATCGTCACTGAGCGAAGCGACGATCAGTAAAATCAGTTCCTCAAATTCACCCAGGTAATCACCTTTCATCCCTGTTATTTTTCTATTATACTCATAAATGTAAATAAAATTAGATTATTTCCCTCTGTTTTGTAAATAAAAAATTGTCACCAGGTATGGACTTACCTTTATTGCTATTTTTACCCGACACCAGAGGGTTATAAAAACATGAGACTACCGTTTCACACTGCTGTATCGATCGGAAAGTGGGTATTTCTATTACTAATTTCGCTGGCAATCTGGTCGGCATGTGAATCTACCCGGTCTCCTTCCGGCAGATCGGACGCGGTCCTTGACCGGCTGGCCGAACAATACGTCCGTCTGGTTTTGCAGGCCGGTCAATATGATCCGGATTTTGTCGATGCCTACTATGGTCCGGAAGAATGGAAGCCGGCTGCCAGGGAAACAGCCAGCAAAATCCCGTCGGATCTGGCCCCAGCCGTCGATCAGCTGATTGACCAACTCGACCAGATCCATTCTGAGGACCTGACTTTGGATGAAAAATTGCGTCACGCTCTGCTGAAAAAGCAGGCCGTTGCCGTAGCGACCAGAATCAGAATACTGGAGGGCGAAAAATTCCTTTTTGATGAAGAAGCCGGGCTACTTTACGACGCAGTTCCTCCGCACTTTGATACGGTCCATTTTAACCAGTTGCTTGCCCGGCTCGACAGTCTGGTCCCGGGTCATGGCAAACTGCAGGAACGTTATGAGCAGTTTAGCCGGCAATTCATTATCCCGGTCGAAAGGCTTGATACCGTTTTTCAGGTGGCGATCAGGGAAGCGCGCAAACGCACCCGAGAACATCTGGATTTGCCTGAAAATGAAAATTTTCAGATCGAATTTGTCACCGGTAAATCCTGGTCTGGTTACAATTACTACAAGGGAAATAGTTACAGTGTGATCCAGATCAACACTGACCTTCCGATATACATGGAGAGGGCTATCGATCTGGCCTGTCATGAGGGTTATCCGGGTCATCATGTGTTTAACGCCCTTCTGGAAAAAAACCTGGTGCAGGATAAAGGGTGGATGGAATTTTCAATATATCCCCTCTTCTCTCCCCAGTCCTTGGTTGCCGAAGGCAGTGCCAATTACGGTATTGAAATGGCATTCCCCGGACGGCAAAAAGTCGTATATGAAAAAGAAGTGCTCTATCCTTTAGCCGGCCTTGACACTGCGCTGGCTGAAACCTATGAACGGATCCAGCAAATCCGGAAGCAATTGGACTATGCCGGTAACGAGGCGGCCCGGCAATACCTGAACGGAGAAATTACCCGGGAATCGGCGGCAAAAATGCTGGAAAAATACCTGCTGTACGAACCATCAAGGGCTTTACAACGCACCCGTTTTTTTGACCAGTACCGCAGCTATGTCATTAATTACAATCTCGGCAAAGACCTGGTGGCCGCATATATGGACCGCAAGACCGGCCCTGATGGCAGGGATCGCTGGCCGGTATTTCAGGAGCTTCTATCCCTGCCCCTGACGGCTTCCATGCTTACGGAGTGAAGCCGGTATGGGATTCCTGCTTGTGGCAAACCAGAATTTATTTTACAGTCTGCCTCTGATTTTTATTATCTTAAGGAGGATTCTACTTTCATCAGTGATCAAAATGAAAGCGATATGGAAAAAATACCTGTGACCAAATTCATGGCGACCGATCTGATTACCTTCAGTCCCTCTACCGATATCCGGGAGGCGATTGAAGTCATTCTGAAAAACCGGATTTCGGGAGCTCCCGTAGTCGATGCCCAGAAAAACCTGATTGGCATGTTGTCTGAATCCGACTGCATTAAAACGATTCTTGACGGACCTTACAATAACCTTCCCGGTGGAAACGGTACCGTCGCCGACTTTATGTCCAGAAAAGTAGTGACGATCGATGCGAAAAAGTCCATTTTGGATCTAGCTTATGAGTTTACAACCAGTCCGTACCGTCGTTTTCCGGTGGTCGATAACGGTCGTTTGGTCGGCCAGATCAGCCGCAGTGATGTTCTGAGGGCCATCGTCAAAATGCGGCCGGCAGTGGAGCACACCCCATCCAGCTGGAAGGGAAGGGAACCCCAGGATAAGCATGCCTGAAGCATGCCATTCATATCATAGGTGCCATTCCCGGACGTCCCTTATTTCCCCCTCTTTTCCGGGAAGATATACCGGTAAAATCAGAGAGAATCTTTGATCTTTTGTTATTTTAAGCCAATGGATAGTACTGCACAACATTGGCCGCTGATCGTCTTGCTGTCAGGCATCGTATCGGTAATCGTTTTGATCGCAATTTTGAAAATTCACGCTTTTCTTTCCCTCATGTTTTCCGCCGCACTGGTGGGGATCATGAGCAAACAATTACCCGGAGATTTCACGAATCATTTTGTCGGTGCTGTCGAACTATCGATGACGGAATTTGGATCGACAGCGGGTAAAATTGCATTTGTGATCGCGCTGGCTTCGGTGTTGGGTGTAGCCCTAACCATGAGCGGTGCTGCCGAAAAAATTGTCATCAAGTTTATTGAAATCCTGGGCGAAAAACTGGCGCCGGTTGCCTTGTTGATCAGCGGTTTTGTGCTCTCCATTCCGGTCTTTTTCGACACGGTGTTTTTCCTCCTGATTCCTATTGGATATTCCATGGGAAAACGGATTAAGAAGGACTATGTACTTTTTGTACTGGCCATCAGTGCCGGGGCGGCTGTGACCCACCACCTGGTCCCTCCTACCCCGGGACCGCTAATTATGGCGGAAAGCCTGCAGATCAATATGGGGGTAGTGATCATCGCCGGTCTCCTGGCCGGTTTGCTACCGGTCATCATAGCCTATTATTATTCCATAAGGCTGTCGCGGAGATTTAACATTGCCCCACCTGATTTTCTCGATGATCACAAGATAGAAGAATCTGCCCTGCCACCGTTCACGCTGTCCATCCTTCCCATCATTATTCCTCTCCTGCTCATCATAGTGGCTTCGGCAACCGAGTACTTTGGCAGTGGCAACGGGGCCTTATCCGCTTTTGTACAGTTTATCGGCAATAAGAATGTAGCGATGCTGATTGGCACCATTCTGGCCCTGTGGCTTTTGGCCAGACAAAAGGGCTGGAATCTCTTTCAGGTGAGTAAATCCATGGAGAAACCCCTTGAGATCGGAGGGGTAATTATTCTGATCACCAGTGCCGGTGGCGCCTTCGGGGGTATGATCAAACACTCCGGCATCGGAGGCTGGATCGAACACCTTGCAACTACCGGACTGGAAATCAACTACGTTATCCTGGCCTGGATCATTGCCGCCATCATGAAGATTGCCCAGGGCTCGGGTACCGTGGCCATGATCACCACCGCCGGGATCATGTTTTCACTGATCGGAAACGGTGCCGGTCTCCCCTATCATCCCGTTTATATTTTATTGGCCATCGGGTTCGGGGCGATGTTTATCACCTGGATGAACGACAGCGGTTTTTGGGTCATCTGTAAATTGAGCGGTTTTACTGAAAAACAAACCTTTCAAACCTGGACCGTTATTTTGGGATTAATAGGAGTGGTTGGGTTGATTGAAACCTTTTTTCTTTCTAAATTATTTCCCATGATCTAAATCTATTAAGTCATGGGGCGTATGAAACTTACTCTGACATTTTTATATTTAATATTCACACATCTTTTATTGGTTGCCCAACCGGAACCCTTTGCCTGGTGCATTGTACCGTTTGACAAGATGGAGCGCACTCCGGAGCAGCGGATCGAAATGCTTAAGGAACTGGGCATCAATACCTATGCCTACGATTGGCGGGAAAAACATCTGAATGAAATGGTACGGGAATTCGGGTTGGCAAGAGCAAACAACATCTCCATTAATGCGGTCTGGATGTGGCTCGAACCTGGATCCGATGCCCTGGATAAGTTGAGTCCGGCCAATGAACAGGTGTTCCAGGCTATCGAAAAAGCTGGGCTTGAAACGACACTTTGGGTCAGTTTTCATCCGGATTTTTTCAAGGATCTGGACAATGAGGTTGCTGTCCAACGGGGGGCTGAGATGGTTTTTGCCGTCTATCAGCGTTGTGCCAGAGTCGGATGTAAACTGGCGTTATACAATCATGGAGACTGGTTTGGTGACCCGGCCAATCAGATCCGGATCATCAAGACTTTGGGGCGATACGACATCGGTCTGGTTTACAGCTTTCACCATGCCCATGACCAAATCGAAAAATTCGAAAAATTGGCCAAAATGATGGTACCGTATCTGGTAGCTGTCAATCTCAATGGCATGAAAAGAGGGGGTCCGCAAATACTTCCATTAGGACATGGTGACTATGAAGCCAAAATGATTAAAATCCTGACTGATGCCGGTTATAAAGGACCTTATGGCATCCTGGGTCACAAAGAGGAGGCCGATGTCAAAATGATTCTTGAGGAAAATCTGACCGGGTATCACCGGTTATTCAGTAAAAAATAAAGCCGGTTACCAAATCATTCTTCATTGAATGTCTATTCTTAATATTTTGGCAACATCCAACCGTTCTGATATTGGGGTTTGATCAATTTGCTCGCTGCCGGCGAAGTAAATTTTGATTTTTCCGGATCCCAGTAAACTTTCTCACCCGTTTTAAAGGCAACGTTGCCCATATGGGCATTAATGGCGGCTACACTTCCCGAAACGATCGGTGTCTTTAAAATATCCGAATTATTGGTTTTGATTGCTTCCACGAAATTCTGGGTATGCAGATCGAGGTATTGTACACCTTCCGGCCGCATGACCGGTTCAATCAGCCGCATCATCATTTTTCCTTCTTCGTTGTAATTGACCGATTGCTTTTCTTCCAGCACGTCATAGCCCTGGCGATCCAGCACCAGCGTTCCGTTATTTCCGATAAATGCTATCCCTTCCCTCCGGTTGTAAGGACCAATGTCGATGCCGGTTGCGTGCTCCCATAGCATATTGAACCCTTCATACTCAAATACTGCCTGCAAGGTATCCGGGGTTTCTGCCGGATCATCGGGATAAGCCAGTTTACCTCCCGAGGCCATCACTGACCTGGGAGCATCGGCATTCATGGCGTACAAGGCAATATCGATCTCGTGAACACCCCAGTCGGTCATCAGTCCGCCGGCATAATCCCAAAACCACCGGAAATTAAAATGAAACCGGTTGGGATTAAAAGGTCTTTTAGGGGCAGGTCCCAACCACATATTGTAATTTACGCCGGCTGGAACAGCACTGTCTGCTTTCTTTTCCATCGGCTTCATCCAGCCCTGATACGCCCAGGTTTTAACCAGCCGGATATTACCCAACTCACCGGAGCGGACGATCTCGATGGCTTCCTGATAATGAGGACCACTTCGTTGCCACTGTCCAATCTGTACCTTGAGCTCCGGATATCTGGCAGCCGCCCGTCGCATGATATAGGCTTCTTCAATGGAATTGGCCAGCGGTTTCTCGCAATAGACATGCTTCCCGGCCTCCAGGGCATCACAAAAGATCTTGCAATGCCAGTGATCCGGAGTACCAATCACCACCGCATCCACATCGCGGTTTTCCAGCAATTGCCGGTAATCGCCATAGGTCTTTACCTCATTTTTACGTAATTCCTGATAGTCTTTGAGCCGGCGCCCAATCACATTTTCATCGACATCACAAATGGCAACACAATCGATATCCTCCATTTTTAACAGGGACCGGACATTCGACCACCCCATCCCATTGCATCCAATGACACCAACCCTTAGCTTGTCGGCCAGTCCACCCGATATATAGTGAAATAAAGGAAGACCGGAGCCGGCACCTACTGCCAGAGCTGTACTTTTTACAAATTGTCTGCGTTTCATCTATTCCAGTATTTGACCTTCTAAATTAGCAAAATCTACCTTAAACTGGTATTCAACGGCCTGATTACCGTCAAAGAATACGCCAGGAGGATTTGGATATTCCTTTACAAATCTGATGAGCGTGAAGTGAAGGGTAAATTTCCGGCAGAAGTTTGAAGAATCAATTTGATAGTCCCCCGGAGGTAGTCAGGGTGGTATCAAATACCGGTCTGAATTGCCAAAACCAGACGACAGACACCAGTACCAGAATCAGGATCACCGACCAGAGCAGGGTTATTTCATCGGTCATCAGATAACTACCGGCAGCAAAAAGGATCAAACGGGTAAACTCCAGGGGAAAAGACCATCTCCTTTTTTCCAGGATACCCCCAATGTTGGTGATTGACCAGATGATAAAGGCAGCGATGATCATCTGTTCAACCCGGGTGAACTTCTGGAGATTGAAGAGAAATCCGGATGTTAGGGACAACACGATCAGATACTGCGCCAGGATATAATAATTCAGGCCCAGCGGTATGACCGGGTCGTATACCTCTACCTGACCTGGTTTCACTTCCCGGGGTGCCCGGTATCCGCCCTGATGGGCAGGCAGCCATCCGGGTTTGTTAAACAAGAGCCGGATACGGTCCCAGAAGGTCATTTCTTTTTTAAGGTCCTGCCAAAGATCCGCGTACCAGTCAAAATTGGCCCATACCGGATTCATGCTGGCCAGCGGTTTGGTCACCCCATAGACCACCTCTTCCTCCTCCGCCTGAAAAGTGCCAAAAATCCGGTCAAAAATGATCAGGGTACCTCCGTGGTTTTTATCAATGTATTTGGGGTTGCGACCGTGATGCACCCGGTGATGGGAAGGAGTATTGAAGATGTATTCGAACCAGGCCGGCAGTTTATGGATAGCCCGGGTATGGATCCAGAATTGATACAGGGTCTGAAAGGCGTTGATCGTCACGAAGGAAACCGGATTAAACCCGATGATCGCCAGTGGCAGATAAAAAATGGTGGAGATAAATCCCTGAAAACTGGATTGTCTTAAAGCCACTGACAAATTGTATTCCTCGCTCTGATGATGGACGATGTGGGTACCCCAGAAAAGACTGATCTCGTGGGCCAGGCGGTGAAACCAATAGTAGAAAAAATCGATGCCGATAAACAGTAATGTCCAGGTGAGCAGATTTTCCCGGATGTCAAAAATGCGATGATTTTGGTACAGATAAATGTAGCCAACAATCAGCACTGTTTTGCTGAACACTCCGGCGATTTGCTGAGCGATACCGCAACTAATGTTGGTGACCGCATCATTAAAACGGTACCATCCACTGTGCTTCATCCGGTTGATCAGCAACTCCACACCGATCAAAATGAAAAAAACCGGTATCGACAAAACAATGTAATCCACGGAATTAAAGATAAAGAATTGGTTTTTAGGGGTACCCAAAAATCTAATCTCTTCAGGACCGGCTTGCCGCGGATCAATGCTATTAGAAAGAAAAAGGGAAAAAGTTCCTGGGCAGGAACCTTTTCCCCATAAACACACTCAAATCCGTAGTAGAATGTAATCTTAGGATTTCAGTTTCAAATAGTGCTTTTTCAATTACCGTGCCATATTATTAAGTACAGTAATTTTACGATGGCGACAGGAACAATGAAATACAGTTACAATTGAACAGCTAAACTTTTACTCCAGCAACACCATCTTCCGGGTTGCCAGGTAGTCTTTGGTTTCCAACTGGTAATACAATACTCCCGTACTTCTCAGGTCGTCCCGGTCGACGCTCACCCGGCTGTAACCCTTCGGAAAATCACCCTCCAGGGTTTTCAGCAACCGGCCCGTCACGTCAAAGACCCGCAACCTGGCCGGCATCGCCTCCGGTAGCGTAAAGCCAATCACCGTCTCGTACCGGAAAGGA
>CAYRYD010000029.1:0-72949 GCA_964428345.1 uncultured Saprospiraceae bacterium | reverse complement strand
CTCTTGGCGGTGTTCCCTTTCATACTTTTGAAGATTATACCAGGGAATCGCAAATTCGTAGTGCCAGGAATATTTCGGATGCCAACGAATCAGTTCAGCTGGTACTTGATTCACTGGAAAAAATCTTAGTCAGGCAGAGGAAATTATTGACACTCTCGGGAGATGCCGATGATGAAGGCACCAATGCGCTAATGAGTGATTACATCCGTGAACAGGAGAAATTAGCCTGGATGTATTCAGCCTTCATGCAGGAGTAATCGGTAAGAAATCCTCTCTGACAGGGGTAAAATTATCCACCAGCCTGGCCGTTTTGCTTAGCAGCCGGATACCATGTTTTTTACCGGAGGGGACGGCAAAAGCATCACCGGCCTTCAAGTGTTGCTCCGGTTCACCCTCGCAATAAAAAATAATTTCTCCCTCAGCAACATAGGATGTCTGCACATGAGGATGACTGTGAGGTGGTTCCGGAGCATCCCATGGTCCGTCAGAAAAATCCAGGATGACCGTCATCAAATCGCCGGTGTGAATGATCCTTCTCGTCAATCCTGGTCTGACCGGTTGAGGTAAAACTTCCATACTTCGTAAAACGGGCATTTGCAGTATTTTGATTGCAGGGTAAAATTACAAAAACCATGGCAGTCTCAGGATTAGTGATAAATCCGAATCCAAATTCAACCTGAGTCGAAATCCACGATGAAGCATCATCGCTGAAAATCACCTGCCGTCTCGTTGGCAAAATTTACATTTCCGGCACCAGGACCATCAAAGTGTGGAGTACCGGATATTCTTGTGCCGGATCGGTTCCAGATGGTAATTTTATTTAATTTTCATGGATTATACGGGGCTTCCCTTTACATCCACTGAGCGCATGAATGAAATGAACAAAATCAGGGAACTTCGCCACCATCTGCACCGTCACGCCGAACTTTCGGGGATGGAAAAGGAGACCTCCCGGATCATCGCCGACTTTATCCGGCCTTATAAACCATGGAAGTTTGTCCATCCGATCGGTGGACACGGATTAGCTGCCATATTCCGGTATGGAGACACCGGCCCAACCATCCTCTTCCGAAGCGAACTGGATGCGTTACCCATCCTTGAGCCCATTGGAAGCCTTGCTTATTCTGCCCGCAACCGGGGCGTATCCCACAAATGCGGTCACGATGGTCATATGGCGATGGTGGCTGGGTTAGCCCCGGTTTTGTCCAACACTGTTTTTCCGAAGGGTAGGGTCATCCTTCTTTTTCAACCAGCCGAAGAAACGGGTGAAGGGGCCAGAGCGGTACTGGATGATGTCGTATTCCGTGAGCTGAATCCGGACTATGTCTTTGCCCTCCATAATCTGCCCGGGTTTAATAAAAACAGCATTGTATACCGTAATGGTGTTTTTACAGCTGCGGTACAGAGTATGATTATCCGCTTAGAAGGCATTGCTTCCCATGCCGCTGAACCGGAAAAAGGTATCAATCCCGCCTCCGCCCTGGCTGAGATCATACGCCTTAGCGAGACGATTTCTAACCCGGAACCGGGTCATCCGGATTTTTCGCTAATCACACCCGTTTATGCAACGCTGGGCCACAAGGCTTATGGCATGTCAGCCGGAACAGCGGAAATACATTACACGCTGCGGGCATGGACCTCCCAAATACTCTATAGTATAACAAATAATCTATTGGAACAAGTCCATATCATCTGCGGTCGTCACCAGCTCGACACTCAATATGAGATCATCCAGAAATTTGCATCCTCGGAAAATGACCCTCATGCGGTGGCGTTGGTGAAATCAGCCGCCCAAAATCTTGGGTTGTCAACAAGTGAACTACTGTCTCCTTTCAAGTGGGGAGAAGATTTTGGTCTTTTCACCCAACGATATCAAGGAGCCATCTTCGGCATTGGTGCCGGAATACAACATACCCCTTTACACCATGAAGACTACGATTTTCCCGATGAACTGTTGGAGACCGGAATTAAAATGTTCACAGAGATTACCGATTTGATCCTGAACCGATCAGATAGATCCCGCAACAGCCGAATAAGCAGATAAATACTTTCTTTCAGATTTGTATTTCGCGAGATCTTCCCGACAGCTGACGGTAGTATGATTCCATCAACAGGAAATATCTCTTAAAAAGATCCAGACGATCTTTGGTATCGTGTCTGACTTCGGTCTGCATGGCTTTAATGGCATTGACTTTCGTCTTCACATTGGCCCGGTAAAGTTTGTAAAATAAAAAGAGGTCCTGTTCTTCTACCGAAGCGATAATCCCGACTTTATCTGAATAAACCTGAATAAAATAGTCCGACAGGTCCTTTCGTCCATAAAACTCAAGATCCATGCAGAAAAATGCGAGTTCGTTCAAAATATCAATCTGACGGAAGTGATCATTAAATTCAATACAGTCGAAAATGACCGGCTTATCCAATAAGAAAATATTACCGGAATGCAAATCACCATGACAATCCCGAACAAAACCAGCTGAAGACCGCTCTCTGATGAGTTGGTGATGCATTTCGATAAATTGTCCGGCAAAGGCATTGATATCTTCCAACAAAGACCTTCCGCTGGCCCCTAACACCTGTTCTACAAAATCCGTAATCGACAAAATGTCGGAAAAATCTTCCATTAATCCCTGAGGTGATACGCGATCGGGTATTACTTCCGTTGCTGCATGAAAGGCAGCCAGCTGAATGGCTAATGCCCGGATATCCCGTTTCTTCACTTTATCCTGAACAAGCAGTTTACCCATCTCTCTCCGGTTATCCATTCTTTTCATCACCAGCGCATAATCGACAATTTCTCCATCCCCATCAATGGACAGCTGGTGTCGCCGCTGGGTGACCGGCTTGACATCAAGGTAAATGCCGGGAGCCAGCCTCCTGTTCAAGAACAGTTCTCTCTCGCAGTATTCCTTCCTTTTCTCCAGGGTAGAAAAATCCAGAAAGCTAAACCGGAGAGGTTTCTTAAGTTTAAAGACGTAATCCCGGCACAGGATCACCCACGAAATATGGGTCTCAATCAATTCTTCACAGACCTGACCTGCCGGTAAAATACCTTTGTCAATCAGATTCTTAATATCTCCGTCTGTCATTGTTGCCTGATATATTGTATGGCCTGATCAATCATCTGTTCAATATCCAGAACGGTCGAGCTCAGTGAAAGAACTGGCCGATCCATTTCTTCAAACTCGGCCTTGATTTTCTGATAGACCCCGTAATCGGCATCACTGTCCGGCCGCTTGACTTTCAGTCTTTCTTTCACTACCAGCTCGTCGGCGGTGATCCTGATAATTTTGAGAACTCCCTGATTGTTCCCGATATATTCAAAATAGGGCTTCCGACTATCTGCCTTTGAAAAGGTCGCATCGACAACGACTACCCTTCCCTCTTCCAGATGCTGACATACCAGCTCAAACATACGGTCATAAACCCTGGCCTTCTCCTGGGGGGTATACGATGGGGCCTTCAATAATTCCTTCCGGACCAGGTCACTGTTGAGATGCACACCATTTATCCGGCCGGCCAGAGCCCTGGCAAAATACGATTTACCAACACCCGGCAAACCCATCACCATAATCAATACTTTCTCCCTGGACATTGAATATCCTCCATTTTTCCAGTTTAAAATACTATATAAAATTAGCCCCGGGTTGATTTACACCGTATGATCCTGATTGCCCGGATCCATGATCTTCATCAGAACCAGACCGAAGCCGGAAATCTGGCCTGTTTCTTGTAAGTATCTCGTACAGAACACAAATTCGTAATTACGGTATCAACATAAAAAGTAATTATGAATCAAGGCATCTCGCTTTTCCCTCTTTCAGCACGTGGGGTTGTTTCCAGAGATATTTCCAATGAATGCAGCAGCCCTCCACCGATCCGGATGTGTTTTCGTTGATAAAATGGTTTCCCGGGATTTTGTGGATCTTTCTCCTTTCATTATACAGTACAAACACATATGCGCAAGACCAGCTTGTCAGTATGAAATCTTCGGGATTCCCGCCGGGACCTTTTGCAAATAATTTACCTGACCATAAAACGTATATCCCCGAAACGA
Organism: uncultured Saprospiraceae bacterium; assembly: GCA_964428345.1. Lineage (GTDB taxonomy): Bacteria > Bacteroidota > Bacteroidia > Chitinophagales > Saprospiraceae > JABDMH01. Next base: position 68,892 of record CAYRYD010000029.1, on the reverse strand, counting down.
TCACGCCCGGAAGTAGCCGGAATTCCAAAGTACCAGTCAAGAGGCAAAACATTACCCATGACAGGAATTCGTTGCAATTTGAGGGCTTCCCAAGGATCAGTCTTTACAATCAATTTCAGGTATCTAGAGTGGATGATAAGTTATTAATCATCTGGAGATCTGCCTACGATTCAAAAGTCAATCATTTTGAAGTGATCAGGTATCGCGAAAATTTACAGAATCCCGAAGATATTGGTATTCTACCTTCCAAAGGGGGATCCAAACCAAATACTTACGAATTTCTGGACCGGCCGGATAATCTATTGGGCTGTCACTATCAGTTGAGGGTTACGGATCATAAGGGCAACCAAATAGTCATTGAAGAAAAGCCAATAGATGTTGACGACCGCCTTCAGATCTACCCTCATGTTACTGAAGATGAGGTAATGCTTACTAATTTCCCGTTTATCGGAAAACCAGCTACTGTGAAGGTGATCAACTGTCAGGGGAAGGTCGTCAGAAAGTTGGTTGTTCCTGCAGGATCTCCAGCCCACGTAATCAATATGCTAGATCTCGATGATGGAGACTACTCGATAATTATTGAAAGTAATAAGACATCCATTTCCTCGGTAGTTACCAAAGAGTGATTGCTGTTTGATCATCCATGAGATAGATTGGGGGTTTGTAAAGGAGGTCACCAGGTATTGGCTGACCTCACTTTTTCTACGGACCACAGCTGATCATGATTGCCCAGAATGGTCCTTTATGGCATCATCCCACTCAGATGTTTCGCTGATTAATTGTTCAATCAGATCCATCAGCCGTTCGACATCTTCCTCATCAACATAAGTCTGTCCAATCACGACCCTGATCACATATTTCTGATCCAGTCTGGTATGGGAAAGGTAAGCTCTTCCACTTTGATTGATGCGGTTTAGCAGCTGTTCATTCAGCCGGTTAACGACGTCTAACGATAGATCCTTTCCGGATGGATGGTAGCGGAAACAACAGAAATTTAAAACGGGTGGGATCACCAGTTCCAGGTGTGGATTGGATTCGATCCACTTTATGAAATACTGCGTCAACCGGATGTGATGGCGGAGTCGTTCTCTCAGGCCATGCAGTCCATAACTGCGTAAGACAAACCACAACTTTAATGCCCGGAATCTTCTTCCCAGTTGAATCCCCCAATCCCGGTAATCGTTGACAAGGCCCCGGGTTCCCGTCTTCAGGTATTCGGGTAAAATCTCAAAAGATCGGATCAATGTTCCGGCATCCTTTACAAAATAGGCGGTACAGTCGAAATTGGTAAAAAGCCACTTGTGAGGATTAAATACAAAACTGTCGGCATATGCGATGCCGTCAATCATCCAACGGTACTCCGGTAACAACAAAGCGCTTCCGGCATATGCTGCATCGACATGAAGCCAGATACCATGCTTCTTGCAGATGGACCCGGTCTCATCCAGATTATCGATTGCCATGATTCCGGTGGTACCCAGGGTGAGCACCACCGCACAGGGTTTTTTACCTTGTTCCAGATCCTCCCTGATGGCCCTGTCAAGTGCTTTAGGGCTCATCCTTCGCTGACCATCTGTCTCAACTTTCACCACATTATTTCTTCCGATTCCGGCAATTCCGGCTGCTTTTTCGATCGAAGAATGGGTTTCTCCGGTGCAATAGATCCGGAGACCCGCAGGGACACCGGCATCATTGGATGTAAAGCCGGTACATACTTCCCGGGCAGTGATCAGGGCAACGAGGGTAGCGGTGGAGGCCGTATCCTGAATGACACCTTCCCACTTTTCCGGAAGACCAAAAGCTGCTTTAAACCACTCCAGCATCCTTTCCTCCAATTCGGCAGCAGCCGGGGATGTCTCCCAAATCATACACTGCGCTCCCAAAGCAGCGGTGAGCATCTCTGCCAGGATGCTTTCCGTTGAACTGTTGGCATTGAAATACGCATGAAAACTGGGATGTTGCCAATGGGTGATTCCCGGCAAAATAATCTTCTCAAAGTCTTTCATGATCGCTGAAAGACTTTCTCCTTTGTCCGGCATCTCCGCCGGAATTTGTGACCGGATCTCTCCAGGTCTGACCGTCGATTTTACAGGATATTTCCGGATCTCCCGCAGGTACTGATCAATCCACCGAACGACCAGCTGACTGTCTTTCCGGAAATGTTTACGATCTAACATCCGACAGAGTGACTACCATAAAATTCGACTCGCAATGACCGTCCAGCCATCAAAGGGCGTCTATTTTCTGACCCGGGACCAGGTCAGTACAACCGTCAAATTTTCCAGGAACCGGTTCGTAATGGAGTAGGTCTTTACCGACTCTTTCGGATGTAAAGTAACCAAGCAGGATCAACGATTTCATTTGCCGGTAAAAATCGGGCCTGGTGTCAGGGCCAACCGGATTACCCCAAATTTGAGGGCGAGCCAGCGGTGATATCCTCTCCTGCTCTTTTATGAATTCGGATTTCTGATCTTCGGTACAATCCGGAAAATCCATTTGATATCTCGCTTTGCATTTCTGACGGAATTCCTCCAGTCCTTCCAGTAATAAATTTTTGGCACCATCATCATAAACCGCATTGATCATCCGGTCTGCAAACAAATGCAGTTGTAAATCTCCTGCTCCGGGAGTATCGGTAGCCGGTAGAATAAATTCCGCCAACTCCCGCACCACATTCAACTGAGTGCGATTGAAAACGACTGCCGTGATATCACCGCCTGAAACTTTTGTTTTACATGAATCCATGCTTAGTATCAGGGCCGGTACGGATATGGATACTCCCAATCCCAAACTCAGCCGGTAAACCATTTCCCTGCGATCCATTTTTTATTCGATTTTCAAATATTCTGTTTGTTGAGTTCACTGACGGCATAATCAACTGCCCGGGCAGTCAGGGCCATGTAGGTAATCGAAGGATTGACACAGGCAGAGGAAGTCATACACGCCCCATCGGTCACAAAAACATTGCTGACGCTGTGCATCTGGTTGTATTTATTGAGTACCGACGTTTTGGGGTCATGCCCCATCCGGGCAGTACCCATTTCATGTACTCCTTTCCCCATACCGCCAATCTCATCAAAAGTGACAATATCCTTCAAGCTGGCAGATTCCAGCATTTCAGCCGCATCCTGCTGCATATACTTCCTCATTGTCAGTTCATTTTCACCAAAATCTGCATCAAAGACCAGGGTCGGCAAACCCCACTGATCGGTATGATCTTCGTCGAGTGTCACTTTATTTTGGTGCGATGGTAAAACTTCACCAAACCCATTGAGAAACATATGCCAATCGCCCGGTTCCATCAACCGGTCCTTAAAATCTCCTCCAAAGTCTGCCTGGTTTATTCCGGCATTCCAGCCATCCCTGCCCGCACCTCCCTGATACCCATAGCCCCGTAAAAAAGCCGTGGTCGTGGTGCGTTCATTGATGTTGCGAAACCGGGGAATATAGAGGCCCGTAGGTCTCCGGCCACTATAATACTTATCCTTAAAACCTTCATGCTTCCCCATTGCACCCGCAAAATAATGATGGTCCATAATATTATGACCCAATTCGCCACTGTCATTTCCAAGACCATTGGGAAACCGGGCCGATTTACTTTGAAGGAGGATGGCGGTGGAGCCCATGGCTGAAGCATTACAGAAAATAATGGTGGAAAAATACTCGGTCTCCTCCCGCGTAATTTCATCGATGATGCGTACTCCTGTTGCCCGCTGAGTGGCCTCATCGTATACAATTTCCCGAACAATGGAATGCGGTCTGATCGTCAGATTACCCGTTTTTTCGGCAGCAGGAATGGTCACTGCGTTGCTGCTGAAATAGGCACCGTAAGGACAACCGCGTGAACAACGATTACGATACTGGCAGGTACCTCGTCCATTGATGGACTCGGTTACATGTGCTACTCTGCCAATGGTAAGATACCGGTCAGTAAACTTTGACTGAATTTGTTCCCGGGCATGGATTTCCAGACAATTCAATTCCATCGGTTTCAGAAATTCACCGTCCGGCAAATGATCAAGGCCCAGTTTCTCACCGCTCACGCCCACGAATTTTTCGACGTACGAATACCACGGTGCGAGATCACGATATCGGATCGGCCAGTCAATGGCGATACCATCCCGGGCATTGGCCTCAAAATCCAGATCACTCCAACGATAGCAATGCCGGCCCCAGATCAACGACCTCCCTCCTACCTGATATCCTCTGATCCAGTCAAATCTGCGCGTTTCCTGATAAGGATGATCGACATCATCGACAAAAAAATGGCTTTCACCTTCTCCCACAAAACCAGACCGGCGTTGTTTCTCCTTTCGCTTTTGTTTTTCAGATATTAATGCACCACGGTAATCAAAGTCCCAGGGATCCAGGTTGGCGGTCGGATAATCTCCATGTCTGACCATACGCCCCCTCTCCAGCACCAAAGTCTTCAAACCCTTTTCACATAATTCCTTAGCTGCCCATCCACCACTGATTCCTGAACCGATCACGATCGCGTCATAGGTATTTTCCTGTTTTGATTTTCCTGGCAGATTTACCATTCACCTAATTTTTTCCCTGAATCTTAAAAGTAGGAATTTTTGGGTTCATGTTATCCTCCCGACCGAATCAGTTCTTCGCAAAATGATTGTCAAAACTTACGTTGATGATCATTGCTTACCAATTCTTGTCCGTTCCAGCATCCGATTATGCCTCTTCAATGCATTTCATCATAGTTTTTACCATTAGATCCCAGGGATTATTGTATTTTAGAGAGTCTGATAGCTATGAAAGTGCCCTACTATTATACCGGATTATGGATTGCGCTGACGATCCTAAACCTCGGATGTTCATTATCCAATACAGTGAGCCGGGACAAAAAGAAGATTCTTGAAATGCGTTCCGTGGCTATTCTACCGGTTGAAGTTATCCATTTGGGGCGATTGCATGAAGTGGAAGACCGCTCCGAGAGTCAACAACTGGGCATTGAGCGGGAGGGCTTTATTTTGCAGCGTGACCTTTACCGTTATTTTCTGCGTGACATGAACCGGTATGAACTGGAACGGTCATTTCTCCTTGATCTACATGAAACCAATGAGCGGCTTAAGGAACTCGAGGAGTTGAGTGCAGCAAAGATCGAGCTCAGCGTTCGGGAAATAGCTGAGTGGCTTGGGGTCGATGGTATCATCACAACCAGTGTGGATCAACTGGCACCCAGTAATGTTTTGATGGCCGGTCTCATGAACGGGACATTAGGCACTGAATCCAATGTCAGTATTTCCTTGTCCCTGCGGAGCCGCTACGGACAGATATACTGGCGCCATAAAGATGAAAAACCTTCCAATTCCGAAGCGGTATATGACGTATCGAAAGGATTATTGAAGCAGGCGAGTAAGACTTTCTTCAGCGTATATCCCAATAAAAAAACGAAAAAGAAGAAAAAAAAGGAAGATCCATCGGATCAATTGGATGCAGATGAGGAGAAGGAAGATGAATAAGTCTTTTACCCATGCCGACTCAGTCTCCAACTTTTAGACCAATATCCTTATCCTACTTCTTTGCGTAATATTTCCAGTGGGGGTTTATGAACAATTTCACGACTGTTGAACAGCCCAATGGAAATGGTCAATCCAATGACCCCGAAAAACATGATCAGAACAGGCAACCAGTTTACCGTAAAATCCAGGCCCATCTGGAAATGGGCAATCAGGTAGCTGGCGATCACGGCAATCACAATACCCGTAAAGGCCGAAAGGGATCCCAATAGGAAATACTCCACCAGATTAATGCGGATGATCTGCCTTTTACTGGCGCCCAGCGTCCTCAATAAAACACTTTCTTTAATCCGCTGATACTTGCTCAGCAGCAGGGAACTCAACAGGACAATAAGCCCGGTTAAAATACAGAAGACAGCCATAAACTGGACGATGTAAGCCACTTTGGACAGGATCTCCCTGATCGTTTCCAGGACCATACCGAGGTCGATCACCGAGACATTGGGAAAAGTACGGACCACAAGATTCCGCAGTTCCGCCGTGGTCTTCGAATCCGGTGATTTGGTCACCAATACATGAAACTGTGGCGCACTTTCGAGCACACCGGGCGGGAACAGGATAAGAAACCGGGCCCGCATATTGGCATTATCAATTTTTCGAATGCTGCCGACATAGGTTTTGATGAGAGCCCCCTGCACATTAAAGACCATCTCATCACCCACATCCACGTCCATGGCCTCCGCGTAAGGGGTAGCCAATGATATGTAAATGGAATCTCCCGCCTTTTGAGTGGTTTTGGAAAAATCACCCTTGACAACCTCTTCATTTACATCCAGATAATCACGATAGGTCACTCTGGATTCCCGGTGGATAGCCCATCCCCGGGCTGTCCGCAGGCTGTCATCCAGCCATTCGGTTTTTGTACGCCCTTTCCAGCCTTCCAGCCGCATGGTCACGATGGGCAATTGCTGGATCAGAGGCATTTGGTGCTCCTCCACGATCCGGGCCAGGCTGTCCTTCTGGTCCGATTCTATACCAAACAGGAACATATTGGGCTGGGCACCCGCATCCATTTGTGCCACATTCTTCAATAAAAAACCCTGTACAATAAATAGCGTTGTCAAAACCGCTGTACCCAATCCAATGGAAACCAATAAAATCGATGTTTGATTATTGGGCCGGTACAAATTGGAGATACCTTGCCGCCATTCAAAATTCCAGTTCCTTGGGAAAAACCGGGTAATGAGAAAAATAATGGACCTGGCTACCATAAATAAAGCACCAAACGCCAAAACGAGTCCTCCGGTAAAGTACAGGCTTAATTTCCATTCACTGGTCATTCTGAATAAAAACAAAAAGATCGAAACCCCAATTGCCAGAAAAATCATCAGGCTCAAGGGATCTTTCCATTGCTGACGGGGCACTTCTACCATTCGCAGGGTTCGGAGTGGACTGATGTCCCTGATAGCCAGCAGCGGAATCAATGAAAAAAGCATGGTGATTGACAATCCGATCAACACCCCTTCCACAATGGCTTTCCAGGATATCTGAAATGCAACTTCAAATGGAAGAAAGTCGGCTAAAATATCGGGTAAAATTATCTGTACCAGACTTCCTGCGGCGGCTCCGGTCAAAACACTGATGATGCCAATGGAAATAATCTGGAAGAAATAAATCAGAAATGCTTCCCTGGCCTTTAAACCGAGGCACCGGAATATGGCAATCGATGTTACCTTACTTTTAATATAAATAAAAACGCTGCTCGCTACACCAATACAGCCCAGTAGCAAGGCAACCAAAGCCACCAGGTTCAGAAAGTTATAAAGTCCTTCAAATGCCTCCCCGACATTCTCACGCCGGTCAGCGATCGTTTCCAATCGCATACTTTCTTTTCGAAAGGCATCAACCCGTTCCTCTTTCCACTCATCCAGCGGAAAATCCGGCGTAACCTTGTAATAGTAAGCATAATTGACCAGGCTGCCTGGCTGAATGAGGCCGGTGCCGGCAATATAGTCCTGGCTGATATATACCGCAGGTGCAAAAGAAGAGGTCAGGCCGGTATTGCCGAGCGCTGACTTGACGCTGCCGGTGATTTCAAACCTCTCTTCTCCAAGGGTCAGATATTCACCAATCTGGAGTTTCTGTTCGAGCATCAAGGTCTCATCTACCAGGGCAGATTTGGACTTTTGATAGAGAGCTCCAGCTTCTTCCGGATCGGTCTCGAGTTTGCCATAAAATGGGAAACTACCTGCAATCGCTTTGATCCGCACAAATTGGGAGGTGCCTTTTGCAGGAAAATAGGCCATGGAGAGCATTTCGATCTCTGAGGCCGGCTCCGTTTCGAGCGAATCGAGCATTTTCTGTGACTCAGGACCCAACGGACGATTACCCGTCACCGCTAAATCGGCACCCAACAGGGAAGCGGCTTCCCGGTCAATGTCATCAACCAGGTTGTAATTAAACGAATTGATGGCCACCAGCGCAGCAATCCCCAATACAATCGACGACATGAAGAGTATCAGCTTTCCCCGGTTCTTCCGGCTATCCCGGTAAGCAGTACGAAACAGAAAGGACCAGTTATTCATGTAAAACCGGATTGGGGGAGTCAGAGACCACATGCCCACCTTTGAGCCGGATAATCCGGCTGGTTTTCCCGGCGAGTTCCATGTCATGAGTCACTATGATCAGTGTCGTTCCCTGCTCGTTGTTTAGTGTAAAAAGCAACTCTTCGATCTGGGTTCCGGTTTCGTCATCCAGATTACCGGTAGGTTCATCGGCAAAGAGGATCGAAGGATTATTCGAAAAAGCCCGGGCAATACAAATACGCTGCTGTTCACCACCGCTCAGCTGACTGGGATAATGGTGCGATCGATCACTTAATCCTACCCGCTCCAATAGTTTTCCGGCGATAGTCAGGGCCCGTTTGTCACCCCGTAGCTCCAGGGGTACCGCGACATTCTCCAATGCCGTCAGGGTCGGAATCAGCTGGAAATCCTGAAAAATAAAGCCAATCTCCTGATTGCGGAGATCCGCTCTGGCATCTTCATCAAGTTCGTTGAGCCGTTTTCCTGCGAGGATAATTTGGCCGTGTGTCGGATAATCCAGACCCGCACACAATCCCAGCAAGGTGGTTTTCCCACTGCCGGATGGGCCCACTATTGAAACGGTTTCTCCACGATGTATTTTAAAACGGATATTTTCCAGTACTTTGAGGGGATGATCACCACTTTGATATACCTGAGAAACATCATTGACTTCCAGTATTGTCTGCATCTTGATGGCTATAGAATCTTACGACCAAAGTAACAGTTTTATTTCTCAGTTGTTTACGTACAAAAGTCTGCAGCCTATGCTTAAATATATGATCGTACGCCAATCCGGATCCCTGCCTCTCCATCTGCTCATTGCTCTCCTGGCCTTGTGGCTTGCCGTTGCGGGATGTCAATCTGCTGCGGTACAAAATGAGGAACAAACCGGAAAATCCGAAACGACAACTCCCGGCCCGCTTCCGCAAAAAAAGACGATTGTATTTTTTGGAAACAGCCTGACTGCCGGCTATGGCCTGGAAGAATCCGAATCTTTCCCTTCGATTATCCAGCATAAAATTGATTCGCTCAACCTGCCTTACCGTGTCGTCAATGCAGGTGTCAGCGGCGAAACCAGTGCAAGCGGACTGAGCAGGATTGACTGGATACTCAAACAACCAGTCGATATTTTTATCCTCGAGCTGGGTGGCAATGATGCCCTGCGGGGATTCGATCTGTCAGCTACCCGTAGCAATCTCATCAACATTATTGACCGGGTCCGGGCGAATGATGCCGGGATAAAAATCATTGTCGCCGGAATGAAAGCACCGCCCAACATGGGTCAAAAATATTCCACAGATTTCGAAAAAATTTTCCGGGAAATCAGTGAGCAGAAAAATACCCTGCTAATTCCATTTCTGCTGGAAGGAGTAGCCGGAAATCCCGATCTGAATCTGGCAGACAATATTCATCCCAATCCGAAGGGTCAAATCATGGTGGCCGAAAATGTCTGGAAGGTGTTGAAAGATGTGCTGGAGTATAACCACCAGTCCATAGAATAACTGCCACAGGAAATAGGGAGGATCAACTCCTTCTCCGTTGATGTTATTTCCGTTTCTCAGAAGGAGTAACCTTGACTCCCCTGGAGGTTAGCCTGCGATTTTTACGTGAACGATGAGACCCAACCCTCCTGGCAAGGTGCATCCCTGAGCACTATCTTAAGAACTTTTTGACATTTCTCGATTCAATATTAATTATTAGTTAAGCAATCCATCGTACATCAGAATCCATGAAAGCAGGTCGTTCACGTCAATATTAATCGCTCACAAAAATCATTGCCCGGGAAGCAAATGTTACTTCACCAATTATCCTCCAATAAGTACCATGAAAATCAATTTTCTGCTTCCTTACCTGACCGTGCTGGCGCTTTCCAGCTGCACCAAAGACCCATCCGGTTTTTCAGACAGTCCCGAACCTCCCGGCAGCTTTCCGGCAATGGAGGAGGAAACCGGAATATGCACTGAGTTGTATGATGATAACTACTCCCGGGCTTTTGGTCCTAGAAATTCATTCTGGAATAAAAATACCCTGAGGGTTCGCTTTTTGGGTGGCTCTTCCAATGTTCAGTCAAGGATCCGCCAGCACGTGTTGCAATGGTCGAAAGTGGCAAATATTCATTTTGAATTTGTCAGCAGTGAGCCCAGCGACATCCGGATATCTTTCGATCCGTCTTCCGGATCATGGTCATACGTTGGCCGAAGTAGTAGCTATATTGCTGCCAACCGGGCAACGATGAATTTTGGCTGGTTCACTGACCGCACCAGTGATACTGAAATCCGTCGCACCACCCTGCATGAATTTGGCCATGCCCTGGGTCTGTCTCACGAACACCAGCATCCGCTGGCCATGATTCCATGGAAGCGGGAAGCTGTCTACGATTATTATCAAAGGACTCAGGGATGGTCGCGGTCTGAAGTAGACCAGAATATTTTTACCAGATACAGTACCGGCAATACCAATTACACCCACTACGATCCTTTGTCCATCATGCATTATTACATTCCCAGATCACTGGTAAACGGTGACTGGAACCCTACCTGGAACACTATTTTATCGGTCACCGACATTGATTTTATCGGTACGATCTACCCCAGGAATACCACTGAAAATCCGTACATACCCGGAGATTGTCATTGCCCGGATGACCGGCCGGTCATTGCCTGCGAAGATTTTGAAAACCATGATCAGGCATCCTTTGAAGACGCACAACAGTGGGCAGCATGGTCTGCTTTGTCCGGCATGGGAGAAATCCAAACCTATAGCTGGGGAAAAGTGCTTAAAATGAATTACTCCGCAACTTCCAATCCAGACGTTCTCTATAAGCCCGGCGTTTTGCGATCAGGATCCAATAGCATCATCTGGAAAATGTATATAGGCCCAGGTAGTACTGCCTATTTCAACCTTCAGAAATTTGAAGAGGCAGGCCAGGAATTTGGAGCCCAGGTATTTTTTGACAGTGACCGGCGTGGCAAAATACAGGTCAATAACCGGCAGGTCAATTTTACATATCAGCAGGATCGATGGTTAAATATCGTTTTAAAATTCGATTTTAATCAGGATCTGGTAACCTTCCAAATCGACGATCGACCCATTGCAAGTTGGCCTGTGAGCTGGACCGCTACCGGAAGTGATGGACATATCCAACAGGCAGCCTTGAATTTCTTCGCTATCAATGAAAATTCCAGGTTTTGGCTGGATGATTTTTGTGTAAGCAAAGAAACTCAGGATGGTCAGCTACCGCCATCTGCCATTGATTTTACCGGAGCACCGATGACAGCCGAAGAAGCTATCTCCAGGAATTGAAAAAAGCAACTTACCGGCAACAAAATCCTGACTGCGTTCCCATTAATGAAAATATTCGGGGCACCGCTAAAAAATAAAAGTCCGGTTTTTGTAAGGGAGAATATTATGTTGAATATGGTTCCACACCGCTTTGGCGAGTACCAGTTTCTCCAGATCCTTACCTTTGCGAATCAGATCCTGGACGGCATCTTTATGGGTGATGTGTTCCACTCCCTGGGCAATAATGGGACCGGCATCCAGATCTTCCGTCACATAGTGACTGGTCGCTCCAATAATCTTGACCCCCCGGTCAAAGGCCTGATGGTACGGTCTGGCTCCGATAAATGCCGGTAAAAAAGAATGGTGAATGTTGATAATCTGATTGGGATAATGCGAAATGAGTTTTCCGGAAAGAATTTGCATATATCTCGCCAGTACGATAAAATCGATGCGCTCCGCCTGTAAAAGTTCCAGGATTTTTTCTTCCTGTTTCAATTTATTCTCCGAAGTCATTTCAAAATGATAAAACGGAATATCAAATCTTTCGGCGATGGGTTGAAGATTCCGGTGATTGGAGATAATCAAAGGTATATCCACCGACCATTCCCGTGACATATACCGTTGCAAAAGATCGTAGAGACAATGCGATAATTTCGACACAAAAATGGCCATACGGAGAGACCGGTCCGAAATATGCAACTGAAATTTCATGTCAAATCTCTGCGCAATGTGTTTCTCAAAATCGTCTCCAATCTCCTCTTTCGTAAGGGAAAATCCATCCAGATCCCAGGCTACCCGCATGAAAAACTGCCGTGAATCACGGTCCACGTGCTGATCCAGATCGACAATGTTTGCCTTCAAATTGTACAGATAGGAAGTTACCGCTGCAACCAGTCCCTTTTGATCCGGGCAGTGCATCAGTAAAATCGCTGTCGATGATTGCATGAGTTTTTCTTTCAGCCGGCAAAGATAACTGAAGTTTCCAAACGCGATCTTCCGGGTGTTGGTACCACATACTCGCGACTGCTTCCGGTTGTTCGTCGGCAAACCGCTGCCGGGTTGCCTTCTGCTCCTTAGTTCAGCCACTGGCTTTAATGGCCAGGTGTGATCCGGGCAATCCGGTGCCGGGCATCGGGAGCATTCAGCTGAATGTGCCGGTCGCTGACATCAACCGGCGTTTCTTCACCCCAGGTCGAATCCAGCACATCCAGCCAGCGAAGCCGGTACGATCTGCCGTTTTCTGCGAGGAGACCCACCTCTCCCCCGTTGGGGAAATATACCAAAAAACCGCCATCGTTGAGCCGGCGACAATAGGCTTCATGATCCTCCCGGTTGGTTAATATGCTATTATCCGGTCTCCCTGTAAAAAATGAATTGACCTGTTCGAGCATCCGCATACTCCGGATCACCTTTTGAGCAATGTCATTGAGACCCTGACCGGTTGGTGGCCGGTGAAACCGGGAAGAAGCACACCCAAACAATACATTACGGCAAAAAGATTCGATGGCATTCCGGGTTGTCTGATGGGGTCCGCCATCATTTCCATAGACTTTTACGTTATTGACCGGCCGGAGCAAATTCATTTTACGTAAATATTCAATCTGTTTAATCCCGTTATTCCAGTGATCATCTCCACTCTGATGATTATTTTGTGAGATATCGACAAAACTGAAGATATCAGGATTGTCAAATGTTTCATAATGCATTGGATGATTGAGATTATGAGGATCCCACATTTCAGTGGTTTCCACTTTTTTACCGGTCAGAACCGCTGCCTTCCGGATATACCTGGCCCAGAATTTTCCCCAATCAGAGGTAACCGATGTCTCATTATCCATGCAATAGAGTACATGATCGTACTCCAGGGAATGTGATAACAGCCGGTCGACAAATAGCTTTTGGTACCACAAGACCGGGGTAACGTTCATTTGTGAAGGAACAGACCGGAAAAAATTATTGTCCGTATAAATCGGATGCGTTTCGACGGTAACCGGCAATTTGCTCCTCGCTTCACTGTAGTTGATGTTGTTCTTTGGATTAAAGGGGTTCCGGTCCCAGGGTTCCCGGTAAAAATCGAAAGTGGCCCAGATTTCAATCTGGACAATGATGCCCCGGCGGGCGGTCTCCCGCAACAATGCTTCAAACTTATCCCAATAGCGTTCATTGAATTTATTCAGGTCATACCGGCCATCCTCTTGTCGAAAGAAAGGCCATTCGTTGCCCTCATCACGACTTGACATGGTATTTCGCACATAATTACCTCCAGCCGAAACCAAAAGATCCAGATGTTTTTCAAGGGTGTCAATCTGAAACAGGTTATCTTCGACCGATCCACCCAACAACAGAATTTCCTTTCCCTGATATTTCCAATATTGGGAATTTTCCGGGCTGGGTTGAATTCGGTTAGGATCAGTTGAGTCTGTTTGACCGAAAAGAGCGATCGAAAAGCAAAGACAAAAAAGAGTTGTTAGTCTTCTCATGTTTTTTGTTACGATTTTGCGGATCTAAGGGTGACCAAAAGAGACTTCTAATGATCCACTCCCGGTAAGGGATAATTTTTTCCGGTGTCTTCGATAATTAAAATCCAGTCAGATCCCTTGCCCCGGGTTGGCGGGGTGTAGGTTTGAATACCTTTTGTGTTACTTTGATGCAAAACAAAGGAGTTGCCATAACGGGGATCAAACCAGATCTCCCGGTTTATGATACCACTCAAAGTATCTTTTTTGACGGTAAATGGTTCTCCCCGGGGACTGTAGAAAATCAAAAAAGACTCATCATCCGCCCGGGCTGCCCGGATTTTTCCTTCTCCTTCTTGTGGACCATCAAGAATTAAAGACTGATCCGCAATCAGTTGATTAAAAGGTCTGGATTCAAAAAGATTCCTCAGATGCTGCATTTGAAATGCCCCCGGATGATCAAGGGCCTTATGCCAGGGAATGACTGCTCCCAGGACCGAATTCCGGTCTCTATCCCACATCTGCCAGACGCTGTTGTGTCCGTAGGTAAATCCACAGGCACCTGCCAGTAAAGACCAATAGGCAGCCTGCCGGCAATCATCATCGGTAAATAAATCCAATCGATTGGCACCGGCAAAATAAAATCCGGCAGGTATCATTTCGTATCTGGGTTCTCCATCCATGGTCGGTTTCGGGGGATTTAATTTCCGGTCGTTCTCTATATACATTCCATTATCCAGACCATGACCGGCATGGGATGACTGTACCATATTGAAATCAAGCCACTCAGTCGTATGAAAATAATCGGATGATCTCCCCGGTCCCCTTGGATGATAGGTGATTAAATGCATGCCTCGATCGCCCAAGCGAAGGCCTCGTGCCATGGCTTCGATAATATCCCTCTCTTCGTCATTATTGATGTTTTCATCTCCTCCCAATATCCAGATAATCGACTTGTCCCGGTATCGTCGTCCGAGATACTCCCCAAAAAATTGTGCGCTTTCAGAAGTAAAGATTTTTTCATCCCCATTTACCGTATTCCAGTAACTACCCCAGGTGGGCAGCATACCGACAACCAATCCCAGGGAAGTGGCGTAATCCACCACCGCATCGATATGACTGAAGTAAGCTTCCACCGGTTGCTGCGGATCTTTATCTACCAATGGCAAATCTCCGTTTGCATTCGGAACGGATAAGCCACCCAACTGTGCCAGCGCCACCGCCTGAATCACGGTAAATCCCTTGGATGCCCGGTTCTCCAGGTATTTCTGCGCTTCTTCCAGGCTTAACCGGTGAAATAACTCCCAGGCAGTATCCCCGAGATAGAAAAATGGTTTACCATCTTTCACCAGGTACCGCTTGTTTTCGCTCACCTGAATGGATTGTGCTGGCAGGTGTCTGACAATTATTAGCAGACCAATCAAGACAGACAGCAGACAGACCGACTTGTTTTTCATAAAGCGCTTTTCAGATTTCCCATAAATCGAATGATAAATTAATTAAATACCGGGAAAAAATTCAGATATGACTTAAACACTTCATCATGGACCAGCCGGTCATTCCAATAAATTTTCAATGATCAGGAACGACCCCGGCAGGGAGACTGCTTGCTTTTTCCGCTAAGCAACCTTTCAGCACCGTAGTCCAGACATTCATGATTTTAATAGGTCTTCCATCAGTCCGGTCACCAGGTCTACATCATCTGCACTGGTGCGCCAGTTGACAAATGCTGCCCGAATTCCTTTTCGTCCCCGGTAAACGGTGGGCGTCATAAAGACTTTTCCCGTGTCATTCAGTCTTGTAAGGAATGTCTGGACCCGTTCCTGATTTTCCTCATGGCGCAGGGTAAAACAAACGTTGTTGAGCCGGACCGGTGCCAACAACTCAAAAAAAATGCTGAGTGCTCCAGATATTTACCCAATTGCCGCGCAAGGCGTACGGAATTTTCTACAATCTCGCAGTATCCTTGTTGACCATAGGCCATAAGGGTAAACCAGGCCGGGAGGGCCTTTAACCGGCGGGAATTTTCTGGAAGGAAATTGAGGTAATTAAAATGATCCAGCGGATCACCCAGATACGGTGCATTGGAATTCTGGTATGTTTCCACCTGCAAAATCCGGTGCTCCTCCTTAATCAGAAAAATGGCACTCTCGTAAGGTACATTCAACCATTTATGACCATCAACGGTGATGCTGTCTGCATTCTCCCAACCTTTCAACAAGTAATTAGATGCTGGCGAACAGGCAGCAAAGGCACCGAAAGCCGCATCCACATGCCACCAGAAATGGTACTGATTTTTCAACCGGGAAATCGCCTGGAAATCATCAAAATCGACGGTATTGACAGTGCCTGCACTGGTTACCAGGATGAACGGCTCTCCATGGAGGGACTTCATTTGCCGTTCAAGTGCACTTATATCCATTGACTCCCGGTTTCCTTCCATTAGGTTGACCAGCTCTACGGCATTACTTCCGATGCCCAGCATAGCGAGCGATTTAATGACTGAAGAATGAGGGACACCTGCCAGGACCCGGATCGAACCGGAAATTCCTTCCCGGGCATAATCCTTTCCGATGGTTTTTCCGACCCATTGACGAGCCACTCCCAGACAGGTAAAGTTAGACATAGTTGCTCCGGTGACAAACCCGCCTATGAAATCCGGTGGAAGATGGAGCAGGTTCAGGAAAAGACGTATCGTTTCCAGTTCTATGACGGCTGAAACATCACCCTGCCCTTTGACAGCCTGGGTGTTCTGGTCGTAAACGGAGGCCAGCCAGTCACCGGCAATGGCAGCAGGTGTTGAACCACCAGTGACATATCCCCAATATCGCGGCCCGCCCGAGGCGATAATTATGGGCTCAAACTTTGCATTGAAGTGCTTTAAGGCTGCAAGAGTGCCCAGGCCCTGAACCGGCAAATCTTCCTGGGTAGGGATGTTGACTCCGGTGGAGGTTTGCCGGTCAGAAATTTGCCTCAAATAGTCCAGGCCCTGCTCTTTTACCTGCTCTAAAAGGTAATCGAGTTGCAACAGATCGCTGCTTAATCTTTCATTCATTATCGGGTATTGATGATTCCGGCTCCGGGATTATAGGATAACCTGATCTCCCATTAAACCAAGCGCAGGCTGTCAAACTGATTGATAATACCATCTTTCCATGACATTGCATGGGCTAAAATAATAACAATCCTATCTTTTCCCGTATATCCGGGAAATCATTCTATGAGAGCCTTGCAGTCCGGTTACTTTATTCTCAGCTTGTAGTCAATAACCCGGAGTACTTCTACTATTTGCCCGGTCTTGTCTACCGGAATAACCAAAGGTATCAACCTGCCAGAGGCTTCATTTTTCTCAAAGTCCTTCTTAAATCTATGATCAATATCCAGGCCCATGATCCCTTCTGCATGCTTCTCCATAAAAAAGAAACTCGTTTTGAAATAACCCTTCCATACTGATAACCAAAAAACAGTCTTCTTCCGATGAATCACCTTACCAAGCCAGGCTTTCCCGTCTCTGTAATACCTCCATTCCAACACCAGGGTGAAGGGAGGATGGGTTATGATGTCGATCAATTCTTCAAAAACCGGATAAGCCGGGCCCAGTGCTTCATAAAGAACTTCCTTACCGGGAAAAACCAGAGGATCTCTTAAAACCGGGGATTCCACTTTATTTCTTTAGGGCACCTCTAAATACCTCTGAAATTAGACAAATTCAAAAAGAACCAAGCGAGATTGAGGAGCGAACTCCCGACCTCAAGGGCGGGACTGGTAGACCTTTGAGCGACGAAACCACTGTGTGGGTGGGTGAGCCGCGAAGGAGCCTAGCCGGAGCTAAGTGACTGAGTGATAACGAAGTATCGCGTAGGTTATTTTTGAATAGCTTATCGCAGATAAGCGATTGACAATTGAACGGGGTTTTTAGAGGTGCCCTTTAGCTATTTTAAGTATCGGAAAGTATTTCATCCGTTTAAAAATCGACAGTTTTTTCGTTGTAATTATCTCTTTCAACAGGATAAGTTGAAGGCGGTGATTCCATCATCCGGTTCATGTGATTTCATGCTGCGCAACCAGCTGTAGCGTAATCACCAATCAGGTTGCGAATAGCATACCTGATTCCAGGCAAACCTATACCGGATCTTACTGAATTATCAGTTGATATCCGTTTAGCGGTGAAAGGCTTCATTCCACGACAACCTTCCGGAACCCGGTCTCTCCAATTTTTAAAATATACAACCCCGGAGTCAAATCCGATACGTCCATCGAAGTATGGGATAAAGTATCCGCCACCGTTTTCAGCAATCTTCCGGTCAGGTCAAACAATCGGATATCCGAAACTACCGGGTTACTCCACGCAATGGTTAATTCCGTGGTAACCGGATTTGGGTAGATGGATAGTTCTCCCAGCGGACTGATCTCTTCTACTGGCAGGATCTGGTCACAGAAAGCGCTGTCCGGATTGTTTTCCAGGTAAAATTTAGGGCTCAGGTCCCGCCCGGTAAAAGCCGGATAATCGGCCGGATAACGTTTGATGCGAAAAGTCTGGTTGTCTACCGGCATCAAAGTGTCTCCCTGTGATGCAATCCGCCCTCCTTTCAACGGAGTGACATACTCCCATACGACTTCCTGATCGGGAGTTAGTTCAAAATGGTAGCCGGTTCGACCTGTACAGATCAGGTAATTATTATTTGGCAGTAACTGCACACTGGAAAGTCCGGAGCTATACATCGGGAAGGTATCGGGGTGACCGAAGTTAAGATCGTACCCGTCAGGTCCCCATTTACCATCCTCCAAAGTGTACGACCAGGTATACATATCCCAGGGTTGCTGAATGATGCTGACCCTTGAGTATAAGCCAGGTTCAAATTCATTGTTGAAAAAAACCAGCTTCCCGAAATGGGGATGGGATGGGTCGGCAAAATCGTCCAGCCAATGCACATCGTGCTGAAAAAAAGAGGTCTGATCTTCAGCAGTACCCTGATCATAGGCCTGAGGATTTCCCCAACGGTACATGAAATCGCCGCCCCGGCCTCCCAGGCCTCCCACATGGGAGGCAGCCTGAGCCTTCGTGGTTGAATGATCGATCACATAAAATTCGTTAAGATAAGGACTGCTTAACACAATCTGATCCAGATCGGCATTGTAAGCAATGGCATTGGAGTGCATCCAGTTGGCCCTGCCATCCCGTGCAAAGTTGATATTGAGTAGTTCCGGATGATCGGCTACTACCCCAAAATTGGCCCTGGTGCTGTCACGGTCCTGTATGATATGATCAAAAACATGCCATTCCCAGACAATGGAATCGAGGTCCGGATCGACCTCCAGAATGAAATCGGTCCAGAGTTCACCATCGGTGAGTAGCGCAGTATCCCGTCCGGCAGCGATAGCTTCTTCCATCGTCTTTAACTCCCAGGCAATCATCAGAATATTGCCGTTCGGTAGTACTTCGATGTCGTGATGCAACCTCGCGGTATCATTATTAAGGGTAAAACTCCACTCCAGATTGTTGTCCCAGTCCCGGATTTCGACGGTGGCACCGCCTCCACCGGCCCAGATCCGGTCATTGACCACCACATCAAGACGTTTGGTCTTAACCAGTTTACCATCTGGTCTCAGGTAAGCGGTATTCCCCGGACGAAGATCGAAGGTGTCTTCCCAGACATGGACGATCTGTCCGCAATTATTGAAGAGATACACATTGGGCTGATTGTGTGGATAGATCATATTATAGCCATCAAAGGCTTTGGAAGGATCGTATGAAAGCAGACCGACGGTATGCTGAGCCAGTAGAAGGGTTGGCAACAAAAAAAGAATGACCAAAGGGTAATGATATCGCATGCAAAGTAATTATAGGGAGTGAAAATAAAAAGGTTTTCAGACTTTGGCTCTGACCGGGATCACCAAAGCGTTGCGAATACAACCCGGAATGACCTGAACCTGCTACTGGCTGACAGAGACTTTCTCAAAAGTCATCCCCTCCCGGATGAGGTGGGCTTTGCCGGGGTGGCGTTCAGACAATTCTGCCAGATGCGTCGTCACGGTATTGACCAGCGCTTCCTGACCAGGCACATCCTGCAGCAATTCACGGCATTCAAGCAAAAGTAGCCATTCCTCCGGATAGTCGGTCAGCATCCGGTCGACCAGATCCGTGCAGGAATCCGGTTGCGTTTTCCCTTGCCGCAGATTCCGGATCAACTGATAGGCTTCTTCTTTTCGTATTTGCTCCTGGTCTTTTTTCCCGGAAGGCTGGTCCCTGGATACCTGGTGGGTGATCAGATCAAAGGAATTCAGATCAGCCGGACCGGCAAATCCGCTAACGATCTCCTTGCCCACCGCCATATCGTAGATACCCTCTTTTGGGGAAAACAGGATTCTGTCCCGGTGCTTCACCAGGCAATTCCTGAACCTGATCAGCAGGATCTTTCCCTGAAGATTCCGGATTCCGGTAATGACCTCCCCCTCTACCGTCACCTGGCCCTCAAACTCAAGGTATACGTTGCGACCTTCATAAATGTGATAGGCTTCGAGATCGCGGGGAGACATGTCTTCAATGGCGAGATTGATACCTTTTAATTTTCCTACCGGGCTGCCAAATCCATGAGGATGATTGAGAATTCCATGGCCGATCAACTCTTTTTCGCGATACGCCAGTGCGGTGGGACCCTGGGTTGAAAAATAGGCCACTCTTTGCCTTTCATCCGGAATAAGCGAAGAGAAGTTACCCGTAATCTGGATCCCGGTACTTAGTTCTATCGTACCCAGTTTCCCGGAATCTATTAACTTTTCGACAGCTTCCAACCCTCCCCTTCTCAAGGCCATGCTATTGGCAAATTCCTCAATCACGTAACTCAGGTGAGCGAAATCGGGAGTAACAAAAAGTTGAGGCTGAGGCTCCGTGTAGTTGAAGTGTTGATGGGCAGCATCGATCGTATACGGCAGTTTTTTCACCTGGTTTGAGCGGCACCATTTACTCTCCCCTATGGAAGAAAGCAACCCTGCTCCATAAATTTTGTACTGATCCGGCTGACCGATCAGGCCGTATTCCACACTCCACCAATGGAGATTGCGGATAGCTGACATTTCAGATAAGGTTTGCTCATGCTGCAAAACTCTGACCTGGTCTGCAGCGGCTTTAATAGCGGAGGAGGAAGCGCTGCCGGAGGTCTTTAGCTCTGTCAGATTTCTTACCGCCTTTTCCAGTATACGGTCTTGAGTCGACGAAATCGCCCGGCAACCGATTTGCCCGAGCCGTCGCAAAAATTCAGCATATTCCGGATTGGCGATGATCGGTGCATGACCGGCGCTCTCATGGATGATATCCGGTACTGGTGTATATTCCAGATCTTCCAAAGTCCGGATATCCGAAGCAATCACGAGTACATTGTATGCCTGAAACTCCATAAAAGCATCGGTGGGAATCAACCCGTCTACGGCCACAGCCGCCCAGCCGATCTTTTGCAGGATCCGGTTCATTCCGTACATACTTGGAATCTCTTCTGTAGAAATGCCGGTCTGTTTTAAACCGTCCAGATAGGATTCATGCGCCACATGACGGAGGTAGTCGACATTCTTGCGCATGACATAGCGCCAGACTGCCTGATCGACCGGTGTATAATGTTCGTAATGTTGAGGTTTGACATATTGGAGCAAATGACGGGGTAACCGGTCTAAGACCGGATTTGATTCGATCCCAGCTTTTTGAAAGTCGGACATCTGCATTCTTCTATCACTGTGTTAAACCGGCGACAGGATTCCAAAGATAACCAGGTACCTGTTGACCTGATCCGGTCAAGCAATCAGAAATTGAGAGTTGAACCGTAGGCTGTTCATCCCTGCCGGCAGTTATCTTATTCTCAGAACGCTTTTTTTCCGGGTCAATGGTTTTGAGTTGACTTAAAATCCGGATTAGAGGGTACCCCTTCGCTCCTGCTCCCGTTCGATGGCTTCAAACAAAGCCTTAAAATTACCCTTACCAAAGGAGGTCGCTCCTTTTCGCTGAATGATTTCAAAAAACAAGGTCGGCCGCGGATTCACCGGTTTGGTAAAGATCTGCAGCAAATAACCCTCGTCATCCCGGTCTGCCAATATTCCCAATGCCTTCAGTGCCCCGGTGGTTTCATCGATCGGTCCCACCCGTTTTTCCAGGTTATCATAATAAACAGATGGTACGGTCAAAAATTCAACCCCCCTCTTTTTAAGGGATTTGACGGTTCCGATGATATCCGCTGTTATCAGAGCAATGTGCTGCACTCCGGGTCCTTCATAAAATTCCAGATACTCTTCAATCTGGGATCTTTTCAATCCGGGGGCCGGCTCATTAACCGGAAATTTGATCCTTCCGTTTCCATTGCTCATGACCTTGCTCATGAGTGCTGTGTAATCGGTAGATATATCCTTGTCGTCGAAGGAGATGATTTGCTTAAATCCTAATACTTCCCGGTAAAACTGCACCCACTCATTCATCTTCCCCTGCTCAACATTAGCCACCAGATGATCAACCGATTCAAGTCCGGTTTCCGGAGGCTGGTAATCGCTGTACCAGGCACGGTATCCGGGCAGAAAAACCCCTGTATAATGCTTTCGTTCAACAAAAACATGGATGGTATCACCATAGATGCGAATTGCAGACCTGGTGACCTTTCCCTGCTCATCCTTTTCTATCCTGGGTTCGAAGAAGGAGTGAGCTCCCCTTGCCACCGCCGTTTGATAAGCCTCAGTAGCGTCCTCCACCGATAAGGCACATACCCTGATTCCGTCGCCATGCCGGTCCAAGTGCCGGCCAATCTCGCTTTGACTATGCAATGGCGAAGTAAAGACAAACCGGATGTTACCCTGGGCCAATGCATAAGACTCCGTCTCCCGGTCTCTGGTCTCCAGCCCGCAGTAAGCCAGGGGCTGAAAGCCAAAAGCAGACTGGTAGTAATAGGCAGCCTGTTTGGCGTTACCCACATAAAACTCCAGGTAATCGATACCCAGGAGTGGAAACAGATCGGTAGTCTGAGTAGTGTCCTGAAAGGTTTTTTCCCTGATCATGGCTCTCTTTTTTATATCGTGGTATACCTTCAAAGGTAGGTCTTATAGATAATTCACACATAAATTCTATATAAAATAGAATATTTTTCTCTATTATTGATGTTATATCAATTTTTATTCCATCAACGCTCGCCTGGAAAGGGCAATAGAGAACATTATGCCAACAGACATTCACCTCGATGAGATTGACTATGGGATTCTCGAGATCTTGCAGACTGACAGCCGGACGACAATCCGGGAAATCTCTCAACAAATGAACCTGACCACAACTCCGGTTTTCGAAAGAATCCGGAAACTGGAAAAGGCTGGCATCATCCAGCAATACGTTGCCATCCTAGACCACCGGAAACTGGGACGAAAACTGCAGGCATTTGTTGATATCTCCATAAAGGATCATTCAAAAGGAGCGATCGAAGCCTTTATTGATGAGGTCATCCGCTATCCGGAAGTCATGGAATGCTTTCACGTGACCGGAGAATCGGATTTTCTGCTAAAGGTTTTGGTAGACGATGTCGAGCATTATAACCAATTCGTCTTAAACAAACTGTCGACCGTACCCAATGTGGGCAAAGTGGAGACCCGGTTTGCACTGTCGACCAGGAAAGATACCCATATCATCCGTCCATAATCAAAAAGTGAAAGGGCCGGAAGATCTTCCCAGCCCTTGATTTCTCAGAAATTGCCCCATTCCTATCTGCTACAGTATATATACAGTCTGCCAGTGGAATTCAGGTCATCGATGTTAACTTCGTCCCTCCAGCATGGCCAGCTCCTTAATATTGGAATAACCCCAGGGTGCCCGTTGTGACCGGGTCAGCATGGCATTGGCCTCGTCATCCCCTTTAAACCGTTCGTTAGCCGCATCCCAGTATAATTTGCGGTCAAGTTTCATCGCGATATGACTAATCAGGCAAACACTGCAGGTACGATGGCCAACCTCGGCCGTACTGATAGGTGCCTTACGCGACTGAATACAATCCAGCCAGTTGCCGTGTTGTTCTTCACTGACATACAGATGAGTTTCGTTTTCTCCGATCTGGGAGGTGAGGATTTTCGGATCGCTGGCATCCAGTGCCCGGGCACTCCGGGCTTTGCTCTCGGGGTCGCTGGCGGTGGCGCTGTAGTTGCCCCGGCTGACAAAGATCCAGCCTTCTGAACCTTCATATCGTATGCCGTTGGTGTAACCTCCGCTGATAAACATCATAATATCATTGTCGTATTTTGCCTTGACCATAAAATCGCCATGTACATCCCACAGACCCGAGCGGGGAAATTCGGCCACCGCCTCGATCTCTTCCGGGCCGGTATATTCGGTATTCATACCCCAGTGGGCGGAATCGATGTGATGCTGCCCCCATCCGGTGATCATGCCCGCTCCAAACTGCTCACAACGCAACCATCCTGGCCTCGAATATCCGGACTGGGGATGCACTCTGGTCTCGGTATAGTAGACTTCGGGTGTAGACCCCAGCCACATATCATAATCCAGTTCTTTGGGCACCGACATTTCCGGCACATCAGGACCGGCGGGGTCGCCTGGCAGTCCGATCCGGACCGTATGCAACTTACCGATGCGACCGTTTCTGACCAATTCTGCGGCAATGCGAAACTGCTTGGATGAACGCTGTTGGGTGCCTACCTGAAGGACGGTTCCTTTAAGCCTGATGACATCCGCCAACGCTCTTCCTTCAGCAATGGTGAGCGAGGTTGGTTTCTGCAGGTAGATGTCCTTCCCAGCCAGGGCAGCTTCAATCGCCGGCTGGGCATGCCAATGGTCTGGAGTGCTGATGATCACCGCATCGATGTCCTTGTCAAGGAGCATTTCCCGATAGTCCTGATAAGTCTTCACATCGACATATTGATCGCTTTTTTTCTTTTCCCGGTAATACTTTTCGATCAGTTCTTTACCCTCTCTTGTCCTTTTCATATCGACATCGGCTACGGCGACCACCCGGGCTATATCGTATTGCATGGTACCGGGAAGATCGTGATCCCGGGCAATCCGGCCACAACCAATCTGTCCGATATTGATCTTATTGCTGG
Source organism: uncultured Saprospiraceae bacterium (assembly GCA_964428345.1). Taxonomy (GTDB): domain Bacteria; phylum Bacteroidota; class Bacteroidia; order Chitinophagales; family Saprospiraceae; genus JABDMH01. The sequence continues at coordinate 44,025 of CAYRYD010000029.1, read as the reverse complement.
GTGCATTTTTACCCAATACCGATGATGGTATGATAGTGGGGGCGACTACCATTCCGGTAGCACTGATGGCTGATTTCTTCAAGTATTCGCGACGATTCATCTTGGTCTTTATTTTGTGGATAAAATAATCTTAATCAGGCAGTTACCTGATTTCCTACTTTTTTCGAAATCGATTTCGATGATTTAAATGTACAAAAATCGGGGAACTTTTATCACCGAAGCCAAAGTTCTGTCGATTTTAATCCTTACTGCAAACCCATTCGATGCCACCCAGGATATGCTTTAGGAATTCAGGATCCTGGTAATGCTCGATAGAGTGACCAAGGGCGGTGTACCACTGACGACCTCCATCAAATTCATGACACCAGGCAAGGGGCATCAATTCTCCGAAAGTATTACCCGGATAGGAAGTCTTTTGTTCATCGACAAGATTGGGTAACCGGGCGGCCAGCAAGACATGATTGGACGGATTCAGCTGCTGTAGAAAATAGCATTCATCCTCCCTCATCCAGATCTCCGGAAGAAAATTAGTGGACGGATGACTGCGGTCAATCACTTCCACCTCAAATTTCTGAATAGGCGGATGTCGCAGGAATTTACCACCGATTAATTTCCAGTACCAGGGCCAGTTTCGTTCCGAGCCGCTGGCTGAATGAATTCCCACAAATCCTTTACCACTCCGGATGAACCTTTGAAAGGCGACTTTCTGGCGTTCTGTTTCAAATCCCTCATTATTAGTATTGGAAAATACAATGGCATCATATTCCATCAAAGCCGGTGAGGTAAAAATGGACGCACTGTCGGTGGCATCGACCATAAATCCGTGCTCAGCTCCCAGCTTTTTCAAGGCTGCTACGCTGCTGGCAATATTGTTATGGACATATCCTTCTCCATTCCGGGTATATACCAGCACTTTCTTACCGCGCAGATTATTCGGCAGGGTGGTAGTGACCTTCGCAGGATGGGCATAATCCTTCCAAATCAGGTCAGCCTTCTGCTTTGAAATATCTCCATCGTAAATCAGCATCCGGTATTTCAAGGTATACGACCGGCCTGGCTCCAGAGTCCAGTCCCGGTCCTGGGTCGGATTAAAATTGATGAAGACATTTTCCACCCCCTTATTGCTGCCGGTCGGCCAGATTCGCAGCAATTCGGGAAAATTGTAATTGGCAGGATGGGTCATAAACAAGATGCCGGATTTTCCGGCAACGGATGGTCCCCGTACATCACACCATCTGGCCCTGGTTGCGTTGGCATTTTCCTTGTTGAATCCTTCCGAAGTCAATAACATTGTGTTTTCATCATTCCACTCCGCTTTTGCCCGGTAACCGAAACCCTGATAACGGTATTCCTTTAACGTCAGTGGACTTTCGGTGGCGCAGGTCAGGGTAGAAATCACATCGACCACCCAGGTACTGGCAGCAGGGTCGGCATTCCAAACCTGCATCTGCCATTTTTCATCCAGGGCTATTTTTTCATTCACCTGCTGACTGTCCGGAAAAACCACATGCTGGTGTATCGTTGAGATGGTAGCAAAGACATCTCCGGCCACCCGGGTAGGCTTCCCGTTGACCCGTACGGTACCCTGCTTACGGCCAAGATTCCAAAAATCAACTTCCCTGCCTTCAAACTCCGTATGAGTCCATGGATTCCAGATCCCGTAATGATGGTAGTGATCCGGAGGTTGAATCCGGGTCAGCTCTTCGCCGGAGGGAGACCAAAGCGGATGAATAAAACCACCCCTGCTGAAGGCTTCAGCTACTCCGGCAGGTAAAGAAGCTTTTCCATACCGGTAAGAAAGCACCGGTTTATCCCCTCTTTCAACCGTGAAGGAAGCGCCATCGTCCCTGATCTCCATCGCGTCTGGTTTATTTTGCCTCGGCAACTGCCACAACTCATACGTCCGCACCGTATGAGGAAGGGTATGCCCATTGAGTATCCAGTACAACCTGGTCTGCAATCCGCCCTCCATCTGCGAGGGTACAGGTACCGCATGACCGCCGGCCAGTTCACGAAGCTCCAGGTCGAACTTCTCCAGTTCCAGAGGTAGTCCGTCGATCACCGCAGAAACCACCGAATTCAAACGTTCATATGATCCGGCATCGACAGAAAATTCTGCAATCTTCTGACCCGCAACGGAAGCGGCAAGTGCCAGCCAGACGGGCACTAAAAGGTAGTGAGTAGATCTTTGCATTTTTAAGTAGACTGTAGTCAATAATTTAGTGGCTTAAGATAAAAATTAATAGTCAACCCATGCACGACTACTCCATCCAAATCTGATACGGGACAACAGAACAACGCAGCAGGCTCTGGTATTTTTCGCCGGCTTCCGGGTGATTGGACTGTTTCAGGGTAAAAAGTGAAGACATCCAGGCGAACCCTTTAACTTTGCAAAAATCAAAAAAGATGTCGACGCAACCAGCTCCGGATCAGGCTACCCGGTTTCAATATGGCGACGAATGGCTTACCACCGGAAAGGCTTTGGCTATTGCACAGGGTCATATCCAGGGAATTTTTAACCATCAGGTACTTCATAAGGTCGACATTTCAAGAAATCATATTGACCAGATTCTTGCCAGAAACGAAACTGTTTACGGTATTAATACCGGCTTCGGCCCACTCTGCAACACTTTAATATCAGCGGATGAAATCATTGGTTTACAGCATAATATCCTGAAAAGCCACAGTGTTGGTGTAGGTGATCCGATTCCCATTGAAACCACCCGATTAATGCTTCTCTTAAAGATCCATGCCCTGGCGCAGGGATTTTCGGGAGTAAGCCAAATTACCCTCGACCGTCTGGTCTGGCATCTTCAAAACGAGGTGATTCCGGTGGTACCTGCCCAGGGCTCGGTCGGGGCGTCTGGTGATCTGGCACCCCTGGCACATCTCTGTCTTCCGCTGATCGGCCTGGGGCAGGTGTATTATCAAAATCAACGATTGCCGGCCGCGCAGGTTTTGTCAAAGTTTCAGCTTCGTCCGTTAGTACTCGGTCCGAAGGAGGGACTGGCGCTGATTAACGGAACACAGTTTATGGCTGCCTTTGCCATCCAGATCATCGACCGGCTTCAGAATTGCCTCACGCACGCCGATATCATCGGGGCGATGACCCTGGAAGCTCTGCTAGGCTCGGCCAAACCCTTCAAACCAGAGCTCCATGCACTCAGGCCTCACCGGGGTTGCCGGTATGTTGCCCGGCGAATGGAGAAACTGTTGGAAAACTCGGAGATCATGCAGTCCCACGCCCATTGCGGCAGGGTGCAGGATCCTTATTCCCTGCGTTGCATTCCCCAGGTACATGGAACTTCCAGAAATGCCTGGCTCCATCTTAAAGAAATCACAGAGACCGAAATCAATTCGGTCACGGACAATCCGGTCATTTTGGAATCGGGAGAAGCGGTCAGCGGTGGGAATTTCCATGGGCAACCCCTGGCCCTCCCACTGGATTACGCGGGACTGGCAGCCGCCGAGATCGGCAACATTGCCGACCGTCGTATCTATTTGATGCTGGAAGGCAACACGGAAGGACTTCCCAAACTATTGATGAAGCACACCGGACTGAACTCGGGATTCATGCTACCTCAGTATACCACTGCGGCCCTGGTGAGTGAAAATAAATCGCTCTGTTTTCCAGCTTCAGCCGATAGTGTTCCCACTTCGCTTGGTCAGGAGGATCACGTCAGTATGGGGGCTATCAGCGGTCGCAAGACACTACATATTGTTGAGAATCTTGAAAAAATCCTGGCCATCGAGTTGCTTTGTGCTTCCCAGGCGTTCGATTTTCGAAGACCGCACCGATCCAGTACCATCCTCGAAGAGTGCCATGCACACATCCGCACATTGATCGACCACGCCGATCACGACCGGGTCTTTGCCAACGATATCGCAACCGCCCTGGAGATCATCCAGAGCCGCCGACTGAAAACGATTAGTGATTACCATTTAAAACAGGACGATGAAATCACCGGAAACCACGACTACTCCCTTTTCGAAGTTTATTGATCAATATGCCAGCCATCCTTTCTACCGGGCTCCAAGAGGTAGTAAAATCCATGCCCAAAGCTGGCAGACGGAGGCTCCGCTCCGGATGCTCCTCAACAATCTGGATGCCGAGGTGGCCGAAAATCCTCGCGAACTAATCGTATATGGTGGTACCGGCCAGGCAGCAAGATCACCGGAAGCGGTTCGCAAAATTATTCAATGCCTGCTGAAACTGAGTGAGCATGAAAGCCTGCTCATCCAGTCGGGAAAACCCGTAGGTATTCTGCCAACCCATCCGGAAGCTCCCCGGGTCCTGATTGCCAACAGCAATCTGGTACCTAAGTGGGCCACCTGGGAGCATTTCAGTGACTTGAAAAGCAAAGGATTGATGATGTTTGGTCAGATGACGGCCGGAAGCTGGATCTATATTGGATCGCAGGGCATCCTGCAGGGTACCTATGAGACTTTCATGGCCTGTGCCCAAAAGCATTTTCAGGGTGACCTCAAGGGTAAAGTCATTGCCAGTGCCGGACTCGGAGGCATGGGAGGTGCCCAACCATTAGCCGCTACCATGTCTGGTGCAGTTTTTATCGGTGCAGATGTTGATGAGATGAGAATACGCAAAAGACTGGAAACCAAATATCTGGACAAAATGACTCAATCATATGAAGAAGCAAGACAATGGCTTTTGGAGGCCCGCGAACGGAAACAACCACTATCGATCGGCCTGGTCAGTGATGCCGGCAACCTGCTGGAAAAATTGATCAATGACAACCTTATCCCCGATATGCTCACCGACCAGACATCCGCCCATGATCCGGTCTATGGCTACATTCCCCATACCCTGAATCTTGCCCAGGCTGCCGAACTGCGTCGTCAAAATCCGGCAAAGTATAAAGAAGAAGCTATTAGAAGCATGGCCCGGCATGTACGACTGATGCTGGAGTTGCAGAAGCGCGGAGCAGTCACCTTTGATTACGGGAACAATCTTCGCGCCTTTGCCAAAGAGGGTGGAGTAGAAAACGCCTTTGATTTTCCCGGTTTTGTTCCCGCTTACATCCGCGATCTCTTTTGTGATGGGAAAGGACCCTTCCGCTGGGTAGCCTTGTCCGGCGATCCGGAAGACATTTATACTACCGACCGGGCGTTGATGGAGACTTTCCCGGACAACCCCTCTCTGATCAACTGGCTTACGAAAGCTCAGGAAAAAGTGGCCTTCCAGGGGCTACCGAGCCGGATCTGCTGGCTGGGTATGGGTGAACGGCAAACGGCGGGATTGCTCTTTAATGATTTGGTGAGAAAGGGAATGCTCAGGGCTCCGGTCGTGATCGGTCGCGACCATCTTGATTGTGGATCGGTCGCCTCCCCAAACCGCGAGACGGAACATATGCTGGATGGAAGCGATGCCGTATCCGACTGGCCGCTCCTAAACCTCATGGCCAATACCAGTGGCGGAGCTACCTGGGTCTCTTTTCATCACGGTGGCGGAGTGGGAATGGGGTATGCCCAGCACGCTGGAATGGTGATCCTGGCCGATGGCAGCGATCGCGCTGAAAGGTGTTTGTCCCGGGTCCTGCACAATGATCCGGCGACGGGAATCATCCGGCATGCCGATGCCGGATATGCGGTTGCCCGGCAAAATCTGAAGGACTACCATCTCGATATATAGTATAATTCATGATCAAGAAACAAAAGAAACTGATCGGCCCATTTAGTCAGATCCTGACCTTGGCTAATTTACCTCTTCACGGCCCCCTTGCCGATGAAGCGATGACCATCATCAGGAATGGAGGCATTGCGACGGAGAACGGCATTATCAGTGCAGTGGATAATTACCATACCCTGGATGAGAAATACCCGGGTCATGATTATACCCGGGAACAGGTGGCCGGTGATATGGTGCTGTTGCCAGGATTAATCGATGCGCACACCCATCTTTGTTATGCCGGTAGCCGTGCCAACGATTTTGCCCTCCGGATCGCCGGTATATCCTATCTGGAAATTGCCAGGCAGGGAGGAGGAATCTGGCAAACCGTGCAGTCAACCCGGGAGGAGACTTCCCAAAATCTCGAAGATCTCCTGAAAGAAAGGGTTTCCAGGAAATTAACCCGGGGGGTCACCACCATCGAGATTAAGAGCGGATACGGATTGAATGCTGAGCAGGAAATCCGTCACCTGGAAATCATAAAGCAGGTTGACCGTAGGCATCCAGCCGATCTGGTACCGACCTGTCTTGCCGCCCATCTGAAGCCCCGGGATTTTCCCGGTAACAATGCCGCCTATCTGGAATATCTGGTCAACGACCTCCTGCCGGAAATCAAAAGGCAGAATCTGGCATCCCGGGTTGACATCTTTGTCGAAGAAAGTGCTTTTACCGTGGACGAAGCCAGAACCTACCTGACAGAAGCCCGGAGATTGGGGTTTGACCTGGTCATGCATGCCGATCAGTTTACTAAAGCGGGTAGTCACCTGGCAGCGGAGATGGGCATTCTAAGCGCTGACCACCTCGAAGTCTCAGGTGAACTGGAAATCCGGGCCCTTCAAAGGAATGGTGTGATTTGCACCGCTTTACCCGGATCATCGATTGGTTTGGGCCATCCCTTTGCACCAGCCCGGAAAATCCTGGATGCCAACGCCTGCCTGGTCATCGCGACCGACCAAAATCCCGGTTCTGCCCCGCAGGGAGACTTACTCACCCAGGCCAGCATCCTGGCTACCTTTGAAAAGCTCAGTTCAGCCGAAGTCTTTGCCGGGATTACTTTCCGTGCCGCTGCCGCCCTTCGGTTACCGGATCGTGGCCTGATCCAGGAAGGAAAACTGGCTGACTTTGTGGGATTTCCCACTGATGACTACCGTGAAATACTATATCAACAGGGCAATATGGGCCCGTCCATGGTCTGGAAAAATGGTGAACGATTTTTTTAACCTGATACCAGATCACTTCCTGGTCCTTGTCATTAGGTAACAAATCATTAGATTTATCAATAGGATTCTCTAACTGAAAGAAATGATTCATCTGAGAAATCTCTAAGCTCTTGAACGATGTTACAGAAAGCTGCCAAAGGATGGTGGACCGGACGGGTAGATGGAGATGATCCCGGTACGGCACGATGGCACCAGAAAGTGGTGATCGGGGAATTTCAACCAGCTGCGATATCTCAACCATCGATTGCACTGACCGGTTATGCTTCGGACCTGGGATCGACCCACAATCAGGGAAGAGCCGGTTCGGCGGATGGCCCCCTGGCTATCCGGCAGGCTTTTGGTAACCTGCCCTGGCAGGAAAATATCCGGTTGATAGACACCGGTGACATCAAGCCCGAAGGATCGGTCGAGAAAATCCAGCAGGAGCTTGCCGAACACATCTTCCAATGGCAGGGTCGGCCATGCTTTACCATCGTACTTGGAGGCAGCCACGATCTGAGCTACGGACATTTTGCCGGTATCCGGAAGTATCTCCAAACTCGATCTCCCGGATGTACAACAGGGGTGATCAACCTCGATCCACATCTGGATCTGAGGCCTTACCCAAAGGGTGCCCATTCGGGAAGTCCATTTCTGCAAATTGCCGACTGGCTGCATAGCCAGAACGAAGCGTTCAAATACCTTTGTGTAGGAACCCGGGATTATGCCAACACCCCATCTTTATGGATGAAAGCCCGTGAACTTGGTGTGGAAATCATCGATGGATCGTTGTCCAATTGGCGTCATATCAACCAGGTTGAAGGGAAGATCCGCAGGTTTATCGAAAGTCTAGATTATTTTCTGTTGTCAATAGATATGGACAGTTTTAATGCTGCCACTGCACCCGGAGTCAGCGCTCCGGCCCATCTTGGTTGTGATCCGGCGTTTATTGAATCGCTCCTCCCCTGTCTGGTGGAAACGGGAAAAATGGCCGGATTGGACATCGCTGAGACCAATCCCCATTTCGATCAGGATCAACGTACATCCCGGCTGTCGGCAGCACTGATGTACCGGATTTTACAACTCCTTTCTTCCCCGAATGAATCGCGGTTTTCCATGACCGTTTTCTAGAAAATTAAAAAGGGCGCCTCCAAGAAACTCTGCTTATGGTAGAAAGGCCGTTAAACTGTATCCGTCAACTCCCATTAATTTTTCCGGTTTTAAATAAGTCATAATTTTATTTCTAGAACTAATTATTTGACCATATCTTTTATTTCCCTTTCCGATTGAACCAATGGCTATTGAATCTCCTGATATAATAACATTTAGACCGGGTCAGCCAGACTGAGATCCAAATAACGACTATCCCGTCGTCGGATTTAATGATCACTTCATAGAAATCCGGAAACAAACTACAGAGCTTCCCGTTGTAATGACGTCAAACATTGATGCCTTTTTATGAAATTCGGTTGGATTCTGATTTTACCTTATTTTCTGACGATCCCATTTCTTACCGCCCAGACAAAGTATACCTTGAGTGGATATCTGCGGGATGCCAGCAACGGCGAATCGCTGATCGGAGCGACTGCTTACATCGCCGACCTGGAGCAGGGTGTTGCGAGTAACGAGTACGGATTTTACAGCATATCCGTTCCTCCGGGAACCTATACGGTCGAATTTGCCTACCTCGGCATGCAGACCCAGCGAAAAACGGTCAACCTCGACCGGAATGTTACCCTCGACATTGAACTGTCGGATATGGCTGCCGAACTGGTGGAAGTCGTGGTTACCGGTGAAGCCGAAGATCGTAACGTAACCGATATCGAAATGAGCGTCAACAAGCTGGATATGCAGACCATCAAAAGCATACCTACATTGTTGGGAGAGGTTGAAGTAATCCGCAGTCTCCAGTTGCTGCCAGGGGTATCGACGGTGGGCGAAGGGGCTTCGGGTTTTAATGTAAGAGGAGGCAGCATTGATCAAAACCTGGTTTTACTGGATGAAGCCCCGGTTTTTAATTCCGCCCATTTATTCGGGTTTTTCTCGGTTTTCAATCCCGATGCAGTCAAGGATGTCAAGCTATACAAAGGCGGAATACCCGCCAGATATGGTGGCCGGATCGCTTCCATCCTTGATGTCCGGATGAAAGAAGGAAACACCAAAGATTTTACCATGAATGGTGGAGTAGGTTTGATATTCAGCCGGCTGGCCATCGAAGCACCCCTCGTCAAGGATAAAGCTTCCTTTATTGTCGCCGGAAGAAGGTCGTACGTCGATGTGTTAGCCAAACCATTTTTAAATGAGGATCTCGCCGGTTCGATCCTTAATTTTTATGACCTGACCCTGAAAGCCAATTACAACATCAACGAAAAGAATCGTATTTACGCTTCTGGTTATTTTGGCCGGGATAATTTCGGTTTCGGTAGCGCCGCCGGATTTAATTGGGGCAACAGTACAGGTACCATTCGCTGGAATCATTTATTCAGTGAAAAATTATTCAGCAATTTCACTTTTTATTTCAGCGACTACGATTATAAAATCAATTTTGGTGATGATGCGCTCAACAAATTCACCTGGAATGCCAACATTGAAAACTTCAGTCTGAAGCCCGAATTCACCTATTTTATCAATCCCCAACATATATTGCGTTTTGGTGGGCAGTCGATTGTATATACTTTTGAACCGGGCAATGCCACCGGCATCAGCGAAGGTGAATTTAGCGACGTCAGTCTTGACAAGAAATATGCCATCGAGAGCGCAGCTTATGCCGAAATGGAACACGATATTTCGCCGGTATTTTCCCTCAATTATGGTCTGCGGGTGTCTCATTTTAATTACACTGGCAAGGGCAATGCTTATACTTATGGATCCGCACCACCCGGTCAGCGAAGGGCTCCCACGGAGGTTCGGGCATATAACCAGTGGGAAAGCATTCAAACTTATCTGAATCTCGAACCCCGGTTTTCGCTTAAATGGCAAACCAGCCCTTCGTCGTCCATCAAAGCCAGTTACAACCGAACTACCCAGTACATCCATTTGATTTCCAACGCCACCGCTTCAACACCGGTTGATGTCTGGACACCGAGTACCAACAATATTAAACCCACGATCGGTGATCAGGTAGCCCTGGGTTATTTCAAAAATCTGTCCAACAATACTTATGAATTAAGTGGTGAGATTTACTATAAAAAAATGAAACACCTGGTTGATTACATCGATGGAGCGGATTTGTTACTCAATGAATATCTGGAGGGGGATCTGCTGGATGGAAAAGGCAGGGCTTATGGCCTTGAAATTCAGGCCGGGAAGAACAAGGGATCGCTCACCGGATGGTTAAGCTATACCCTTGCCCGTACGGAAAGACTGGTTGATGGCATTAATCGTAATCAATGGTATCCATCCCGTTTTGATCAGTTACACAATTTGAGTATGACCGCGTTTTATGACCTCAACAATCGCTGGTCGCTGAGTGGCACTTTTGTATACAATACCGGGACCCCGACCACTTTTGCCACCAGCCGGTATGAGCAACAGGGTTATGTGGTACCCCACAATAGCAACGATACCCGGAACAATGTCCGGATTCCGGACTACCACCGCCTTGACTTGTCTGCTACATTGAAAGGTAAACCGAAAAAACCGGGTGACCGCTGGGTAGGTGACTGGGTATTTTCCATTTACAATGTCTACAGCCGCCGGAATCCATTTTCCATCTTTTTCCGGCAGACTTCCGAACGGGTGCTTCCCGATCAGCCCACCTCTACAGAAGCCATCAAACTTGCGGTGGTTGGTAATTTTATACCATCTGTCTCCTACAACTTTAAATTTCAGTAGCGATGAAAAGTACACTGATACTTCCCCTTTTTGCATTCGTCACATTCCTGTTTATCACCTCTGGATGTGAGGATATCGTGGATGTTCAGACCGCCGATGCTCCCAGACAAGTGGTTGTAGACGCCTGGCTGACCAATGTTTCGGAAGCCCAGGAAATCAAACTGAGCTACAGTCAGCCTTATTTCAACGCCGATTTTGCCGAAGCGGTGACCGGAGCGGAGGTCACAATTACATCGGACGATCATTCCATTTTTTCTTTTGAAGAGGTTTCTGCCGGTCGTTACGTCTGGCAACCTCAACCCGGTGAAAAGTTGGGAGATCCGGGCAATTTCTTTGAACTAACCGTGCATCTTCCCGACCAGATACTCACCGCATCCTCGACCATGCATCCGGCACCAGCGATCGACAGCATACGGCAGGAATATAGAGATGATGACCTGAGAGGTCCCGATGGCATCTACACCCAGTTTTTTGCACGGGATCTGGAGGGATTGGGCAATACCTACTGGATCAAGTCCTTTAAAAATGATCAGTACCTGAATAAACCCGAGGAAATCAATCTGGCTTTTGATGCCGGTTTTGACGGCGGATCGCAACTGGATGGAATAATCTTTATCCCTCCCATCCGGGAATTGACCAATCCTGTTCCCGACGAATTTCCGGCTGATGAAGCGCCTTACCAGCCGGGAGACAGGCTTAGGGTGGAAATTCATTCTGTAAGCTTGGAAGCTTTCCAGTTTTTGCAAAGTGCCCGGGATCAGATCTTAAATGGATCCAACACCATCTTCGCCAGTCCGGTCTCCAATTCCAGGGGAAATATCATCTCGGACAAACCCAATACGGAAGTGTTGGGTGTTTTTTGCGTCTCTGCAGTGGAAAGCCTTGAAAAACAGATAGAATAACCAGGTACCAGATACTGTTTTATTGAAAGAGCATGACAATAGCAGCAAGCCCGGTCATCACCATTGCAAACCGGCGATATAGTGCATCATTAAATTTTCCGACGATGTACACTCCCAGGATGAAGCCGATGGCAATAACGGGAGTCATGGCTAAATTGAGGCTCAGCGTATGCCAGTTGATGGTCTGCCAGAAAATGAGATGCATGGGAAACTTAAAGACATTGATGATCAGAAAAAACCAGGCTCCCGTACCAATAAACTGGTCTTTGGGCAAATGCATTGCCAAAAGATAGATCGTCACTATACCCCCGGCCAGATTGCCAACCATCGTTGTGAAACCAGCTGCAATACCCATAAAAGCGGCAAACCACCAGTAATCCGGTACCCGGTCACTTCTGCGTCGTTCCCATAGATACATGGTCACCACGCTGGTTACGATCACTATCGCCATTAATCTCTTGAAAGAACCTTCATCCAGATGGTCACCAATCCAGGTACCCAACAAAATGCCCAACAGTGTCCAGGGCAACAATTTCAGCAAATAAGACCATAAGGCATGCCTCGAATAATGCCGCACTGCCATGAGGTCAGCAATGATCAACATGGGCAACACCACCCCGGTCGAAGGCTTGCTTCCAAAAATATAAGCCATCAAAGGGACTGCGATAATCGATATTCCATGAATCCCGGATTTGGAGAGTCCCCAGATCAGTGAACAGAGCATTACTAATAGCCAGGGCAGGAGGTCGAGATCAGGAAATTGAAAAATTCTGAACAAATCTGAATTCAATTGCAAACCTGAAAGATAGGATAAAACTCGTTGCACTCCACGCATAGGCAGGGTTAGTCGCACATAAAAAAAGGGCAATGCCAAAGATCGGCATTGCCCTTCTATTCCCTCAATGGTAATATTACATCATCTTGGAGATTTTTTTCGAAGTCTTGGATGCCCATTTTGACATCAGAGCGGTTTCTGCTTCGGTCAGCTTTTTCTCCGGCATTTTCTCGACCATCATCTTGGGAGGCATTGTACCTTCAGACAGCACCTTGGAAATGGCTTTCAGTTTCTCTGCCTGCATACCGGATTCCAAACTTGCCAGATCATCCCACATCAATTTGGCTTTTGCTTTATCGCTCTTACCTTCCGCACTATGACAGCCGTAGCACTTGTTTTTAATGACTGCATCCACTTTTTTGGGGAATTTAACCGCAGGCGGAGCCTCTGCAAAAGAACCATGCCCATCGGAGCCTCTAAAACCCTGCAACACAAGGCCAGCAACTAAAACAAGGGTAAAAAATCCCAGCATTTTTTTCATAATGTCATTTATTTGAAAGGTTTAAGAATCAGTTTGTTACATCAAATTTGCCCCATCACCACTCACAACATACCACAGATGGCATCTAAATGTAACAAATTCTTCATGCAGGTACTTACCTGATCACGACTTTTTTTAACCGTAAGAAACAGAAGGAATCAGTACCCGGGTTGTGCCAGACTGCCTATCCATGCTCACCTTCATGACCGGACATGCATGTTTCGATTGACCATTGAAAAGATCCCTATCCCTTGGCTTCCCGCCGTAGTCCGTTCAGGACAAAATCAAAAATCTCCTCCTCCAGCCTGAGCCGGTTGGTGGCAGGCACCTCCCGGATAAACTGAAAAAGCCACCGGAGTGATGACAACAGAAGATGAGTGGCCGTTTCCGGACTCATCTTTTTCAGAGCACCCGATCTGATTCCTTTTCTAACGATCTCAAGCACCTTACCCTCAAAACGTCTGCGTTCGGCTACAAACCTTGTCAATTCTGGTTCTTCCAGATGACGCCATTCATTGGCCAGTAATGCTACCTGAAGGGGCAGGGCAAAGGTGAGTTCTATATAAAGCCTTACCAGCTGTCGGATCTGATCCACGGGAGCCTGGCCAGCATCCATGATCTCGTCGATACCGGTGTGAAAATGATCAGACATCTCAAACAAGAGATCCTTTAAGAAAATCTGTTTGGAAGGGATATAATTGTAAATATTTGCGACATCACAGTCCAGACTCTGGGCCAGCTCCCGCATGGTGGCTCCCTTAAATCCCTTTTTCAGGATTAATTTTAAAGCCTCCTCGCGGAATTGCCGGTGTTTGCCGGTGTCTATCATTGTCATTAATTATATACGCTAGTATAATTATTTTACTTGACTATTAATCAACATTTATGTATTATTATATCAACATTTGTTGATTAAACCGATTAAACCATGCCGATCTATCACAGAGTGGGTGAGGTTCCGGCCAAAAGGCACACACAATTCAGGAAAAGCAATGGAACATTGTACCACGAGCAACTTTTTGGCACGCTTGGTTTCAGCGGGATGTCCTCGCTGTCGTACCATCTGCACCGCCCAACGATGGTCAGGTCCATCGGATCTTCGGTTGATCTGGCACCAAAAATTGCCGAGACAAAAAACATCCGTTCCCGAAAATTAATAGGTTTTGATGTCCCTTTGAAAGACGACTTTCTGGACAGCAGGACAGCCCTCCTGGTCAACCGTGATGTCCAGATTGGTGTGGCTGCCCCACGAAAATCACAAACCGAATACTATTATAAGAATGCCGATGCCGATGAGATATTGTTTGTGCACCGGGGCACAGGTACTTTGTCTACCATGCTGGGCAAGATTAATTTCGAGTACGGGGATTATCTCATCATACCCCGGGGAACGATCTACCAGATGAAATTCGACTCAGTAGACAACCGGCTTTTGTATGCTGAATCTTTTCATCCTGTATACACCCCCAAGCGATACCGCAACGGATTCGGACAATTGCAGGAACATGCTCCCTTCTGCGAACGGGATTACAAACTTCCCGCTAACCTGGAAACGCACGATGAGAGGGGAGCTTTCACCATAAAAATTAAAAAACAGGGGTTGCTGCACAGTCTCGTATACGATGCTCATCCTTTCGATGTCATTGGTTGGGATGGATTCAATTATCCCTATGGATTTTCCATTCATAATTTTGAACCCATTACCGGCCGGGTGCATCAACCTCCTCCGGTGCACCAGACCTTTGAAACGGTCGCCTTTGTGGTCTGCTCGTTTTGTCCAAGGCTTTATGACTATCACCCCCAGGCCATTCCGGCTCCCTACAATCATTCCAACATCGATTCAGATGAAGTATTGTACTACGTGGACGGTGATTTCATGAGTAGAAACGATATCAGTCCGGGTCACCTGACGCTGCATCCCGGAGGCATTCCCCACGGTCCGCACCCCGGCACTTACGAGGGAAGCATTGGTAAGAAAAAAACGGAAGAACTGGCCGTTATGATTGATACGTTCAGACCACTGATGATCACGGAAGAAGCCGTGAAAATTGATGACGGGACCTATTATCAATCCTGGCTGGACTAGCAGATGTTCGCATCCAGGTGAAGATCTACCCGATGACAACCAAGAATCGGATAGTTTCCAATGCTGAAAAAAGCTGTATAATCAAAGATTGAAGTAGAAAAAATGATAAAATGCCGGAGGACCTCTTTATTAACTGAAATGAAAAACACCGGTTAAAAAAATATTTATGATTGCCTGGAAAGAAATACCTTCCGACAGTGATTTTACGATTCATAATCTTCCCTTTGGCATTTTTTCATCACCCCGGCGTCATCACAGGGTTGGGGTTGCCATTGGAGAAGACATCCTTGACCTGGCCGCCTTCAACGCCATGTCACTTTTGGAAGATATCGAGATCCGTCCGGAAATTTTAACCGAAAATTCACTGAACAGTTTTATCGCCCTTGGCAAGAACGTCACAACACAGGTACGTACTTTTATCCAGCAGCAATTATGCGATCCTTCATCTCCATTGAAGGAATATCCCAATCTGTTTGTCAAACAACGGAATGTGACCATGCATCTTCCGGTAGAAATTGGCGATTACACCGATTTTTACTCAAGTCTGGAGCATGCCACCAATGTAGGCAGACTATTCCGGGGTCCGGACAACGCATTACTCCCCAATTGGCGCCATCTGCCGGTAGCCTATCATGGAAGATCTTCTTCGGTTGTCGTGAGCGGCACCCATTTTCACCTGCCCAAAGGGCAGATCCTCGATCAGGACAACCTGCCGGGTTTTCATCCCAGCAGGCAGCTGGATTTTGAACTGGAAATGGCCTTCATTGTCGGCAAAGATTCGGTACTAGGGGGGTCGATATCCACCAGTGAGGCCGAGGAATACATATTTGGCCTGGTCCTGTTAAATGACTGGTCTGCCCGGGACATTCAAAAGTGGGAGTATGTCCCGCTTGGTCCTTTCCTGGGAAAGAATTTTGCCACTTCGATATCGCCCTGGGTAGTCCCCCTGGAAGCCCTGGAACCCTTTAAAGTTCACGGACCGGAGCAGATTCCCCGTCCAATGCACTATCTGGATTATTCAGGACCCTCCAATTATGATATTCAACTGGAAGCAGGGTTGTTACCCGCCGGTGGAGACGAAACCGTAATAAGTCAAAGCAATACACGCTATTTATACTGGAACATGAAGCAACAGCTGGCTCATCACACCGTTAATGGATGTAATGTCCGGATTGGTGATCTGATGGCTTCCGGTACAATCAGTGGCCCCCAACCTGGCTCATATGGATCACTCCTGGAGCTTACCGCTGGCGGGAAAGTGCCTGTTCGCTTGAAGAATGGACGAAACCTCACTTTTTTGGAAGATTACGATACGGTCATTCTGAGGGCTAAAGCAGAAAGAGAAAATTATCGCGTGGGATTTGGTGAAGTTAGCGGCCAGGTACTCCCAGCTACAAAATAAGAGCATTCAAATGGTGAGGAGCTTTCGAATGAAGCAATGGATTCAGGATTTTCGTTGGCTGATCCTATGATGATTATCAGCACCGGGTATACTGCCGGTAAAGGGCTGTGCCGGTAACAACTCAGCAAAGATCCGTGCAAATCACTTGAGTCCAGACAACGGTGGAATGCAAATGACAGGACAAGACTCTCACCAAAAATCGTTATATTTGGATAGTTGGTGTAACACTATCCGGAATACACCCAGAAATACCAGGTGCCAAACAAAACGGAAAAAGTATCTGGAACAAATTGCAAAAAATCTCAGAAATGCTTCTATTTTACCACAACACAATGAAAGCATTTTCATAGGCATCAGCTTTAGAATCCGAAGATCAGTTGAAGTTAGCGTTGACTGAAGGCATTATGCTGAGTTATTTATCGAACAATGGATCCTGGAATGATTCTGAGGAAGGGTGTCGGCTTTTTCAGATGCTTTTGCTGAGAAATTGCAACGCTTTATGATAGTCCACAGACAAGGCATATACAATTAAAATGAACTTGGAAATAATCACCAGGACAAATGCTACGGGTACCCGGTCGTTTAATTTGGGGATCATTGTATCGGTCCATGGTGGTGTCATCGATATTCGGTTTGAAGCGAGGTTACCACCTATTCACTCTATCATTTATACCGGTGAAGATGATCAGGTGGTGTTGGAAGTATTGGCACAACTGGATCATAATACAGTTCGTTGTATGGCGTTAACACCTACTCAGGGATTAGCCAGGGGCATGACCGCAAGAAGCACGGATAACCCATTGAAAGTGCCGGTAGGTAAAGAAACGTTGGGCCGTATGTTTAATGTGCTTGGAAATACCATTGATCACAAATCGAGGTTAACGGGCCTTGACAGACGCAGCATTCATCAGGTTCCCCCGTCTCTCTCCCAACGTTCCACCAAATCGGTAATCTTTGAAACAGGTATCAAGGCCATTGATGTACTGATACCCATGGAGCGAGGAGGTAA
The DNA here is from genome assembly GCA_964428345.1 of uncultured Saprospiraceae bacterium. Taxonomy (GTDB): domain Bacteria; phylum Bacteroidota; class Bacteroidia; order Chitinophagales; family Saprospiraceae; genus JABDMH01. The sequence goes on along the minus strand of CAYRYD010000029.1, from coordinate 26,591 downwards.
AGCCGGATTGTTTGGTGGTGCCGGAGTGGGTAAAACGGTATTACTTACCGAAATGATTCACAACGTGATTGAACAACAGAAGGGAGTAAGTCTCTTTTGTGGCATCGGAGAACGGTGCAGGGAGGGTGAGGAACTATACAGTGAGATGAAACAAGCTGGAGTTCTTTCAAAAATGGTGATGGTCTTCGGTCAAATGAATGAACCACCGGGAGCACGGTTTCGGGTAGGCCATACTGCACTGACCATGGCCGAGTATTTTCGGGATGATGAGCATCGAGATGTCCTTTTACTGATTGACAATATTTTCAGGTTTATTCAGGCGGGAATGGAAGTTTCCGGTCTAATGGGCCATATGCCTTCCCGCATGGGCTATCAACCAACCCTGGCTACCGAATTGTCAAAATTGGAAGAACGGATTTCAAATACCGAAGCCGCAGCCATTACTTCCATTCAGGCGGTCTATGTGCCCGCAGATGATCTTACCGATCCATCGGCAGTTCACATTTTCTCCCATTTATCTGCGTCCATTGTACTTTCCAGAAAAAGAGCAAGCGAAGGCATGTATCCGGCAATCGATTTGTTACAGTCCAATTCTAAAATGGCTACTTCCGCCATCATCGGTGACAGACATTATAAAATCGCCCGTGAAATCAGACAAACATTAGCAAAGTATGAAGATATCAAGGACATTATCTCTATGCTTGGTCTGGAACAATTGTCACCAGAGGATCGAAATCTGGTGAACCGGGCCAGAAGGCTAGAACGTTTTCTGACCCAACCCTTTTACACCACCGAACAATTTAGCGGAATGAAAGGAAAAGAAGTCAGCCTGGATGATGCGCTCAACGGTTGTGAACGCATTCTCAGGGATGAGTTCAGAAATCTGCCGGAAAGTGCATTCTATATGGTAGGGACCATAGATGAAGCCATAAAAAAAGCCCGAAAAATATGAGGCATGGAATTATGAGCTCAATCAGCCTATTGATCAATCGTTATAAAAGGTCGATATGGAATCATCAGTAATGAATCTCAAAATATTGCTACCCTTTCAAATATTCTCAGAAGAAGAAAAGGTCAAACGCATTGTAGTAGAAACCAGTGCGGGTTCATACGGCTTCTTACCGGAAAGACTCGATTGCGTTGCGGCTCTGGTACCCGGTATTTTTGAATACGAAACCGAAACAAAGGGCATTGTTTATCTTGCTGTTGATGAAGGCATTATGATCAAATCAGGAAAAAATGTACTGGTATCGGTACGTAACGCTTTCGGCGGTACCGATCTGGGAAAACTTCATGAATTGATCGAGAAGGAAATACTGAATCTGGATGAAAGAGAACGAAATGCCCGTACTGTCATGATCAAAATGAGCAATAGTTTGATTCATGGTCTGGAGAAATTCCAAATAGATTAAATCACAAAATGAAAAATGGGAATGAGAATGATCAACCTGATTTTAGCCAGCAGCTCGCTGCCAAAGAAAAGCGTAAATTACGATCTATACGTCAGAATAAACGCAGCTCCTGGTCAGGACTAGGTCTGTTTGGTATCGTGGGCTGGACCATTGTCGTTCCCACTTTATTGGGTGCTGCTCTGGGTATATGGCTCGACAAGAAATATACACAGTCTTTTTCATGGACAGCATCACTGCTGTTTGTGGGTCTGGTAACCGGATGCATTATAGCCTGGCACTGGATTGACAAGGAGAACAAAGAAATTAATAAAAATCAGAATAATGCTGAATGAAAACTTATACCAAATAAGCATCTTACTTGCAGGCATTCTTCTTGGGTTTGTATTTTATGGAGGACTCTGGATGACCACGCGCAAAATCATGACGGCAAAGTCACCATTCCTCTGGGTCACCGGAAGTTTTCTTCTTAGAACTGGAATCATCCTGGCAGGGTTTTACTTTGTCTCCGGTGGTAACTGGAAAAGTCTGCTTATTTGTCTGATTGGTTTTGTTGTTGCGCGATTCTTGACTATTCGTGTATTGCCATCAAATAACCAAAATAATTCAACAACCGAAGTGGAGACTAAACATGGAACTTAGCCCGGACGAAACAATTTTTTGGCAACTTGGCTTTGTCACCATAAACGCCACCATCGTTTGGACATGGATCATCATGTTGCTACTCGTAGTTATATCGAGGTTGGTCACCCGCAGGCTTCGAACGGACATATATATTTCTCAATGGCAATGTTTGCTGGAAATATTAATTAAGGAGATTAATAATCAAATTGACGAAATTGGTTTAAAGGATGCGGAGAAATACATCGGTTTTCTCGGCACTCTGTTCATTTTCATCGCTACTGCCAATCTTTGCACAATCTTTCCGGGATATAAAGCGCCTACCGGATCGCTTTCGACTACAGCTGCCCTTGCTTTTGCAGTTTTGTTTGCTGTACCATTTTATGGAATTTCAAAAGGCGGATTAATTGCCTATCTTAAATCATATTTACAGCCCACTGTCTTAATGTTGCCTTTCAATTTAATCAGTGAAATATCCCGAACCATTGCATTGGCCGTCAGACTCTTCGGCAACATCATGAGCACTACCATGATAGTAGCGATCAGCCTGAGCATCATTCCTTTTATCTTCCCCATTTTCATGAATATCATCGGATTACTGACAGGTATGGTTCAGGCATATATTTTCAGCATATTGGCTACGGTTTATATTGCGTCTGCCTCAACAGTTATCCAGAATAAAGAAATTAAACCATCTAAATGATAATAAATATCAATCAATTCAGCTAAAACATTTTTAATTATGGATAGTACTACCATCATAGCCGTAACTTCCATCATCACCGTAGGCTTTACAACCACGATCGGATGCATGCTCCCTGCGGTAGCCGAAGGCCGGGCAGTTATTAGCGCCTTGCAATCCCTGGCACAGCAGCCGGACATGGCTCCTACGATTACCCGTACCCTGTTTGTCGGATTGGCCATGATTGAATCCACAGCAATATATTGCTTTGTTGTTGCGATGATACTGATTTTTGCCAATCCCTTCTGGAATCATTTCCTGACGAGTTAAGTAAAAAAAATGGTTTTCGACTGGTTTACTGTTGTTGCACAGTTTGTCAACTTCTTAATCCTGGTATGGTTGCTGAAGCGCTTTCTCTATCAGCCCATATTGAAGGCGATTGATGAAAGAGAAAAGCAGATTACCGCCAAAATACAAGAGGCAGAATCCATAAAAACAGAGGCAGAAACTGAGCGGGATGAATTCCATAAAAAGAATATCGATTTTGAAGAACAACAAAATGAACTTTGGGACAAAGTCATGAATGAAATCAAAACCAGGCGTCAGGATCTGCTGGAAGAAGTACGCAGCGAATCGGATGCCTTCAGGGCAAGGCTTAAAAAGTCATTGAGAGAGGAACAGGATAATATCAGTCTTACCATTATAAGAAAAACGCAGGACGAAGTTTTTGCTATTGCCCGGAAAATACTAAAAGAACTGGCTGATGAAGAACTTGAACAACGGATCGTCAATGTTTTCGTTCATCGTTTAAAGAATTTAGGCAAGATTGAGAAAGACCAGTTATCTACTTCTTTCTCAGCGTCAACAGATCCGATTTTAATTCAAAGTACTTTTAAACTAAATCAGTCGCAAAAGCAGGAAATTGAGAAAACATTAACAGAAATGCTGGATGGTAGCCTGCAGTTTACGTTCAGGACTGATTCCAAATTGATAGGCGGCATCGAGTTAAATACAAATGGTTATAAACTGGCATGGAGTATTTCAGAATATCTCGACTCAATAAAAAAAGTCATTACAAACACGGTCAGGGTCAAGTCAGATATTGGGAATGAAGATCAAAGGAAGGAAAATAAACAATCAGAAGTGTAAACTATGTCTAAGTATAGTCTAAACAATTCTGTTGAACATGCTTTTGAAGAATTGAGCAGGATAAGGGATGATTATGTTCACAAAATCGTCCCAAGGGAGTTTGGAGTAATCATGAGCGTTTCGACAGGAACAGTAAAGATCTCCGGTTTGCCGGGTGTCGGCTCTGAAGAGCTTTTAAAATTTTCCGGCGATTTGTATGGCATTGCGTTCAATTTGGATGAGGAGGAAATAGGCGTGATTCTTTTGGGTGAAAATACCGGATTAAATGCTGGTGATGAAGTAGAAAGAACCGGTCGGGTCATGGATGTTCCCGTTGGTGAAGAATTGATAGGTCGCGTTGTTAATCCGTTGGGAGAACCCTTAGACGGGAAACAGGCTATTTCTTCCACAAATCGCTGGCCGATCGAGCGCCCGGCTACAGAAATAGTTGACCGGGCACCTGTCACTGCACCATTGCAGACCGGCATCAAGGTCATCGATACGTTAATTCCAATTGGACGAGGTCAGCGTGAACTAATACTGGGAGACCGCCAGACCGGAAAATCAGCGATCGCTATTGACACCATTCTTAATCAGAAAGATAAAAATGTAATTTGTGTTTATTGCGCTATTGGACAGAGAGCTTCTTCAGTAGCAAAGGTCATTGAGCGCTTGAACGACAGGGGAGCGATGGAATATACCATTGTCGTGGTTACTGAAGGTGATAATGCACCAGGGCTAAAATACATAGCTCCCTATGCGGCAACCAGCATGGCCGAATACTTTATGGAACAGGGCAGGGATGTTCTGATTGTTTACGACGATCTTACCCAACATGCACGTGCCTATCGCGAACTGTCACTTCTATTGAAAAGACCCCCGGGTCGTGAGGCATTCCCTGGTGATATTTTTTACATACATTCCAGACTTCTCGAGCGTTCTACCCATCTCAGGGAAGAGCTGAAGGGAGGATCGCTGACTGCCTTCCCGGTTATTGAGACAGAAGCCCAGAATATTTCCGCATATATCCCGACCAATTTAATTTCTATTACCGATGGTCAGCTCTATGTCTCTCCCAAGTTATTCGAGTTGGGAATTCTGCCCGCCATCGATATTGGCAAATCCGTGTCACGTGTGGGTGGCAAAGCGCAGTTACCGGTATACCGATCGATAGCCGGAGATCTGAAATTGGAATAAAGTCAGTTTGAAGAACTGGAATCTTTTGCAAGATTCGGAATAAGACTCGAGGAAAATACCCGTAGAATAATCGAACACGGAAAGAGAATCCGCGCCTGCCTGATACAAACAGAATCGGATCCTATATCAGTATCTGAACAAATTACCTTGCTCCTGGTATTAAAAAAAGGATACTTAGACCACATACCCCTGGACCTCATACCCTGGGTAGAAACCATTATCCGGCGAGCCACTGACAAGATTCCGACAGAAGTCGTTGACCGGCTCCTCTCCGATGCTGGATTTAGTAATGATGATAAAGAAACCATCTTAAGAATTGCAGAAAATGAACTCCGCTTGCATGAATTACTTCCTGAAGCACCTGAAGATTAAAAGTCATGATTGATTCAATTGATCGATTACAAAGAAAATTGGAAGGAGCGGGTGAGATCAGAATGGTGGTGCGAACTATGAAAGCCATTGCTGCTGCCAATATTCATCAGTTTGAAATGGCCGTACACTCCCTGGGCGACTACTATCGTGCGGTCGAATTGGGGTTTGCCGCATATTTCAGACAGGTGAAATACGATATTCCTGGACAAGTTCAAAGCGATGACAAAATAATCAGAGCGGTAGTCATTGGATCCGATATCGGCATGGTTGGCCAGTTTAATGACCGGCTTGCGGATTTTGTAAACAAAATGTTATATACCTTGGAGGGGAGGAAAGACATCTGGACTGTTGGCGAACGCATTCAATTGAGCTTAAACGATGCGGGATTGGACACTTCGAAGTTGTTTATTCTTCCCAACTCAGTAAACGCTGTCACTCCTCTCATTGGTGAAATCCTGATGGAGAATGAACAGGACCGGAAAGACGATGTGCCCATAGAATTTTATATTTTTTACAATCGTCCGGGTTTACTGGATATTTATGAACAAGTGAGTCAACGCCTTTTGCCTTTAGATGAGAAATGGCGGCAGTCTTTGGTCAATATTGAATGGCCTACAAGAAACATACCGCAGGTTGCAGGTAAAATCAAACCTACATTAACGACATTGGTCAGCGAATATCTCTTCGTCTCCCTTTTCAGGGCTTGTGTCGAATCTCTGGCGGCTGAGAACTCCAGTCGCCTGCAAGCCATGCAACATGCTGAAAAAAACATCGACGAATTGCTTGTTGAACTCCGGCATCAATTCAACCGGTTACGTCAGGATTCTATTGACGAGGAACTTTTTGACTTGATATCCGGATTCGAGGCATTGCAGCATCGGGTGTGAATGCGAATGTGAGTGTGAGTGTGGGCGTGAAGAGTGGATTCTATGATCATTTTCGAATTTAAATAATACCGGGTGAAAACCTATATTCTAGATGAACTTACCAGCCGGGAAAGGCACCACCTGATGCTTTCTGCTGTTGCTCCGAGACCGATAGCCTTTGCCAGCACCATAGACAAGGCCGGCCGGGTCAATCTAAGTCCATTCAGTTTTTTTAATCTGTTCAGTACCAATCCTCCCATTGCCGTCTTTTCTCCATCACGCAGCAGGGATGGCAGCCTCAAACACACCCACCTGAACGTACTGGAAGTACCAGAGGTATGCATCAACCTGGTCAGCTATGATATCATCCGACCGATGTCGCTGAGCAGCAATACCTACCCGAGAGGGGTCAATGAATTTATCAAGGCCGGCCTTTCGATGGAACCCTGCCAGAAAATAAAACCTCCTCTGGTGAGGGAAGCGCCGGTGGCCATGGAATGTATGGTCGAACAGGTGGTACCTTTGGGTGGAGAAGGAGCTTCAGGCAATCTGATCATCTGCCGGGTTCTGTTGATCCATGTTCAGGAGAAATTTCTGGACGAAAACGGACAACTGGATACCACGAAGATCGATCTGGTAGGACGGATGGGGGGCAACTGGTACTGCCGGGCTTTCGCTGACGCTCTATTTGAAGTCCCAAAACCGGGAGCATCCCTCGCTATCGGCATTGACCAATTGCCGGCTCATGTCCGGAAAAGTGACATTCTCAGTGCCAATGATCTGGGAGTACTCGGAAGCCTTACCCGGTTGCCGGAAATGGAAGACATTCAGGCGACAAAAGCACAATATACACACTTTGAAACCCTTGCCGAAAACCCTGATTTAATCCATCATGAAATCAAGCTTTTGATCCGTAAAGGACAACCAGAAAAGGCACTTGCTCTGGCATACTGGCTCAGTGATGAACGGCCGAACGTTAGTAGGTAAAATCGTCTAAAACATTCCTCTCTCCAATCTCTGATTCCAGTGGTCTCTGCAAAGAGGAATACATTGATGAATGGATGGTTATGCCCTAAATTCAATGCAGACCTCTAAAAATACTTTGAAGAAATGCCTTCCACCTCCCTGAGGTGGTTCTTGCTGACCATCTGTGACGATGCTATTGTCATCCCTGGTCACCACTCTGCCACCTCAGCAACCTTTACGAGAGGCATGATTTGGATGGATGGAAACAAGGATCGGTTGGCAGATACCACCATGAGGATGATCATGGATGGCCATAATCACCATCATTTCTTTTCCCAATGCAAATCACCAATTTTGGACTGATTTTTAATATCTATTTGGTAATCTGAAAATTTAATCACATGAAAGCTTCAAAATTTATCGTGTGGATCAGTGCGCTCGTCTTGGCAGCCACTATACAGACCTTTGCACAAAAGGATTTGCCGGAGGTTGTGGTAACAGCCGCCAATTATAAATACCTCAATGCAGTTGACACAAGAGAAGTCGAAGCACAGCCCGTTAATATGCTGGAAAGGTATGCAGCGGCTTATGAAATCAAAAGTGCCGATTTTTACGAAGAAGTAAATGACAAGTACTTTGTCTCGTTTTACATTCCGGAAGGAAAGATCCTGGCTGCTTATGATCAGGACGGTACTATTTTACGAACCGTGGAAAGATTTAAGAACATTGCTTTACCAAAAGCAATAAGAGAAGAAGTATCTCTGCGCTATCCGAAATGGGCCATAACAAAAGATGCGTACGTGGTAAACTACCACAACGAAGGTACCATCACCAAGGTTTACAAACTCTTGCTTGAAAAGGGTGACCAGCGAATGAGGGTCAAAATTAATGAGAGGGGAGCGTTTCAATAGTTGAAAGCCTTAAGAATTCTTCTTAACCCAAAAGAGGTTGTCACTGACAGCCTCTTTTTTTATGATCGCCAGCCGTATACACTTGGGGCTAAAACCCGTTCAATAGTCGGGAGTGATCCGGTTGGAATCCTCCTGACGTATCAAAATCTTGCATTTACCTTAAAGGACGATGGAATCATTACCGGTGGAAATTCGTGAATCGGAGGACATACTACATCCTGCCTTGATTTTTTTGATATTTTACCTCCCGCGAAATACTTAAATGAATCAGGATGACAGGTGAGAAGGTACTTTGGAAACCAGACAACGACTTTATCGAAAAATCGAATCTTGCAACCTATCGAAAATGGCTGATAGAGCATAAAGACCTGGAATTTTCAGGATATGAGCATCTGTGGAAGTGGTCGTGTGACCATCCGGAAAGATTCTGGGAAACCATCTGGCAATATTTTGACATCATCCACGATCAATCTTATACATCGGTTGTTGACACCTTGCAAATGCCAGGTTCCCGCTGGTTTACCGGAAGCCGGCTGAATTACGCCGAACATTTGTTCCGGTATGAAAATCCTACCGGGGATGCATTGATCTTTATGCACGAATCCGGAACTATTGAAAGAATCTCCTGGCTGGAATTGCGCCAGCGTGTTTCGGTTTTTCAACGCACCCTGAAAGAACTGGGCGTCCAACCCGGTGACCGGGTGGTTGCCGTATTGCCCAATATTCCGGAGGCGATGATTGCCTTTATGGCCGTCAATGCGCTGGGAGCCATCTGGTCGTGCTGTTCACCCGATTTCGGAGCCAACACCATCTATGAGCGGTTCTCCCAAATCGAACCCAAATTGTTGATTGCGGTTGACGGATACCGGTACAATCAAAAACCCTTCAACCGGCTGGAGGAGATTAAATGGCTGCAAAAGGAGATCAAAAGTTTAGAAACGACTATCCTGCTTCCCTATCTCGATCCGGCGGTTACTCCCGATCATAGTATCGTCTGGCCGGAAACTGACGGTGGCATGGACATTCAATTTAACCGGGTGCCTTTTGAACATCCCATCTGGATATTGTACTCATCAGGTACTACCGGAAAACCCAAAGCCATCACACATTCACACGGAGGAGTTTTACTCGAACACCTTAAATATCTAACCTTTCATAACGATGTAAAACCGGGGGAAAAATTCTTCTGGTTTTCAACCACCGGATGGATGATGTGGAATTTCCTCCAGGCATCACTTCTGGTGGGTGCAACTCCGGTACTGTATGATGGCAGTCCGGCATCTCCGGATTTAAAGGTTCTCTGGAGACTCAGCGAACAATTGCCTATTCATCATTTTGGTACCAGTGCACCCTACCTGATCGCTTTGATGAAAAGCGGCATCAGACCGGGTGAAGATTTTGACCTGGCCTCCCTTCGATCCATCGGATCAACCGGTGCTCCTCTGCCTCCGGAGGTATTTAACTGGGTCTATGAAGCGATAGCTTCAAATGTGTGGCTCTGCTCCATGAGTGGTGGTACCGACGTTTGTACCGCTTTTGTTGGAGGGTGCCCGGAGAAACCGGTAATTGAGGGGAGAATCCAGTGCCGGGCATTGGGCTGTGCCCTGCTGGCCTATAATGACCACGGCGAGCAGGTAACCAATGTCCTGGGAGAAATGATCATCGAAAAGCCCATGCCCAGCATGCCCGTTTATTTCTGGAATGACCCTGGTAATCAGCGATATTTATCCAGCTACTTCGAAGATTATCCGGGAAAATGGAGACATGGTGATTTTATCCGCTTGTTTCCCGATGGAAGTCTGATTATTCAGGGACGGTCCGATGCAACGTTAAACCGCAAGGGAGTGCGTATTGGTACAGCGGAGATCTACAATATTCTGGAAGAATTTCCGGAATTAAAAGACAGTTTAATCATCAATATCGAAAAAGAAGATGGAACCGATTTTATGCCCCTTTTTATTGTCATCAATGAAGGTCAGATATTTTCGGAAAAACTGCAGCAAAAGATCAATCAGACTCTCAGGGAAAAATGTTCGCCGAGGCATGTCCCTGACCAGATCATTCTGGTACCGGATATCCCCTACACCCTTAGTGGAAAAAAAATGGAAGTACCTGTCAAACGGTTATTCCTGAAAAATCAACCGGTAAAAAAACCGGATTCGGGTGCGATCAGAAATCCGGAGGCGATGGATTATTTTATTAAACTGGCAGCAAAGTCTTAGATTACTGCCCGAGCCCCAGAATATATTCTACGATTTTTTTTACGTCTTCCGGATTATGAAAAGTAATTTTATTGGAAGAGGCAAATTCCTTGATCTCTTTCTTTCTTTCCTTGAATATCTGGCTTAATTGGTTGACATTGTCAAACTTTGACCATTTTCCGTTCTCGACGATAAAAGCTTCAGAACGGTTTATCAGATCATATCCCTCATTCCACTCCAGTGCGTAAAAATCATTGGGCCTGATCCGCTGATCGGCAACGACCACGGAGGCTGCATGCGATTTCGAACCGTAGGCGCCCTCATTGGGCTGAATTTGTGAAGTGAATCTATAATCCATCAGCAATTGCACCGGACCTTTAATTAACTCCTCATATGATTTACCGTCGACGATAATAAAATTCCGGGACCCGATATGCACACTATCGAGGTTGGGGAAATTATTGACCGGCACTTTATTGTTATTAAAATCCATGACTACTTCCTGGCCTACCAGGTGATAATTAAACTTGGCATTTCTGGGCGGTGCGGTCCGGTAATACAGCGTGCCTTCCACAAAAGAATCCAGCAGATATGGTGTCAGCTTACCCTCATCCTGGCTATAAAGGGAACCATGAGTGACCAGGAAACAGGCAAAGCTGTAAAGCCAGATATTTTTAATATTTTTCATCCTATTACCATTTATTTATTGAACTTCTATCCTCCGTTTACTTAATTTTAGCTCTTGAATGACTCCGGCAGAGGACCGGAATCTTTTCCAAATTAAAATCAAATCTCCAATGAAACCAAAGATTTTTTCCCTTCTGGCTGTTCCACTGATCCTGGGACTCACCTTTAGTTTTAAGAATAACGAATCCGGAGCCCTGCGTGTTGACAAAAGTATCCTCTATTCCGGAGGTGGATTTTGCAGCAACAAGATCAATCTTGCCTTGTTGCGTCTAGATACCGGCGAAAAAGTGGCTCCACTTTTCGAACAGATGGGCAACCATTCCTATACCGTACACACGATTGCACCGAAGGCCCAGCAATACTTTGATCAGGGCCTGAAGTTTGTATACGGTTTCAACCATGGTGAAGCTTACCGCTCCTTTAAAGAATGCCTGAAGATCGATCCATATTGTGCCATGGCTTACTGGGGTATTGCCATGTCCCTGGGACCCAACCTGAACGACTGGGTGCCTTCGAAAGCCCGTGAACAGGAAGCCCACGAAGCCCTTGCAACCGGCAAAGACCTGGCCAAAGGCTCCCAGAAAGAACTGGACCTGATCATGGCCCTGGCCCACCGGCATGCCGACAGCACCTCGGTCAACCGCGATTCGCTCAATCGAACCTATATGGAAGCCATGAAAACGCTGGCGGCCAGATATCCGGACGATCTGGAGATCAAGACCCTTTATGTGGATGCCATCATGAACACCATGCCCTGGAATTACTATGAAAAGGATAAAAGTCCGCGATCAAATACCACGGAGGCCGTAAAACTACTGGAAGAAGTGATCCGGAAAAATCCTGTGCATCCCGGAGCGCATCATTTGTACATCCACATCGTGGAAGCTTCCGGCAATCCGGACCGGGGAGTGCCAAGCGCCGACATGCTGGGCAGCCTGATACCAGCTGCCGGACACCTGGTGCATATGCCGGCTCATATTTATGCCCGGGTCGGACGGTACGAGGATGCTGCCCAGAGCAACCGCAAGGCCATCCAGGTTGACGAGGATTACATCGCAGCCTGTCAGGCCATGGGCATTTATCCTCTGGGATATTATCCGCATAACATTCATTTTCTCTGGATGTCGGCCACCCTCAGCGGCCGGATGGGCGAGGCTCTGGATGCCGCCGAAAAGGTAGCGGATAAAATACCACTCGACGTAGCTGCTGCCGACCCGTTAGTCCAGGGATTTCTTCCAGTACCATTACAGGCTTATGTCCGCTTTGGAAAATGGAATCAGATCCTGACCACCCCCGCACCCGATGCCCGCCTCACCCTGGTCAAAAAATTCTGGCACCATGCCCGGAGTATTGCCTTTACCAGAAAGGGTCTCTTCAATCAGGCCCAGGCTGAGATCGATTCGTTGGAGCAGATGATAAGCTCCGAACAGGAAGGTAAGGAGTCGCCGGAAGAAACTGCGGATACCGCCTATGACATGATGGACGACATTCACGAGCTGCTCCGGTTGGTGCCGATGGGTGAACTGTCAGCAGCTCAGGGTCACTATCCCGAGGCAATCGCCCACCTTAGAACCGCGGTCGAAAAAGAGGATAATTTACCTTACAACGAGCCACCCAACTGGCATCACCCCGTCAGGCAGGTCCTTGGCAAATACCTCATTGAAACTGGAGAGTACGAAGAAGCGGAGCAGGTGTACCGGGAAGACCTGAAACATTTACGGGATAACGGCTGGTCTTTGTATGGATTATCCCAGGCGCTGAAAATGTCAGGAAAGGAGGATGAGGCCCGGCAGGCATACAAGGACTACCAGAAAGCCTGGGTCAATGCCGATTTTACCTTGACAAATTCTGCCTTTTAGGCAAGAACAGAAAACAGGAAGTCCCGGTATTTGAGGATCCTGATTCAGCGAACCAACATCTTGATCTTGTCGTGAGGCAAGAGTGGATTTTTCTTGCGGAAACTTTCGCTATTTTTAACCAGGATCGAATCATTATAGAGCATGCCGCGGAGTCTTTCTCTCACAACAAAATTTTTTCTGCATTTTCTTTCCCCTTTCTTGCTGATCAGTTGTTCTTCTGAAACAGTAACACCACCTGCACCAGTCCTGCCCACTCCCAGTAATCGGCAACTGGCCTGGCAGGACCTCGAATTTTATGCTTTTGTGCACTTCAATATGAACACCTTTACCAATATGGAATGGGGTACCGGGGAAGAAGATCCGGCTTTGTTCAATCCCACCCAACTGGACTGCCGGCAATGGGTCCGCACTTTTAAAGACGCCGGGATGAAAGGTGTGATCATCACTGCCAAACATCATGATGGATTTTGCCTTTGGCCTTCGAAGTACACGGAGCACTCCGTTAAAAACTCTCCCTGGAGAGGAGGTGAGGGCGATCTGATCCGGGAACTGGCGGATGCCTGCCGGGATTCAGGTTTAAAACTGGGAATCTACTATTCTCCATGGGATCGCAATCACGTCCATTATGGCCGGGAAGAATACATCGTCTACATGCGCAGGCAACTGAAGGAACTATTGACCCAATACGGAGATATATTCGAAGTGTGGTTTGACGGAGCCAACGGTGGCAGAGGCTACTATGGTGGGGCCAATGAAGAGCGCTGGGTTGATAAACGAAGATACTACGACTGGGAAACCACCTATCAACTGATCCGCGAATGGCAACCCAACGCGGTCATTTTCAGCGATGCCGGACCGGATGTACGTTGGGTCGGCAACGAAGACGGACACTCCTACCCCACCATCTGGTCCAACCTGGTGCGCGATTCGGTTCACGGTGGTATGCCAACTTATCATACCCATTGGGCGGATGGTCAGGAAAATGGCACCCATTGGGTACCGGCGGAGACCAATGTGTCGATCCGCCCGGGATGGTATTACCACGATTATGAAGATCACAAGGTGAAATCTGTCCATAAACTGGTGGATATCTATTATGAATCCATTGGCATGAATACCCCCCTGTTGCTGAATTTTCCGGTCGACACGCGAGGATTGGTACACGAAAACGACAGCCGTCAGCTCAAAAAGATGATGGAAAAAATCCGGGAGGATTTTTCACACAATCTGGCATCAAACGCCCGGGTTGAGGCCAGCCAGGAGCGCGGAAAATCCTATGTTGCCGGCAAGGTAACCGATGGCAATACACAAACCTACTGGACCACGGCAGACAGCGTCATTGAGGCATCCCTGACCTTGACCTTTGATTCGTTGATCCGGTTGAATCGTTTCCTGGTACAGGAGTATATACCGTTGGGACAACGGGTGAAATCCTTTACCATCGAATACTTTGCTGACGGTGACTGGGAGGAAATGATCCGGGGTACCACAATCGGTTACAAACGGATATTGCGATTTGACGAGGTGGAAACCGACCGGCTGAGGTTTACGATAACCGATGCTAAAGCCTGCCCGGTCATCTCGAATATTGAAGTGTATCATGCCGATCCGTTGCTGGCTGCTCCGGCTATAGAGCGATCAAAACCAGGCATGGTCACCCTGACAGTTCCCGATTCGAACACAGCGATTTATTACACCATCAACGGGGACCAACCTGATGACCGATCTTTGAAATACGAGCAACCATTCGCTTTGTTGACACCGGGAGTGGTGCAAGCCGTCAATATCGATGTCACGGGCCGGCAGAGTGACATTTCCCGGAAAGACTTTGACGTCAGTGCCGTCCAATGGCGTATTTACCATCGCGATACCAATGCCATTAAGGTCATCGATGGCAATGAAGACAGTTTCTTTACAGTGACCGACCGGGATTACCAACAAATCATTATCGATCTGGGAGAACCTCTGGTCGTTAAGGGATTTACCTATTTGCCACCCCAGAACCGGTGGTTTTCCGGTATTATTGCTGAATATGCTTTTTTTACCAGCCTGGGCGGTGGCCAATACCGGCTGATGCAATCGGGTGAATTCAGTAATATCCAAAACAGTCCGGTATGGCAACGGGTGGAAGTTCCGGAACACCGGTGCCGCTTTATCAAATTGCGGGCATTACAGACCACAGACGGTCTTTTACCTTCATTTGCTGAAATCGGTATCCTTACAAAATAACGAACCACCGTCGATCCTGCTCTCATGAATCAAAGAAAGATCGTCGAATATCGCGACCAGTATAAAAATGCCCTACTGCACGATGTCATTCCTTTTTGGAGTAGCCATTCAGTCGACTGGGAATATGGAGGCTATTTGACCAGCCTGGACCGTACCGGTAAAGTCTTTGACACCGATAAATTCTCCTGGCTGCAGGGACGGCAAATCTGGTTTTTTTCGATGATTTTCAAGGAGCTGGAAAAACGGGAAGCATGGCTGGAAATTGCCGCGAACGGAATTCATTTTCTGAGGAAATATGGCCGTGATAAAAATAGCGGCAGCTTTTATTTTTCGTGGGACCGGATGGGTAATCCCCTGTTGCAGCCCTATAATATTTTTTCCGATTGTTTTGCTGCCCTGAGTTTTTATGAATACGCCCAGGCAACCGGCGATGAAGAATCGTTGGAAATTTCCCTGCAAACCTACCGGCGTTTTATCGACCGGGCCGAAAATCCAAAGGGTATCTACGAGAAATCGACCGGCAACCGGCCCTTGTCCGGTTTTGGGATCCCGATGATGACTGCCTGGCTTACGCATCAACTGGATGCACATTTACCGGATGAGCAATCACAACGTCTTTTTAAACAGTGCATCGACCTGATTTTAAGAAAACACCGAAATCCCGAAACAGGCATCATTCATGAGTTTGTGTCGGCAGATCATTCATTCATTGATACCTACGAAGGTCGCCTGCTGAATCCCGGTCATGTGCTGGAAGCCATGTGGTTTATCATGGATATAGCCCATGAAAATGGACTACCAGGAATCGTGGAGGAAGCGGTGGAGACCACCCTGCAGATGCTGGAATATGCCTGGGATCAGGAATACGGAGGGATTTTCTACTTCATGGATGCCCGGCAATCTCCTCCCCTGCAACTCGAATGGGATCAAAAGTTATGGTGGGTGCACCTCGAAGCACTGATTGCCCTCGTAAAATCCTACAGATTGACAGGAAGAAAGGATGTCCTGGCCTGGTTTGACAAGGTACACGCCTATACCTGGTCACATTTTCCCGATCCCCAATTCGGCGAATGGTTTGGTTATCTCAACCGATCTGGCAAACCGCATATATCCTTAAAAGGCGGTAAGTGGAAAGGGTGTTTTCACCTGCCAAGGGGTCTGTATATCTGTTGGAAGGAGTTTGAGAAGGTTTTGTTTAACTGTTTGAATTGTTAAATTGTTTAAACGATAAGAATACGGAAATAGGGGACTTCCCTAAACTTACCGAAGGGAAGATTTCCGGACCACGAGTTCGGTAGTGAGTATGGAATAGTCGTCTTTATGTTTTGGTTTAGACAGACTACTCAGAATCCTTTCGACGCAAATTCTACCCATTTCATAAGCCGGATGATACATGGAAGAAAGCGGAGGGTCGACAATCTCACAGATCGGATCATCATTAAACCCGATGACCGCCACGTCTTCCGGTATTTTTTTTCCGGCCGCCTTGGCCACCTGAATGGCACAAACCGCCGCAATGTCATTGGCGGCAAATATTCCATCGGGTACCACCTGACCGGCAAACAGCTTCTCCGACATTGCCAAAGCTTCTCCGCGGCTCAGGCTTTTACCGTTCAGGACAAATTCAGGATACAGGGGGATACCCGCATTCAGACAGGCCTCTTTAAATCCACTGAGGCGGTCCTGGTAAAGACGTTGATTGAGGGAGCCTCCCAAATGAGCCAGCCTCCGGCATCCCTGTCCGATCAGATGCATGGTAGCATCATAACCAGCCTGATAGTTGTCGATCACCACTTTCTGACCTTCAAAGTCGACCGGCACCCGGTCTACAAACACCACTGGCGTATCGCTGCGGTAAAACTGCTCGAAATGATCAAATTCCAGTGTTTCGACCGACAGGGAAGTAATCAATCCGCAGATCCGCATATCGTACAAGGCTTTGGCGTTGTCTTTTTCAATCTGGAGGTGATCAGTGGTCTGTGAAATAATCACATTATATCCTTTCTCCCGGGCTGCCTCTTCGATGCCACTGATCAGGTTGGAGAAAAATGGGCGATTGATCCAGGATATCAGTACACCAATGGTCTTCGACTGGCGGCTTCGTAAACTGACCGCCATGATATTGGGCCGGTAACCCCTCAGTTTGGCCAGTTTTTTGACCCGCTGACGGGTTTGGGCTCCAATACTGGGGTGATCCTTCAGTGCCCGTGAAATGGTGGAAGGCGAGAGATCGAGTTCCCTGGCCAGATCATGGATCGTGATATTTCTTTTCCCCTTCAAGATACGATAAGCGAACCCAAAGTTACGGAATCACCCATGAAACCATCCGGAAGAAATTACCTAAACGAGAATTTCCGGAATCACTTTGCCATGAACATCGGTCAGCCGGAATCTTCTGCCCTGATACCTGAAAGTGAGTTCTTCATGATTGACCCCCATCAAATGCAATAGCGTGGCCTGAAAGTCGTGCACATGGACCGGGTCCTGCACAATATTGTAGCCAAAATCGTCGGTGATGCCATGCGAGTATCCGGATCGGACTCCCGCTCCTGCCATCCACATGGTGAAACAGCGGGGGTGGTGGTCACGCCCGTAATTGGTGGCGGTCAATTTGCCCTGTGAATAGACGGTCCGCCCAAACTCCCCTCCCCATATCACCAGGGTATCCTCCAGCATGCCACGCTGCTTCAGGTCCTGCACCAGCGCTGCGGTAGCCTGATCCGTTTTCCGGCACTGACTTTCGATCCCGGCCGGCAGGTTGAGATGCTGATCCCAGCCCTGGTGATAAAGCTGGACAAATTTGACATTTCTTTCGAGCAATTTGCGGGCCAGCAGGCAGTTGGCTGCATAGGTACCCGGATCCCGGCTGTCCGGACCATAGAGGTCATAGATATAATCGGGCTCACCGCTCATGTCCATCACCTCGGGCACAGATGTCTGCATCCGGAAAGCCATTTCATATTGGGCCATCCGGGCCCGGATCTCCGGGTCCTGATAGGTGTCGTATTGCAGGTTATTCAACGATTTCAAATGACGGAGCATGGCAGCCCGGTCTTCCGTCCTGAATCCTTCCGGATCCCGGAGAAACAAAACCGGATCCTTACCCGACCGGAACTGTACACCCTGATGCTCGGTCGGTAAAAAGCCGTTTCCCCAAAGCCGGGCATACAGTGGCTGACCACCCGCATTCTTCGATACCAGTACGATAAATGCCGGCAGATTATCGTTGTCCGAACCCAGCCCGTAGCTTACCCAGGCCCCGATCGACGGTCTCCCCGGCAACATGCTTCCGGTCTGAAAGAAGGTAATGGCCGGATCGTGGTTGATCGCCTCGGTATGCATCGTCCGGATGAAACACAGATCATCGACAATCCGGGCGGTATACGGCATCAACTCGCTCACCCAGGTCTGGCTTTCACCATATTGCCGGAAATCGTAGATAGAAGCGGTCATAGGCAAGCTGCTCTGCTGACCGGACATGCCGGTCAGCCGCTGACCTTTTCTCACCGAATCCGGAAGATCCTGGCCGTGATACTCTCTAAGCAGGGGTTTATAATCAAACAAATCTAGTTGCGAGGGACCTCCGCTCTGAAACAGATACACCACTCTTTTCACTTTCGGATGGCTCGATATCACCTTGCTGACCTCTTGTCCGGCAGACTGCTCTACGGTGGCGGTATTACCTAACAAAGCTCCTGCAGCTATCGCGCCCAATCCAAGTGAGGTCTTGGTTAAAAATTGCCTCCGGTCCAGTAATTGTCCATGCTGTAAAAGATGCTTGTTCATTGATTATCTTTTAGTGATGAAGCCATCGGAATTGATGATGGTGCTGGCCACCACCGCCCATGCACCCGCTTCAGGTGTGGCGAAATCAGATTCCCGGTTGGAAAACCAGCCTCTGACTCTGGCAGGATCTTCCCGGAAAGAGGCCAGGGTCTCATCATAAAGTGCCTGCAGGACCTCAACCTCTTCGTTCGCAGGATTCCGGCCGGTCAATTTGCGATAAAACGGAATGAACTCCCCGGATTGATGGATCTGATGTCCAATCTCTCCGGCTGCTTCCACAAAGAGCGGATCATTCATCAGTACCAGTGCCTGTAACGGAGTGTTGGTCTGCTGCCGCCGCATGATGCATTCGCTGCGTTCCGGTGCATCAAAGGTACTTTGCACAGGGTGCGGCACAGAGCGTTTCCAGACGGTATAGAGGCTGCGCCGGTAAAGGTCGTCTCCCGTGCTTTCTACATAGGCGGCGCCATTGATCTTCCAGAGACCTTCCGGCTGGTAGGGATAGACGGAAGGACCTCCGATCTTCCGGTTTAGCAGACCACTGGCTGCCAGCGCCTGATCCCGGATCATCTCGGCCGATAATCTCCGGGCAGGACCCCGGGACAAATAAATGTTGTCCGGATCTCTCCGGCGTTCTTCCTCTGTACAGACCGAACTCTGCCGGTAGGTCCGCGAGGTGACCAGCAGACGGATGAGTCCTTTGATATCCCAGCCATTTTGTTGAAAGTATACAGCCAGGTAGTCCAGCAGTTCCGGATGACTGGGAGCAGTACCCTGGTTGCCGAAATCTTCTGCGGTCCTGACCAGTCCCCGGCCAAAGACCAGTTGCCAGATCCGGTTGACCATGACCCTGGCCGTCAGAGGATGGTCTGGATGAAAGAGCCACTTGGCCAGATCCAGCCGGTTGGGTTGGTGCACAGTCGTATCAAAAGCCAGAATAGCATGGGGAGTGGCCGGATGCACCCTCTCCTTGTAAGCGTCATATTGTCCACGATCAAGGACATAGGCTGGCCGGGGCTGCACCATTTCGCGGTAGATCATCAGCTCGCCAATGGTATCGGTTGTATGGCACAGGTCTTTGCGAAGTTGCAGTAAGGTCGCCGACAATTCCTTTACATTCCGGTCATTTGCTACAAAATACTCGAGCAATAAGTCCTTCTCATCCACAGCCATGGTCTCCGGTTCCTTTGACAGCAGTTTATTGCTTTCACCCGGGTCAGCGACGGAAAGTACTTCCAATGCTGTCAGTCTGCGATCATAAACCAGGACATTATCGACGACGGCACCCCCGGCACCTTTACCCCGCCACCGGGCGCCGATCTGGATGCCGGGTTCCGGTTGACCGCCAAAATTAAACAGCAGGCTCTTGTACAGGTGATCGTTATCCGTACGTGAAGGCAACAACCGGCCATTTAGGTAAACCTGCAGTCCGGCCGCCTTGCCCGATCCATCATAGGTCATCATCAGGTGGATCCATTCATTGCGGGGGATATCCCTGTCGACATATTTCAGAATGGCATTGTCCGGCGCGGTATGGGCCATCAGGATCTCCAGTCGATTGTCTTTCAGGGCCAGGTGAAACCCGCGGAAATTATACAAGACCGCACCGATGCCTTTGTGAAATATGACTCCGTCTCTTAAATCGCCTGGAAGGTTGATCTGCAATCCGGCCGAAAAGGGCTGGTAGCGGTCGAAAGCTCCCACCCCTCCCAGATCCAGCCAGGCATCGCCGTCAAGGAGAAGACCTTGTCCGGAAAAACCCCGGGTAAAATGGGGTTTCTCATCGTTCGAATTGGTCCGGTCCATCTTTCCTTTGATCCTGGGATTGACCGCATTGGCCAAACGACCATCCAGCCGGTAGTCGCCCACCAGACCTTCATTGACTGCATCCATTGAAAGCCGGGCATATCCTTGCTGTGTCAGCCAGTTTTCAGCCTGTCGCCGGATATTTTCCTCCCGGGATATTTTGGCTGCTTCGATCGTATCAATCTTGCTTTCCAGCCACTGAATCAGAGAATCCTCCCGTTCTTTGGTCAGCAGCATGGTCGGCACCGGCATGGCATCGTTCCACGAGATCTGCCCCGCCTCATTGAGGTTATTGAAAAAACTGAAAAGCCGGTAGTACTCCTTCTGGGATACCGGGTCAAATTTATGATCGTGACATTTGGCGCACGACAGAGTCATTCCCATGAATGCGGTCCCAAAGGTGTTGGTCCGGTCGGCCACATACTCTACCCGGAATTCTTCCGGAATAATGCCTCCTTCCATATTCTGCGGATGTAACCTCAAAAAGGCCGTAGCCAACAGTTCGTCTTTTCCGGCTCCGGGCAAAAGATCACCAGCGAGCTGGAGCGTTACAAACTGGTCGTAGGGCAAATTGGCATTCAGACTCCGGATCACCCAATCCCGCCAGGGTGAAACATCCCGGTAACGGTCGACGGTATAACCGTGGGTATCGGCATAGCGGGCCACATCGAGCCAGTCGGCCGCCATCCGTTCGCCGTAGTGCGGTGAGGTCAGCAGGCGGTCCACCTGTTTTTCATAGGCATCCGGTGACTTGTCGCTTAAAAAGTTGTTTATTTCCTCCAGGGAGGGAGGAAGTCCGGTCAGGTCGAAGGTCAGTCGGCGCAGGATGGTCTCCCGGCTGGCTTCGTCGCTGAAGTCCACACTCTGCTCCTTTAGTTTTTCCGCAATGAAATAGTCGACCGGATGATGATCATCAGGTACCTCAACCGCTTCGGGTTTGATGAAAGCCCAGTGTTTTTTGTATTCCGCGCCCTGCTCGATCCAGGCGATCAGGATGGCTTTTTCGTCAGAGCTCAACCGCAACTTCGAATCGGCCGGCGGCATGACCGATTCGGGATCAGTCGACAGGATGCGATGCACCACTTCGCTGGCGAAAGGCCTGCCGGCGACGATGGCGCGCTGATCCGGATGTTCGGGCAATGGGCCTTTGGCGATTTCCTGCAGGTCGAGCCGCAGGCCGGCTTCCAGCTTTCCCTGGTCGGGACCATGGCAGGGGAAACAGCGGTCGGATAAAATCGGACGGATATCGCGATTAAAATCGATATTACGGTGACGGTGGTTGTGGTAGGCTTGTTCTACTTCAACCGGCAGGGATTGACGACAGGCACTGATGCCTGATGCCAACGATAGCAGGAGCAAGCATCGTAAAAATCCACCCAAACTGGTCCAAGAAGTCCACACTTTCATCTGGCGATCACCTGCCGTCCCCGGTCCGATAACGGATCTTGTCCAGGACCGGGAAACCGTCCCTAAGTTACAAATTATTATCTTGCTGCTCATTGATTCAAAACTCCCAACCTGAAATCTGAGTCATGCAGTATGAACATTTGCTCGTTGAAAACCGGGAAGGCATTGTCCTGATCACCCTCAACCGGCCCAAAGCCCTAAATGCCATCAATTCGGCCATGATGGAAGAGCTACGAGTCCTTTTTTCACGGGACCTGAATGAACAACCGGCCATTCGGGGAGTCATTATTACCGGCGCGGGAGAGAAGGCTTTTGCCGCGGGAGCCGACATCACTGAATTGCTGGCACTGACTCCGGGGACAGTGGAAGCCTTCGTACGGAAAGGACATGAAGCCTATAATGCGATCGAACGATTCCCCAGACCGGTGATCGCCGCCATCGATGGCTATGCCCTTGGCGGTGGTTGTGAACTCGCGATGGCCTGTCATCTGCGGGTGGCTACTCCCCAGTCCCGTTTTGGTCAACCCGAGGTCAATCTGGGCATCATACCCGGATATGGCGGCACTCAGCGACTGGTACAACTGATCGGAAAAGCCCGGGCTTTGGAACTCCTGATGACCGGCGATCTCATCGACGGGGAAACTGCTTTACAATATGGACTCATCAATGATCTGGTGGGTCCCGGTGAGGCCATCAACAAGGCAACCGACCTGATCGGGAAGATCAGTTCCAAAGGACCGCTGGCAGTGGAAAAAATTATCACGACCGTACAGGCATATTACGATAAAAACGACAATGGCTTCGAAAGGGAAATTCAGGGATTCTGTGACCTGTCGGCCACCGAAGATTTCAGGGAGGGGTCGGCAGCTTTTCTGGAAAAACGAAAGGCGAACTTTACCGGGAAATAATCCGCTCAAATCATCCAAAACTTGTAAGTCGGTCTCCCCCCTGGGGGGGCAGGGGGGAGAAATCTCCAAGCTTGTCCCAGTTAAACAATTACACAATTAAACCCTTAATATTACGGCCCAAGGGGTCATGACCCCTTGGATACCCCAGCACGCTCCTCCCGGGACGTAGTCTGATGTCAAAATGTACGTTGTCCCCCCGGGGGGGCAGGGGGGAGAAGCTCAGAGCTTCTTCCTAATTTAATAATTCAAACAGTTAAACAGAATAGGTTTGCGTAATAGATGTGTCTGTACTTTTGGCTTGATCCAAAAGTACCAAAAGATCAAGGCTGTAAGGCTAAGCCTAAAACCATCGGAGTAAACCTAAATTCTAAAAACTCGCCCTGGTGGTTCACTCTTCGGGCCGAAGGTATGTAGTCATCCGGTATTTTGCTCTTATTCACTGGTTAAGGCTCATGCAGTTTAGAATTTTTAACGGTTTTCTCCACTGGTTTCTTGGCGGCTTACCCTTAAGGCCGATCTGAGACCTTTTTGCAAAGGTCTTAGCTAAGTCGTTGCGTTTGGTCGTCCTTGCCAGGAGCTCAATTCTCAACTGGTCAAGCGGTAATTGCACCTCCAGGGAAGTAGTCTGAATGTCATAAGTACGTTGTCCCCCCAGGGGGGCAGGGGGGAGAAATCTCCAAGCTTCCCAATTCAACTGTTAATCCCTGACCGGTACAATCAATCCCGAAATTTACCGGTAAGTTGTCCCCCGCTTGCTGGGGGGCAGGATTATCACGCTCCAAGAAGTCCTGACCCCTTGGATACCCCAGCACAGAAATCTCCAGGGCAGTAGTCTGAATGTCACTAGTACGTTGTCCCCCCTGGGGGGGAAGGGGGGGAGAATGGACCTTGTCCCCCTTTATGGAGCTGGGCGGGGAAGTTGATACCATATTTCCAATTCATTATTCATTCAATTCATCAAAAGAAAAGCTTATTTTGTAATAACATAGGAGATATAACATATGTCTGCAAAGATCATAGGGATATTAATGCTCTTTTGTATAAGTCTGATGTCTTGTCACGAAGACCTGGTGAAATATTTTCTGAGAGAAGGCAGGACGCTCAGTCTTCTGGAATCTGAATTTGGACTTCAACTTGACATTTTGAACCGAAGTTTTAAGGCCAGAGATTCTGCGTCTTTCGTTAAAGCTGTCTTTAAGGATACAATCCAGACTAGTATTGACACTATTATAGTAAATTTCGATTATGTGCAATTTTACCGGATGGGGAGGAACTTCCGCTCACTGCACCCCGGGAAGGAATATTTGACTATGTAGGAAAAAGGTTGCCGGACTTTATTTTACCAGATATGGATGGAAATCCGGTTCAACTCAGCGAATTTTACGATAGACCAGGTTCTCAATTTCTGGTTTAGAGCATGTACACCTTGCAAGAAGGAGATGCCCAGATTGAACCAGATAAAAGAAATCTTTGAAGACCGCGTTAATTTCGTAGCTATCTGCCTGGGTGATCACGATGATTTAAAGGGATTTTTCAAATATCACGACTTTGATTACGAGCATTTGGTTAGCGGTAGAGAATTAACGCAGAAGCTGGGAATTATGGCTTATCCCAAGAATATTGTGATCAAAAAAGATGGCGAAGTGAGTCAGGTACTCGATGCGTTATTGGAAACGATAGACGCTGACGGAAATATTTTGACCGGAGAAGGACGAGAATTGATTCGGGAAATAGAAAAGGTCTTATAGGGCACCTCTAAAGAACTTATGAATATCGAGCGAATAGGAGAAAAAGGATTATCTACCTGAATAAATGGTGCAATATGGTCAAGATTTGGTATCGGTTGTCAAAATTATATATAGTTAAACTCACTGAAAAGAAGACACGATCCAGGATGCCATCTTACCCGTCACACTGCAAGATCTGCACAGGCAACCTGTCGTCGGTCACTTCCTGGTCCTGAATTAGTCCGACACCATTCCTTAATGGGAAAAGAATCCTTGTCGTATGCGAATAGGGTATCCTGAATTCCTGCGCACGTTGACCAGCCCGGGAGGAAATATCAAATATGCTGATAAACGACATTCTCCTGATTGTACCCTCCTCGTCGATCATCGAAGGTCCCAAATGTACCAGGTAAATTTCATTGTTGAAGGGATTCAGGCGAAGTTTGAAAAAAACCGGATTGTTCTTAAAATGATCAGAGATCAAATTCAGATCACTATCTCCCGTAAACGTAACATTACCATCAATTGGATCTGCTTCTCCCGGATTCAGCTTCGACCTAAAATCCCTGACCTGGATGGCCCCTGAAGAGATGTCATACTGGTATAGGTGATGGGTGGGCTTAAAATTGTAAAAGACCATGTCCGGTTGAAATATGATATTCGGTTTATCCATCATTCCATAGAACCTTTCCTTCATATAACCGGGATACCTCATATCAAGGAATTGAAAAGAGGTATCATTAAAATCGAAGAATCCAGCTATTTTAGAATCGAAATAATCAAGACTAGTTGCATTGCTCACTGGTTTTACTGCGCAGTATAGTCTCCTGTCGGAAGGATTAAAAAAGACCGGAGCATTGTGATCCGGAGTACAATAGATGGTATTCCGACTAAAGTCAATACCTTTTAGCGTGCTATTTGCATTATTAATCAATATTTTCTGTTGTATCCCGGCACTGCTGTCAATAATATAGATATATCGATCGGACAAAATGAAAATAGAATCCCGGGAATAAACAAAAAAACTCAATACCTGATTGATAGTATTGGGGCCATCCTGTCTAAACTTGATTTCACCCTTATATTGTCCATCGGTCAGACTGTAAATATCCAACGCATGATCAGGGTAGTTATAGCCAATAAATGCATCTTCAGCCGTATCCGCCTGCCAGATTTTATAACCAAAATATTTGGCAGGTGGCACGGTGAAGTTTAGAAACTCATCATCGAACAAACATTCTCCGGTACCATCAGGAGGCAATATGCAAGTGATCAGAGAACCTGCATACATAAACAATAAAATGACGAGCTGTAATCTACGCATAGATGATCAAATTACGACCGTATCGGCTATCCATTTATCGCACCACCGTTATTGACCCCTCCCCTCCTTCGTGAACTCAGCTTAAAAGATGCGATTACAGATGTGTTCTGGTGTATTCTGGTGTTTGAAAAATGAAATTTTAAACATAACCCTGAAATTCCTTAGTTACTCATGGAATGTAGTTTAATTGGAAGATCACCCTGAGCTTGCCCAAATTATTTATCCAATTTGTCAATCACCCCCCCCTTCCCCCCTAGGGGGGATATCGTACTGTTTAATTGTGGAATTGTTTAATTGTGTAATTATCTAATTGTTATAAGAAGGGTCTGAGATTTTCTCCCCCCTGCCCCCCCAGGGGGGATACCGTACTGTTTAATTGTGTAATTGTGTAATTGTTTAACTGGGACAAGGTGACTCTGAATTTATCCACCTGCTCCCCCAAGGGGGGATATCGTACTGTTTAATTGTGGAATTGTTTAATTGTGTAATTGTTTAACTGGGACAA
>CAYRYD010000028.1:0-75609 GCA_964428345.1 uncultured Saprospiraceae bacterium | reverse complement strand
TATGCAATACAATTCCCAGATTGAAAACCTTAATGTCAATATCCGGTTTCAATGGCGCTATGCGCCGGTCTCCGATTTATTTGTCGTGTATACGAATAACTCCCATACAGAAGATTTCACTCCCCGGAACCGGGCTCTTGTGCTGAAGTTGTCGTATTATTTCAATTAAACGAACATTCACCGTATCAAAGGGGAGTCTGGTCTTTACGAAGGTAATAGGTAGTATGCTTTCGTATTGGGTGTTATCGGCTGGCAAATCAGTCACCGTAACCGGATCCTATCAGACGAACAAAATCCATCGAACTCAGCATCCCCACTATTCTGGTTTCCTCGATGACCAATAAATGATGGATCTTATGATGCAACATCAGCTTGGCAGCTTCCTGAGCGGTGGCTTCAGGGTCAATCACATAGACGCCATAGGTCATCACCTGCTCGATGGCTACATTGTCATCAAAAGCACCCATTAGATCGGTATTCGTTACAATACCCCGTATCAAAATTTGCTCACCTTTAATTTCTACAATGGGCACTGCACTGAACCCTTTCTGACGCATCAGATCCCGTACCTTGCCTACATCAGACTGCAAAACACAGGTCGATACCGGTGATCTCATAAAATCTTTGACCAAAACACTCATTTATCGGTATTTAACCTGCTAAATATATACTTTTTAGGGATAAAACCGGATGGTTGATCCTGGGCATCTGCAGGAATTGCATCCTAACCTGACCTTCAGTAGAACCGTCAATCCTGCAATGTATTTTCAGGATTGATTGGTCCCTGGTCATCCCAGGAGGCCGTTGAAATACTCACCTCGCGCTGATTTAATTAAGAATACATTTTTATTATCAGATGTTCAGCCGTTCTCGCCGCTCCTGGCTTCATTGAGACTCTGCCCGGCAGGCCTTGGCAGACGGTGTCAGTCAGTTACAACTTCCAGTATCTTCCTTCGTCTCGCTTCGCCAGAAACGACGATTTACGGCTTCAGCATCAAGCTGCGCAATTCAACAGCCTCCTGGTGATTGCCGGCCTGCTGATCAGATCAGGAATCAGTTCAAAATTTTCCATTTGGTTGATCTCAGGCAGGATTAATTTCTAATTTGAGTTGATATAATGATATTCCATGATCAAACTACTGGGGATTCCTTATGATGCCAACTCTTCCTTCATGCGGGGAGCGGCAGATGCACTTCCCTGATCCGGTCTATGCATCAGCAGGGTGCATCCAATCCAAGCGCTGAAAATGGTAAAACCATCGATTTTGAAAAGAATATGCTGGATTGTGGAGATATGATTTTCGAGTCAGATGACCCCTCTGCGGCTTTTAACCAGATTTATCGGCAGGTGACCGGACTGATCCGGGATGGATCCAGACTGATTGCACTGGGTGGTGATCATTCGGTGACTTTTCCGCTGATCAAGGCACATTCGGAATTGTACCCAGAACTTCATATTCTTCTCTTTGACGCACATAGTGATCTGTATGATCATTTCGATGAAAATTATTACTCCCATGCATCACCTTTTGCCCGGATCATGGAACAGGGATTGGTTGCCTCACTTACTCAGGCAGGAATCCGGACCCTATGTGGGCATCAGTCCCGGCAGGCCGAAAGATTTGGAGTAAAAATCATTGAAATGAAAGATGTCAGTGGGGCCTTCGTTCGACAACTTAAGGGACCCCTGTATCTATCCTTCGATCTCGATGTTTTGGATCCGGCATTTGCTCCGGGAGTTTCCCATCAGGAACCTGGAGGAATGAGCACCCGGGAGGTGATCGGGATCCTGCACCAGATTGAGGTACCAGTGGTCGGGGCTGACATCGTGGAGTACAATCCCAAACGTGACTTCAATGAACAAACGGCCATGGTGGCCTATAAACTACTTAAAGAGATTTGGTCTTTGATGTGACCAGATCAACCTTCTAATGATTTTGGCGTTTTATGATGGATAAAGGCCTAACAGATGTCTATTTTTGCCTTATTCTCCGGAAAACTTCAGATTCTTCACAAAATTGATATTGTGAGTTTCCCGATATTGCAGGATGAATTTCGTGAACTACAATTTTTATGGAAATCGTTGATAAAAGCAGAGTAGTCTCCCATTTTCAGTTTCAGGAAGAACAATACCGGAATTGCCACTGTTACAAGATGCCGGCTTTACATTTAAACTTATCGTAGTTGATATGCGTCCATTGATTGTCGTTACTTTGATTATTACTGCACTGGCATTGTTGAAGATATATGTCTGGGACAAAGAGGAGAACAGTAACCCACCTGCCAGATCGACCTCCTCGGCAGCCAGGTCTTCAGCGGTCGTACCGGTGAATATCTATATCGCCCAGGAAACGGCCACTGACAATACTATATTTTCTTCCGGTACTATTGTTCCCAATGAAGAAGTTGAATTAAGAAGTGAGGTATCGGGCAGGTTGACCAGTTTGAATATCCAGGAAGGTCGTTTTGTTCAGAAAGGACAACTTATCGCCAAACTAAATGACGATGACTTACGGGCTCAGCTGAAGAAGATCGAATATGAAGAGCAATTGGCTGAACAAATTGAGGCGAGACAACGTAAGCTTTTGGATATCAACGCGATCAGTAAGGAGGAATATGATCTGGCGATGAACCAGGTAAATACCTTAGGTGCGGACCGGGAGTTGCTGGAAGTTCAATTGGAAAAAACCGAAGTCCGTGCTCCATTTAGTGGCTATATCGGATTTAAAAATATTAGTGAGGGTGCCTATGTGACACCCAGTACTTCGATAGCAACTCTGGTACAGTCCAATCCGGTAAAGATTGATTTTGCAATCCCCGAAAAGTATGCATCGGATGTGTCCGTTGGCAGGGAGATTATCTTCGAGATAGATGGCACCGATGATCAGTTTTCAGCAAAAATTGTGGCGATTGACCCTCGGGTGGACGAAGATCTACGTACGCTGAGACTAAGGGCAATGGCCGACAATGGGCTCGGGCTGTTGAAACCTGGAATGTTTGTAAGGGTGACTTTACCATTGGGGTCAAGAGAGTCTATCATGATACCTACCGAAGCAATTGTACCGGTTTTAAAGGGTAAAGTTGTTTATCTGGTTAAGAGGGGATTAGCTACTGAAACTCCGGTAGTAACCGGAATTAGAACCGATCGTACTATTCAGGTGCTGGATGGTATGACGGTCGGAGATTCCGTCATCGTTAGTGGTCTCATGTCGGTAAAGAATGATTTACCGGTGAGGGTGCAGGGAGTGGTAAATCTTACAGTCGCACCTTAAAATCTGGAGTATATGTCCATATCAACCTTATCGATCAAGAGGCCGGTTTTGGCCATCGTGATGAACCTATTGATCCTCATTTTCGGGGCCATTGGCTTAACCACTCTTGGTGTTCGCGAATTCCCATCCATCGACCCACCGGTTGTTTCGGTGCGAACGTCCTATCCCGGTGCCAATGCCAGTATCATCGAGGCGGAGATAACCGAACCGTTGGAGAAGGCTATAAACAGTGTCGAGGGGATTCGTACCATCAGCTCCAGCAGTAATCAGGGCTCCAGTTCAATCAATGTTGAATTCAACCTGAATGTTTCCATGGAGCAGGCAGCAAATGATATCCGGGATAAAGTTTCCCAGGCTGCCCGCTCATTACCCCGAGACATTGAAGGTTTGCCGGTAGTCAGCAAAGCGGATGCCGATAATGAAGCCATCATGGCCATGACGCTGGAAAGTGATAGCCGGTCGTTACTGGATATGAGTGATTATGCGGAAAATGTCATTGCTCCACGTTTTGAGACAGTGCCGGGAGTAAGTGGAGTCCGGATCTGGGGCCAGAAACGGTATGCTATGCGGATCTGGATGGAGCCCGATCGAATGGCGGCGCAAAACATCACCACCCAGGATATCAAATTAGCCCTCGACCGGGAAAATATCGAGTTGCCCAGCGGAAGGATCCAGGGAGATAATACGGAACTCACGGTCAAAACCATTGGACGGTTCAGAAACGAAGAGGACTTCAATAACCTGATTATCAAGACAGTTGGAGAAAAGATCATCCGGCTTAAAGATGTTGGCTATGCCGTTTTGGGAGCAGAGAATGAAGAGGGTATCTTTAGAGTCAATAATGTTCCCCGCGTTGGTATTGCCATTAGTGCCCAACCTGGTTCCAATGTTTTGGATATCGCCACCGAAGTCAATAAACGTGCTGAGACGCTTAGGTCGGATCTTCCCGATGACCTAAAAATGTATAAATTCTTTGACTATACGATTTTCATTGATAGATCGATTCACGAAGTCAAGGAGACTCTGCTTATCGCCATCATACTGGTGGTGATGATTATTTTCCTGTTTTTCCGGGACTGGATAATTGCAGTCAGACCCTTGATCGACATCCCGGTCTCGCTGGTTGGGACCTTTTTTGTCATGTATGCTCTTGGGTATTCGATCAATGTACTGACCTTGCTCGCGATTGTGCTGGCGACTGGTTTGGTGGTCGATGACGGAATAGTGGTCACGGAAAATATCTACAAGAAGATCGAAGCCGGAATGCACCCGGTACAAGCCGCCATTAAGGGTTCGAATGAAATCATGTTTGCCATCATCTCCACCTCCATAACATTGGCAGCTGTCTTTTTACCGGTGATCTTTATGCAGGGGTTTGTGGGTAAATTATTTCAGGAATTTGGAGTAGTGCTGGCATCCGCTGTAATGATTTCTGCTTTTGTTTCACTGACACTAACCCCAATGTTGAATGCTTATCTCGTCAGGAAGAAGGATAGTCGGAATAAATTCTATGAAAAGACCGAACCATTCTTCAAGGGTCTTGAGTCGGGCTACAAGAATGGACTGCAAAACTTCTTGAAGAGGCGCTGGCTGGCCTTTCCAATTTTTACTCTGGTGGCAGCGATGATCTATTTTATCGGAACATCATTGCAGTCTGAATTGGCACCCAATGATGACCGTAGTATATTAAGACTGAGTATGACTACGCCAGAGGGCTCATCATTTGAGTATATGGACAACTATGTCCTTAAGGCCGCCCAAATGATGATGGATTCTGTGCCTGAAAACATTGGTATTATGACCTACACTTCACCGGGTTTTGGTGGATCAGGAAGTGCCAATTCGGCTTTCTCAAGAGTGACGCTGGTTGATCCCAGCGAACGTACCCGTACTCAATCGGAGCTGACCCAGTTTTTAAACAGGAAATTCAGAGAAATGCCTGATGCAAAGGCTTTTGCCAATGAAGAACCGACCATTGCCCTGAATAAGCGGGCGGGTTTACCTGTGCAATACGTCATACAGGCCCCTGATTTCGAAAAATTGAGGGAATATATGCCACCATTTCTGGAAGCCGTGGAAAACGATCCGACATTTACGGTCTTCGATATGAATCTGAAGTTTAATAAGCCCGAATTGGAGATCACCATTGACCGGGAAAAATCAAAGAGTATGGGAGTTTCGGTGGCTGATGTGGCTACCGCCATGCAGCTGGCATTCGCCGGACAACGGTTTGGGTATTTTAATATGAATGGCAGGCAGTACCAGGTTATTGGCCAGTTTGACCGTAGCAACCGGGATGAACCCATCGATTTGAAAACACTTTATGTGAAGAATAATCAAGGGGTGCCGGTACAACTGGATAATATTGTTGTCGCCCGGGAAGAAAGCAGCCCTCCCCAACTATATCATTACAACCGATGGCTATCCGCCACCGTATCCGCCGGATTGGCTCCGGGTAAAACCATTTCGGATGGAATTGAGGCCATGGATGCCATTCGAGCCCGCCTGGATGATCCGGCGATCCGTACCGAGCTGACCGGTAGTTCCCGAGACTTTCAGGAGAGTTCCAATAGCAGTGTTTTTTCATTTGTATTGGCTTTGATTCTGGTCTATCTGATTCTGGCAGCCCAGTTTGAGAGCTTTATTGATCCATTTATCATCATGCTGACAGTACCTTTGGCAATCGCCGGGGCAGTTTTTTCACTTTGGCTTTTTAATCAGACTTTAAATATTTTCAGTCAGATTGGTATCATTATGCTGGTCGGTCTGGTGACGAAGAATGGGATTCTGATTGTTGAATTTGCCAATCAATTGCGTGAAAAAGGGATGTCAATCCATGAAGCAGCATTGGAAGCGGCGACTTTGCGCATGCGCCCGATTATAATGACTACATTGGCAACTGTGCTGGGCGCTACTCCGATCGCCCTGGCATTGGGATCGGCTGGAGCCAGCCGAATGTCTATGGGAATTGTGGTAATGGGTGGCCTTTTATTCTCGCTGGTTCTGACCTTATACGTTATTCCCTCCATGTATACCTATCTGTCGAGAGCCAAGAATTATCAACGGCGAAAGCGGATTGAAATGATGGCTGAAAACATCGCTTGATTGTATGGTAGCTAGTTTTATTAGGGATGAGAGTTAATCTGATAAAGGTTTTTTTTATTTGTTTTCCCGGATTGCTGGGAGGTCAGGAGTTGCTCACACTCGAAGAGGCAATTAATGTCGCACTGACTCAGAATCTGGGTATCGAGGTTTTTCGTATTGAACAAAGGGCTGCTGAAATGCAGGTCTATAGATCCAATGCAGGTTTTGGTCCGCAATTGAATTTGAATGCCAATGCCGGTGCAACGATCAACCGGGTACAACAAAATTATCTTGATGGCCGGGTCGTAGACCGTTTCGGGCGTACTCTGTCACCGAATGTAAGCCTTCAATTGGATTGGACAGTATACGATGGTGGCCGGATGCAGGCGACGTTTGACCGGCTTCGGGAACTGAGTCAGGCCAGTGACATTCAGACCCAGATCGCCATGCAGGATCTGGTGAGTCAGGTCATTCAATCTTACTACGAAGTGATGCGGCTGAAAGCCAGAGTTGGCTACCTGAATACCGTAATCAGATATTATGAAGACCGGCTCAGCATAACGGAAGAACGCTGGACGGTTGGCAAAGGGTCCAAAATTGACTTTTTACAGTCAAAAACCGATCTCAATGCTCAGCTAAGCGAACGATCAGCCTCCATTAACGAATACGGGAATGCCAAAATCAGACTCAATGGCTTGCTAAACCGGGATCTCGAAGTTGAGTTTGATGTGCAGGATGAGGTCGTATTTAGTGAAGAATATGTTTTGCCTGACCTGATTCAGTCTGCCAATGAGAAAAATCGGGAGGTTATTCTGCTCCGGAAATTACACGACATCAGCCAGATTACGGAGAAAGAAATTTCTGCCGGCAGGAAACCGCAAGTTGGCTTTAGCTCCAGTTTGGGATATTTCTATACCAATGCCAATGCAAATTTTATTCTGTCCAACCAGAATGCTGCGTTGAATGCAGGGTTTAATGCCCGTTGGATACTTTTTGATGGTAAACATTTACAAAACCAGATTGCCATTGCCCAGATCAATTCCCAGAGTCTTGGTAAACAGGAAGAAGAACTGTTGACACGTATTCGTTCGCAACTGACCGAGGCATATAATCAATATCTGTCAGACAAACAATTGCTGGATTTTGAAGAAGAAAATAAAGTTCTGGCAGAAGAAAATCTGGCTATTTCTCTGGAAAAATTTCGCCTGGGTGGTTCTACCATCCTTGAGCTGAATGAAGCACAACGTTCTTACGATACTGCACTGAACCGGTTGGTCAACGCACAACACAATATCCGGATTTCTGAACTCCGTCTTTTGGAAATCAGCGGCCAATTGGTCAGATGATCAGAGCAGCAGCTCTTTTCAGGCGATTTTAAACGCAACTCTTCAAATTAGTCTTAGATCAGAAATAGACAACATTGCAGCTATCAGACTTTTAAGGGCTTAACCCCTCCTAATGGCAAATTACCATTATCTTTGAACGGGATATTATACCGTCACAACCATGGAAATGCATTATACTTTAGACGATCAGCTTTTTATCGAAAAATTCGAGAGCTGTCAGTTGGATCCAACATGGTTTACGCATGAAGCACATCTCAGATTGGGCTATTTATATATTCGTAGATGGGGGATCGGTTTAGCTTCGGATAAATTGTGTGAAGGAATTGCCCGGTTTGACCGGGTTTTCGGTTCTGGAACCAAGTTTCACAAGACGATCACCAAAGCTTCTGCCGGTATCATTGGTCATTTTATGGGAAAGGCAAAGGCTACCGATTTTCGCGCTTTTATCCTGGAATTTCCTCAACTGAAATAATGAATTTAGAAGACTGTTGTTAACTCATTACAGCAATAACCTTCTGGATTCCACTTTTAGCAAAACGCATTATCAAAAGCCCGATCTCCTCCCTGACCTGATATTTGAAGAGATGCAATAAAATCAACCTCATCATTGCCGGATTCATATCATGATACCTTGCCAGAGCATCCAATAAAATCGGGGAGGTGAACAAAATGATCGGAATGATGGGATATTTTAGTGTCAAATAAAATTCTTCCCGGAACGGTCTTTACAATCTGGCAAATGACAATACGAACGTAATTCATGCAGACCTGTCAATCGGAATCCGGGAAATTAAAGTCAATTATTCTAAAGAGACCGGAGACTGCTTTTATTTCTCGCCAGAAGATTGCCAGAGAATGGGAGGTCTTGGGTTATCAGGCTATGCCTGGTTTCGATGCTGCCTGCAAAGAGTATGATCGATTTGAAGAGTTGATCTATAACCATGATGTTGAGGTCTATCATTTACCGGAGGACCCTGCTTTGTCACTTGATTCGATCTATTGCCGCGATGCAGCGGTAGTTTGCGATCAGGGGGTGGTCCTTGCCAGGATGGGAAAAGCAGCCCGAGGGAATGAACCGGACGCTATCAGAAGTCTGCTCAACCGGAGAGGGATAAAGGTACTGGGGGAGATTGAGGGTCCGGGTTCACTGGAAGGGGGTGATGTAGCCTGGCTGGATACCACGACGCTGGTGGTTGGTCATTCGTACCGGTCCAACGCGGAAGGGATCAGACAGCTCGAAAGTCTTTTGTCTCCATCCGGAATCAGGGTGATCAGGGTTGATTTACCGCACTACCGTGGTCCCACAGATGTTTTCCACCTGATGTCGGTTTTTAGTCCGGTGGCTCCGGACATTGCCGTGGTCTTTTCGCCCCTGCTGCCAATATCATTTCGGAATGTTTTACTGGATCGCCAGATCCGGTTGGTGGAAGTACCGGAAAACGAGCTGGATACCCTGGGATGTAATGTCCTGGCCCTCAAACCAGGTGTTTGTATGATGGTGGAGGGTAATCCGGTAACC
This sequence comes from uncultured Saprospiraceae bacterium, assembly GCA_964428345.1. GTDB lineage: Bacteria > Bacteroidota > Bacteroidia > Chitinophagales > Saprospiraceae > JABDMH01. The sequence goes on along the minus strand of CAYRYD010000028.1, from coordinate 66,388 downwards.
CGGGCGGGACTGGAGAAAGCAGGCTGTGAGGTTATCTCCTTCTCAGGGAAGGAAATTTGTCTGAAAGGCAGTGGAGGTCCAACCTGTCTCACCCGACCTTTATTCCGGATAATTTGAGTTTTTAACGGAAGGCATGACTTAAATCACCGGATATCGCGTGCCGAAATTTCGTAACTTAAGATTTCGGATAAAACCATTTGGAGATGGACAGAAGAGAATTTTTATCCCGTTCATTGATGGCAGGTTCAGCCTGTTTAATTGATACCCGTCATCCCCTGAATTTTGATTCAGTCAGAAAGAATAAGTTACCAAGGTGGAAAGGATTTAATTTGTTGGATCTTTTTTCACCCGATCCTTCTAATGCCCGGGAGGGGACCAATGAAGAATATTTCAAGTGGATGTCGGATTGGGGATTTGATTTTGTACGTATACCGATGGCCTATCCTTCATATATCCGGTTCGACAGAAGTAAGCCCATTCATCCCCGGCGGGTGTGTAAGTATGATATGAAAGCCGTGGAGAAAGTGGATCAATTGGTCTATCAGGCCCATAAGTATGGCATTCATGTAAGTCTGAATTTACACCGGGCACCCGGGTTTTGTGTCAATGCAGGTTTTCAGGAGCCCTATAATCTCTGGAAGGATGAACAGGCACTGAAAGATTTTTGTCGTCACTGGAAGTTCTGGGCGAGTCGCTATAGAGACATCTCTTCTGAGAAAATCAGTTTTGACTTACTCAATGAACCGTGCATGCGGGAAGATATGAATGATCAGCATTCTCAACGGTCGGCCGTACCTGGTGAATTATACCGGAAGTTGGTAGTTGAAGCTTCGAAGGTTATCAGGGACCAGAATCCGGATCATTTGATCATAGCGGATGGTAATAATGTCGGGAGGGATGTCATCCCGGAGATCATTGATTTGGATGTTGCTCAAAGTTGCCGGGGATACAATCCAGGAATTATATCGCATTACAAGGCACCCTGGGTTTATAAAGATCCAGAGAACCTGCCAGAACCCAAATGGCCGGGACAGGTAGGTGAACAGTATTTAAGTCGACAGATGTTGATTGATATGTACAAGCCCTGGATAAAATTGGTCGATCAGGGAGTCGGAGTACATTGCGGAGAATGTGGTTGCTGGAATAAGACACCGCACGATGTATTTCTCGCATGGTTTAAGGACGTCCTGAGCATCCTGGGAGAAAACGACATTGGCTTTGCTTTATGGGAGTTCAGGGGATCTTTTGGCTTATTGGATTCCGGCCGGGAAGATGTGGATTACGAAGATTGGTACGGACATAAACTGGATCGTAAATTATTGAATTTACTGCAGGAAGCCTGATTTTGAAAATATTACGATATGATTTATTGTTCTACAATTTGAATTTATTACAAGAATGAATGAATAAGAATGAAACAATAGTTGTGAATGACCAGATCTAATTCAAACAAAAGTTCGATTACAATGAAATTGACATTCTTTCTCTTCTTTATCCCCGTTGCTTTAATGGCTACACCGGAATTTACCGGTATATTTCCTCAGCAGGATACAGTTGGACGCTACGATAAATTCGAGATAAGTCTGCATTTTAATGCGGATTATATCAATCCTTTCGATCCGGATGAAATCAGACTGGATGCTGTTTTTACCAGCCCATCCGGAAAAATCTGGAATATTCCGGGGTTTTATAATTATCATAACTGGAGAAGTACCTGGATGATCCGTTTTTCACCCGATGAAGTGGGAATCTGGAGCTATCAGGTTATGGTTACTGACCGGGACAGTATGATTATGGATTCACTGCGCATGTTTCAATGCGTTGAATCGTTGCATCGCGGTCCGATCCGGGTCGCTTCCAATCAGCGCTACCTGGAATATGCTGATGGAACTCCATACTATGGAGTTGGTTATTGGTACAACGATAGTTATACGGCGTTTAACCAGGGAAGCATCACCTCTGAAAATCTGGATGAACTGAAGGAGTTGGGGCTGAATTTTATCAGCACTTTTATCACACCCCTGGAAACCCTGGGTAGTGGTCTGGGGCGCTACGATCAGAATTTGTGTGGCAGGTTGGATGAAGTGCTGGAGTTATGTGAAGAAAAAGAGTTTATTCTCAGTCTGAATCTCTGGTTTCACTCTTATTTATCAGAAACTGTCTGGACGGGAGGAAACAGACGATGGCACACCAATCCGTATCGTCAAATCTGCGATGCCCGGGACTTTTACCGTAGTGAACTGGCCTGGGAATTTCAGGAAAAATTATACAGATATTTTATTGCCCGTTGGGGATACAGCCGGTCACTAGGTATCTGGTTTATTATCGATGAAGTGAATGGCACGGATGGATGGGTCTCCGGAGACAGTCTGATGGCAGCCGAATGGGGTCGTAAAGTGCATGATTACCTGAAGGAAAATGATCCGTATGGTCATCTGACGACTGGAACCCGCAGTGGTGGTTTTAAGGAATACTGGCATGAAGGGTATCAGATTTTTGATCTGGCCGCCCGGGAAATTTATGAAGCTCAGGGTTTTCCAATCATCCGGGAAGGTGATGTAGATTCGTCTGAAATCCATCCCCTCACCTATAGTTATCTGAATTATGCTGGTGAAATTCAGCGATTGTGGAACAACTATGAGAAACCTGCGATTATTGGGGAAACAGGTTGGAATCATACTTTCTACGAACCGGGTATGCCGGGTTATCTGGCGATGTTTCACAATGCATTATGGGTGAGTATGGCATCTGGTGCGGCGATGACTCCATTCTGGTGGGCACATTCCGGATTTTTGAATGATGTGATAGTGACCAATCAGATGCGATCTGTTGCCAGGTTTAAAGAGGCGATTCCGTTTAATCAGCTGACAAATTTAAATCCGGTCAGTGAGATTCGGGGTGGATTGGATGCTTTTGCGATGGCCAGCGATCAGATGATTTTTGGTTGGGTAGTTCATCCGGTAACTGATGTAGCCAGTGAACCGGTGGAAATCAAAAATCAGAAATCCGGGGAATATTTGCTGAAAATTTACCATACCTGGAGTGGCCGGTGGATTCATGAGGAGAAAATATCATCTTCTCCGGAAGGCCAGATTCATTTTACCATACCCAATCTCCGGATTCAGGGTGGTCAGGCACGCTATGTCGGTCAGGATATTGCTTTTATATTGGAAAAGCAGTAATTAGGTGTATTCACTTGAGAGGAGCTGAAAAACAAGAAAGCCAACGACTAGTGCTGTTGGCAATCTTGTTTCCATTTTGATCGTTTAATTTGAACCGGTCGAAGGGTCGATGATGGAGACCACTTCAACTACTTTGTCAGCTGGAAATCCACCTTTTCGCGCATGTTCTCTGACCGTGTCCTCATCGGGAGCAATATGTACACAGTACATTTTATCACCGGTACAATAACTTTGTAACCAGTGATAAGGTTTGTTAAGTTCTTCGACGACCTGGCAGGATTTTAGTGCAATCTCTTTTAATTCCTCCGATGTAAGTTTGGATAAACCGGGAATTTCTCTCTCGACAATAAATTTTTTCATAACTGATTTATTAAGAGTTAATAAAATTTGATGACACAAAAATAGGACAGCCGTCCCCATGATAAATCGGGAGAATTACCTATATTTTAGAAGGGTGATTACCTATTTAGTGATGATACCCAACTCCCTTGCCCGGGCGACTGCCATGGTACGGGAATCGGCCTCGAGTTTAGAGAGAATTGCCGAAATGTGATGGTCGATCGTCTTTACTGAAAGATACATTTGAGAGGCTATGTCATTATTCTGCAAGCCTTGAGCTAAAAAGGTCAGTACTTCCAGTTGCCGGTTCGTGAGACCGGCCGGGTTTTTACGGGTGCTCTGATGAGGACCTTTTGGAATGCTGCGTACACCTCGACTTCTCATCTTCTGTTGAAGTTTCAGGATAGCACCCGCTGCTTCCATCTGCTGAAAAGTGCCCAGGGCATTTCTCTGCGATTCCTCATCGCCTTCGGCCAGGACCCAGGCTACTTCATAGGGGAGGTGCATTTTTTTAAGATGATCGGCCGCTCCGCTCCAATCCTCTCTGAGCAAGAATGCAGCCAGTTTGTCAGGATTTTGAGCCAGGATTTGATTTTGGCCGAACATCCATAACCAAAAATTCAATTCTTCCCTGTACCATGAAGCACCGGCTTTCGCAGCCAGTTCATTGGACTGCAGTAAAATAGACAATCCAGAGTCGTACTGATTTGTCAGCCAATACCATTCCGCCAATGCAATTGAAGCCGGAACAATTCGCTGAATCTCGCGGGTTGGTTGTGCCAGATTCCAGGCCTGCTTCAAAAATACCTGTGCTTCGGGGTCGCCTTTTCTTGCCCGGATCAATCCGGCTACTACTAAGGTTCCGATCGATACAATGGGTGGCAGGGACTTATGGGCCATCAGTTTTTGGGCAATGGATTCGGCAAGGCTCCAATTACCGGTTTTTAAATGAATAAGGGCTTTCCAGGATAATTGGTAGTAAGTCCAGGAATCCAGATTCCGTTCTTCGCAGTAAGCGATTCCATCATTCAGTCTTTTAAGGGCTCCGTCAAATTGATGAGTGATCGACAGACAGGATCCAAGATTGGTATATGCCCTGGCTGCATGTTCGTGGTATTCATTTTGGAGGGCCACTGTCAGACTTTTTGTTAGATGTTTGTAACCCTCATCAAAAGTCTGTTCCTCAAACATGGAAGCAGTCCCAACATTGTTTAGGGCATGTGACAAAATCTCGGCGTCCCCCAGCTTTTCCGCCATTTCAATGGCCTTATTGCCCCAGGCTATGGCTTCAGTCAGATTGTATTCCAACATCTTTAATTGCGACATGTTGCTGAAAGCCATGGCTTTCTCCGGTGACACCGGTAATCCGGTAAAGGTTTGCAAAGCCTGTTCTGCAAATTGGCCTGATTCTTCGCGTTTTCCCAAAAACCAAAACAAACGGGAGAGCCAACGTTGACAATCACCGGTTTTCACCGGGTTACCTTCATTTTTCCATATTTCCAGGGCTTGTTTCCGGGCCTGAATGGCTTGATCCATTTGATTGGTCAGATAACATTCATAGGCATATTTTTCGAGGAGATGTGCCACATTCCCGGAAGCGGTTTTTTCTTGCTCCAGTGCGACTCGAAATAGGGTTGCTGCTTCTTTATGAGCCCCTAGGATGGCGGCTTCTTCGGCAGCCCTGGGTGCAAGATCCCTGATGACTTTATCGTCATGAGCATGTTTTGCATGATGGACGAGTCTACTGAGTGAAATGCCCTTTTCCTGATTTAGCAGCATGACTTTCAGAATTTTCTGATGCAGGAGCAGTTTTCTGATCGGATTCAGAGCATCCTCAATAGTGCGCCGGAAGAGGTCATGTTTGAAGTGTAGAAACCTGCCATCGGATATCAGTATTCTGGCATTCAAACAAGTATCAATAATCTTCAGGTAATCCGGCTGAATTTCCGAAACAAGCCAGGTTTCCACCCGGTTGGGGAGGAGGGAAATGGTTTCCCACATATCTTTAACCGGTTCCATTTGCCGGTTGAAAACGGACAAAACAGCCTCTTTGACCGATTTTGGGATACCCTCATGGTAATTTTCAAGTAATTCTTTTACATAATATGGGTTGCCATTCGTGATATTGAAAATCTCATTTCCCGGCAGCTCATACTTATCTGCCATTTGCATTACTGTATCACACGACAGCCTGGACATGGTGATGTTGGAAGATGCATTGGCAGGAAAGTCACCAAATACCTGGTAGAGGGGATGGTCGATTGGTAACTCATCATCACGGACTGTCAGGATCAACAGACAACGGAGGCGAATAATCCGCCGGGCAAGGAATTTGATTAAGTCCATGGTGGCTTCATCGGCCCATTGGATATCTTCGAAAACCAGGATAACCGGATTGGTTTTTTGCTCAAGGATACGCTTCAGGGTGACAAAAATGACTGTTTGACCTCCATTGCCAAACATGACCCCGGCAAGTTGGTCGCCTAGTTGGTAGCAGATATCATAGAGCGGGCCAAGTGGCCTGGGGGTAAATAATGAATCACACGCGCCAACATAAAATTCACTTATACCTTGATTATTTTCAATGAAATACTCTACGAGAGAGGTCTTTCCAATCCCCGCTTCACCCCTGATCACGACTGTATGACCAGAACCTTGTTCCACCCGTGAAAAGGATTTGGTTAATAATTCCAAATCTGAACTTCTCTCCAGTAAATGCATTTGAGTCTAATATAACAGATTTTGTTCTGAAGTTGATGAATGATATAACTTCCTGATGTGTGATGATAGTATTACCTTCAAAGACCGCTATGAACCCGGAATTTAGCTACATTGCTGAATAAGTGCCGGATAATTTAAAAAATTATTTCGCAGGGGTTGGGGATTCAGGGACAACACAAGAAGAAGTAGGGCCTATGCTTAAATATGTTGTGCTAAATAAGGCGGTTCCAATTGAGAAGGGTCAGACCATTCTGAGACATTCGATCCTGAATAAAATACCTCATTTACATGAATGTGGAGGCTACGGAATGTGCACGACCTGCCGGATACGGATAGTTGATGGGGTAGATAACGTGTCAAAACCCTCCAAAGCGGAGAAGAAAATGGCGGCAGAGCGGCAGTGGGACTCATCAATACGTCTTGGCTGTCAGGTGAATCTCCAGGGTGGGCCGGTCTCCATTGAACGTCTGATATGGACCAATGCGGAGACGGCAAATCTGCAGTTGGAAACCATCAAATTGGGAACCGGAGAGGAGAAGGAAATGGCCTTTCTTTTTTGTGATATGCGTAATTATACCCAGATCGCGGAAGCCCAGTCAAATTTTGATTTGGCATTTATCCTGAATCGTTTCTTTACCGCCCTGGGGGATCCGGTATATATGAATAATGGCATTATTTATCAATATGCCGGAGATGAGATTATTGCGCTGTTTGGTGTGGGAGGAGGCACGCCGGAAAAGATTTGCATGGACGCCGTGCGGGCAGGGATGGGAATGCTGACTACCCTGGAGATGCTCAATAAATGGGAATTCAGGGATTTCATCACTCCTTTGAAAATCGGAGTCGGGATCCACTTTGGAAAATCATATATCGGGAATATCGGGCATGAGCGGTATAAGCAGTTTGCGGTAGTGGGTGATCCGATGAATGTGACCAGCCGTATTCAGACCAAGAACAAGGATTTGGGCACTCAGGTCCTCATTTCGAAAGAGGTTAAAGACCGGATACCGGAAGGAAGGATCGCATTGGGATTGGAGTCAACAGTCTATCTGAAGGGGAAAAAAGGAAAATTTCAGATTTATGAGGTCGTGGGTTTTACAAAAAATGAGACCAATTTTCTGATCCAGTCATCCATCAAGCAAATCCTGAGTAATGAAGTGGAGTTCGCTGCCCGGTTCTACCAAAAGTTATTTGCCCGGGCTCCGGAAGTACGTAATCTTTTCACCACGGATATGCTGGTACAGGGATATATGCTGACGCATATGCTTCGGGGTGTGGTCTATGCGTTGAGTAGACCGGATTACCTTAAATCTGGCTTGCGACAACTGGGCATTCAGCACAAAGAATATGGTGTGTTACCCGAACATTATCCTATTGTAAAGGAAGTTCTTCTGGAGACCATTTCGGAGACTTTGGGAGATTCTTCCTCCGATGCCGTACGAGATGCCTGGAATGCAACCCTGGATATCATACTCGATCTGATGAGAATGAATTAATGTGAAGGTGTTTTTCCGTAAACAGATCAAACCACCCGGATTTAATAAGTTTGAGGGATTCTATTTATTTGGGATTTTTCATCCGGGTTACCATTACTTCTTTTTCACTAAACATCATCCATCCATAGTTATAGATAAAGAAGTATTCTTTTCCCTTGGAATTCACCTGTCTGGTCGTAAAATAATTGGTATGGAATCCAGCCTTCAGGAGACGGGAGAGGGGTATGAACATTTTGTTTTTACCGATTTCTTCATGGATTTCTGTCAGGATAACCCAGTTTCTGTGCAGCATTTTATCGATAGGATCGGTAAAAGGGAGGCGTTGTGCTTTTCGTTTACGGTGATAAATGTTTTTACAGTGAACAGAACAGAAGATTTTATCTATCCTGCCAAGCAGTTCTGTCGAACAAATAGGGCAAAATTTTACTGGACGGGGTAAGGTCATAAGGTTCTCATTGATTGAAATGGTATTAAGATAACAAGAAAAGTGGATATCAGAACATAAGGTATCCGGAGAAATCATCAATCAGTGAGTTTTGAAATTTTATTGACCTCCAGGTAGGGTGGTATTCGTAATCATCGTAGCCGTTCATAACGGTTAGAACGGTTCAAACGGATAAGCTGGAAAGGGCGAATAAGTTTCGGATTGCCCTCCAGGTAGGGTGGCGTTCGAAGTCATCATAGCCGTTCGTAACGGTTGGAACGGTTCAAACGGATAAGCTAAAAAGGGCGATCAGTATCCAACTGCCCCCTCGATAAGGGAGGCGTTCGAAGTCATCATAGCCGTTCGTAACGGTTAGAACGGTTCAAACGGATAAGCTAAAAAGGGCGATCAGTATCCCAACTGCCCCCTCGATAAGGGTGGCGTTCGAAGTCATCATAGCCGTTCATAACGGTTGGAACGGTTCAAACGGACAAGCTGGAAAAGGCGATCAGCTATCCCAACTGCCCCCTCGGTAAGGGTAGCGCTCGTGGTCATCATAGCCGTTCATAACGGTTAGAACGGTTCAAACGGATAAGTTGGAAAGACGATTAGGTTGCGGATTAAGCTCCAGGTAAGGTGGCGTTCGTGGTCATTATAGCCGTTCACAACGGTTAGAACGGTTCAAACGGATAAGTTGGAAAGACGATTAGGTTGCGGATTAAGCTCCAGGTAAGGTGGCGTTCGTGGTCATTATAGCCGTTCATATCGGTTAGAACGGTTCAAACGGATAAGCTGGAAAGGGGTATGGTTCTGAACTGTCCTTCTGGGCGGCTAGTGACCATGGCGTTCATAGCCGTTCGTAACGGTTAGAACGGTTCAAACTGTTAAGCTGGAATGGGAGATCCGCTCCCCCAACTGCCCGTCGATAAGGGTGGCGTTCGAAGTCATCATAGCCGTTCATAACGGTTAGAACGGTTCAAACGGTTCAAACGGATAAGCTGGATGGGCGATCAACTCCCCCAACTGCCCCTCGATAAGGTGCTCTCGTGGTCATCGTAGTCGTTCACAACGGTTGAATGGAATGGTTCAGATGGTTAAACGCTTCACATCACCAGGATAGATTGTCATTCATTCCTTATTGCCTTCACCGGATTCATGATGGCCACCTTGAGACTTTGCGATCCAACCGTAAAAAATGCTATCATAATAGCCACCAGCGCAGCCAGTAAAAAAACATACCACCGGATTTCGATCCGGTAGGCAAAATTGTCCAGCCACCCACTGAGAAAATACCAGCTCACCGGTATCGCAATGATGATTCCCAGTCCAACCAGTCCTAAGAATTGACGCGATAAAAGAGTCACAATGTTCAACACTCCGGCACCCAGCACCTTCCGGATTCCAATTTCTTTGGTTCGCTGTTCTACAACAAAGGTGGATAATCCAAAAAGCCCCAAACAGGATACCAGAATCGCAAGTGATGCAAAAATCAGCGTGATCGTACCAATCCGGCGCTCAGCCTCATACATTTTGCCAAATGCTTCATCGACAAACCGGTAGGCAAAAGGCTGGTTTGGTGATTGTTTCTGCCATAGTGTCTCCAGATTGGCTATTACATCCTCGGTACTACCTGCCTGATAGGCTACCGATACATTTCCGGTAGACCTTCCCAAAAATAAACCCAATGAACCAATACTTTCTCGCAGACTTTCGAAATGGAAATCTTCCACTACTCCGATAATCGTATACTCGGTAAAATCTTCCGGCTGCGGTGAACCCTGAAAGTCGTTAACCCCGTAAATCTTTTGACCGATCGGTTCATCAAATCCCAGGATTTTAATGGCGGATTCGTTTAGCACTATACCTGTACTGTCACCACCATGAGCACGGTCGAAAAACCGTCCTTCCTTGATTTTCAGATCGTACGTCCTGGCATAATCATGATCAACCACCCACTGTTCCAGGCTTATCGCCAGGTCTTCCCGGAATTCTCTGGCTTTCGAATACGTCGAATTGCTACGGGATGAAGGTATGGGCAAGTATGACGAAATACTCACAGAGGTAACCGCCGGATTTTGTAAAATCTGTTGCTTAAATGACTCAATGTTGTTTCGAAGGGTGTATGTATCATCCACTACAATGATCTGATTCTTTTTAAAGCCCAATTTTTTATTTTGAATGTAATTCAATTGCTGATAAATGAGAAAAGTACCGATTATTAAGGCTGTCGCAATAATAAATTGAAAGACAACCAGTCCATTGCGAAGTAGTTGATCGCCCCTTGTCTTGCCGTGACCCGAGGCCCTCATGATTTGCATGGGTTTAAATGCAGAAAGAAAAAATGCAGGGTAACTTCCGGCCAGCAGACCTACCAATAATATGCCGCCCGCTAGGACCAGCCAAAACTTAAAATTTCCCCACGGCATATACAATTCGGTACCGGTCAATGCATTAAACCAGGGTCTGAGAAAAATGCTGGCCACCACTGCCAGTATCACGGAGAGGGAGGTCATAACAATGGCTTCACTGAGAAACTGATGGACCAATTGCTGGCGCTGGCTACCCAGGACTTTTCTGACGGCAATTTCCTTGCCTCGCTGTGATGATTTGGCGGTAGTCAGATTCATGAAATTGATGCACGCTATGAGCAAAACAAATAAAGCTACCGCCGAGAATATCCAGATATATTTAATATCACCATTTGCATCCAATTCATATTGCAGGTCAGACCATAAATGTATGTCCTTCAAACGCTGGAGTGGATAGCGGGCATGCTGACCGGTTTTTTCGAATTCTTCCAGTGTCATGCCGAGTAAATTACTGCTGGTAATTTCCATCTTTTCCCGGGATAGGTTCTCGAATTTTTCACTGAAAGTCTCGTAATCGGTGCCATCCTTCAGAAGTAGATAAGTGTGAAAATTGTTACTCGCCGCCCAGAGAGGTGGTGAAGTCTCCACTTCTTCGTTGCCATTCATGGATAACAGTATATCAGCTTTAAAGTGGGTGGTTCCCGGGATATTTTCAAAAACACCCCTGATAGACCAGGAATCGCGGTTATCCAACAACAGGTTTTTCCCCATCGCGTTGCTGACCGATCCAAATAATTTTCCGGCCAGTGACTGGGAGATCACCAGGTTCCTGGGATCTCTGAGGCAGGTTTCTGCATTTCCCTCCAGCAGCTTGAGCGGAAAAAGATTGAAAAAGGTACTGTCAACCGTCAAAGCCTCTCTCACCAAAACATTGAGGTGATCGGTACCCTCTTCTCTTACCAGGTAAGATCCGTAGTCCCGAAACCTGCACCAATCCTCGATCTCTGGCAGTACATTCGCCGCATCCGGCGCCACGACCGAACCAGAGACGGCCATACGCATCAGATTGCCACCAAAATTGATATCACCGTACGGTCGTACGATGCGGTCCATGTTTGGATTCCATCGCTCATAGCGGAGTTCATGGCCGACATACATCAGGATCAACAGACAGCACAATACCCCAATGGAGAGTCCGGCAATATTAGTCAAGCTGAATAATCTATGCTTATAAAGATTCCGGAGACTGATTTTCAGGTAATTTAACAGCATGGCAGTTTGCGTTTAGATCTGGAGATTTTGATCACTACCAGGTAGGGACGCAGAAAGTCCGGAATGGTTGCAGAAAATATGATTCAAATTGAATTTTTGAAAGTTTTCTCGATTCCTTAATGATGATCCTTTTTGACAGGTGCTGCTATGATCGAGGACAGGGGTGCCTCTCAGCATTGCATGTCAACCTGATCAGTCGGCTATCAGGTATTGAGGCATTCATCGGTTCAATCTGCTTCGAAAGTCTCGATATCGTTGCTTCTTAACAGCTCACGTGCCTTCAATACAGTTGCTATGGTCAACGCATCTCTTATCTCCCCATTCATCACCATACCAACTAAATCGTTAAAAGGAATTTTCCGTACTTCAAGATTTTCGGTTTCTTCCGGATCCGAAATGCCATTGCTGATCCCCCGGGCTAAATAACTAATGCTGTGCTCATCTGATACCGAATTGGAAATGTCCATCTCCAGGATAGGCTTCCAACTGATTGCTTCCAGACCGGTTTCTTCTTTCAGTTCGCGTTTAGCTGCTGTCAGCGGATCCTCGTCTTCCGGACATCCACCTTCTGGAATTTCCCAGCTGTATCTTTGCAATACATACCGGTGTTGTCCAACGATATAGGTATAACCCTGATCATCCACTGCTAGAATTGCAATCGCAATATTTTTGAAATGGACGGTGCCATAAATCCCCTGATTACCGGCCGGATTGATGACATTCCGGTGTTCTACCCTGATCCAGGGATTATCGTAAACAATGGATTGATCGAGTGTTTTCCAATCGGAATAATTCATATGCCTAAAATTTCATGGCTGACAGACTCAAAAGATTTTACTTATTTTCGAACCTTTTTGTGAATCTTTTCAAATTGTCCAATTTAATATGAAATACGATATTCTTGGTCAAACCGGTCTGAAAGTAAGCAAGATTTGTCTGGGAACCATGACCTGGGGAGAGCAGAACACAGAAAAAGATGCCCATGCGCAAATGGATTATGCTCTGGATCAGGGTATTAATTTTTTTGATACCGCCGAATTGTATGCGGTTCCTATTCAACCAAAGACCCAGGGCTTGACTGAACAATACCTCGGCACCTGGTTTAAGCGAACAGGTAATCGCCATAAAGTAATTCTGGCATCCAAAATCGTAGGGCCGGGTAACGGTGCCCCCTGGGTAAGACCGGAAATTAATTTTAGGAAGGAAACTCTTCAATCAGCCGTTGATGGTAGCTTACGGAGGATGCAGACCGATTACATCGATCTCTATCAGTTGCATACCCCGGAGAGAAAAACCAATTTTTTTGGCAGGCTTGGATACAGTCATGATGACAGCGATCCCTGGGTCGATAATTTTCTGGAAGTACTGGAAGGCATAGATAATCTGGTGAAAGCAGGGAAAATCAGGTACTGGGGTCTATCCAACGAGACCGCCTGGGCTGCTATGCGCTGCCTTCATCTCGCTGATAAACATCAATTGCCGCGACTGGTCAGTATACAAAATCCTTACAGTCTTTTAAACCGGAGTTATGAAGTGGGGTTGGCAGAGGTTTCTGTCCGCCAAAATGCTGGTCTTCTGGCTTATTCGCCACTGGCTTTTGGCCTCCTTTCGGGGAAGTTTCACGAAAAACGTGACACTCCCAATGACCGGATGAACAAGTATAAACAGATGTCCCGTTACAGTGGTGAAATGGCCTGGAAAGCCACCACCCGTTATCTGGAGATCGCTAATAAATATCAGGTGAGCCTGGCACAGATGGCCCTGGGTTTTGTCAATACCAGGTCATTTCTTACCAGTACCATCGTCGGAGCGACCAATCTGGATCAGCTTAAGGAGAATATCGACAGTATCCATTTTAATCTGACACCTCAAATGTTACAGGAGATTGAAGCCGTACATAAAGAGATCAGTAATCCGGCACCTTAATTTTCTGAAAGCTAATCTGTTTGATAGGTATTTAAATGACAGTAATGAATGGGTAAATGAACAAACTGATCCGCATTATTTCATTGTGAGGTTGTATTGATTACCGACAATTGATAGATCAAAACCAATAATGTAACGGAATTCTTAAGGGTGCCGAAATCATTGCCGGAATTTTTACAGGTTATTTACTCCTTTCCCATGGTTTTATGTCCAGATCCTGAGATTATCCTCCCTCCTCATTGGATTTTACCTAACTTAGCCGCAGCTTGGGTGCGCCGAATTAATAACAACGCGCTTAATAGGGAATCCGGTGTAAGTCCGGAGCAGTCTCCGCTGCTGTAAGCTCTGATAAACCTAACGGCTCAATGCCACTGTCTCTTGGAAGACGGGAAGGTGCCGGAAAGGGGAGTAAGCCAGAAGACCTGCCCTGCTGATTTTTGATTCATCCGGCTTCGGGGTAAAGTCGATGGAGAATGCCAGATCACCCGAGAGTAAATGTCAACTCTCCGTGACGTGAGCACATTTCCGACTTTTACCGTGACCTGTAAGTACCGTTTTTTATGCTGAGGTTGAGTGTCTCGCTGGTCTGTGGTTTGTTACCTTTTTTAAGCCTGGCTCAGGTCGATACGATCGTTTCTTTAGACTCTGTGGTTATTATCGCCCATCCCTTGCGTAACGATGATCCTGGCAGTCAGGCCAGTTTGTGGAAAAGGTCTGATCACGACGGGGAATTACCGGGAAGTCTTGCAGGGTTGATATCGAAGCATAATTTTGGTTTCGTCAGATCTTATGGTCCCGGTAGTCTGGCAACATCCTCTGTCAGAGGTGGGAATGCCGGTCAGACTCTGGTTCTTTGGAATGGCCTGCCCCTGCACAGTCCAATGTTGGGACAATTGGATTTTTCTTTGCTCCCACTCAGTTTTGCCGACCATATATCTTTAAAAGCCGGGGGAAGCACCGCTCTATGGGGAAGCGGGGCAGTAGCTGGTGTCATTGCTCTGGACAATCATTTTGATCAACAGGGTACGGTTAGTCTGCAGTCAACACTCGGTAGCTTTGGCATCTGGGATCAACAACTTCAGGTCCATCTCGGGAAGCAGCGTCTGCAAAGCAATACCCGGCTTCTTTATGAAACTGCCCGTAATGACTTTCCATATAAAGTGGGCTCTGGTCACGTCAAAAATCTGGAAAATGCGGAAATAGAGCAAAAGGGTTTGATGCAGTCATTCCAATACCCGCTTTCCGGCAACAGTAAATTGATTTTCCATTTCTGGCATCAACAGGCTGACCGCCGGATCCCACCCTTATTGACTCAAAACAACAGTAAAGCCCGGCAGCAGGATATTGTCAGCCGGATAATGTTGACATACAGACAACATCAGTTGAGGAGTGCTTTTCAGTTGAATGCGGCATATTTCACCGGGCAAATGAGTTATCAGGATCCGGAAAGTGGGCCGGATAGCAGGAACAATTTCCATACGGCGATTGTCGATTTTAATAGAGACTGGTTTTTTAGCGAGCGAATAAAGGCATCTCTGGGTAGTACTCATACCTACTCCCGTGCCGAAGCAGATGCTTATCTGACTGCTGCCAGCGAATACCGGGGGTCCCTTTTTGCCGCTGTCCGTTCTGACTTTGACCGTTGGGATCTAATGGCAGTGGTTCGTAAAGAATGGGTCGATGATCAGTCTATACCAGTCACGCCTTCCCTGTCCTTCCGGTACAGATTAAGTCCTGTCATCTGGCTGAAGGGGAAGATTTCCCGGGACTACCGGATGCCGACTCTGAATGACCGTTACTGGGTGCCTGGTGGAAATTTATCACTGAAACCCGAGAGTGGATGGAGTGAGGAATTGGGTCTCTCAATACATAATCGGGAAGGAGCTCTGTCCTGGAAGTATGATATTGCTGCTTTTAACCGGTTGATTCGGGATTGGATCCTTTGGAGCCGCCAGGAGGGACATTCTTTCTTTTCTCCAGCCAATATCACCAGAGTATGGAGCCGGGGCATTGAGCAACAATTGAGCATTAGCCATCACTGGAATCATCAGTTTAATACTATCAGATTGACTTTAAGACATTCCTTGATTAAATCGACCAATCAGGTCGGGATTGCAAATCCAAGGATGGATAAGGGAGATCAGTTGATTTATACGCCCGAACATCAGGGCAACTTGCTCATCTCACTGAAAATAAGAGATGGAGGTTGTTTCTATCAACATGCTTTTACCGGCAATTATAAGGCCATCAATCAAAAATTACCCGGATATCAGGTGAGCGATATCGGCCTTTTTCAAAAAATCAGCATTTATAAACAGAAAGCTGAATTGTATTTCACAATAAATAATATCTGGAACCATAAGTATCAGGTCGTTGAAAACCGGCCAATGCCTGGCCGGTATTTTACCGGAGGTTTTAAAACTGATTTAGGCACTTAATACATGTAATATGACATACAAAATTTTACTTGTCCTGTCTTTTTTCAATACGACCCTCATTGCCCAGTCAGTGGCTGATTTTGAGGAGTTTAATCTACCGCAGGATACTTTCCATAAAGGAGCCGACGGTTCAGGAGGTTTCATCAGTGGTGATATCCGTTTGCCAAATAATTACAGCGCACCATTTGATGCCTGGACTGGTTGGGCTCTGTCGACCATGCAGGATACGTTGACGCCAGGATATCAAAATCAATTTAGTTGTATAGCCGGTGAAGGGGCGGAACAAACCAAAACTTACGCCGTAGCCTATTCACTTGAACCCACTGCCATCCATTTGCAGTACGGCACCACTTCGGTAGAAGGGATGTTTATCTGCAATGCCACCTATCCGTACATCAGCATGCGTGACGGAGACGCTTTTTCGAAGCGATTTGGAGGCGTTGATGGTGACGATCCTGATTTCTTTCTGCTAACCATCAAAGCCTATCGTGACGGTAGCCTGACGATGGATAGTGTTGATTTCTATCTCGCCGACTTCAGACCGGCAGATCCCGCTGACGATTACATTGTCGGGGATTGGACCTATGTGGATCTGTCATCACTGGGGGAAGCCGACAGTCTTCATTTCTCCCTTTCTTCCAGTGATGTCGGAATCTTTGGGATGAATACACCAGCCTATTTTTGCGTCGATAAAATTATGGTTTCCGGCCTGCAAACCGCCCTTGGCGGAAAGACTCCACCGGAGATTAGACTGAATACTTATCCCAATCCGGTCACGGATATACTGGTTGTTGACAGTCCGGATGCGGCCCCCATCGATTTGAAGATCCTGGACATCAATGGGAAAATCATGTTTTCCCGCCCGGTCACCAATCGTATCCTGATCAATATTCATGACTGGTCGTCCGGACTTTATTACCTTCTGGCGACCGGAAAAAACACTTATTTTAGCAGCTCCGTCATAAAAAGATAAGCTATTAAAAAAGCAACCCGGATGAAATTCAAAAGAGTTCGATTACCTCAGACCAGATTTAAAAGTAATGTAACTTATATTTGGATTTCCTGGATGCTGTTGGTTAGCCTTATTGGGCACAACCCCTTCGTGGCGGTAGCTCAAAATTTTGAAGATCTCACCGGGCAGCAAATCGACGGTTACCGGGGTATCTGGTTCGAACTGAATCAGAAATTTCCTTATGGTGACAAATATAGTGGAGGCCTAGGTACTTACACAGCCAAGCATATTCCATTAGCCATTTATGCTCCGGCCGTCCTAAAGACCTTTTTTGTTTATGGTGGTACCACCAGCATCGATGAGAAGCACTTGCTTTGTATGATTGGTTATTATGATCATAGGAAAAATGTAGTCGGTAAACCCCGTGTCGTCCATGATAAAAGATCGGTAGACGATCCACACGATAACCCAAGTCTGTCAATTGATGCAAGCGGATATCTTTGGGTATTTGTCAGCGGCAGGGGCCGTAGCCGCCCGGGATTTATTTATAAAAGCGAATATCCTTACGATATTTCCTCGTTCCGGCAGGTAGAAGAGAGAGAAATGACCTATCCCCAGCCATGGTATATTCCGGAATACGGATTTGTCTATTTATTTACCAAATATACCGGTGTCCGGGAATTGTATTTCCGGACGGGCAGAGATGGTCACACGCTCTCCGGGGATGCCAAACTGGCTGGTATTAAAGAAGAGGGAACACAACGCAGCGGGCACTATCAGGTGAGTGGCCGGTTCCGGAACAAAGTAGCCACATTTTTTAACCGGCATCCTGACGGTAATGTCGACCGTCGAACCGATCTGTATTATCTGCAGACGGAAGATTACGGTAAAACCTGGACTAATATTCAAGGAGAGGAGATCGATATTCCACTCGAGATAGTTGATAATCCGGCACGGGTCCTTGATTATCAGAGCGATGGGAAGAACGTTTATTTAAAAGATCTGAAATTTGATTCCCGGGGTCGTCCTATGTGCCTTCATATCACCAGCGGAGGTCACGAACCGGGACCTGACAACGACCCCAGAGAATGGGTGCTTAGCCATTGGACTGGAAGAAAATGGAGACATACAGTCATTACTCAATCCGATCATAATTACGATATGGGTTCCCTCATCCTTCACGGTAATCGCTGGTATCTGGTCGCTCCCACGACCGATGGCCCTCAGAAATATGGTACCGGTGGTGAGGTCGACATTTGGTATTCTGGAAACCGGGGCAAAAAATGGAAACTCCTGAAAGCTGTCACCCGGGGCAGTACCCGGAATCATGCCTATGTGCGAAGTGTGATCAATGGAATGCCACCTTTTGAATATTTCTGGGCCGATGGTGATCCGGATAGTCTTAGTCCCTCCTATCTATACTTTGGCGATCTGCAGGGAAACAAATGGCAACTACCCTATACGATGGCAGACGATGAACAAATACCATTAAAATTGACGGATTAATTTCAGTGTCTTACTATGTCTTACTGTATTTTAATTCCCGGGTCATGCAATGTCTGATCCATTTTACATAGGTGACTTTGCTAACCAACTGAAGGATGTTTTTTAATGAATTTTCCGAGTCAAAACAAAATGAAAAATCTGGCTATTGTTTTTTTGTTACTTATTTCTTCCTGTTCCGATGACAAGAAGGGTGATACGTTTCTGGATCCGGAATATTGGAAGGATCAGGCATTCAATCAAATCCTTCCGTATTGGACCAGGTATGCGATCGACACTGCTGCCGCTACTTTCCGGTGTACCCTCGATGAAGAATGGCAGGTCACCACTGAAGAGACTGTTTTTCCCAGCATGGTCTCCCGGCATTTATTCAGTTATTCCTTTGCTTATCTGATCAATGGGAATGAAGCAAATCTGGACATGGCCCGTTACATTGCCCATTACCTGATTTCCAAAACCTGGGATGAGCAATACGGAGGCTGGTATAATGCATTGGACAAATCCGGGAATCCAGATACGTCCGGCAAATCGACCTTTGTCCAGGTTTATGTTGCAACGGGTCTGGCCATGTTTTATTTTATTACCCGGGATTCCGAAATACTTGAATATATCGACCGTACCAATGATCTGCTCGAACAGAAAGCCTGGGATCCGGAAAATGGTGGCTATTTCGATTTTCTGGAACGGGATTGGACGGTTAAGAATACCACCAAATCCCTGAGCTCACAGGTAGCATCCGTCTCCGGTCATTTATTGTATCTATACCTGGCCACCAGAAACGAGAGATACCTCGATCAATCCAGAAAGATCTTTAATACCGTGCTCGGGAATATGGTCGACCCACAGACGGGTTGGGTTTTGGAGACCTTTGATCGCGATTGGAATTATCAACCTGCCCGAAAAAACGAAGAGGAAGTGGATATCGGTCATAACCTGGAAGTGTCGTGGATGCTCTTTCGGCTTCATATGATTAGAAATGATCCCCAATATTTAAGTTCCGGAAGTAAACTTGCCGATCAGGTGATCAGGAATGGGTTTGTCGATTCGACCGGTATCTGGGTGCATGCTGTCAATAATGCTGGACCCCTGTTAAGAAGTGATAACACCTATTGGTGGATCCAGGCTTATGGCAATATGTTTTCACTATGCCTGCATCGCCTGTTTCCGGAAAGGAACGCTTTGTCAGTTTTCCGTAAAGGTGCCTCTTTTTGGGATGCCTATTTTCTGGACCGGGACCGAGGTGATACCCATTTCAGTGTATTTACAAATGGCGATCTAAAGGACGGCCGTAAAGCCAATCAGTATAAATCGTCGTACCATAGTATCGAACACAGTCTGCTAAATTACCTTTACCTGAAATGCTGGCAGTCTTCAACACCTCTACATTTATATTTCAACATACAGCAGCATGAATCCGGTGAACCTTTTTATCCATTGCCCATCGAATCACATGATGGCGTGATTGAAACCGTTAAAATCAATGGTGAAGATTTTGTCGCTTTAAAAGTGAATAACGATGCCATCCGTCTTCCTGGATTGAATGATGCTTCGGTAGAGATTATTTACCATTTTCCGGAATAGACCGATAAAAGAATGTAGATACTGAGTATTTGTATAATTGCGCTCGTCGGGATTACTTCCCTTCTATGGCTTTTTTTAACCAGGCCGGCCGGTCGGTAGTGATGTGTTTGACTCCTGATTGCTGCATCCGGTTTGCATCTTCCGGTAAATTTACTGTCCAGCACCAGACATCTTTTCCTGCTGACCGGAATCGTTCCACTAACGCCTTGTCAATGATTTTGTGATTCAGATTGACTCCTTCCAGATCACTCCGGACAATTTCATCAAAACGGCGATTCAGATCATCGGCATTGGAAGACAAATAATAGCAGGGTGCAGCGGGAAAGACTTTTTTGGTTTCTACAATCGTCTCATAGTCAAAGGCGATAAAAGCGATGTTGCCGGACTTCCAGTATTTTTTAATGTCCTTCTGTAAATACGGAATAATCTCTTTTCCACATTTGATTTCAATTACCAACAAGCGGTCTTCAGGAACAGTTTTTAACAAATCCTTTAATTGTGGTACCGTCGAACCTTCATACTTTTTCAGGTTTGACTCACGTAATTTAATTGGGATATTCTTAATTTCAGAATAAGGTACCTCACTGATCTTTACATCTTTATTGAGGAGGCGTTCACCCGTCTGATCATGAAAGACTGCAATTTTGTTGTCTTTGGTCAGCATGACATCGCATTCCGCTCCATCACTTCCCAGCTCCCAGGCAAGTTGGATAGAAGCTACCGTATTTTCCGGAGCAAGGTAGGAGGCACCCCGGTGAGCAATATAAAATGGTTGGGCAATGGCTGACATCGTACCGGAAATGATGATAAGAAATAAAAATTGTCTCAACATGGTTTATTCAATTCTATAGGACCAGGTACCACTCATCACGTATTGGAATAATAGTCATTACCATAGGTTGCCCTATGATCCCGTAAATTATTTCCTGTTACCTGACAGAAGGGATAAGTTGCTTTTTTTTATCCTCAACCAGGATTCGTACAAGGTTAATGATAGTACATGGACCTATGGGTACACCTAAATTAATTCTCCCTTTCTGCTCTCCCAGGGACCGGTAATTGCCAGCGTTAGTCCAGGTCCCTGAATATTTACAAACAGAACTTTCCCGTCCGGTGAAAACGTCGCTCCTGCAAATTCGGATTTATATCCAACATTCCTGGCGATGTGATAGATGCCTCCCTCGGGAGTAACCCCTACAATTCGCGGGTCAGACTTATCCTCACAAATGACCAGATCCCCATGCGCGGCAATGGTCAGATTGTCGCAACTCTCCACCAGATCAGTGTTATTCGGTTCGATAAATATTTCGAGTTTTGGAGGTTGACTGCTTTCGGCTACCTCACCTTCATACGGCGATGGAATATACCGGAATATCTGACCGTGTTCAAGCCGGCCACCATTGGTGCAGGCAAAATAAAATTCGTTGTCACCAAACCATGCTCCTTCGCCCCGTGCAAACCTGGCAGCTCCTTTGGCAAACCCCCGATAGCGTAAATCATCATCAGGGGCATCAATTCCATCGATATCCAGCCATTCCACGTCATATTTTTTACCGATCTCCATTTTCTCTCCCGGCAAATCAGCCCAGTTGCGGGTTTCAAATCCGGGTTGACCCTTGATGGCCAGTACCTGTAGTTTGCCACCCGCAAGAAGATTGCCCCTGGTATATGGAATGTACCGGTAAATCAAACCATCTCCCCGGTCTTCCGTCTCATAGACGATTCCGGTCCGGGGGTCGACCACCACCGCCTCATGATTGAACCGGCCCATTGCCAGGATCGGAAGCGGAGGTGCCAGCTGGGGTGTCGGAGAGGCAGGCACTTCAAAGGCATATCCATGCCACTTTTCGCGCTCCTCATTAGGAGGACTGGTGTCCTCTTCGCAGGTAATCCAACTGTTCCAGGGAGTGAGTCCTCCGGCACAGTTCCGGTTGGTGCCAGCCAGACTCAGATATTCCAGCTCTACTTCTCCGGTTACCGGATTGTATACCAGAGTGGTTGTTCCTCCCAATGAAGGATTTACCCCTTTTCCAAAATCATACACCATTGCCGGATCGATTTTTGGGAGGAGTTCTCTTTCCCCACCAAAGGGTCCCCGCTTGACATCACCGGAAGAAACCTCATGGTTTCTGATGATGATTACTTTGCCATCCGGACCTGAAAAGGTGGCCATTCCATCCGGTGCTCCGGGTACCACAAACCCATCTATCATTGGTGTTCCCTGCCGGGAAATGATCTTATAGCTGAAACCTTCCGGCAAATTCAGGATGCCTTCCGGATCGTCTTTCAACGGTCCGTATCCTTCCTGTAGCATGCTGATGGTGTCTTCACCTTGCGATTGTGTCGATTTGCAGGCTATTGCAAAAGCCTGTAAACCAATAAAGCCCAGGCCATATCGCCCGGACCTGTATAGGAATTTTCTTCGGTCCATAATACAGATTAGATAATAAATGACAGGTTGGCACCCCAAATAAAACAAAAAATGTTGACAACCTCCCGCTGCCAAATTAAAGGAATTCTTAATTATTCCTTAAAGATTTTACGAATGGCAGTTTTTTGTTGTTGGACAATCCGGATGAAGTAGATTCCTTTTGACAGACCTGCCAGGTCGAGATCAAGCAATCCGCCAAACAGGTACTGACTATCAATTTCAAAAACTTGTTGGCCGGCTGCATTGAATATTGAGAGTGCCATGGGACCCGGGTCTTCCGATTCTACCCCAATTTTCAGGTTTGTCTTGACCGGATTTGGAAAGACATTTATATCTTGAGAGAATGTCTCGTCAATGGTGGAGACAGTCCCACCTACGTATACAAAGAAGGAACAACAGCCTATGTTTCCCGATTGGTCGACCGCCATGTAGGAGACCTTGGTTTCACCTGGTGGAAAAACGCTTCCACTGGGCAGGCCTTCAGCCAGCAGGAAGGTATCTATCCCGCAATTGTCAAAGGCCTCCGGAAGGTCGTACATGACCATCGTTCCGGTATCCACCTCTATGTCTTCGACACAGGTCAGGAAATAGGGTGCTATGGTATCTATCACCGTAATGGTTGCAGTTTCTTCAGAGATATTGCCTGCCACATCCCTGGCCATGTAGGTTATTTCCACTTGACCTAATTGCCCACAAGATACACTGGCCTCCACTGCCCAAAGGGAATCAACCTCGCAATTATCAACGCCACCTACAAAAGGAAGATCGACTGGAATCACGACCAAACCCAAAGAATCAAGATATACTGCTCCACCCTGGGTGACCAGTACCGGTAGTGTAGTGTCTTGCACGGTCAGTGCAATACTGGCTTCTTGCATGCATCCATTCGCATCCGTTACCGTAAGCTGATAGTTGCCTGCCGGGATTCCCGTTAGTGATGAGCTCATACCACCGTTGGACCAGGCATAGTTATAAGGTGTGAGGCCACCGCTTACCATGGCAAAAATGTCTCCGTCATCAGCATCCGGACAACTTAGTGGATTGGCCGCCAGATGAATGCTGATTTCCTGAGGTTGGGTGATGGTAACCGGAACAATGGTCTGACATCCGTTGTCGTCTTCTACCGTCGCATCGTACATGCCAGCCATCAAACCGGTTGCTGAAGCACCCATTTGACCATGAGACCAGGCATAGCTCACCGGATTTTGTGCTCCGGTTACACTGATCATAGCGGATCCGGTACTCTCGCCAAAACAGGTTACCGGTGTTTCCGAGACCGTAGCGACCAGGCTGCAGCTAATACCCTGCACGGTAGCCATACCTACCTGTTGGCATTGATTGGCATCGGTTACGGTAACCTGATAGCTTCCCGGTGCCAGGTTGCTAAGGTTACTGGTGTTGGCTCCGTTGCTCCAGGCATAGGAATAGGGGCTGGTGCCACCAGACGCATTGACGGTGGCGGTGCCATCACTCGCCATTGGAGCAGTTTCGTCAGTAGCATTGACAACAATATTCAAAGCAGAAGGTTGGGAGATCATCACCGAACCGGTTTCGGTGCAGCCGTGGCTATCGGTCACGGTCACCTGGTAACTTCCGGCGCTTAGGTTGCTGATGGTTTTTGAAGTAAGGCTATTGGACCATAAATACTGATAGGGAGCGGTTCCTCCCGATGGATTAGCGGTAGCTGAACCCGTGTTCCCTCCATTGCACAAGACATTGTTGCCCGAGACCGCGGTATTCAGTACGGCTGGCTGGGTGATATTGACAGAAGCGGTTGACATGGAACTATTGTCGCTGATCGTCACCGTATAATTGCCGGCGGTCAGGTTGGAGGCAGTCGCGGTGTTGGCACCATTAGACCAGGCATAGGTATAGGGAGGAGTGCCACCGGATCCACTCGCTGTGGCGGAGCCGTCGTTGCCGCCATTGCAACTCACATTGGTATGGCTGCTGATCGTAGCTACCACCGGAGTGCTGCCGGCATCCAGGGTAAAGGAGGTGTTACCTGACACGGGCCGGTCACCGGATGATGAAATATTACCATTGGTAATATTTCCGGCGTAGTACATGGTGATCGTAGCACCGTGGGGTCCATCCGGGGCTTTCCAGTTGAAGGTCCAGCTGGCCTCACCACCGCTGAAATTCTTGGCTCCCCGGTGGTCGATGTATTCCCTTCCACCGGCGGAGCTGGTACCCTCATCGGCTGAGTTGGTCATAAAGTCTCCGGCATTGGTATTGCCGGGAGTAAACACACTGACCATCTGAAAACCCGCCCGTACCGGGGATCCCTGGGTGACCGTAACAGTGAGGGTCACCGGATAGGTCTCACCGGCCATCACGGTAGAGGGTATTCCTGAAATACCAACCGTTCCGTTAAATGAACCACCACTGTGACATTCAGTACAGAAACCATTGAAGGGAGCATTGGTTTTTCCGTCGGGTGGATTGGATGCATTGCTTCCGAAAATGATCCAGGCCAGAAAAATCAGGCCATAAAAGCAGAGGATTTTAGATTTTGTTTTCATTTGGTTCAGGATTATAATTACACCTGTGGGGAGGAGTGGTGCCGGGGTGAAAATCACCGGCAAACTAGAAAGTTCGATTGGAATCGCAAAAATTCAGGAAAGGGGAATTTCCCAATCGGTTTTTTTTATGACCAGACCCGAAAAAAAACCGGTCTCGAGCCAATGGGCAGGAGACCGGTCTGGTTCTCACATGGAGTTTGAATTATCCGGTAATTTTGAATGGAAGAACTCAGTATCTGATCATTGCGGGCAATGCATTGGGAGTATAGGGAGCGCCAGCCTTTTGAACATCTGACCGGAGTGGTTCCAGTTTATTTTTGATCAGATTATCCAATTCGTTCAACAGCGTCGTAAAATCACGCCTCGCTCTTTGATATAAATCCTGGTGAGTCTTTGTGGGTTTAGAGGAGGAGTACTTCGATTCATAATTAATATCACCAGCCATACTGGCTACCGAAGGGGGGCGCCCGATATCCAGCCTGGTGGCAATGGGATCTCCAAACAATTTTATCTGTAAATCACGAATTTCATTTTCGATGCCGACAACCCGTGTTAAAAAAGCGATTTCATCCACTTCTGTCCGGGAAATCGCCTTTCGTAGATGTTGCAATTCGCTACTAATATCCGATAGAATTCTCCGGGTCCCTCCGATGGCTCCCTGCAATCTCGCTACCTCCTTTTTGAAGGATTCGATAGACTCATAATCATCCGGTGGAATACTATAAATATTCAGTGATTTTATATTAAAGGTGATGGGTCCATCCAGTTTTTCCATGGTACCATCGTGCCATAAATACATATTGACGGAATATGCTCCGGGGGCGACGGCATGACCTTCGTCGCGGCTGGAAAATGGATTATAAAACGACGATTGCGAAAGGCTGACCGGATTTTTGGAAGCATAACGTAAATCCCAGGAAATCCGGTTTACCCCCTGTTTGGGTGTACTCGATAATTTCCGGACAATGTTACCAGCCTCGTCAGAAATGACAAAATAGATCATTGGTTTTTCTTCCGTAATTTCTACAGTCAATGCTTCATAATCGGGATACATCACATCTTTTCCATCTTTGGCGAGTTCCTTTTCTTTATTTTTTCGATGATCTTCCCTGGTTTCGATTTTATCTTTAATAAAATAGGTTATCATGGCTTCTGGTCCGAGATTTTCTCCCTGATAAAAATGATCGCCCTGAAACGCCCTGCCAGGTAATCCATAAGGAGTCGACCATTCCCAGATTTTAGCATCTCTTACGGGCAACAATCTGGATCTGGTATTGAGGTCTGTTTCCTTTAATTTTCGCAACACGCTGTAATCATCCAATACATAAAATCCTCTGCCGAAGGTCCCGAGCACGAGATCATTTTCTTGCTCCTGAATAGCTATATCCCTTACGGCGATGGTGGGAATGCCACTTTTTAATTGCTTCCATTCCATCGCGCCATCATTACTGAAAAATATCCCGAATTCCGTTCCGCAAAATAGTAAATCCGGATCCAGATGATCTTCCTCCAGAGCGTAAACCGAGCCCCTTTCCGGCAAATTATGGCTGATTTTTTGCCAGCTTTCACCCTTGTCAGATGATTTAAACACATATGGTTTGAAATCACCGTATTTGTGATGATTAAATGCCACATAAATGACATTTTCATCGTGATGTGATGTCAATACTTCGTTGACATAACTGCGTTCAGGTGCACCGGGCACCTCAATTTTTTTCCAGCTTTCACCACCATTATCCGTCACGTGTATCAGACCATCATCGGTGCCGGCTGCCAAAATGTTTGGATTTATCGGTGATTCACTAAGTGCAACTACCGCCCCATAAAGGGAGGTGGATCCATTCTTTGCCACTGCATCGACGCTCCAGACCCGGTCCATGACTTTCAGTTCATTCCGGTTTATCTGACGGGACAGATCATCGCTGATCACGATCCAGCTATTACCGCGATCATCTGACCGGAAAACTTTGTTGGCGGCAAAATAGAGTCTGCCTTCCTGGTGCGAACTGATTTCCAGCGGTGAGTCCCAATTCCAGATATATTCATTTTCACCCTCACGTGGTTTGGGCTGAATGCCCAGTTCTTCACCACTCAGCTTGTCGTAACGCACCAGACTGCCATGCTGGGATTGGGCATAGATGATGTTTTGATTGAAGGGATCAATCTGCGTCTCAAATCCATCCCCACCATGAGTAATAAACCATTCATCATTGGCAATGCCATTGGAACTCAGAGTGCGGGAAGGACCACCTATGCTGAAATTATCCTGGGTGCCTCCGTAGATATGATAAAAGGGTTCGGCATTATCGACCGCAACCTTGTAAAATTGGGTGATGGGCAGGTTTGCCTTGAAATGCCAGGTTTTGGCATGATCCCAGGTTTCATAGATGCCACCATCGCATCCGGAGAGGAAGTGATCGGTGTCGTCCGGATCTATCCACAGGCAATGATTGTCGACGTGCTTCGTCACTTCTCCCACAAGTTGAAAAGTTTTTCCACCATCGACCGAATACTGCATCCAGGTGTCCATGGCAAAGATCTTGTCAGGGTCTTTGGGATCGGTGACAATTTCCTGATAATAATTACCACTGGTGGAATATCCTCCGCGCTTTTCCCAGGAAGCACCCCGGTTGATCGAGCGGTAAAATCCCCCTTTCCCTTCCGCTGCTTCTACGATCGCATAGATAAATTCCGGGTTTGCGGGAGAAATACTCAATCCGATCCGGCCCAGATCGACCGAAGGCAACCCCTTGACAGATTTGACCCAGGTCTCGCCTCCGTTGGTTGACTTGTAGATGGCCGAGCCTGGGCCGCCGCCAATGTAGGTAAAGACATGTCGTCGCCGTTGAAATGCAGTTGCATAGAGGATATCCGGATTACGGGGATCCATGACCAGATCATTAACCCCGGTATGTTCGTCAATGGTCAGGATAGCTTTCCAGCTTTTTCCACCATCGACAGACTTGTATACACCCCGCTCACCCCCTTTGTTCCAGAGTGGACCGATCGCTGCCACAAAAATGATGTTACCATCCTGCGGATGCACAATGATTGAGCCGATATGCTCGGATTCCCTTAAACCCATATGACTCCACGTGGCGCCACCATCTTCGGATTTATAGATACCGTCGCCATAGCCCACGCTTCGTTGGTTATTGTTTTCACCCGTTCCTACCCATACTACATTGGGGTTGGAAGGATCCAGGGTAATACAACCGATGGAATAACTGCCCTGACGGTCAAAAACAGGTTCGTAGGTCGTACCTGCATTGACTGTTTTCCATACGCCACCGGAAGAGGTGGCTACATAGTATATCTTTGGATTTTCCGGGTGCATGGCAAAATCGGAGATCCTTCCTGAAGTCAGAGCCGGACCGATACTACGAAATTTCAGGCCGTCAAAACTGGTTTTTTCCAGGAGGGATTTTTCCTCCTTTATGGCTTTCCCGGATGCAATTTCCAGGTCTTTCTTTTTTTGGGCGGAAATATGGATGCTTGAAAAAGCAATGAACAACAGCAGCAGTAATAAAACTTTTCTCATCCGTCATATTTTTGATATTAGAATAGGGTTGACTGCCTGAAAGTAAGATTTATTCAGGCAATACACAAAGCAAATGGATGAGTTAGGGATATCCTGATATCAGGCCAGAAAGGGTAAACTTCAGGTCTCCGAAATTGTCCTAAAGCTGCCATCCGGTGGCTTACAATCTGGTCTGGTCAGGCGAGTTCAGTTGAGTGTTTTAGTTAAGTAGCTGAGGGTTACTTACAGGTCTGGAAAACCGTTAGAGTAGTTCTAACAGTTAGAGTCGTTATAACCGTTTGAACGGATAATATTAAATCGGGCTATTTCCCCTGCGAGGTATGATCAGATCAATTCAAGGAGCTGTCTGTCAATAGAGAAATTCCGGCACCTTAATCGGCTTCCGTTCAAATTACACCCCATTTTACGATTTTAAATCCAATGACCGGATCAATTGATCCAGGGCGGGTATTTGTCCTTTGATCATTTTATCTCTGGCTGTATTTAGATCAAACCAGGCAAACCGGTCGAGTTCGGGAAAACTGCTGATTTTACCGGATTTGGGTGGCCATTCAAGTTCAAAAGAGTTGCTGATGAGCTTGGAAGAATCCAGGTCTTTTATGACGGTAAAAAAGTAATGCTTTTTATTCGTCGTTGAAAATGGATCCAATGGAGTCAATGCATCCGTGATTTTGATACTGGTCTCTTCCAGGAATTCGCGTCTGGCTGCATCGATAGGATTTTCCCGGTCCGGATCGAATTCTCCTTTGGGAATGGTCCAGGCATGATCCTCTTTCTTAGCCCAGAAAGGTCCTCCCATATGTCCAAGCAGGATTTCGGTTTTTCCGGCTGATTTACGAATCACGAGAATCCCGGCGCTGTATTTTTTCATAGTGAAAGGTTTTATTTTCACATTATTTCAAATTAAAAAAATGTAGACGGAAAGTACAAAAGAGTGGATTTCCTATCCGTCAAAATAAAGCGACGAACTGCTGATCATTCATCTATCTTTCGTAAAACCTGTGATGCATTTCTATCGGAACAATGGCACCATCAGGACTTGTCGTGCTTTGATGGAATGGAAAATACGTCTTGTCATTTACCGTTATGACTATGCACTTCTTCAGGAAATTGGATATATTCACAGGAAGTTGATAAACCTTCCTTCTATGTTCCGGATTAGCTTTATTGGTGTATTCACCCTGTTCTCTTTCAGGCTGATCGCCCAGCATGAGCATCATCATACCCTGGTCGGTGGCCAGTTGCCGTTGATCACCCCGGTGGAAGCCCAGCCCTTCATTGCCCAGGCCCTGCGGATCGATGAGGCTTTGAAATTTGTGGGAAATTCCCTGCCAGAGGAGATTTCGGCCAGGCTGTCCACCCTGGCTAAAGACCGGTATGATCAGCAAACCGTGCAGGAAATTCAGCAACTGCTGGATCCCCACTGTTTGGCCTTCGTACAAATTAATCCGGAGTCGAGAGTCAAAGTGCTGGAAGGTTCGGCCAGACCACTCCTCATGCAGGAGGGTTGGACATCTTTTTTGATCAAGGTGCATAATGAAGCCCACATCACCGCTGAACTGGTACCGGAGAGCGTTAATGCAAAGCCCGTTTTACATCGCTCCACGGCAGCCCATCGCATGAAACCTGAACACGCAATCACTGCCGGAGAACTGGATAATCAATTTGTCGAAATGGCCATCTATCAGGGGCGCCCGTTAAAAAAGCTCTTATCAGGGCTGCCGGTGGAATATTTTATCCTTCAAATTTATACCCGTGCTGCCGGCAAGCGCGAAATTAAACTGGGATTTAATGTAGGTCAGGGTACCCAGGATATTGGTTTTAGAAATGCCATTGATATTTTATTTGATGTGCTTCCGGCAGTCAAGGTTATTTTCCATATAAAAGATACGGATGGACAACCAACAATGGCATCCTTCACCATCAGCGATGGAGTAGAACGCTTCGGAACCGGTGAAAAGGGATCTAAAAGCAGCGATTACCGGATCATCATGGCCAGCAGGCAGCATTGGCAGGAGTCGCTCAATAGCCAGACCGACTATAATCTGTCGCCGGAAAAACAATTGACCGGAATTTTTCCCCTGCCCTCCAGAAGGATTGCGGCAAGAGATGAATTTCCCGATTTTTTCTTTCAGCCTCAGATCTACCGCTATGAGGGTGAGCACATTTTTCTTCCTCCCGGTAAGTATTTTGTCCAATACGGTCGAGGTCCGGAGTATGTGACCCGGTATGGTAAGATTGAGATACCTTCAGGCGTCGACTCGGTAGAACTGGATTTTCAACTGGAGCGCTGGATCCATATGTCAGAGCTGGGATGGTACAGTGCTGACCATCATATTCATGCCGCTGGATGTTCTCACTACGAAAGTCCGGAAGAAGGAGTCCTGCCACAACACATGTGGCGGCAGGTTTTGGGTGAAGATCTGAATATGGGAAATAACCTGACCTGGGGACCGAGCTGGTATTTTCAAAAACAATTTTTTACCGGTGAGAATTATGAGCTGTCCAACAGTAACAACATCATGCGATACGATGTGGAGGTATCAGGATTTCCGTCCTCTCATGCCGGCCATATCGTATTGTTGAATTTAAAGGAAGATGACTATCCCAATACTACCCTGGTCGAGGAGTGGCCAGGGTGGACCCTTCCCGTACTCCAGTGGGCTAAGAGCCAGGGTGGTATTACCGGTTATGCCCATTCCGGATGGGGTCTTTCACCGATAAAACCCACGGCGGATTTGCCGAATTATGTCCTGCCAAAAATGGATGGTATTGGTGCCAATGAATTTATTGTCACCGTGACCCATGACGTGATCGATTTTTATTCAGCGGGAGATACACCCTTACCGGCCGAATTGAATATGTGGTATCATGTCCTGAACTGTGGATTTAAAACCCGGATCAGCGGGGAGACGGATTTTCCCTGTATTTCCGACGAGAGAGTGGGCCGGGCCAGAATCTATGCCGAGTTGAAAGATGGGCTGGATTTCAATGAATACATGGAGGCCCTGGTGGAGGGCAGAAGCTATGTATCGGAAGGACATGCGCACCTGATTGATTTCTATGTGAATGACCTGAAGCTGGGAGAAAAGGAAAGTCTGCTCAAACTGGAGGCTCCGGACAGGGTTAATATCCGGGTGAAGGCTGCCGCGTATCTCGATGAAAGACAAGATGAGGATGGAAGAATCATCGCCTCCCTCAATCCCTACCAGTCTCCATACTGGCATATCGAACGCAGCCGGATTGGTCAAACCAGAAAAGTAATGGTCGAATTGATTCACAACGGATTCCCCGTGCAGGAGCAGGAAATCTTAGCCGATGGCCGATGGCAGAATCTCACGTTTAGTCACGATCTGGAAAAATCCGGCTGGCTGGCAGTCCGGATCAAGTACAGTGCCCATACCAATCCTGTTTTTGTTGAAATCGGAGGGAAACCGATCCGGGAGATAAAGAGTGCGGAATGGTGCCGCGCCTCGGTAGATCAATGTTGGGAACAGAAAAACGGGCGGTTCAAGGCGGAAGAAGTGGATGATGCCCGAAAAGCTTATGACTACGCCCGCAGAGTATATGAACGCATCATTCAGGAAAGCAACGAATAACGAATAGTGTTTCTTGATTAGTTTATCGTTAGTGATTGTCTAAATTGAACGGGGTGGAATACGGTTCTTGTTGTTTGATTACAACGGTTCGCCATTGTCCCATTCCTCCTGACCCGGTTTAATTAAAATAACTCAAGACTCCTTCTCCAATGTAATCCAGTAATTTTCGATCGAGTTCGGTATGCATGGGAATCGAAATCACTGAAGCGCATAACTGTTCGGTATTTTCCAGCTCTTTTCCGGTTTCCCAATAAGGTAAATAAGCTTTTTGTTTATAAAGTGGTACGGGATAATAAATCATACTGGGTATGTCGAGTGCCGCCAGGTGTTCTCTTAGGCTATCGCGGTCACCCGGAGGAACCCGGAGGGTGTATTGGTGAAAAACATGAGTGCTATAGGAGACCCGGTGGGGAGTGATGATCTCACCTTGCTGATAGAACAGGTCGTCATAGGCATCTGCTGAGCGACGTCGCATCTCGCAATAGTGATCCAGGTGCCTTAATTTAATCCGGAGCACGGCGGCCTGGATGGCATCCAGTCGTGAATTGACGCCCAACAGGTCGTGGTAATACTGGCGGGACTGACCGTGATTGGCTATCATCTTGATCTTACCGGCAAGCACATCGTCGTTGGTGAAAATCGCTCCACCATCACCGAAACAGCCCAGGTTTTTTGAGGGGAAGAAAGAAGTGCATCCGATATCGCCGATTGTACCGGTTTTTCGCATTTTTCCCTTGAATTGGTAGGAGGCACCAATGGCCTGGGCATTGTCTTCCACCACAAACAGATCATGTTGCCGGGCAACCTGCATGATCTCTTCCATAGGAGCAGACTGGCCGAAAAGATGGACGGGTACGATGGCTTTGGTCCGGGAGGTGATCGCTTCTTCGATGCGGTCTGCAGTGATATTAAAGTTGTTGAGATCGACATCGACCATCACCGGTCGTAAACGTAAAAGGCCGATAACCTCCGCTGTCGCCACATAAGTGAAAGATGGTACGATGACTTCATCGCCCGGTTGCAGGTCCAATGCCATCAGGGCTATTTGCAGTGCATCGGTGCCGTTGGCGCAACTGATTACATGTTGTACGTCAAGATATTGGGCAAGCTCATCCTCAAATGCTTCAACCACCGGTCCCCGGATAAACCGGGCGGATCTTACCACGTCGAGGATGGCCTGGTCGATTTCCTCCTGAATGGGCTGATACTGACGCTGCAGATCCACCATATGAATAGGTTCTTTCATTATTTTTCCACTTTGGGGCAAAGATAAACATAGAAGTGGTATCCGGTGATGACGTTTGGGAGTACGGAAAACCAGCCGGGTTCAATTAGAAATCAACGGCTACACGTGTATTGGATTTAATGTGTCAAAATCCGTAATGACTGTTTTCTGCTGAGAAGTCTTCCGGTGTTAGGGGAGGATTGATCTCAACCCGGGAATATTGATAATGCTCAAAAAGACCCTGTTCATCAAAGACTTTAATGCTGAGAGGAATCATTCTTTTCTTATCGATCAGTAATTCCATTCTTGCCGCATAATCGCTGGGTATCATGATTTGGTCACCCTCTTTGACATCCTGATAATGATCGACAAATTGATTTCTCTCCAAAATCAGATAAGAGCTGATTTTAAATTTTCGGGCAATAGAAAAAATATCGTCACTATTTTTTACCTGATAACTGATATAATTAAACCGGGGATTCATGAAAATGATCTGATAGCATGCATGTTCGTTAAAAATGATATCATCGGAAAGGCTGAACATATCATCAATATCTGATGCATATTTTTTAAATAAATACTCCAATATGGAAATAACCAGGTCAAATCCCGCATCTTTTGAACTGTGATGTTGATTTTTTCGCATGGTCGAACCGTCCGGATCCATGGACATGGTGATCCAGGGGAACCCATTGGGACTCACCAAAGCTTTACCTTCGTTTTCATTTTCCTTGTAAAGAACTTCCAGTCCATTTTTCGGAGCCAGTTGTTTCATATATACCTGATAGGGATCCCGGTTTAACTTGATAAAGGATACCTGTAACTGCATAGATCCGTCGATGCGTTCTTCCTTGCGCATTTCATAACGAAGAGTCCGGATCGATTTCGTTTGAGAAAATGTCTTTTGGCAAATCTCGAATGCTTTTTCGTCGTTGTCGGTCGAAATGGCGGTTTCTCCCGGTAAACCGAGCGCCAGAAGCGAAGTGGAATAAATCAGTATTCTTATCATAAAATGCGATCCGTTTGATGGCTTGTATCCTGTTCAGCCGGTTATGTCACTCATTGCCAGAGATCCTGTATCTATAATCAACCGGGTAGGCCAATGCAAAAATTAATCTGTTAAAACCGTTGGAAGGGGTTGTTTCCGTATTGGAATCAGGAGTAATAGGAGTAGTAACTTACACAATAAACGGCAAACTGCTTAACTTAACTCTGAGTACCTTGGTCTAGAACGGAGATGCAGAATATTAAGTTGCGTAAGATGTTGATTTCTTAGTTGATTCCCATCAATTCCTGCGTTTTTCGCATAATTTCTTTGCCTATTGCCAGAGAGGCGGTGGCAGCCGGCGAAGGTGCACTGATCACATTGACCACCCTTCCTGTGGTCAGGATCAGGAAATCATCGACCAGATTGCCCTGCAGGTCGCAGGCCATCGCCCGGACACCGCTGCGACCGGGTTCAACATCATCGATGGTGATTTCAGGAATCAGTTTTTGCATAGCCTTGACAAAGAGATTTTTCGAGTAGGAGCGCCGCATTTCATCCAGACCGGTACGCCAGAATTTCCGGGCGAGTTTTTGAAAACCGGTAAACCGGAGGGTTTCAACCAACTCCCGGGTGTTTATCTGATTATGGTGATACCCTTCGCGTTTGAAAGCCAGCACCGCATTGGGTCCGGCTTCGATGCCCCCCGTGATCATCCGGGTAAAATGAACGCCCAGGAAAGGAAATCCAGGATCCGGCACCGGATAGATCAGGTGGTTTACCAGGTATTGTCTTTCCTTCTTCAGGTGGTAATATTCACCGCGAAAGGGCAGGATTTTATAGGGAATTTCCGGCATGGTCTGCTCCGCTATTTTGTCGGCATAGAGGCCGGCGCAGGAAACGACGTACTTGGATTGAACCTCACTGCGACTGGTCTCGATGGTAATCCCATCTTCATGTTGATCTATGCGAATCACCTCATGATTGGTTAGGACAGTTCCTCCCAGAGTTTTAAACAGTTCCGCATATTTTTTGGCCACCCGTTCGTATTCGACAATGCCGGCCTGCGGTACCTTGATTGCCTGCAGACAAAAGACATGGGGTTCGATTTCCCGTGCTTCTTCTGCCGAAATAATCTTTAATCCGGTCAGTCCGTTTTGAGTACCTTTTTCGTAAATGGCCTTCAGCGATTCCATTTCCCGTTGATCGGTAGCGACGATAATCTTTCCGCAAATGTCAAACGGAATGTCGTGCCGGGTACAGAATTCGATCAACTGGTGGTGACCGTCCCGGCAGTTTCGTGCTCTGAGCGTGCCGGGCTTGTAATAGATGCCCGAATGCATCACACCGCTGTTGCGCTTGCTCTGATGCTGGGCAACATCTGCTTCTTTTTCCAGGACACATACTTTTAGCCGGGGACTTGACTCCAGCAGCTGGAATGCCGAAGAGAGGCCGACAATACCTCCCCCAATGATGGCTACATCGTAAATCATGACACAAGATACATTAGCCGGGCTGCATGCACAACCCGTATCGGGAGCTGGTTTTTGGATTGCTGACTGCTTTTTTTAATTATCAAAAATCTGAAATCCCGCACTCTTACAAGAAGAATCCAGTGGAGCGGCAGAGAGGAGAGATATTTTTAATTTTGTATTAAAATTACCCCGTATAAAAATCCTGTCTATGCAAATTGCCGTCAGTACCGACGAACATACCCATCTCGTAGATTACCTGCTCGCTGAACTGAAAAACCGGGGCCATGAGGTGATCTATCACGGACCTAACGCCGGAGAGCATTCCCTCAACTGGCCGGAGGTCACCTTGGAAGCGGTGCGGGAAGTGACTGCCGGAAAGGCAGACGAGGCTATCGTCATGTGCTGGACCGGTACCGGCTGCAGCATCGTGGCCAACAAAGTACCCGGTATCCGGGCTGCTCTCTGTCCGGATGCTGAGACTGCCCGGGGCGCCCGGATCTGGAACCATGCCAATGTATTGGCCCTGAGCCTGCGGGCTACTTCAGAACCCATCGTAAAGGAAATTCTTGACCACTGGTTTGCCACTCCTTTCAGTGAAGATGACTGGAACAAACAGCAAATCGACCGGGTCAATGCATTGGATCGGGGAGATACTTCCTCCTGAGAGTTCATATAATCATTTCGATTCCACCGGCACCAGAAAATGACGGAGGGCATACTGGGCCAGCTTCCTGCCCTGAGCAGTTCTTCCAATTTAATTTTCATCAAAATACGGGAAGGGGGATCAGGGCTCTGCAGATAGGTAAAAAGAGAGCGATAGTATTGAATCAGGGAAGGATCCAGTTGCAGGGGGATAACTGCCTCGTACTCTCCATTTGCTTCGGATCCGGTCAGCCGGATTTGATATTTATCGATCACACTCCTGATAAAATCATCCGGTACAAAAATGATCATGTCGCAAAAGACCTCATCATAAAATTCAGGAACGGTAAAACCACCCCGGGTGATAAAATATGCTTCACCGGCCCGGATCTCATAGACCCGGTCAGCCATTTTGAGATTCATGCGACCACTGACGACATAGGTGAAATAGCCATTATGTGACCAGATATCGGCTTTCGGCCCACCCGGGTCACACGAATATTCCACAAACAACAGATCATCGATTTCAATTTTTCTGAATGCATTGCTTCTCTTTAATGCATCATAAAGATTGCTCATGATTTCACCATTTTTCTCAAAGTCCCGGGCGACCCACCATTGGGTTGATCTGATTAAATATCAAGTGTCGCTCATTCGATTCCGAATTGGAAATTTACAAATAAAAATACTTGCACACCTTTGTGACGATAGGATCATCTGAGGTAGAAAAGAAAGGGAGACACTCTATGGTTATCTCCCTGACTTTATTTTTATCTAATCCGGTTGCCGGAGTTCGTTTAGTGTGATGATCGATTATACTGCAACAATTTCAAATGATTTACCGGAAATCGAGATTAAGGGCGATAAAATAGCTCCTTCCGGGGGCATAGATCCGGAGCTCCCGGTTGCCGGAAACAGACCGGGTCAGGTGTTCGTAGTAGTTTTCGTCCAATAAATTCTGAATACCCGATGAAATGCTTAAATGATCCATCACGCTATACGATACGTTCAGATCAGCGAGGAAGAATGCCGGGGTGACCGTCTCTCCATATTCGGCGGAGATCCTCGCCTGCTGCATGACCTGCCGCAGACTGATCTCCGGATGCAATTTGTTTCTGAGAAAATGGCCGGATATCCGGTACCGGAGGTCCATCGGGGCAATTTCCGGTAGGGGCTCCTTTCTCTTCAGGTCCTGTCCATGTACATAGGCAATGCTGGCGCTATGCTGCAGTCTAGGACTGAGATTTTGAAGGAATTCGAGCTCAAATCCGGTGATCAACGCCTGATCCAGATTGATAAATTGGCGCACCCCCGGACTGGCCGGCAGTTTGGGTTTAAATTCCGGATTAATGGCTGAGGAAATAAAATCCTGTAGATAGCTTACAAAGACGTCGGAATTCAGTGACCAGTTTTTTAACCTGTACTGGAAGGTTATATCTCCCTGGTAGTTGACTTCGGGTTTTAGGTTCGGATTTCCCAACAGCTCATAGGGATCCTGACCCACCGTGAGAAAATTGATAAAACGCTCCGTCAGGCTTCCGCTTCTCTGGGCTCTGCCCAGCCAGACTCCAAGAGCAATATCCGGCCGGAGATTTTTAATCCCGCCCACACTGATGCCCGGGTTAAGTTGGTTTACTCCCGGTTCCGGATAGAGCATGCTGTAGTCTTCCTGGGGTTCTGCGATATCAGCCTGATTCCACTCCAGCCGGCCTGACAGTACCCATTGAAGGCTTTTGTTCCGGATCTGATACTCTGTAAAGAGGGCCGCTTTGGAAATGCGTCCATCCTGCCAGGTGTTGTCGTAGAATACTTTTCCCGCATTGGGCCCCAGCAGAAATTCACGCGTACGGATACCTTCTGCCTCCTCGATCCTGAGATCCGCTCCGGTATGCAGGTGACCTTTCCGGTGTCGCCAGGTTGCTTCTGTCCTTCCTCCATAGGCCCGGGTTTGGGCATCCGTTCCCGCATTCATCATTCTCGGGTTCAGGACCTTCAGTCCATTGTCCATCCGGTGGTCAACAAAACTTCCGAAAAGGGAGGATTTGAGCGATTCCAGAGCTCTATTATTTAAGGACCATTCATGTTGCATGTTTAGTAACCAGGTATCGTCGTGCCGGAGATCCATGGCCAGAGCCGGAAAATCAGCATCCCGGGCAACATTGCGGATGGCAGAGAGTTTGATGACCTGTTGAGACGTTAATTTCAACCCGAGGGTCGTGCCCAGACTTCCCCGGGAGAAATCTGCCGGGATCAGGTTCTGGTTGCCGGCCCGGTAGTCATCTCCCTTTGACCAGGAGGCAAATACTCCCAGATCATACCATTTGCCGGAGAAACCCAGCATCCCTTCACTCCGGAGCATGCTTCCGTTGCTCTCGTACCCTCCGGAAAGCCGGCCATAGGTAGCGGGCGAATCCCTGAAATCAGGCTGCTTTTCGGCAAAATTGATGGTTGCTCCAAAGCCATTGCCGAATCGGAGTACGTAGGGACCTTTCAGTATTTCAATACGTTCGATCGTGTTGGGTGCCATCTGACTGGTGGGTGGATCCATCCGGTTAGGACAAGCTGCTACCGCCGACTGAACCCCATCCAATACGACATTGATCTGATCGTACTTGAATCCCCTGACAACCGGATCAAATCCATATCCTCCGCTTTTCCGGATGCTGCTGATGCCCGGTATCCGGCTGAGCAATGCTCCGGCATCGTGAGCCATTTTCTCCTGATAATCCAGTTCAAACATTTTTGTTTCGCTGGATTTTGGTCTTAGCGCCACAACCGTTACCGGTTGGAGACTGCGACTGTCGGGTGCTCTCCGGATGATCCCGGACTGAAGGGCAGACTTTACCTGTTCGTCATCCAGCTGCCATGTTCCGTAGGTCAGATGAGAAAGTAAAAGCATTTCTCCCTTTTGATAGATAAAAGCAATCATGCCCTGTTGATCGGATATTCCCTTCTCATCCTGGTATTGAAAATAGGCACCCACTATCGGCGAATCGTCGGATGCATCCCGGAGTTGGATCGTGACCACTGGTTGGGCTAAAGCTGTGATCATGGAAATAGTGAAGAATGTTGAAAGTAGCCACCGTACCGACTGGTGGCGATATAAAGGGTATTTCATGGTTTTGCTATTAGATATTGAATAAGAGTATCTCCTTCCAGCTGAAGAAAGATTACGTTCTTGAAAATCAGTGAAGTTACCGCGGGTATGGAATGCCCATGATTGATACTCATCCGGACGGAAAGACCGGAATGTTTCGAAGCCGGCGTTTTTCCCGGGTCACTTTCAACTGCTGAGTTCGGGAGGATGGAACCAGGCAGATACGAATTCGGATGGAGGGAAGGTATACTTGGTTCTGGGAATCAGGTTATTATCGATGCAAGGGATTTCGGATAAGGGATTTATGAAGGGACAGAAAAGAACTACGGTGGATTGGTCCTGAACTGGAAGAACGGGTAATTTCTGATCGTTGTCATGATTTTCAGCCAACCGGATCTTCAGCTGACATGAACCATGACACATGGAATCCTCTTTGTTGCGGTCGATGCAGAGGTTTTTCTCGATGGCCTGCTGGTTGATCCTAAAGGCCGCCAAAATCAGCATGTCCCGCCATGTGACCGACAGGATCAACAAAATAAACCCGGATGACAACAGACATCGCATGACGATGCTAAAATACCGGCACTGTCAAGACCCAATATTGACCATAGTCTTATCGGGCCATGATTTTTATCACTGGCTATTACCGGGACGTTTTTCGTGGGCCATATACCGGCTGCTGATTTCCGGATTCAAGGGCACCAAGATCAGGAGCCTTGCCGGTAAAGTGATCATTGATATTGGGTAGTAAAGTACCGGCATCCATGGCTTTCGATCCCTCCTTCAAACGGAAATCCGTTCCCTCTCTGGGATAAACAGTGCCCCTTTTTGCAGGGTCCGGTGGGCTTACATCTTCAAAAATGGCATAATCAATTTCCACTCCATGCTGCTCCCATCCGGTTAGCCGGGAGAACGTTGCCCGATCCGGTGCTTCCTTCCAATCCAGTTCGCTTACATCACAATTGTCAGGTATGTCAGCATCCGGGATACGCCACCGGAAACCGGGTTGTTTTTGGTGATAGCCGTTGTAATCCATCGTGCTGTTGCGGGTAAGAAAAGTGCCACTGAACGCTCTTCGTTCGTCCGGGCCCAGAAACAGATTGTTGCGGAAATGCACATTGGCAGCGGAAACAAAAGAAGTGTTGGTACAGAAGGTATTGTGGTAAACCAACAAACCAGCAGGCCGGATGGTAAATTTTAAAGTTGTTCCCGTGACCTGATATAAGATATTACGGATAAAGTATGCCGGACCCCCAAAGACTGGTTGGGCGCTGAGCCCGGCGTGGTACGCATTAAATCCACGGTTTTCAAATACCCGGATGTTGTGGACTCCGCCATCGGTTTCGATGAAATCGTCCGACATGTTGAAAATATCGTTCCGGTAGATGTCAATGGATACACATTTCTGATCCTGGC
Source organism: uncultured Saprospiraceae bacterium (assembly GCA_964428345.1). Lineage (GTDB taxonomy): Bacteria > Bacteroidota > Bacteroidia > Chitinophagales > Saprospiraceae > JABDMH01. The sequence goes on along the minus strand of CAYRYD010000028.1, from coordinate 25,309 downwards.
TTTCCTCCGGTAAACCGTGCGTATCCACACAGATGCCATCATGAAAAAAAGAAATTTCATTGTGGCAGATGACATGACTTTGTCCATATACTTTTACCGCATAGTAGGAGGTGAGAGGAGCCGGGTGTTCGAATCCATACCAGCCATGGAGGGTGTCGGGATCGTGCCGCCCGATCATGGTGTTGTCGGCAATGTAAAAATCCCGGGATTCTTCACTGTGGGTCATCACCCCGATACCAACATCCTCAATTTTGCAGCTTTTTATGGTAAGGCCGCTGCAACCCTTTACGTGTTTCAGACCTGCATAAAAAGCAATCTGAGTGTTGCGAATAGTGAGTCCTTCAAAATAATGATAATCGGCAGCCATGACATCAAAAAGCCGGTAAGCACCGGACCCGTCGAAGACGACTTCTCCATCACCGGCCGCAATAATCGAGATCGGTTTATCAGGGGTACCCTTCTGTGTGAAGACATAGGCACCATGAAAATTCAAGGCAAGGGGATCTACATAATTTAACGGATCACCTTTGTAGATCCCGGCATGGACCATAATTACATCGCCGGCTTTGACCCGGGCGTCCGGCACAACCCACCAATCACCGGTATTGCCCACACCGTAGTAAGCCGCATTGAGTCCGGTGAAGGCAGGTTCGATTTTCTCTCCTTTATAATCCAGCGGATAAACGTGATAAGTATTACCATCAGGGTACGGTTTGGGTTCTTTCTTCGTGTGAATCACGAAAGTCTCGATGGCATTTCCTTCCACCCCGTCAGGGTCCTGCATTTCAAAACGGCATTCGTACTCGGTGTCTTCCAACAGGTTGAAGATGCTGCCGGCAAACATTGGAGGAGTGGTATAAAGCCAACGCTGTTCGTGGCCATAGACCTTTTCCCCTCCAATCCTCAGCAGGGGTAAGCCTTCCGACCACCCAGATTCTCCCTTTTTCCGGTATTTGACCAATACCGTGGCGTTGCGGTTTTCATCGCCACTGATTAGCCACTGAAAACCAGCACAATGCAGGGTGGGAGGTTCGACGATAACCTTTCCAGGCCAGACTTTATGTGCGAAAGATGGAGGACCGGAAAAATCACGGGAACCTGAAAACAGGAGACTGGTAAAGCCAAACCAAAACAGTGACCAGGTATTCATTTTAAGTGGCTCTTTTGTCCGGTGAGCCGGATAAATATACGAAGGACTCCGGGAATAGACTTTGATTCTCTCCGTGATATAGAGAGCAGGTGGCAGGAAATTCCTGCATCACTGCTATTTAATTTCAATCATAACCCGTTCCTGACCGGTCAGTCCTGTGTACTGGTCGGTGACGGATATAGACAGGTAGTGCTTGCCAGGCTTGCGGGCGATACCGGTCAGTAATCCGTCGGTGGTCAGGTTCAGACCAACCGGTAGGTGACCACCGGTGATTTTCCAGGTTAATTCACCCACAGCATGGTGACAGGTCAACTGATCCCGGTAAAAAACCCCGGCAATTCCGGTTGAGAGATTCAGAGAGTTGATTTCCGGTTCAGAAAATCTTAAATGGTTACTCAAGGCATCGACCATGACAACATAATTCGTACTGACACCATTTTCTTTTTCATAGGCATCAGGCAGGGAAACAGTACCAGGTGGAAAATCTTTACTGTAGACATCATAGTAAAAATACTGAGCTACCATTTGTTCACCTTCTTCTTTGGTAAACGCTTGCAACCACTCTGGTATGGTCGATTGAAAAAGAAGGTCTTTTTTCTCATAAGCCACATAAACTCTGACCGGTTCTTCGACTTCAAAGGTGAGGTATTTTGCGACATGGGCCGTATCGTATGCATCACCCTGAATAAAGGTGAGGCCGGCATATTTTCCGGGTTCGCTGAAATTGATTTCCCCGTCACTATTTTTCCAGAGTGATGCTCCGATTTTAATTTTAGCAGCCGGAAAATTATCACCCCGGTGATTTTTTATGTTTTTAACCAGAATATTATGTGCTCGTTTTGGTTTAATTTCGAATTCGCAGATTATCCTCGCCGAATCTCCGTCTTCGTCGACCGCTTCTATTCCGATGACAAAATTTCCATATTCCTCCGGAATACCAGATAATTGACCACCGGATGAAAAGGTTAATCCCACTGGTATTTTTTCAGGATGGGTCAAGGCAAATTGAATGGCACCATTACCAGATGCCCAAATTCTTTTCTCATAAAATGCTCCCTGACGGGCATAGGGCAGCCGATTGGTAATCAGCCTGGTTTTAAGATCCACTCTGATGGCCGAGGTTGCGGTCGATGTCTTGCCTTGGTTATCATGGGCTATTGCCTCCAGTTTTGAATCTCCCGGAGGAGCCCGAAAACTGGTGTGAAAGGGACCTTGTTGGCGGGAAGAGATGAGTTGGCCATTCAGTAAAAAATCGACGCGGGTGATCGTACCATCGGGATCATTTGCGGCCAGCTCAACGGTCACTTCTTCCCCTTCCTGATATTCCTGAAGATATCGTGGGGATTTGAAAAACACAACTGGATAAATATTTCCATCGTTTACTTTCGAATAGGCCCAGTCGACCAGATTCTGCCTGCTGCTGGCAATCCATTGCACACCATGACCGATTCCGGTAAATTCAGTAAATCGGGGATTTACCCCGGTTTGCCAGTTGGCATCCAGAAACCACCGGTCCCCATTCAACGACCGCATCACACTAACCTGTTTGTTGAGATCCCTGGCAAACCAGTCTGTTTCACCTTTATGGGCCCAGATTGGAATATTTTTGACAATTTCCGGATCGCCCTGAAAATTCATACCCATCGGTATTGCAGCGGCAAAATAACGCGGATACCGCTGTAAAAATTCCCAGGTACCTGCACCACCCATTGAGAATCCGGTGATATAGATCCGTTGCGGATCAGCTTGTTGATTTTCAATCAATCCGTCAATCACTTTCTTGAGGGTTTCCAGATGCTGACTCCAACCCCGGGTGGTTTTGGGGGCAATAATGTATGTCGGAATTTCTTGCTTGTTGGCTCCGAACTGATGCCACATCCGGACAGGTGGATCGACCGTATTACGGAGGGTAGCATGTGCATCCTGACCACAACAACCGTGTAGAAACAAAGCCACCGGATATTTTCCTCCTGATTCAAGTTTAACCGGTGTATAAAGGTAATACTCTGTTGAATCGAGTTTATGCCATGACCATTCCGGAAATCCTTTGTAGTCGATCTCCTGGGTATACACCGTATTTAGTGCCAGAGAGCAAACAAAAACGAGGAAAAAGGGACGAATCATTGTGAAATAGAGTTGTACATCAAAATTAAGGTATCCACGGTGTATCGGTGTATTGCTATGTGTAGTTGGAGCAGATAATTAGTGCGGAGGTCTGGTTTTCCTGTTTATTGAAAATTGATTTAGTTCCCTGCGTTGAATATATGCACCGTTTTTAAGCAATTTTTAACAAAATTTTAATGTTAAAAGTTACAGAAGTAAAGGTTGCTTTGCTGAGATTGACTGCTAGCCAAAAAAAATTCTGAGGATCAGGAAGAATCCCCCATATAATCAAGGTTTCGAGGTGTTCAGCCTCATGATTGTTTCACAAACACAGTTGTTGGAAAGCTGATTTTAGATCCCTCCAGAATGGGGGTTTTAGCATTTCATTTTGTTTGGTTCAGACCAGCGTTGATGGGAAGGAAGCCTGACTGAATATCCGGTCAAAACATTGATTTTCAATAAATTAAATTGTGTTAAATGATGCTTGTATGAAAGCGAACCCCAATGCTGACAGTAAGTATACCGGATGTCCTCTGTTTGTAAGAGGTCATTGATTTGAAGTATCTGGTGGTTCTTTATGGAAAAGTACGCCTGAAGTATTCTTTCTATTGGACGCGATCGTGCAACTTAGTGGAGCATTTGTCCGTCTTTATCAAAAACTATTTTAGTCTAAATAACCCTTAGGTTTCTAAAAAAAACAATAATTTGATGGGCATGTCACAGGCAGTCGTACGGGGGATAGATGATTCCAGGCGGTCTCGCTGTGCCATCATGTTTACAGACATCCTGGGCTTTACCCGTTTGATGCAGAAGGATGAACAAAAGACTATCCAAAAACTTGAATCACATCGCAGGCAGCTGGAGCTCCTTCATAAGAAATTTGAGGGACGCATCATACAGTACTATGGAGATGGAAGTTTGAGTGTGTTTGAATCACCGGCACAGGCTGTGCGGTGCGCAATAGCCATCCAGGAGAGTGCAACCCGGTTGAAGTTGCCATTGAAGATCGGCCTTCATTTTGGCGAGATTGTGGAAAAGGGTTCAGCGGTTTATGGTGATGGAATTAATGTTGCGTCCCGCATTGAATCGATCGGGGTAGCCAAAAGTGTCCTTTTCTCCGAGCAAATCTGGAAAGAAATCAAGGATCAGAATTTCAAAGTTCGGAGCCTGGGATCGTTGCGGTTCAAGCATGTTTCACGGCCGATCAAGGTGTTGAGTCTGGTGCATGAGGATCTGGTCGTGCCGGATAAGACTGCATTGGAAGGTAAGCTGCAGGACCGTACCGGTCGAAAGTATAAAACGATCCTGATGGCGACTATTCTGGCTTTTTGTATTGCCCTTGTATCGCTCTGGCGCTACAATCAGCACCTCAATGCTTTGTTGAACGACGAGATCACAACGATTGGGGTGATGCCTTTCCGGATTGCGGGTATCAGCAACCTGGATGCCGGATTCCAGAGTGGATTGCTGGAAAACCTGGTCACCCATCTTTCTTCCTTTTATGGGTTGCAGGTTCTTTCCTCCAGGGCCACTGAATCGTATGCTGATTCACCCCGCAGGCCAAGGGAAATCGGAGAGGAGTTGGGTGTGAGTCACCTGCTGTACGGTACCTGCCGGCAGGGGCCGAACGATAGTATCAGGATCAACCTGGAACTCGTCGACGTCAGAAACGGACGAAATGTGTGGGCTAAATCGGTAAACCGGAAGCCGGAGGATCTTTTTGCCGACCCGGTCGACATCTCCTCGGATCTTGCCGAATTTCTGGAAGCCAGACAAAATCCCTATAAAGACGCTGAAGCCGAACCCTCATCGCGGCTTTCTCTTACCTCATACCGCCTGATCACCGAAGCACGGGAGGAGTCCTTAAAACGGACGGCTGAAGGATTTCTATTGTCCAATCAGTTGCTGGAAATGGCTATCAAGCGTGATTCAAGCCTAGCTCTGGGTTATGCCCTGCTGTCGCAGAATTATTCACTCATGCATGCCTACGGATTTCTTGAGATCGATGAAGCGCTCAGTCATGCTGAACAGAACGGAGGAATGGCCTTGTTTCTTGATCGAAACCTGGCAGAAGGCTACGCTTCGAATGCATTGATGCAATATGTTTTTTTTCAGGCAGAACCTCAGGAAATCCTTGATTTGCTTCAGCAGGCTGTCCTGCTTAGACCTAGTTATGATTATGCCTATCATTTGATGGGCTCCATCTATTTTAACCTGCAGGATTATGAAATGGCGGCTAATTATTTTTCCCTGGCCCTAAAACTTAATCCGGATGAATTTCTATACCGGAGAATGCAGGCTGTCACAGCGGAAGAAATGGACGATGTGAAAAAGGCCCGGAGATTATACAATCAACTTCTGGCAAAATTTCCGGATCATCCTGAGACTAAAATAATTCTCGCGAAATATTATTCTTCCATAAAGGAAACCCGAAAAGCAGAACAACTCCTGCAAGAAGTCCCTGACCAGCTTGAAGTATTGAAAGCCAGATTATCGATAGCGATCATGAAAGATCAGCTGACCGATGCCAAACAATTAATTCAGGAAATCAGTGGGCAGTATGCAGATCAGGATCTTGATCACCTTTTGGTCCAGTATTATGACAAAACGGGCGATTTCCAGAAGGTGTGGACCATTCTGGATCAGGCAGTGCAGAATAAGCGTGTTTGGTTAAAGGAAATTCAAATGTATCAGCTCAATGTGTTTAATCAGAATCCGCAAAGATACCGGTCACTGCTCGATAGTGTGAAGATCAATCCTCTGCCTGTAACGATCGGGTGATTCTTTTTTGGCCATGGAACCGTTACTCCATCCATTGCTTTTTGACTCGCTTTTAATGCTCTTGATCCGATATGCCGGTTCCGGATTTTAACATTTTGTTATCAGAATAAATTATGGATTTTTCCGTGGCATGGAAGTCTTTACAATAAATGGTTTAACTGATATGAGAAAAATAATTTGCATCTCGATATTATTTCAGGTGGTCAATCTGGTGAAAGCACAGGAAATTCCTCCAATGCCTGAAGATACAATCCGGTCAGAAATGCTCTATATCCAGCAGGACTCTATGAAGAAATATTCGGACACTGTGCAGACCCCGGATACCCGGCAAAATATCCTCCTGGTAAGGGAATCGGATATTTTAAACCGGATAAATGTCCTTCCGGTTTATACCTGGATTGATCCCGTCAGTGCAGCGAGACATGTCAGTCCCACTGCTCAGGATTTTCTGAAACTTTTTGACATTGCTATTGATGACAGTAATCCTGTAAGTGATGCAGATGGAGTCTCTTTGGCCGGGATCAAAGCCCTTTCGCTTTCCATCCGGCAATATGATTTAGATCTTCTGGATCAGAAAAAGACCAACGAAGATTTATCTAAAAGAACCCGAAGTCTCGAACGGATGGTCGATCTGCAGAAAAAGGAAATCGAGATGCTGAAGCGACAAGTTACAGAACTGATGGCCAGGATACCAAAATAAAGTTCTGACCATCCACCGGCAGTTTGTTCTACCGTTTTCCCGTTGGTAACCGGAGTTCGCTCATGCGGATCGTATGTTCGACCCGTTGATTTCCCCGAATATCAATGATTTCCATTATAATGGATGGATCATGTTGCTCCCAGTCTATGGTCAGGAGGCCAAAATGGTTGTCCATCACCGGCCCTTCAATCCGGTTTTCGTTGGGAGTTGCGAAATGCCAGGTGGAAGTGATCCCGCTAGCCGTTATGTCGTAGATAGGATACAGACCTTGCTCTCTCAAAACGGAGATTTCTCCATAATGAACATCACCGGTGAGGAAAATCACTCCGTTGGCACCGGTTTCTTTAACAAGATCAAGCATACGCTGTCTTTCATGCGGGAAATTAGCCCAAGCTTCGTATCCATTGTAGGAAATGCTGAATTGAGTTCCCGAAGCAATAATCCGCAGATCCGCCGGCTTCCGGAGTTCTGAATCAAGCCAGCGCCATTGTTCCTCACCAAGCAATGTGGAGTCAGTGATTTCGTGGGGATAGTAATCCAGTGGGTAGAAAAACTTCGGGTCTTGGCTCAATTCTCCCCGGTAACGACGGAGATCATCCCGGAAACTCCGGTTATCCAGAAGAATAATTTGCAGGATCCTGCCCTGGTTTTCATAATATTTTGAAGTGTATATCCCTTTCCGGAGACGTCGCAAAGAATTTTCAGGCTCCCCCCAAAAATCGAGAAAGATTTCCTTTGATTCTTCCTTGAAGGGATAATGCCGGCCGGCATCGTTCCAGCCGTAATCGTGGTCGTCCCAGGTAGCGAGGAAAGGAGCAGCTGACTTCAGTCTTTGAAATTCCGGTTTGGCTGCCAGCATGGCGTATTTATCTCGCAACACCTGCATGTCTTTGGTGTCACCATATATATTGTCGCCTAGCCAGATAAAGAGGTCTGGCTGCTGCTTCGTTACCGAATCGAGAATGGGCATGGGTCTTTCCTGAGAACCGCATGAACCAAATGCAATCCGGGCGGGGAGTTGAGTGACGGCATCGGTGGCGATCAAAAAGACAAAATAAAGTATCGGTAATGCTCTCATTATGAGAAAAAGTTATCTCCGGAATGAAGGTAACGTTTCCCGGGATTTCCCAAGCACAGTAGGTAGTCAGGTTTTTATTATTTTCAGCTCTGGATGCAAGGGAGTGAGTGGGAGGGCGGTATGCCGTAAGAATACCTGTCTCTCAACTGGCCCTGAAAGTCTTGATAGAACAACTTTAAAAATCTGTTTACCATGAAAAAATATCCGGTTGATATTTGGTTGGTAGAACCCATTGCCAGATTTATTAACAATTCGGTGTCCAGTAGTCTCGTGTTGTTTTTGGCGACGATCGTGGCACTTATTTTAGCCAATTCTCCCTGGCAGGAAGAATACCACCATTTTTGGGAACACACCTTCAGCATTGGTTTTGACAGATTTGTTGTCGAAAAATCCCTGCATCACTGGATAAACGACGGGCTCATGGCCGTATTCTTTTTCGTGATCGGGTTGGAGTTAAAGCGGGAAGTCATGGCGGGTGAACTCTCCAGACCTAAGGATGCCATTCTGCCGGTTATGGCTGGCTTTGGTGGTATGTTCTTACCGGCGGTCATCTATCTCGGTTTCAATCAGGGTATGGCAGCTTCGAATGGCTGGGGTATACCCATGGCGACCGATATCGCCTTTGCCCTCGGGCTGATATATCTTTTGGGTCAAAGGGTTCCGGTTACACTCAAAATTTTTCTAACGGCTGTGGCGATCGCTGACGACCTGGGAGCCGTACTGGTGATTGCATTGTTTTATACTTCCGATATTTCCATGGTCAATTTAGGCATTGGTGCCGGCTTTATGGGAGTCCTGATTGCAGCTAATCTTTTAGGGGTACGGAATACGGTCTTCTATGGCGTGATTGGGATTGGGGGGCTATGGCTGGCATTCCTGTTGTCGGGTATCCATGCCACCGTAGCCGGTGTACTGGCTGCATTGACTATCCCGGCAACGGTGAAGATCGGAGACAAGGGATTCATTGAGAGAGTGCGGACGTTGACACATGAATTTGAGGAAGCCGAAAGCAACGATATCACCCTGGTCACCAAAGAGCAACTGCATATTCTGGATAGACTCCGGTTTTGCATCAAGGCAGCCCTTACTCCTTTACAGCGTCTTGAACATGGTATGCACCCGCTGGTGGTCTTTGTGGTCATGCCCATTTTCGCTTTAGCCAATGCAGGAATTACTTTTTCCGGTGATATTCTTTCCAATTTAGTGAGTCCGGTCAGTCTGGGAATCATTTTTGGTTTACTCCTTGGAAAATCGGTCGGTATTTCAGGGGTGACACACTTGATGGTTGCGTTAAAACTGGCCAGATTACCAACCGGGGTTAGCTGGCGGCAAATCTATGGTGCATCGCTTTTGGCGGCAGTGGGTTTCACGATGTCGCTCTTTATTACCGATCTGGCATTTTCTGATAGTCTGCATATACTCCAGGCGAAGACTGCCATACTGGTAGCTTCCCTGATCGGGGGTACTTCCGGGTTTTTAATACTCTATAGGAGCTGATTGGTATTAGGGCAAAAAGGGTATATTTCCAGTGCTTCAAACCGGATAGAACATAGCTAACCTTACAAGCATTTAACAGCCCTTGACCATGATAATCACAGGAATAATCAAATCGTCTGTGATGTTAGTCTTTGCCCGGTATGGCAAGCAGAGGGGCTGCTATCAGACCCGCTGTCTTTTTCGTAAGGCTGGGGTCGAATAATTTCTTAAAAAACGAACGTGGCCGGACAAACATTATTAAAATAGTAGATTTCAAATGACGACTGTGCTCTACGATGTTTTTATACAATGGAGAATCAACCGGAGATGGTACTGCCTCATAAGGCAGGGAAGTGCCGGGTGATCCCTTTTCAACTTCCGCAGCAGTAAAATGCAACCATTCGACCTCGCAGTCCAACCATTGTCCCCAGGCTCGGACTTCATCCTCATATTCCTGAACCTGCCCTGGTTCCATACAGGCAGCAAGTTTGTCAACCGGAGTCGGATCCCATTGCAGGGGTATAGACAATACGGGTACCTTTGCCTGACCGATCAGCGTGGCGGTGTAACTGCCAAATAATTTATCAGCCCAGTTGTGAACACCCTTGGTACCCATGACGACCAGTCTGGCACCAGTTTGATCAATAAGATCCTGAATACTTTTTTCAAAGTTTTCCTTGTAATCGATGTGAACACGCCAGGTGAGATCTCGAGAAATACCCAGTGCCTGGATTCGTCGTAGCACCAAATTATTTAACCTGGTTTCCGCCATCTGAGCATCCTTCATAATCCGCATCTGGAAATAAGCCGACTCAGCATGCTCGAGTTCTATCGTGTGTAGTAGGTCTAATTCGCTTCCTGTCTTTTGAGCAATCAGGAGCGCCTGATCCAGGGCTTTCTCAGCATTGTCAGAAAAATCGGTAGGAACGATGATGACATCCATATGTTAACTTTGGAACAATATAGAAAAAATTTTTGGACCGGTCTGTGGTCCCGGGACTCTGCGCATCCCTTCAAGATACTTCGATAGAACAAACTGAGAGTTACGGACTATCCGGGTCTGCTTACTTGATGAACAAAGCGTTACAGTATTGACCCATTGTGGAGCCAGCCACAAATAATAAATAATATATTTATGACATAGGACTTTACCGGTATAACACTAAATGATTTATATTGAATCGTAAGGAGGAGGTTACACGACGGTGGCAGGTATGGTAGAGATCTACATTAGTTGATGATCATAGACCAAATTGAATAGAGAAAGATGACACTTGATATTTCCGGATTCCTTATTTGTGCGACCATTATTTTTTTTGCAGGGAGAAAACTTTCTTATTATGGAGATTTATTGGCCGATCTTTCAGGTATGGGAAAAGCCTGGATCGGCCTTGTGCTGATGTCGGCAGTAACATCATTGCCGGAATTAATGGTAGGCATCAGCTCGGTGACCATTGTACAGTCGGCCGATCTGGCGGTGGGTGATATTCTGGGGAGTTGTGCATTTAACCTGGGTATATTGTCCCTAATGGATCTTTTTACTCCAAGATCCAGGCCGCTTTTCAGCAGTGTATCAAAAAGTCATATCCTGGCGGGTACTTTTGGGATTATACTTGTGGCCCTGGCCGGATTGGGTTTATTTTTTGATGAAGATATAATCCTTGCACCTTCGATAGGCCTCACCAGTTTTACGTTTGCCTTTATATATTTTATTTCTATCCAAACAATCTACCGTTATCAGAAAATTTACCCGGTAGTTGCGGTCGAAAAATCTACTCAGTATACCGACCTTTCATTAAATAAAGTGATACGAAGGTATGCATATTTTGCAGTCATGATTATAATGGCAGCACTGGCCTTGCCCTATTTTGCGGGTCACTTAGCCGATAGAACCGGGATGGAAGAATCTTTTGTTGGTACTTTGTTGCTGGCCGGATCCACTTCCCTCCCTGAGATTGCCATCTCGCTCGCTGCCGTCCGCTCCGGGTCAGGTGATATGGCAGTAGGTAATCTGTTGGGGAGTAATATTTTTAATATTTTCATTTTATTTTTAGATGATCTGTTATATACTGATGGGCATTTATTAAAGAACGCTTCTGATGCCAACCTGGTTTCTGTATTCTTTGTAATATTAATGGCATCGACCGCTATTATCGGTCTTATGTTTCCAGGTAGGGAGAAAAAGACTTTCATGTCATGGGACACTCTCGGTATATTTTCTATGTACATTCTGAATTTAATCTTGTTGTATAAAATTTCGTAGATGGTGAAGTATTATAGCCAATCTGTTTCAAATATTCTGATTGATCTCAATACGACCAATGATGGTCTGGATAAGGATGAGGTACAAAAAAGATTGGACCAATTTGGCTATAATGAATTGCTGGAGAAAAAGAAAGTGCCCACCTGGCTGCTCTTTCTTCGTCAGTTCAAAGATTTCATGATTCTCATTTTAGCTGCCGCCGCTATTTTATCTGGTATAGTGGGTGACCTGACCGATACGGTTATTATACTGGTGATTGTAGTACTCAATGCCATTGTGGGTTTTATCCAGGAGTACCGTGCGGAAAAAGCCATGGCAGCCCTTAAGAAAATGGCGGTAACCCGGACCCAGGTTATCCGGGAAGGGAAGCCCGGGATCATTTCCTCAACAGAACTTGTGCAGGGTGATATTGTGGTGCTGGAAGCTGGTAACGTTGTGCCGGCTGATATCCGTTTGTTGGAAGTACATTCTTTACGGGTGGATGAATCTTCGCTGACCGGTGAATCCATTCCCATTGATAAGACCAGCACTGCAATAAATGAAGGACCTGTTTCATTGGGCGACCAGTTGAATATGACTTTTAAGGGTACTCTGGTTACGAATGGCTGGGGCAAGGGAGTTGTGGTTGCCACAGGGATGTCTACCGAACTGGGTAGAATTGCCGGTATGCTGCAGGAAGATGAGGCGGTAACACCCCTGCAGGAAAGGATGACGAAATTTGGAAAAAATCTATCCTATATCATTTTATTGATCTGTGTGATTCTTTTTGTGACCGGTGTTTTACGGGGAGAAGATACTTTCAAAATTTTATTGCTGGCCGTAAGTCTGGCTGTGGCGGCCATTCCCGAAGCCCTGCCCGCCCTTATTACCATTGCCCTCTCACGCGGTGCAGCACGACTGGCAAAAAGAAATGCGCTGGTGCGAAAACTACCTGCAGTAGAGACGTTGGGTTCTGTTACATTTATTTGCAGCGATAAAACGGGAACGCTAACGCAGAACAAAATGCGCGTAGTGGAAGTGTTTGACAATCCGGCAGCTGAAAAGGTACAGGATTTATCCACGCTTCAGTTGGGTATGGCTCTTAATCACGATATAAAATTCAATGATGCCGGTGAGCCTTTTGGTGAGTCTACCGAATTGGCCCTGGTGGAGAAAATTATCGAGAACATCACCTTTGACAGATATCAGCAGGTGACGGGTGAGTATAGTCGGGTTGCCGAATTACCTTTTGATTTCGATCGAAAATGCATGACTACCGTGCACCATTATCAATCTAAGTTTTTGATCGTGACCAAAGGTGCCATTGAGTCGGTCAGCGATAACCTGAAAGACGAAAGTGACCAGAAAATGGCCAGGAAATTGGCGGAAGACTGGGCTAGCCAGGGTGTCCGGGTACTGGCATATGCTTATGAATTCCTGGATACATTACCTGAGCCATTCAATTATCAGACAGTCGAAAAGGATCTGCGGTTTGCAGGTCTTGCAAGTTTGATGGACCCTGCCCGCGATGAGGTGGAATTGTCCATTGAGGAGTGTAAAACAGCGGGTATTACACCGGTGATGATCACGGGTGACCATCCTGCTACGGCCAAAGCCATTGCACGGGAAATTGGGATTTTGAATGAGAAGGGTCTGGTCATGACGGGAATGGAACTGCAGCATGTGGGTGAAGATGCGTTTCTGGACCAGGTGGAACGCACGGCAGTTTATGCCCGGGTAACACCTGATCAAAAATTGAGAATTGTTCGCACACTGCAACGCAAGGGACATTTTGTGGCGATGACTGGCGATGGCGTCAATGATGCCCCATCGCTCAGAGCTGCCAATATCGGAGTAGCAATGGGTATCAGCGGTACCGATGTCAGTAAGGAAGCAGCCCATCTTATCTTATTGGATGATAATTTTGCAACCATCGTCAATGCAGTCAGGGAGGGTCGCCGGATCTTCGACAACATCCGGAAGTTTGTCAAGTACATCATGACCTGCAATGGTGCCGAAATCTGGACAATTTTCCTGGCTCCACTGATCAATTTACCGATACCACTTTTACCGATCCATATATTATGGATCAATCTGGTCACTGACGGGCTACCGGCGCTGGCCCTGGCCAATGAAAAGGCTGAAGCTGATGTGATGCAGAGACCTCCCCGTGCACCGGGTGAGAGTCTTTTTTCAGAGGGTGTCGGATATCATATAGTCTGGGTCGGCTTGCTGATGGCTGGTATTACACTTGGCACCCATGCCTGGGCGATGCATCATCAGATGGAAAACTGGCAGACCATGGTATTTACGGTGCTCTCTCTTTCACAGTTGGGTCATGTTCTCGCCGTGAGAAGTGACCGGACCTTCCTTTACCGGCAGGGATTGTTAAGCAATTTACCCCTGCTGGGGTCGGTAGTACTCACTTTTTTACTACAAATGGCTGTAGTCTATATGCCGCCACTCAACACCATTTTTAAGACGCAACCCCTGACCCTTACAGAACTGGGGATATGCATTATGTTGTCCATGGTGGTTTTTCATGCGGTGGAACTGGAAAAGTGGATAAAATTGGTTTATCGGAAAAACAATAAATCTGCCACCAAAATTCAGGGTGATACCAGCAAAGCGGTCAGGCGCTAAGATTCTGGTTTGATCACCTGCTCTTTTATGGTACCTTCAGAAATTTTTCCATCCAACGATCTTGTCCGGTAATTAATGCCAGAATATAGAAACCGGGATCCAGTTCATTTACGGCGATTGATGACTCCTGGTTTTGAAGAACAGCAACTGGCCGCAGGTTTAGATCATAAATCATGATGTTTCCTTTCTGTGTCAGCAAGGTTTCTTTCAGACTCCAGTTTAAGATGTCCCTGACCGGATTTGGAAAAATCGACAATTCGTTTTTTCCGGTCTGGAAGTCCCTGGCAGCCGTGGGAATACTCCGGATATTGAAAGTCAGATCGATGTCGGTAGCACCATCCTGACTGGTGGAGGTGGTGGATTTAGTCCCGGGTTGATGTTTGAGGATGATCTGAAAAGTACCGCTATTCATGGATGATGCCGTGGTCCATTCGGTGGATAATCCAACCGGTAAATCATTTTCATCCAGATCGAGGTAGTTGACCGGGTCACTCCGGATGTCGATATTACCATCACCGGAAGGATCGCTGAAAATACCTTCCGAAAAGGCAAAGAAAAACATGTGTTCATCTGCTTCTCCCAGAATTTCGTCAGTAAGGTCTTCGCCTTCGATTTCGTTTAAGACAGTAATGAAAAGCATGTAGGTGGTACCTTCTGTCAGTTCAATGTCATCCAGAATTTCCAGATCCAATGGTCCTTCTCCATCCGGATCCCGGGCTCTGGCAACGACGGTATCCGATGCTGAAATCCAGGTGAGTACCACATCAGTGATGATTTCCTCTTCATTTTCGCAGGGAGGAGCATCCGGATCGGTCAGAATCATGACAGGCCAGGTGACTTCGAGGACTTTCGTGCCGTCACTGATTTGATTACCGGCCTTTTTCTGGGTGCCAAAATCAACCAGGATGATGGTGAGATGGCCCGATATATCTTCATTGGTACAGGCGGTAACTGCTTCACTGAGAAAACCCACAGGAAGGCTATTATCATCTGCATCGGCATAGCTTATCCGGTCGAATAAACCAAACTCGCGCTGAAAGAAGAATTGAATCTGCTCGCTTCGGTTGATAAAGTCGTTTTGAGCTCCACCGAGATTAATGCTCATAGTAAACTGACTGCTTTCAAGCAGGCTGAGCGAGCCACTCATCTGGAATCCGCTTCCGTCATCGGTCGCTGTTACCTGCTGGGGAGTACCTCCTGCCACTGGTTGCAGGTTCAGGTTGATCGTTTCAACCTGTGCGGATGTCAGGTTCAGGAAAGTACTGTAGAGCAAGAAGAAGAAAAAATACCTCGTAGTCATGCGATAAGATCCATCAATCAAGCTATAAAACTAAGCTAAATGCAACAATGTTTCAAAAATTAACCCAGTTTTTTTATCACTGTCCTTAATGCGGTCCAGGGGGTCATGACTCCTTGGATGCCTCTAAATACCAGCTACCATCCGTATGCTACCGATAAAATGAAATTCCGGCCGAGGTCATCGGTAAAATACCGGAGTCTGTCGGTGTAGTTCCGGTAGCGGATATTGAGCAGGTTTCGGACTTCCAGATGAATTGTGAAATTTTTCAGGTGAGATTGCCAGTAAAGGTTGGTCATCAGATATCCTGAGGGCGGTTGTGCGATATCGAAATCTGCTGCGTTATTCACAAAAAGGTCAATATCGGATTGATACGCATTCAGTAATTCATCGATGGTCAGGATTCTGGGCAACTGCCATTGTCTGAACGTGTACATGAGGTGTAAGCCGACATTATGATCCTGCAGAAAACCTAATTTACCACCATGGTAATTAAGATCCCAGCCTATTCTGGCCGGTGGCTGACCGACAAAATGATCTTTTTCCGGCACCTGTTGTGACCATAAATAGCTGGCGGTTATATCGGAGTGCCATCTTTTATGATGATCCCATTCCAGTGTAAAGTCAACGCCCCATAACAAGGCATTGGTTTGGTCGTATATGAAGAAGGGGGTTGCTCCTCTTACGGTCCGGGTAAGTCCTGCCGGTTTTGCATAGATGTAGTTTTCTATATAATTTATATAGGCCGTCATTTCTCCCCGGGTTTTCCGGTGGTCAAATTCGAATGTATTGATCCATTTATATCCCACTTCATTTTTTATTGGTTTATCTTCTTCTGTCAGAATTTTCTGGGTAGAAATAAAATCGGTTTTTTCATTGATTTCGTAACGCCACAATCCGTATTCAATAAAACTGAGATGACGGCCAAAACGGTATAATTCAGCAATATTGGGTGGTCGCCATGCAGTGCCGAAATTGCTGCGCCACGAAGATGCGTCATTGATGGTTCGCTTATAACCGATGGTGCCGCTCAGATTCTGAAATGTCAGGTCGTTGCGATAAATCAGATTATTGGGTTGCCGGCCCACAATGGTAGCTTCCTGTTTGTCATAACGAAGGCCGATTTCAAACAGATCACGATCAAATTCGAACATTTCAATGAGATAAATTCCCAATCTGTCCTGATCATAGTTGGGAATAAATGGGATGGTATTTGTGCCTTCTTTGTTGTCATTCGATTGCTGACTCCACTGAAATCCCAATTTTCCACTCAGGACTCCCATCTCCGGATGCCGCCACTCCCCGTCGATAATATCGGTTCGTAATTCCAGATCTATGTTGGGTATTTCGAGATCGTTGCCTTTCCGTACGTCGTATTCCTTCCGTTTGTTAATCTGATGGCCGTATTGCAGCTGAAACGACTGTCGCTGTCCAACCCAGCGGGCAGATGTCTTATATAAATCGTGGGATACTCCCTGTTTGGGAGTAGTGATGTCATAGCTGAAGGGAGCAGTGAAATTTGGGATATCAGCTTCCAGTGCCAGCAAGAGATCTTCCAGGCTACTGTTGACCGACCCCCGTAAAATACCCAGTTCCTGATCAAAATGACGGTAATGGCCTTCGATATCCAGTTCCGGCAGAGGATGCAAACGTATGCCACCTGCGTAACTGCTTTCCCTTTTTCCGGTGTTGGTCAGCTGATAATCGGGACCATGCAGGTCTCCCTGGTTGAGCAGCGAACCCGATAGGACGCCACTTATCCAGCGATTACCTTTTTGCAACTGTACAAAACCCTCTCCCGAGCGCCCGTTGCTCTTGCCCGTTATTTTTACATCACCTTTAAATGGACCGGATAATTCCATCTCCGGACCACGAATCAAAATGACCCCTCCCAATGCATCGGGTCCAAAACGAACCGTAGCAGCGCCTTTGATCACTTCCAGTTCGCCGGCCAATGATGGATCGATTTCGGGAGCATGATCAGAACCCCAGTTTTGATATTCGTGCCGTAATCCTTCGTTGATAATCAGAATCCGGTTACTGTGTAATCCATGAATTACCGGCTTTACTACGTTCTGTCCGGTACTGACTGTACTCACTCCTGCAATCCGGCTTACGGCATCGCCCAAAGATTCCGTAGCGGTGGTGGGTAGTTGCCGGAGATTCAGTTTTTGAGAACTGCCCGATGCCAGATCGCCCCCATGGCGCTCTGCTTCAATGATAATACTTTCAAGCATGGTGGTTTCGGGAACCAGCAGTACCTCTATGGTGGGATGATGATAATCGTGGTGGTGCTCCACCGATTTATAGCCTACATAAGAGAAGACCAGATCAAACTCCTTCTCACAGATGTGTTCCAGCAGGAAATAGCCATCGAGGTCGGTGGTCGTTCCCTGACCAGTTCCCTTGATGAGTACCGTGGCATAGGCCAGCGCTTCTTTTGTATGAAGGTCCCTCACCGTTCCCCGTACCGAAAAAGTGCACTCGGGGGAAACCTGCGACAAAGCATTGAACGATACTGTGCTTAAAGTCCATATCAGGAATGCTATTCGATTCATACCTGTAACCTTCTTTACATACAACAATATATGCAACAAAGTTGCATAAAGATGCATTAATTCTTACCGGTTGAGTGAAAAAACCTCGGGACCACCAATCAGGCTGGTTGGCAGTCCTTACAGATTCCTGACACTACAAAACGAATATCCTCGATCTGGTAGTTCAGAGGAAGTTTCAAGGAAGGCAATCTGACCTGGTCAAGGCAGGTAGTCGTATCACAGATCCGGCAATAGAAGTGAAGGTGATTGTCGTGATGTTCTCCACCGGTACATTCGTGAGAACAGAGAGCGTACCTGGTTTTACCGCTGCCATCGGCAACGCTGTGAATGAGACCGGCTTCTTCAAAGGTTTTCAGAATGCGGTAGAGGGTAATCCGGTCAATGCCGTTTAAGGTGTGTTCGATTTCACTGCTGGAAATGGCCTGATCTCCGGATTGAATCAGGATATCGAGGACTTCCCGGCGTGACCGGGTAATCCTTAGTTCAGCCTTGTGCAGAAGATCGACAATTTTATGTTCGTGCATCCTCATGACTTTACCCCCTAAAAATAGGAATTATGACACTCTCCATGAAGAACAAAAATTTGACCGGATTGATTCGACTAACCGGGATTTCGTTTGATTTCAACTGATTTGATCAGGATTCCGCCGTTGTTGAAGTATGGAGACAATAAAAATGTAGGGGTAAACATTTATCTAGTAAATCTTGAATAACCTGACTGCCTCTAATGAGCGGAAGATCGATCTGGATACCTGTGAGCCTGTTTGCCCTTAGTGGCTGCAACCTTTTTGAAGTGGTGGACTTTAAACCACCTAATCGTTATGAAGGCTGCTGTAGTATAGCTGCCGTTGAAGATACCATCGGTCATACACTGGTTTCCATTCCCAATGCCATCACTCCCAATGCTGATGGACTGAACGATGCATTTTCCATTTATAGCAGTGATTTGTTGCAGATTACTTCGCTGCAGATCACCGAACAAAACGAACTTCTAGCCATTGATCGCTCCAATATCCCTGTCAAACGGGGCTGGAATATGGTATGGACTCCCAAAAATTCCAGCAATAAAGTTATTCAGGGCCTCTATCATTACACGATGACGCTGAAAGATAACCGGGGAATGGAGAAGACAGTCGTGGGGCAGTTTTGTGCATTTTTATGTGGTGAAGACCAATCAGAAACCATCCCTCAATCTGATTGTCATTTCAGTACCCAGGTCAATGAAAGCGGGCATTTTGATCTCAATCTTCCAGGTGAGGATGCCTGCAATTGAATTATTGCGATATACTGTCTTTTTGATGTCATATCTTTTGATTCAGGTGTCCTCCAGCAATTTCGAAAAGGTGATGGCAATAATTGAGGAGGAATTTAACCATGTTGGACTCAAAGAGACGAGGTTGCCTTTCAGTAATAACATGCAATCCAAATTGATTTCATAATTTCATGATATTATTGGGCAATGATTTAAATTAATTTAAATGGAGGGTTGAGGATCATTATTCTGCTTTTTCCATTAATCCATTCGAATCTCCGATGAAAGATGGTTGAAAAGGAATCCTACGTCTATGCTGTGGATCGTCATGCCTGGCGGGAATGGCTGAAGGAAAACCATCGCTCTGCCAGGGAGATCTGGTTGGTATTTTATAAAAAAGACTCCGGCAAAGCCAGTGTTACCTATCGTGAGTCGGTTGAAGAGGCTATTTGTTTCGGTTGGATTGATGGAATAAAAAAGAGAGTAGACGACGAAAGTTATACGCATCGATTTTCTCCCAGAAAGCCAAAAAGTAAATGGTCAGCAATCAATGTCCAATTGGCAGAAAAATTGATGGAGGCCGGTCTAATGATGGAAGCGGGAATAACAGCATATCATCAAAGGCAAATTTATGATGAGGAATTAATCAACTTGGTAAAGTCATCAGAAATCGAATTACCGGTAGAAATAGAAAATGCCCTGAGATCCAATGATCTTGCCTGGAAAAATTATGTCAACCTGGCCCCGGGTTAGCGTAAACAATATGCCGGATGGTTGATTGCTGCCAGAAGGCCGGAAACCCGGAAACGCAGAATTACCGAAGCGATCAGACTTCTGGAACAAAATCAAAAAATGGGTATGAAGTGATGGTTCCGGTTCAGTATCGCTTAACATTTTTAGTGCTTTATTGCGATACTGGTTGAGATGGGATGAAAACAGGTCTTTGGTAGTAGGTCACGGTGGTATTATAAGCAGTAACAGCTATAACAGCTATTTATTTACTTTTACACTTTGAAAATCAGCGAATGGGAAAGAAAAGCTACCAAATTGCCCTCATCCAGGTCTCCCTCGACGGTCAACCTGAGGATAATCTGAAGAAATGCAGTGAATGGGTGCGTATGGCAGCGGAGCGGGGAGCCGAAGTGGTTTGTCTTCCGGAGCTCTACAGTTCCTTTTATTTTTGTCAGAGTGAAGACTCCACTTATTTTGATCTTGCGGAACCACTGGGTGGCGTTTCATATCAGGCATTCAGCACCCTCGCCAGAGAATTGCAGGTGGTGATCATCGTACCGTTTTTTGAACGGAGGATGGCCGGCATCTATCATAATACCGCCTATATTATGGATAAGGATGGCCGGCAGGCTGGTTTGTACCGTAAGATGCATATCCCGGATGATCCCAGTTACTACGAGAAATTCTACTTTACTCCCGGTGATTTGGGTTTTCAGGCCGTTGACACCCAGGCTGGAAAGATTGGTACCCTGATCTGCTGGGATCAGTGGTACCCGGAGGGAGCCCGGCTGACTGCGATGCAGGGTGCGGAAGTGTTGTTCTATCCCACTGCCATTGGTTGGCATCCGCATGAGAAAGAACAATATGGAGCTAAACAATACGATGCCTGGGTGACAGTGCAGCGGGGGCATGCGGTAGCAAATGGTGTCTATGTAGCCGCCTGTAACCGGATAGGTTACGAACAACCGGTACCCAATACATCCGGTATCCAATTCTGGGGCGCATCGTTTATTGCCGGACCACAGGGTGAAATCCTTGCCAAAGCATCGCACGACCAGGAAGAGATCATTACCGCCACGGTGGATCTTGACTATATGGAAGAGGTGAGAAGAAACTGGCCTTTCTTAAGAGACCGGCGGATCGATGCCTACAGCGATATAACAAAAAGGGCGCTTTAAAAATTGCGAATTAAAATTCAACCAAATTTTAATGGGTAGGAGATTTCCCGCCGAGTTTGAAAAGCACGAGGCCATTTTGCTGGCATTTCCGCATGAAGGAAATGATTGGCCAGGAAAGTATAATGCCGTTCAATGGGCTTTTGTCGAATTCATCAGAAAAGTGAGCCGGTTTGAGAAAATTTTGCTGGTAGTCAGGGATAAAAAACACCAAAGCAAGGTCATCAAAAAACTAAATCGCGCCTGGGTGGATATGGAACAAATATCCTTTATCATGCAGGATACCAACCGCAGCTGGATGCGCGATTCCGGTCCGGTAGTGGTGTTCGATGAGAACGGAGCTCGGGAGGCAGTCCGGTTTGATTTTAACGGTTGGGCCAAGTATGATAATTTCCGGAAAGACCGGAAAATACCCAGGGCAGTAGCCATGCATCTGGGAATTCCACTGAGAAAGGCTTTTCACAATGGTCGGTTTGTTGTCATGGAAGGAGGGGCGATCGACTCCAACGGGCAGGGTACTTTACTGACAACGGAAGAGTGTCTGCTGGATTCGGTAGAGCAGATTCGGAATCCCGGATTTGAACGTGAGGACTACGCCATGGTATTTGAAGAATACCTGGGTATCCGGCAGGTCGTCTGGCTGGGTCATGGCATAGAAGGCGATGACACCCATGGCCATGTTGATGATATCTGCCGGTTTGTCAATAACCATACTGTTGTTCTGGCTGAAGAAAAGAATCCACAGGATTATAATCACCGGGTACTGGAAGGAAACCGCGAACGACTGGAAGATCTGACCCTGATCAATGGAGAAAAACTGGAAGTCATCAGGATCCCGATGCCCGGGCGAATAGATTTCGAGAATATGAGATTACCGGCCAGTTATATCAACTTCCTCATTCTGAACGATGCCGTATTGGTTCCGACTTTTAATGACAGCAATGATTATCTGGCACTGGGAATAATGAAGGAATTGATGCCCGGTCGCGAGGTCATTGGTCTGAGTGCCATTGATTTGATCTGGGGTCTGGGCACCCTGCATTGTCTCAGTCACGAGATTCCTGCCGGTGTAGTTACCATATAAACGAAAAGAGCCACGAATCGGATCCGCGGCTCTGCATTGACGAAACAAAATTTGCTTACTCTACATAATCGTATTTCAGGGTTGCCTGGCCCAGCCATACGCACATGATCAGGCTGTCGTTGGCTTCCAGGCGGCTATGTACACTCAATTGTTTTCCTTTGCTGTCCGGGATGGTATATTTGCTATCACCTTCGTGATAGGTAGTATCGAGTAAAATCTGACCGTCACCACGCACGGTAATTTTCAAGTCCTGATTGGGACAGATGGAATAGGATTCGATCTTCAGATAATTGTTGGCGGTCGATGAGACGGGTAAAACCACCGTCGTATCAATCGAAAAGTCGGCACCAACTGACCAGGTCAGCGAATGGTCCTGATAGTTTTCAGCCAGGTTGTCGTCTTTCTCGCATGCAAGAAGGATTGCTAGACTCATCATCATAAAAAAGACTGTTCTCATAGTTTAATGTATTTGTCCCGAAAGACGGCAGGATCAGTTGCGTGCGTTGGGTGGTCATCGGTAATTTCTACTTTTTAGGGAAATTTTAACAAAACCAGTTCCAGGCCCCTGGATTGCGGGAAGATGGAACCCTTGGGAGGCAGGAAAGATTTCGTAGATTCAGCAACGGGAATACGCGATTCATGCTGGAGCGATTACGAAAGATTGGCCCGGGAGCGATGGTGGCTGCGGCTTTTATCGGGCCCGGGACAGTAACTACGGCTACCCTGGCCGGTGCCCGTTATGGCTACACGCTTTTATGGGCTATACTGTTTTCGGTAGTGGCAACCTGTTTTCTTCAGGAGATGTCCGCCCGCCTTGGCATCGCCGGCATCCGGGGTCTCGGACAGGCGATTCGAGAGAAGATGGTGGCTTCGAAATGGGCATTATTTCTGGCTTCGTTGCTGGTGATAAGCGCAGTGTTGATCGGAAATGCTGCTTATGAGGCCGGGAATATCACCGGTGCAGCTTTGGGATTTGACGGGTTGCTGGATACCACGAATTTTCTGGTAAATCCCCTGATCCTCATTATTGCCCTTTTGGCATTTCTTCTTCTCTACAGCGGGAAATACCGGTTGATCGAACGTTCGCTGGTTCTGATGGTAGTGGCTATGGGCATTGTATTTTTAGGGGCGGCTTTCTTTATCCAACCGGATTACCCTGCAATTTTCCGGGGCCTCTTTCAACCCTCCATACCCGAGGGTTCACTGGTTATGGTCATGGGTTTGATTGGTACGACCGTAGTGCCATACAATTTATTCCTGCATGCCTCTGCAGTCCGGGAAAGATGGAATGGCACGGAACATCTGGCTGACGCCCGGTTGGATACTTTGTTATCTGTAAGCCTGGGAGGTCTGATTACCGCAGCTATTCTGGTCAGCTCTGCTGGGGTGTTGTACGCCTTGGGTTCGGATGTGACCGGTGCCTCCGATCTGGCTTTGCAATTACAGCCTTTACTGGGTTCCGGATCGCAATGGTTTATTGCGTTTGGATTTCTGGCAGCCGGTTTGTCATCCTCCATTACCGCACCGTTGGCGGCAGCTTATGCCACTGCCGGTATATTGGGATGGGAGGCCGATCTGAAAGATCGTAAGTTCCGTTTGATCTGGGTTTTTGTCTGGCTCAGTGGTCTGGTTTTTGCATCGCTCGGATTCCGGCCGATTCAGGTTATTTTATGGGCTCAGGTTGCCAACGGGATATTACTACCGGTGATTGCCGTTTTTTTATTGTGGGTCATGAATGATAAAAAGTTGATGGGAAAATATATCAATTCCGGTTTACAGAATATCGCCGGTTTTCTGATCGTATTGCTGACCCTGAGTCTTGGACTTAAAAGCATTCTGACTGCATTTTGAGCATTCATAAGTTGTTTTGATGATTATTACAAGAATTGGTCGTACAATCACTATAAGATTAGTAGTTTCACGATGGTAAAAGACGCAATCAGCGGAATAGATCTGAACTGTGATATGGGTGAGAGTTATGGCAATTATCTCATCGGACAAGATGATGAGATCATGCCCTGGATCACCTCCTGTAACATTGCCTGTGGTTTTCATGGGGGCGATCCATTTCATATCGAAAAGACATTGCTTAATGCCAGGAAATACCAGCTTAGGGTCGGTGCCCATCCCGGTTATCCTGATCTGAATGGCTTCGGTCGCAGGCCGATGCAGTTTTCTGATGATGAGTTGCGGGCGATTATCAGGTACCAGGTATCTGCCCTGACCGGAATGGCCAGAAGTCTTGGAATAAAGGTCTCCTATGTCAAACCACACGGTGCCCTTTACAACAAGATGGCAGACGACGAAAGGGAGGCCTTGGTCGTCATCCGGACCATCCGCGAAATAGACCCTGGTCTTGCCATCATGGGGTTGGCTGGTAGCCAGGTAAAAGATATTGCGGCAGCCATAGGAATTCGTTTTATTGCCGAAGCTTTTGCCGATCGCCGCTACGACGACCTGGGAAAACTGGTATCCAGGCTGAACGAAGCAGCAGTGATTGAAGATCCCGTGTTGGCGGCAGATCAGGTGTGGTCGATTATAAAACGAAAAGAGGTCGTCTCGGTATCGGGAGTTGTGATCCCGGTAGTTGCTGACAGCATATGTATTCATGGAGACCATAAAAATGCCGTACCAATTCTAAGAGCGATCCGGACCAGACTGTCGGAGGAATTATGAATTATGAATTATGAATTATGAATTATGATTTATGATGCAGGTTGTTTTAAGGTATTATAAAGATCTACAATATAAACTGAGTTTTATCGGGATCGAAAAAATGAATATTTTCTGCAAATCAATAGTCTGACAGGAATTATGAATTATGAATTATGAATTATGAATTATGAATTATGAATTATGATTTATGATGCAGGTTGTTTTAATGTATAATAAAAATCTACAATATAAGCTGAGTTTTATCGGGATCGAAAAAATGAATATTTTCTGCAAATCAATAATCAATAATCAATAATCAATAATCAATAGGGCACCTCTAAAAACATATTATATTTCCGATAAATATATTAACTTACGTAAGC
>CAYRYD010000027.1:4327-75924 GCA_964428345.1 uncultured Saprospiraceae bacterium | reverse complement strand
AATTAGGCAAATTTAAAAAGAACCAAGCGAGATTGAGGAGCGAACTCCCGACCTCCAGGGCGGGACTGGTAGACCTTTGAGCGACGAAACCACTGTGTGGGTGGGTGAGCTCGCGAAGGAGCCTAGCCGGCGCTAAGTGACTGAGGGATAACGAAATTGAGGAGCGATCCGGGAGGATTCCCGGTCGAGATCCAGTGGATCTCGAAGCGAGGAAACCACGAAGTGGGTGGGAACAGAAGGTTATTTTTTAAATAGCTTATCATAGATAAGCGATTGCCAATTGAATGGGGTTTTTAGAGGTGCCCTAAATAAAAAGGAATAGGAATAAAAAGGAAATTAAATCAAGCATTGATTATTCGCGAGAGAATGACTTGCTGAGAGATATCCAAAAAGGATTTTCTTATCACATCAACCGGAAAACCTTTTTTTCAGCTCAACGTCTAGGAGGCTATTGAATTACGCAACTTGATGCTGAAGCCGTAAATCTTCGTTTCTGGCGAAACGAGACGAAGGAAGATACTGGAAGTTGTAACTGACTGACACCGTCTGCCAAGGCCTGCCGGGCAGAGTCTCAATGAAGCCAGGAGCGGCGAGAACGGCTGAACATCTGATAATAAAAATGTATTCTTAATTAAATCAGCGCGAGGTGAGTATTTCAACGGGCTCCCAGGGGTGTCAACTAGC
The DNA here is from genome assembly GCA_964428345.1 of uncultured Saprospiraceae bacterium. Classification (GTDB taxonomy): domain Bacteria; phylum Bacteroidota; class Bacteroidia; order Chitinophagales; family Saprospiraceae; genus JABDMH01. Next base: position 75,240 of record CAYRYD010000027.1, on the reverse strand, counting down.
GGATAAATGAGCCCAACGCTTCATAGACCAATTCAACCGGCAAACCCATTATATTGGAATAGGAACCGGAGATCCCCTTTATCCGGCACCAGCCAATCCATTCCTGAACACCATAGGATCCCGCTTTGTCGTACGGCTTGTATGTATCCAGATAATAATTGATCTCCAACGGCGTCAGTGTGGCAAAGGTTACTTCCGATTTGCAGCTAAATCCGAACTCCCTGTTGTCCGAAAGAAGACTCACGCCAGTGATTACCTCATGCGTTTTTCCGGACAATGATTCCAACATTTCGATGGCGTGTTTCCGGTCAGCCGGTTTACCCAGTACTTTATCGCGCAATATCACCACACTATCGGCCGCCACAATAACCTCATCCTGTAGTCGTCTGTCCTTCAGCGCCAGGGCTTTTTTTCTGGCCAGAAACAGTGGAAGATCTTTTGCCCTTAATCCTTCCGGATGATGCTCATCCACTTCGGGATGAATAGTCCGGATCTGAAACCCGGCCTCTTCCATCAGAAATTTACGTCTGGGCGAAGCGCTGGCCAGCAAAATAGGAATCCGGAGTATCTCGGGTTTCATAACCAAAATATCAGCAATAATATGCCTTGTAAAATATACACTTTCAACCAACTGCTCAACTGCCGGTACTCCTGATGGTGACAGGCCCTCCTGAACTTCACTGCACTAAGGAGGGTGGAAAGGATCAATCCTGCGGTATATATAAGACCGGCAACGGAAAGCCGGTCAGCCCAGCTGAATCCTGTCAGGAGCAAGAGCACCAGTACCAATCCAAAGAGTGTTGACCCATAAAACTGTATCGAAGACTCTCGCCAGGTCAAGGGAATCGTGCGCATACCGGCTATCTGATCGCCTTTCATATCCTCCAGATCCTTAACCAATTCGCGGATCAGGGTCGTAACAAAAGCAAAAATTCCGAATGTCATGACTGGAAAAAGAATATCCTGATTTGTCCACCAGGCTATTTCCATCCGATATGAAAATGCGGATGGTACCAAAGGGAAAATCATAGCACATAAAAATGCAATCATGAAATTTCCAAGCCAGGGTCGTGCTTTGGTATTTTTTGAATAATAGTGCAGAGTCAGCATTGAAATGATATACAGAAAAAAAAGGAAAAAACTGCCGGTGTACCATAAAAGAAGAATGCTTAAAATGAGCGCAAGGATGCTCAGTATTAAATACCAACGCCTGGCTTTATGATCGGATAGATATTTTCCGATGATCAATTTATGTGGTTTATTGAACTGGTCTGTGAAGGTGTCACGGAGATCGTTGTATATATTGCCCGCCGACATAATAACCAGGGTATTCAAAATCACCAGACCCAGTAAAAGGTAATCATTGAATTCCGGTGCCGTGACCAGGGCCGGTCTGACCAGGGCAGAAAAAACCAACAGCAAACTTACAAATGTAATCAGCAAATTGGGAAAACGGATCAACCGCAGGACTATCTTGGTGTTCATGCAATGACAAAATACAAAGAAACACGTTTGACAGCGTTAAAATCGCCGTCATTCAATATGGTTTCAGCGTAAGCCTTCGATCTTGAGATTTGGATAGCCCGGCCAGTCTCCCTTCAACTTCAATACTTTTTCAATGACATCCCTGGCACATCCCTCACCGCCTTTTTTCGGACTGACATAGATGGATAAATCCCGGATTTCATCCACTGCATCTTGGGGACAACAGGGTAGTCCAACCATCTGCATCGCCTCCAAATCCGGAAGATCATCACCCATATAGAGTATTTCACCGGAATCCAGCTGGTATTTGGATTGTAAGGCTTCCAAAGCTGCCTTCTTGTCAGGGCACTTCAATATGATATCTGTCAATCCCAGTGACTGAAATCGGTGTTCTGCCCCGGGAGTATCTCCACCACTGATCACGACAATGCGGTAACCCTTGCTGATGGCGACCTTCATGGAATAACCGTCTCTGATGGATAGATACCTCAAAAGCGTCCCGTCCGGATGCAAAAATATTCTTGCATCGGTCAGCACACCGTCGATATCAAAGACGAACGTGGTAATACTGCGGAATTTATTGAGATAATTCAATTATGGAAACGGACAGAAAATTCAATCAAAAAAGAAACAGTCTTTGGGAATCACCGATTATTATCCCGCCACTCGTAGACCCATTTTGCCTGAATTTGCTCCAAATGGCCTTCCGTGCATTCATCCTTCTGCCCAGCGAAATTCTCAATCTCCAGCACCCACTCCATGAGATCCGTAAAGCGGATCCGGTAGATTCTTCCTTCGTCAAATTCATCACCAAAACGCTCATAGAGTTTCATGGCAATATCCTCGTGATCACTCCAGTTTATCGGTAAATCATCAAAATCTTCAAACGCCATTGATAATTCTGTTTAATGTTCATGACCAATGATCCGGCTTTGATCCGGGATGGTAACCTCGATCTCAGCATCTTCATCCAGAATGATACACTGACAACCCAGCCGGGACTCCAGCCGGGGATTGATAGCCCGGTCAATAAAATCCTCCTCTTTATCCGTGATTTCCTCCAAAAACTCTTCACCTTTTTCCACATAAATATGACAGGTGCTGCAGGCACATACCCCTCCGCAGTTGTGGTTCAGATGAATATCATTTTCCTCCGTAATTTCCAGGATCGAATATCCAGCCTCTGCATTGGCAACTTCTACCGGAGGAATGGATTTGTCTTCAAAATTAAATTTTACCCTTGCCATAGTCTCAAGTTCTAGGGGCGGCCATTCTGTCTGGCGCACAAAAGTAGGTTCTATCCGACTTCTAAACAACTATATTTTTCTAATGTTCCGGATCCAGGGACAATGGAATCCTACCGATAGGCCCGCTGCCAGCTACTGACAGAATTGTATCTGTTAAAGTGTCGGAAAATACTGAGAAATATTGAAAATTTCTGCGATTTATCAATAATAGCCTTAAATTACCCCCGTTAGAATCCAAAGACTTGTGGAGCACATTACTGAAGGAGGCCCGCCTCGCAACTACAAATTTAAGGAGCTTAAGGTTTATGCTTCGACCGAATGGCTTGCCGATAACAAGAAGAAGTACCGGCAGGTCTTTGACCGGTATGAAGTATCTTATATATATGCTGAATTGTCTTTTTTCAATAAGCTCTTTGATGAGGAGGACTGGGATGTAGCCATCAAACTGAAGTGCTTTTCCGTGCAACGTGGTAAGCGAAAGGAACTTTGCGAGTTGGCCATTAACAAGAAAGTCAGCAAGTATGATCAGATCGTCTATTTACGCGAAGGCTGGGGCAACAAGAATGAAGGAACCTTCTGGAAGAAAGGGACCTATTACTGGGAGGCATGGGTCAATAACCACAAGGAGGCCACCAAATACTTTTATGTCGAAGACACCGGTGAATCGGTAGGCAGCGATTACAATCCTTACCTTGAACTGAAATCCATCCGGTTGTACGAAGGTCCTTTTGACGATCTGTCAGAAGAGCACCGGCACTATTACAAAATCTTTTCTTCGGAAGAAACCCGGTACATTTATGGTGAATTCGTCTTTAAGAACCTGAATGAAGACCATAAATGGCAATGCGAATTGTTCGCCAAATTTTACAATGGAGCCCGCGAACTAAAAGGTCAGGTGGTCCGGCTGCAGACCATTAAGAAAGATGAGGAAATCATAACCGTCACGGCCGGATGGGGCAGCAATGTCAAGGGTTCATGGAGGAAAGGGCAGTATACATTGGAACTGGTGTTTATGGATCACCTTTTGGCCATCATTCCCTTCGAAGTGGGAGATGACTTCGAAATAGGTATCCCAGCAGTCAAATTGCCTCATAAAAAGCAACTGATGGTAATGGCTCCCGATGAAGATATCAGTGAAACTTTTGAAGATGTATTGTCCAAACTGGATGAACTGATTGGCCTTAGCGAGATTAAAAAACGGGTGAGGGATCATGCAAAATACATTCAGTTCCTTCAGTTGCGCCGAGAACGCGGATTTGCAGAAGAGGAAGACATCAACATTCATTCGGTCTTTATCGGCAATCCCGGCACCGGTAAAACCACGGTGGCGGGGATGATGGGCAAAATCTATAAGAAAATGGGTCTGCTGTCTTCCGGTCACGTTCATGAAGTTGACCGGGTCGATCTGGTGGGTGAATATATCGGTCAGACTGCACCTAAAGTAAAGGAAGCGATTGAGAAAGCAAGGGGAGGGGTATTATTTATCGATGAGGCTTACTCTCTGGCCCGGACCAATGACGACACCAAAGACTTTGGCCGGGAGGTGATCGAGATCCTCATGAAAGAGATGTCCAATGGCGAGGGCGACCTGGCCATCATTGCCGCTGGTTACCCGAAGGAAATGTATCACTTCCTGAACTCAAACCCCGGATTGAAGTCCCGGTTTAACCTTACCTATGAGTTTCCGGACTTCATGCCTCAGGAACTGGCCCAGATCTCCATGTATGCCTGCCGTAAAAAGGGCATCAAACTGACTCGGGGTGCCAGGCTCAAGATAGAGGAATTGATTACCGAAGCATTTCGTAAACGGGACCGGACTTTTGGAAATGCACGGTTTGTTTTTGATTTGCTGGAACGCGCCAAAATCAATCTGGGGCTTCGCATCATGCGTAAGAAAGATATTGATAACCTGGGCGTTGACACCCTATGTACGGTAACCCGTGAAGATGTAGACAGCATCAGTGTCTATCCGGCCAGGTTCAGGCCGAAGATCCCGGTAGATAATAAGTTGCTTGGTAGTTCTATGGCCGAACTGGACCAATTGATTGGCATTGATGCAATCAAGAAGGAAATTCACGAACTGGTTGATCTGGTGACTTATTACCGGTCGGTGGGTAAGAGTGTATTGAATTCCTTCAATCTGCATACCGTATTCATCGGTAATCCCGGTACTGGCAAAACCACAGTAGCGCGTATCCTCACCAAGATTTACAAGGCACTGGGAATTCTGGAACGGGGGCATATGATCGAGACGGACCGGCAGGGGCTGGTGGCCGGGTATGTTGGTCAAACGGCGATTAAAACGGTCGAACGCATTAATGAAGCGATGGGAGGGGTATTGTTTATTGATGAAGCCTATTCGCTGACCACCGGATTAAATAATACATCGACAGCGGATTATGGAAACGAAGTAGTGCAGACCATTTTGAAACGAATGGAAGACCACCGGGGAGAATTCTTTGTTTTTGCCGCTGGTTATCCGGAAAATATGGAGGTGTTTCTGAAAGCCAATCCCGGGCTGCGTTCGCGGTTTGACAAGATCTTGCGGTTTGAAGATTACAGTGTTTCCGATCTGATCAAGATTGCTACGAAAATGCTGGCTGACAAAGGTTATACCCTCGAAGCGAAAGCAGCCGCACACCTGTCGGGATATCTTTCCTTCCTTCATTCCTATCGGGACCGGTATTTTGGGAATGCCAGGACTGTGCGTACGATTGTTGATCAGGCAATTAAAAATCAAAACCTGCGACTGGCTTCCCTTCCCAAAGATGAACGCAAGGACCATCATCTGCTGACTTTCAATGATATCAGTGAGTTTCAGAGCAATACCGAGCAGTTTGTTTTCAATAAACCCCGGATCGGTTTTCGCAGTTCTGACCGGTAGGCCTACGCCGTTCGGCAGGGTTGCGATCAGACTGCAAATTTAAAACAAACCGATCTTCCAGGGTTTGAGGTAATAGGGGATGACAGTGAGTTTTAACTTTTCCGTTATTTCTCTTTTAAACAGGAGAATTCCCAGGTGAAAAAGATCGATACTCAACGATACTTCTTTCATCGCTGTACATTCCTTCCAGGCCTGGATCATTCCTTCTGACCAGTAGATATCGTGAATAACCATCATCGAATCATTGTGCAGATAAGGCAGGATAGTTGTTACATTTTTCCTGGTGCCATCGAAGGTGTGATCGCCATCGATAAATGCAAAATCAATTTTTTGTAAACGCTGTAAAATTTTCGGCAACGCATCTTCAAACCGGGCATTGATGATTTCCGGTCTCTTCGGGGTAGCCATTTCAAGAATCGAACGGGCGATATCGGCAATTTCCGGATTTCCTTCTACCGTAATTATCTCCGCTTCCGGACAGGTCGCCTGGAGATAAAGGGCAGACAGCCCAAAAGAGGACCCCAATTCAAGGATTGACGATGGTTGTACGAATCGACAGAGATTACAAATTCGTAGAATCTCCTTCTGATGACTAAGAGAAGTTCCTGCCACCTCTCCAACCCTGGCCAAATGCGGTGAAGCCTTTTTTGACCCCGCTCCATAGTCGGTCATTTTTATGATCCTCTGGTTATTTAACAAGGATTTTCGAATCTCTTTCAGATGATCAGGGACAGGCTGGGGTTTTTGTGCATAAGCTGTAATGACACCTGCAGCCAGAGGTGAGTGAATATTGTAAATCGTCTGGGCTTTTAAATAATAGCGGAGATAATGCTTTACAGACCACAGGAAATTCATCATTGCAAAGTATTAAACCTTTCCTAAACTTTTATCGGTGAATACTAGGAAAGTATATTTCCAAGTTAGAATCAAAAAAAATATGGTGATCAGATGGCAGGCAGCTGTATTGGTGACACTGCTTGCGCTGCAGATAGCTAAAGCGCAATCGTATGTCACCGCCATGGGTCTCCGGATGGGCTCTGAATTTGGCATCACTCTGCAACAGAAACTGATGGGACACTTCACCGCAGAGGGCATTCTCAACAGCAGCCCCATATCCAATCAGACTACCGGAACCCTTTTAATTGAGGTACATAATCCATTGATTTCCAAAAGATTTAATTTTTATATCGGTGGTGGTGTACATAATCGATGGCTGCAGAGTTCTGAAGGTCAACGTTTGAGTCAGCGTGGTGTTAGTGCCATTGCCGGAGCGGAAATGACGCTGGGGCGTGTTAACCTGGCCTGGGATTATAAGCCGGTCTATCATCTGAACATCGCTTCAAATCCCTTTGAATCCCAGACTGCAGTCAGTCTGCGGTATGTGTTTGTTAAGAAAATAAAGGGAGGTCGTAAAAACAAGGAGGGACTTTTTAAAATGTCTCCAAAAGAAAAAAAACAAAAGGAAAAGAATAGAAAAAAGAAGATAAAAGAAAAGCAAAAGCGCCAGAAAGCAAAAGGAAAAGAATCAGGTTTAAAATTTCCAAAAAATATTTTTAAACCGAAGCACCGGAATTGATTAACCTAATATCAGGGTATTTAGAGGTGCCAATTAGTGATAGCGACCTGATGTAGTGAACCTGCATTATTGCAGAAAAAAGAAGCCATTTCGGAAGAAGACTGAGGTGTGGTGCAGCTACTGCTTTCATTCCATGACCAGATTGCCGTCGACTACCCGGTTGGATGCCATATCCGGCCAGCCATTATCCGATCACAATTCCAGCGTTGTGTAAGAACGGGATATTCTTCGCCTCTTTGAGCAGCCATCATAGACTCCCTGAATCTCCTGAACAGATGATTGATGGTCAACCATCTATATATAGATCTACAAATAAATTGTTAGTGAAGTCAGAAATCCTTACTTTCGTGTCTGAAATATCACCAGCATATAAAACAATGTACCCAATGAATAAAATAACCATATTCGGTCAGGTATTGACCATTCTTCTTGTGTTGTCAGCTTGTAAAAGTGACCGGAAAAGTGATGTAACAGAGGATAGTACACCCAAGAAATATAAGCTAACCCCTTTTGGACGATCCGAGGCGTATCCCGATGCCAAACTCTCCAATATGACCTATCAGAACGGGCGTTTCAGTTTTGAGGTCAGCGGCAGTAAATACAGACTGGGAGAACAGACACCGGATGCGGCCAGTAAGATGTGTGCCAATTCTGCCGAGGGACAGCACATTCATCTGATCGTGGGGTTTCAACCGTATGTAGCTCAATATGTGCCAACCTTTGAACATGCAGTTAAAGATGGGCAGCACAATATTTTAGCTTTTTTGTCCCGGTCCTACCACGAAAGCATTAAGACTAAAGATGCCTATATTGCCAAACGAGTTACTGTATCAGGGGGAAATATTACCCAGGAAAGTGAGATTACTGAACCTTCGATTTTTTACAGCCGGCCGAAGGGGACGTATGTAGGAGATGACACCAAAAAGGTCATGTTGGATTTTTATGTACTGAATGCAGATATCGGTAAAGACTATTTGGTTAAGGTCCAGATCAACGGCGAGGTTACCTTACTCGATGAGTGGCAACCCTATTATATCGAAGGACTGCCTTACGGTCAAAACAGTATTGGACTGGCTCTGGTATACAAAGATGGTACTCCGGTTCCTGGTAATCAGACATCAACATTGCAGACCATTACCCTGTTGGAAAACGCACCCCCGGCAGCCAACTAACGGTTATTCACGGCGATCTCAGGTTCTCAGATAGGATGCACCATTGGCGTCAATAATCGCTCCGGAATTCCAGGTAGCTTCATCAGAAGCCAGAAACAATACGGTATAGGCGATCTCATCTGGTCTGGCCACCCGGTTAAAAGGGCTTTGAGCCCGGATGGCATCTCCGGCCGGACCTTCGAGTAGATCTTTAACCATTTCCGTTTGAACGAAACCCGGAGCTACCACTCCGATCTGAATGTTGTAGGGAGCCAGTTTCTGGGCCAGCGATTGACTCAACGCATTAAGACCCGCTTTACTGGCGCCATAAGCAGGTTGGTCTGGTTCGCCACGAAAAGCTCCCCGCGAAGAAATATTGACAATCCGGCCGCCAGCCTGTTTACGCATAATTTCCGACACCAGATACATCAGACGGGCCGGAGCCATCAGATTTACATTAAGGGTTTCCCAAAAGATCCTGTTCCAGTTGTCATAGTCGGTCTTTTCGACCGGGTGTTTTTCATGAATTCCCGCATTGTTGATCATTACATCGATGCTCCCAAACTTCTGGTATACCCCCTCGACCAATTGCTGACAAGCCACAGGATCAGCAAGGTCAGCTTTGAAGAGTTGATGGCCGGAACCTGACAATTCCTGTAAAAATGCAGCCGCACAAGTATCATCGCTCCGGTAATTGACGGCCACCCTGGCACCTCTCGATGCAAATGCCCGGGAAATAGCCGCTCCAATGCCCCTGCTACCCCCGGTTACCAAAACTGTCTTATCCTGGAAATTCATAGAATCTCTTCATTGTAAATCGGTTAAATCATCCTGCTTCATACCATCATTTGAAATCGACCAGGGTTACATCGAAGATCAGTACCGAATTGGCCGGAATCGAACCTACCTCAAAGGGTCCGTAACCCAGGATTGAGGGCAGCAACAGGGTACCCTTACCACCTCCGGACCGCAGGTAGGGAATCCCCTCTACCCATCCGGGGATAAATTGATCTAAAGGCAAAGTCAGGACATTGGCTGGGGCTGTCTGATCAAAAATTCTGCCGTCCGTCAGGTATCCCTTATATTTTACCGTGACAGTATCTCCAGGCGCCGGGTGGTCGCCAGGACCTTCTTCTGTAATGAAATAATGCAGTCCAGAAGCCGTTTTCTGAGCGGTAAGACCTTTTTCAGACAGATAGTCTTCAATGATTTTGATGTCCAGGGCAAATTGATCTGCCGGACTCAACTGATCTTCATCCTTATTGCAGGCAATAACCAGCAACACACCAGCCAGCAGTATAGAAAAATGAGCAAAATTCATATGGGTATTAATCTTTAATTTTGTGACTGCAATATTAGTTCTTTTTTGAAATCTATGTGGCTAACGACCTGATTGGTTGTTTTGATGCTCAGGTCGTCACCAGGGAAAAGGAACTGGCAATTTTTTCATCCTAAAAATGGAGCGATTTGCCCGCAATGTTCGATAAGTTGCTTCCTTACGAAGCCTCCCATCTGATCCTGGGAGCCTACTTCAATTACTATCATAATTTTAAGGGTATTACCAAAAGAGCGCAGATCCGTTTTGAAAACCAGGATTGGCTGGGGATACAATCCGATGCCCGCGAACGCCTGTCTTTATACCGGGATGCCGTGGGCAAAACCACTGAGGAAGTGTTGGCGCTGATGGGCAACCGCAACAATCTTGACCAGATTTGGAAGATCATCCGGGAGTATTTTACCTATGAAGTCAAAAATTTTAACACCAGGAATATCGCCGAGACTTTCTATAATTCTGTTTACCGGCATAGTCACAAGGGTTTGGGAGCTGATCCGGACAACATGTTTGTTCATGCTACCGCCACCTATCGCGAGTTTAAATCGACCGATCCGATACATTATTCATTCAGCATTGACCAGGATCTGATCTATACCTTCAGGACGATCCTGCGACGGTACCGGTTTGATATTCCCTGGGCTGATCTGTCCCGTGATCTGCGGTATCTGGCTATGTCGTTTGAGGCAGTGGCCAGAGACCGAAGGATCAACCCGGATGATTTCCGGATCGAGACGATCAAATCGGTTTTCTTCAGAAATAAGGGAGCCTATATCGTCGGGCGCCTCAAATCTGAAAAAGAAATCGTTCCCCTGGTAATGCCCCTGTTGAATCAGGATGGACGATTATTTGTGGATGCCCTGCTTACGGACGACCGCGATGTAAGTTCCATCTTTAGTTACAACCGGTCTTATTTCTTAGTCGATGTCGATATTGCCAGTGAAATGGTCGATTTTCTCCGTTCTTTTATGCCCCTCAAAAGTCTGGGGGAACTTTACAATTCAATCGGATTTGAAAAGCATGGAAAAACTGTTTTCTACCGCGATTTTCTGCGTCATCTTGCCCGGTCAAAAGATAAATTTGAAGAAGCTCCCGGAATTAAAGGGATGGTGATGCACGTTTTTACCCTTCCGTCGTACAATGTTGTATTCAAAATTATCAAGGATCATTTCTCGCCGCCGAAAATGGTGACCCAGGATGAAGTCAAATACCGCTATGAACTGGTAAATCTTCACGACCGGGTAGGCCGGATGACAGATACGCATATGTTTGAAAACCTGGTTTTTGACAAAGACCGTTTTTCTGAAAAATTGCTGAATCAACTTTACAAGGATGCACCTTCTAAAATTAAAATAATCGGAAATACCGTCGAAATCAAACATTTATATGTAGAAAAGAAAATGACTCCCCTCAATATTTATCTCGAGCATGCCAGTCCGGAAGATGCGGAAGATGTGATCAACGAGTACGGTCAGGCCATCAAAGAACTGGCTGCCGTCAATATTTTTCCGGGAGATATGTTGCTTAAAAACTTTGGAGTGACCCGTTTAAAAAGAGTAGTCTTTTATGATTATGATGAAATCGGATTTCTAACGGATTATAATTTCAGGATTATTCCCGAACCCAGAAACGAGTATGAAGAAATGTCTGCACAACCCTATTTTCACGTAGGGCCCAATGATATTTTTCCGGAAGAATTTCCGCGGTTTTTGATCGGAAATCCAGAAATACGGGAAATATTTTTCCGGCTGCATGGTGATCTGTATGACGTGCGATTCTGGATAGAGATGCAGGAGCGACTGCGAAGAGGAGAAATTGTCGACATCTATCCCTACCGGTCGCACCAGCGATTTTGTTTGAAATATTCCGCTTTAACGGCCCGATAGCGGTTTAATTAATTTTTTTGGATGCAGTTTTTTCCCAAAACCTGTCTAAATCGACTTACCGTTTCAAATGTTTAAACAGATAGTCAGTCATGGTTGAATACAAATGACGACGCGTATTTTGTCCTTCATAAATACCATGCGACCGGTTGGGATAGATCATGATGTCAAATTTCTTATTTTCGGCGATCAGGGCGTTAAACAGATATTCCGCATTTTGATAATGCACATTATCATCACCAGTACCGTGGATATAAAGTAAATTACCTTTCAAACCGGCTGCGTGGCTGGCGGGTGATCCTTTGATAAAATCCTCCTCATTCTCCACAGGCAGCCCCATGTAGCGTTCCTGATAGATGTTGTCGTAAAACAGTTGATTTGTCACGGCAGCAACGGCAATACCGGTTTGGTAGATGTCTGGATATTGGAACAAGAGATTCAGGGTCATTGCTCCACCACCACTCCAGCCCCATACCGCAATCCTTTCCGGGTCCATAAATTTCCATTTTTTAAGGAGCTCTGTGGTGGCCATTGCCTGATCCCGTACATTGACCACTCCCAGATTTCGATATATGCTTTTGCGCCAGTCCCGGCCTTTCAGGGAGGGAGTGCCCCGGTTATCCATGGTGATGACCAGAAAACCCTGCTGAGAGAGAAACAAATGCCATAGATCGTCCATGGAATGCAGGGCAGTCTGACCTGCCGGTTCTCCATAAACCTCAAACAAAACCGGATATTGTATGGCCGGATCAAAATCCTTTGGTTTGATTATTTTACCGTCCATTTCCACTCCATCTTCGGTGACTACCTTAAAAAATTCGACAGCTGGCAGGTCGAGTGCCTGCAAGGCCGACCGGTAAGCTTCATTGGTGTAAAGTACATCTGTAACTTCGTGCTCCGGCAGACTGATCAGATAGGCAGATGCAGGCTCGTTGGTATTTTCATGACGGTATACCGCATATTTTCCGTTAGGAGACACGGCATAAAAGTTCAGGCCTTCTTTCGCATCCGGAGTAACCCGGCGAATCGCTTTCGTCGAAAGGTCAACCGAATAAAGGAATCGCTGGGTCGCATCCTCCGGCGATGCTATGAAATACAGGAGGTTGGCATCCGGATCAAAACCCTTGACACTCGCCACATCGAAATCACCGGGAGTAAGGAGTACTTCGGAACCATCTTCTACCGATATCCGGTAAAGATGTCGCCACCCATCCTTCTCACTAACCCAGACAAAAGAACCTTTCTGATCAAGGATGATCTGGTCCTCCATTTCCCACGCAGCACTGGCATCAATATGGACGATGTCAATCCAGGTGTTGGATGCTTCTTCATAAATCTTTTTCAGACTTTGATCGCTGTCATCATAAAGCCACAATAAAAGATGGTTCTGTTTTCTGGACAACTGGGTAATCAGCAGCTTATCCGTTGGCTTCAGCCATTGTACTCGTGGTATGTAATGCTGATAGGCATCTCCCGGAATGTCCAGCCAATGAGTGACCGCTTTCTCCACATCAACAACACCGATCCGGGCAGAAGAAGGTTTTTCACCTACTTTGGGATACTGGATGGGGATGACCTGGGAATATGGACCATCGGTGTTGTTGATCAGATAAAAGTCTTTGGTCTCGCTGGCATCGATCTGCCAATAGGCGATCGTCTGGCCGTCCGGACTCCAGCGAAATCCATCCCTGCAAAAGAACTCCTCTTCGTAGGCCCAATCGAAAGTACCGTTGATGATATCCACGGTTCCGTCGTGGGTAAGTTGCCGCCTTTTCCCGTCGGATATATTTTCAACATACAGGTTCTGCTGCGATACATAAGCCACCTGATCTCCCTTCGGCCCGAATTTGGCAAACATCAGTGATGAGGGGGGTAATCCCTGGCCGATCTTCCGGAATATTCTTGAATCGAGATGAAACAGGTAATAGTCCCCCCGGCTGTTGGTACGCCATACCCGCCGGGAATTGGTAAAAATCAGCAGCGATTTTTCATCGGCAGACCACGAATAATCTTCGATCTGTACCTGTTGCCCGGTATTTGAGTCGATCAGTTCCTGATCAGGGATCAGAACCCGCCGTTCTCCCGACTCCGAATGATAAAGGATAAGTTCCGTATTTCCATCTTCGCTGGTCTCAATGGTGGTATAAAAAGCTCCCCCGGATAACCACTGATGAGGACCAAACCTTTCCGTTCGAAAATCAGAATCCGTCAGGATACGGTCCAGGGTCAGCTTGCTGGCATTCACAACTTCCTGTGCTGAAGTCGATGAGTAGAAAGCCCCTATGACGAAAATGATCAGGTATTTAAACATCGTCCGGTATTTTGACCCTGCAAATCTAACAATCCGGCAAACCTAAATAAAGGGCAACTCTAAAAACTAATAACCCGTTCAATGGTCGAACCGCTTATCGGCGATATGCCATTCCAACATAACCTGCCTTTCCCCACTTCGTGGTTTCGTCGGTTCGAGACCACTGGATCCTTACCGGATGTACCACCTGGATCCTACCTCAATTTCCCAGTCCAGGTTTCGCGTGATGGCTGGTCTTGGCTGGTTCTTTTAATTTTTGCCTAATTTGAGAGGTTTTATAGAGATACCCCAATCCTTTTTTTAAGAGAATTAAACAACATTTTCCACTTATCTTCCGCAGAATGTCCAATATTTTGCCCCATAAAAAATGGAAGGTTGATCTCGATAAAGATGATGAACTTCCCCTCAAAGAATACTTTCATATACCCCGGTCGGACAAAGGCCCTAAAATCTACCTTTGTGGTCATTCGCTGGGACTACAGCCGGTCAAAGCCCGGGACTATCTGGAGGAACAACTGATCAACTGGCAAAACCTGGGGGTGGAAGGTCATTTCCGGGGCGAGACTCCGTGGATTCACTATCCCGACCAGATAAGCAGGCTGATGGGGAAACTGGTCGGTGCCAGAGACCATGAAGTAGTGGTGATGAATTCCCTGACGGTCAATATTCATTTATTGCTTGCCGGATTCTACCAACCACAGGGCCGACGCACTAAAGTCATCGTAGAATCTCCATCGTTTCCCAGTGATATCCAGGCGGTGAGGTCTCACCTGGCAGTCAGAGGCTATGGACGCGAGCACCTGATTTTCTGGGATTTGAATCCGGATACCGGCTATTTTGAGATCAGTGATCTGAAACAATTGCTGGAAGACCAATGGGCAGAGACTGCATTGATGTTTGTTTCAGGACTGCATTACCTCAATGGTCAGCTTTCCGACATTGCCGGTATCACCCGTATGGCTCACGACTATGGCCTGGTCGTAGGCTTCGATCTGGCTCACGCTGCCGGAAATGTCGTACTTGAATTGCACGGATGGGAAGTCGACTTCGCATGCTGGTGCACCTATAAGTACCTTAACGGGGGACCGGGAAGTCCCGGTGCCATTTTCATCCATGAAAGGCATCATCAGGAACATCATCATTTTCAGGGATGGTGGGGACATCGTCTGGAAGACCGGTTTAAGATGCACCCTGAATTTCATCCATCCAGAGGAGCTGAAGCCTGGCAACTTTCCAATCCTCCCATTTTGAGTCTGCCTTCCCTCAAGGCATCCCTGGAAATATTCGATCAGATTGGCATGCACCGGTTGCAGCACAAATCCCGCTTACTGACCGGGTATCTGAGAGATATCCTGGAAGATTTAGCTGGCAAAGACTTTCGCATCATCACACCCTCCACACCCGAAACGGGAGGAGCCATGTTAAGTCTGCAATTCTTTCACACAGATGTTCAAGCTATATTGCAGGAGCTATCCACCAGAGGATTGGTAATCGATTACCGTGAACCAAACATTATCCGGGTTGCTCCACACCCGCTTTACAACTCTTTTGACGATTGCTACCATTTTGCAGCGGGTCTCCGTGATGCCCTATCCGGGTAGTATTATTTGATGGTTACAGCCAGTGAAGCCAGTAACCTGGCCGGGCTGCTGGCCAAATTGTAGCGCTGTCCTGAGAAGATAATATGGTCACCAAATGTATAGAAATTACCTTCATACCGGATATCGACCATGACATTCAAAAGGTCAACTCCAATGCCTCCCTGCCATCCATAAGTGAGATTGGAAAATTTTTGATCATAGCTTTCAAACTCAAAGAGTTCTGAAGTGCTTTTCAGAAAATAGTGGCCTACCGGTCCTGCCATCAGTCGCATGGGCCCGGCTTTGAGACCCAACAATAGTGGTATATCCAGATTTTGATAACGTTCTGTGAAGATATTACCGGACCCGTGATTGGTTGTTTCGCCGAATCTGTAATCCACACTGTTGCTATTAAACAATAGTTCTGGCTGGATTACAAACGAGGCCAATTTGATCTGAAGCACCAATCCGGCATGATAGCCGTATTTGGCATCCTGAACATTCAATAAAAATTCGCTTCCTCCTTGCCGCACCCGGATACCTTCTGTCACCCCCAGATCATAGGTACTGATTCCACCCCTCACACCAAAGCGTACCTGACCATGCATCAGACCCAGACAGCTGATCAGCAGGAAAAGCGAGAAAATATACCTTCGTAATCGAAACATTGGATACGGTGTTCGGTGGATCTTTTTGGCAAACGCTAATTACCGGCTTCTATTTGTTTATTTTTGATACCTGCCCGGTTATTAACAAACTTTTAATTCTACGGGTCAAAAATCGCAATTATTTTAAGAATATTTTAGCGTGATGCTCACTGACGTCGATTTTAAGGGAAGTTTTCCATCATTGGCAAAAATGCCGGTTTCAGACTTACCCCAGTTTGCCTTTATCGGTCGTTCAAATGTTGGAAAATCATCGTTGATCAACATGTTGACCAACCGGAAAAACATCGCCAGAGTATCGAAGCAACCGGGAAAGACTCAGATGCTGAATCTGTTTGAAGTAAATAGCCGGTGGACACTTGTAGACCTTCCCGGTTATGGATATGCCAGGGAGTCTAAGAAAAAGAGAAAAAGCTGGCAAATCATGGTCACTGACTACCTGATGAATGCACCGGCGTTGAAACTGACCTTTGTCCTGATCGATGCCAATATTCCTACCCAGACCATCGACATCGAATTCATCAACTGGCTGGGTCAAAACCAGATACCATTCTGCCTGGTCTTTACCAAGATCGACAAACAAAATGCCCGCAAAATTAACCGGCAGGTAGCGTCTTTTCGGCAGGAATTACTCAATTTCTGGGAGGAATTACCTCCTCATTTTCTGATCTCATCGGTCACAGGAAAAGGCCGGGAAGATTTATTGCATTACATAGAAAAAATCGCCTGAAAATCCATCTTTGTCAAGTACTCCATCATCAATCAGAATGAAATCGTACCTTGGTAGGCTGGAATACCCGAGGTTTTGATGGAAGAACAATTACAGCTTTATCCTCATATCTTGCCGGATCTTGAAGACTGGCCCATCTACAAGCTTAGTCTGCAGCGAAGAAACTTTATCGAGGAGATCATTCAGCAGACCATTTCCAGGTTGGAAGAAAAAAATCAGGGTGATTTTTCTGAGATTCTGGCAAAAACCATTTACCAGGAACGCATCCGGATGCGGGAGAAACCTTGGCGGGTAGATCCTCCCAATGAGGCAGCATTCTGGAAAAAACTCCGTGCCCGGCTGGAGGATGCTTCCCAAACCCATAACGCCGAAATTGTCCAGCAAGCCCAAAAGGAAGTGCTTTATAAGATCATCGATCGATACGCCGAGGAGATTGTAGGTTCCTTTGTGCCAAAAACATTTCTTCAGGCCCGGAAAATCCTGACAGCCCTGTTTAAGAGACTCCTCAGCAAGCGAGGTACTAAAACCCAAAGCTGGGGCAAGAAAGATCAGCTTTATCACCGGATTAAAACTTACGGAGATCTGGAACAGATTCGAAATCTGGCCCGGAAAGGAACTATTGTCATTGTACCAACACACTTTAGCAATCTGGACAGCGTGCTCATCGGTTATGCCATTGATCTGAAGGTAGGTCTGCCCTCGTTTTCTTACGGAGCAGGACTGAATCTATACAATTTCGGACCGGCTGCCTATTTTATGAACCGTCTGGGTGCTTACCGGGTAGACCGGCGTAAGAAAAATGCTGTTTATCTCGAGACTTTGAAGTCCATGTCGACGCTTTCAATTGAGAAGGGCACACATAGTCTGTTTTTTCCTGGTGGTACCCGAAGCCGGTCGGGACAGGTTGAGACCCGGCTCAAACTGGGTTTGCTCAGCACGGTCATTGAAGCTCAAAGAGCTATTTGTGAGAAAAAGATCCATAACAAGGTCTTCGTGGTGCCCCTGGTACTCGACTATCACTTTGTGTTGGAGGCCCGGTATCTGATCGAACAGCATCTGCGGGAGATTGGCAAAGAGAAGTATATGGAGATCAAGGACTTCTCCAAAAGCAAACGAAAGTTGTTGAAATTCCTCATCCAGTATTACAATGAAAGTTCTGAGATTGTAATGTCTTTCGGAAAGCCCTTTGATGCCCTGGGCAATTTTGTCGACTTCGATGGAAACAGCTTTGACAAACATGGCCGCGCCGTTGAAATCAGTGATTATTTCAAATTGGATGGAGATATTTCCAGGAATTTGCAACGGGAGTCGGTCTATACCAAATTACTCAGTGACCGGATCGTCGAACGATTTCATAAAGATAATATGGTCCTCACTTCTCATCTGGTGGCTTATACCGCTTTTGAGATTCTGCTAAAGGAACAAGCCCAGCTTGATTTGTTTGGTGTATTGAAATTACCCTTTGAAGACTTCCAGGTACCTATGGAAAATTTTGAAACGTATTGTCTGGGTGTCAGAAGCAAATTGTATGAAATGGAGGCTAGAGATGAAATCAAAATCAGTGAGCCGGTCAAGTGGGATATTCAGACGGTGATAGCTGACGGTATCGCCAAACTGGGCATCTATCATGCCAAGAAACCCCTCAAATTGTCAAAAGATGGTTGTCTTACGACGGAAAATTTAAAACTGTTGTATTATTACCATAATCGACTGCTCGGCTATGGTCTGGAAAGAGAGATCCATAAATCTGCTGCCAGATTACTCATAGCTCACAGCTGAGAAGAGACAGATTTATAGTTTAATTTAAAGATCGGATCAGGTTTTGAACTTTATCATCTTTGACTTGGAGGCAACATGTTGGAGAGGGGCTCCACCCAACAATGTTCAGGAGATCATTGAAATCGGCGCCATAAAAATCAATGGCTACGGCGAAGAAGCTGGAAGCTTTAACCGTTTCATTAAGCCTACGGTAAACCAGCAACTTTCCGCCTTTTGTACCGAATTGACCGGTATCGAACAACATCAGGTTTCTTCGGCTGAATCTTTTCCTGCCGTGCTCGATCTTTTCTGGGAGTGGATTGACCTGGAAAATGGAGATTATACGTTGGTTTCGTGGGGAAGTGAGGACAAGCTACTGTTGAGCAACGACTGCCGTCTCCACGATGTGGAGGCTGGCTGGCTGGCACCGCATCTCAATCTGAAGAATGCCTACCGTCATATCAAGCGGCTGAACAAACCAACAGGTTTGCTGAAAACGCTGGAAAGGGAGGGACTTGACTTTGATGGCCGGCATCACCGGGCCATCTTTGACGCCATCAATACCAGCAAGATCTTTATCAAGTATCTGGATGAATGGCCGTATTAAAAAATCATTATCCGGATGAATTAAACAGACCTTTACTGCGTTATTCTCAGATTACCTTAAAGAATTAATCAAAACTATAAATACAACAATATGTCAATTGTAAAATTCCTCAACCTTGCCGTCTTATTGTTCTTCGCCATTGCATGCTCTTTCGGACAACGAATGAATCAGGGTACCCTGAAATTTGAAGTAACCAACATCAAAACCGATTCTCCGGAGATGCAGCAAATGATTGCCAGTATGCAAGGGTCAAGTCAGATCATCGAGTTTGAGGGTCAACGGCAAAAGATGACTATGGATATGATGGGAGGTCTGATGAAAATGACATCGATCTGGAACAGTGCTTCCGGAGGAACCGAGACTTATATGGATATGATGGGTCAAAAAATCAAAACCGTCATAACCGCCGAAGACATGAAAAAGATCCGTGAGGAATCGGCTGCAGTGATGAAGGAACATCCAATTGTATACGACAAAAACGTTAAGAAAACGATCCTTGGCAAGGAATGTTATAAGGCAACTTATGAAGCAGAAACGGATGGTCAGAAATTTTCCATGATCCTCTTTATTACCGATGACATCAAAGTGCCGACGTCCTTTGTCCAAAACCTGAATCAGATGGAAATTTCAGGCACGCCGTTGGAATGGATCATGGATGCTGGTATGATGCAGATGACCTTCAGTGCCACAGAGATCTCCGATAAAGTCTCAGCTGACTTCCATAACAATCCTGTTGGTGAATACAAGGAAATGACCATGGAACAACTCCGGCAAATGGGCATGGGAGGACAATTCGGGTTTTAAATCAATTACAGGGATTAGAATCGGGTTTCCAGGTAATGGGGTAACATGGCCCGCCAGGTTGGCCAGTCGTGAGGCATGTCTGCACCCCAGACATCCAGCTCATGCGGTATGCTTTTAAAATGAAGCAACCTCGAAAATTCACGTGAAGCTTCCGGATCCTCATAAGATCCGGAACCGGTGAGGATATGGATGTGCCGACTGGTCCGCATGGTTTGTAAAACCCCATGATCTTCCAGGTTTCCCAGATAATGCATGGGTGAATTGAAGTAAACATCATCGTTCCAAAAACCCTTGGTGTAAACCGTGAGGTCGTAGATACCACTCATCGCCATCACTCCATCGATCAGATCCGGCCTGCGAAAGAAAAGATTGGCAGAATGCAGTGCCCCCAACGAAGCACCGGCTACAATGACCGGAGTCTCCGGACTGGTATGGGACTTTATGTAGGGAATGACCTCGCTATACACGTAATGATTATAGGATTGGTGACGGATAGCCCGGTGATGAGGCATCATATCCGGATGCAGCCAGCTTTCAGAATTAATACTGTTGATACTGAATACCTTGACTTTTCCACTGTGGATATAATCTCGAATTGCATCGATTAGTTGAAAACGTTCATATTCCAGGTAATCGGCTCCGGCTGTAGGCAAAAGAAGCAGGGCAAAACCGTAATGACCATACGTCACGATTTCCATATGCTTGTTAAGACTCGGACTATACCACCCGTCGATAAACCTTTGCATGTTTAGACTATTTGGGGTGCAAAGCTACGTTCTTTTAGGATTTCTACCGTTATTCCATCAGGCAACGGCTGATCATTGAATGATCTGCCATCACACTCATATCGTTTAGGTCATTTGGCATATCCGGGTTTTTACTTGAAAGGCACATGACACCTTTCAAAGGCTGGTTCGTGAGACTTCCTGATAAAACAGCGTGATGTGTCTTCGCCAGTAGTTTCCGATGATGGGTATCAATGTCCGTATGCTTCATTTCCGGGTATTCCGGATTTTTATCAATGCGAGTTGTATGACAATCAAAAAAGCCATGAGAATGAATCCCATGGCTGATGAAATACGGGTCTTGAGCAGACACTAATAATGTGACCTGACGATTTGATCAAGCCTCTTTTGAATCGCGCTACCTGCTATCGTGAAATAATCATACCACTTTTTCAAGGTTGATGGGAGCGAAGGGGATGTGTATTTCCTTTTTTCGCAAGAAATTGAATTAATTTCTACATAATTTGTTGATGGATAAGTTAAAAGGACGGCAGCGGGATTACCGTCATCAAGGCATTTAATCTATCTTTACGCGAACACATTGATACGTTATACATGAGCAGACTTTTTTTTATTGGATTCATTTTTGTTCTCAATCAGTCATCCGTTCAAAGTCAGACTACTCAGGGTCGTTTTTGTCTCGAATACTTTCCACAACCTCTGGTCGAATCGTATGTAGACTCTCTGGTGAGCTATCTGACCAGGGAACTGGGCGAAGGTCAGGAAGTCCTGGACAGCACAACCGAGGAATACATTGAACACTTCGCATCCCTGGCAACCCGCAAGTCCAAATGTGTCTATTTCAATTCAGATACGATTATGGTCAATGAAAAGGTGGACGATGAACTGACCAATGCCTACATGATCCTTCCTGAGATGAATAAACTGATCTCCCGGGACGCCGGTGGTTTGATCAGTCAGAATTATTTCCTGGAACCCAATGAAGAATTGGGATACTTTGATTATGAAATCACGACCGATCCCAGTGATACCAAACTCATCGAAGGCTTTCTCTGCTATCGTCTGGAGCTGACGGAATCATTCTATGCTCCCAACGAAGAGGCCCCACATACAAAGAAGTACATTTTGTATGTCACTGACGACATAGTAGTACCGGGAGGCTTTGTACTGGGCAATAACCTTCAAAGGATCATTGGTTGTCCTCTGGAGATCCAGGAGCCCCTAAATTCAAAAGTTAGAATATCATACCGGGCAACCGGCTTACGGCTGAGTTTACCTCCGGGTATATTTCAGACCCTTTAATCTTTCAGATCAATTTTTCAGGATGTCAATCAGTCGCCAATTTTTCCTGCCCCTGACTTTTGCACTGTTGTCCGGTTTTGCTGCCAGTCAGAGTCCATCGGATCGCTCCGTTATCCGCACATTTTACGATCAGGCTCTGACCGCCAGACAAAGCTACCGGTGGCTGGGCGACCTTTGTGCCATTGGACCCCGGTTAAGTGGTTCGGACAATTCATTAAAAGCTATTCACTGGGTAGAGGAGGTGATGGACACCTGTGGTTTCGACCGGGTTTATCTTCAGCCGGTTATGGTACCCCACTGGGAAAGAGGGATGCCGGAAAAGGCAGTATTGTATGACAGCAAAGGTGGGCAATATGAATTGAACATTCTGGCAATTGGTGGTTCAGTCGCCACGCCCAAAGAGGGCATTATGGCTGAAGTGGTCGAAGTGCCTTCGCTGGTGGCCATTGATGATATGTCTCCTGAAGAGATTGCAGGTAAAATTGTTTTTTACAACCCGGTTTTCGATCAGAAAAACATTGCAACCGGGGCTTCCTATGGTTCTAATGTCGGTACACGGGCCATGGGTGCGGTTAAAGCTGCACGTAAGGGTGCGGTAGCCAGTATCATCCGGTCGGTCAGTTCAGGAGATGATGATGCTCCCCATACTGGCACCGGTCATTATGAAGAATCCGTAGACTCCATACCAGCAGCAGCCTTGGGAGTGCAGTCGGCCGATCTACTGCACCAGATTTTGCAGCTAGATCCGAAGGTACGACTGCATTTGACAATGGATTGCCGGTGGTTTGAGGATGCGTTGTCTTACAATGTCGTGGCCGAACTGAAAGGCTCCGAACATCCTGATGAGATTATTGTGATGGGTGGTCATCTGGATTCCTGGGATGTGGGTGAGGGAGCTCACGACGATGGTGCCGGCTGTATGCATGCGTTGGGAGCGCTCAAATTAATGGTAGATCAAGGCATTGAACCCAGACGAACTGTCCGGGCTGTGATGTTTATCAACGAAGAAAACGGGACCAGGGGTGGCCAGGCTTATGCCGATGAAGCGGTCAAATCGGGAGAAAAACACCTGGTAGCCATAGAAAGTGACGCAGGCGGATATACGCCCAGGGGATTTGGTGTGACGGCCAGTGAAGAGCAACGGCTGAAACTCGAAGGCTGGTTGGACCTATTTCCCAAAAACACGGTGACCTACATGAGTAAAGGCGGGGGTGGAGTCGATATTGCACCCTTACACCGGGCCGATGGTACACCTATGCTCGGACTGAATGTCGATGGCCAGAAGATGTTTGATCTGCATCATTCAGCCAATGATGTCTTTTCAGCAGTGCACCCCAGGGAACTCGAATTGGGTACTGCATCAATGGCTACTCTTGTGTATCTGCTTTCTGAATATGGACTTTAAGACCTGGGTCGTTTCTTCTTTCTTTTTATTCCTGGCTCCGGGCCCGGTGGTACACGAATTCTATATCAGTATTTGTTACATCAAACAGGTTGAAGATCATCTGGTAGTCGATTACCGGGTGTTTAGAGATGATGTGGAAATCGCGCTGAAAACGACACTGAGTTCAACCAGCAAAGAGAATTTTTGCCAGAATATTTCAAGTTATATTCAAGATCATTTTGAAATTTTACTGGATGGCAAGCTGGTTCGCTTAAGGTCAGAAGACTGCAAATATGAGGGCACCGGACAGCTGGAAACGGTATCCTGCCGGCTTGTGAGTGATCCTTATCCGGCGTCAGCTTCCAATATGAAAATCAGCAGCAGTGTTTTACTCGATGCTTTTGACGACCAGGTTAATATGATTCATGTGCAGTTGGGTGCATTGAAGAAGTCCATGAATCTTGACCGGGATCGCCTGGAATTCAGCCTGAATCTACTTTAAGGCCGGACTTGCCCTTCGCCAATCACCAACCATTTATAACTGGTCAGTTCCCGAAGGCCCATTGGTCCTCTTGCGTGCAATTTTTGGGTGCTGATGCCAATCTCTGCACCCAAACCAAATTCAGATCCATCGGTAAAGGCGGTAGAGGCGTTGGCGTAAACGGTAGCCGCATCCACTGAAGCCATAAATCGATCTATCTGACCAGCATCTTCCGCAATGATAGCCTCACTGTGGCGTGAACTATACCGGTCAATGTGATCGAGAGCTTCGTCCAATCCGCTGACCACCTTGATCGACAGTTTCATGGAGAGAAACTCCGTGCCAAAGTGTTCAGGCCGTGCCCTGTGTAACAGCCGGAGGTCATAGTGATTGGCCAACACCTCAAAAGCTTCTTCATCGGCGAATATCACCAACCCAAACATTTTATCGGCATCCTTAAATATTTCCGGCAGATCACTCACCCGGTTCCGGTGGATCAACAAAGTATCGAGAGCATTGCATACGCTGACCCTCCTGGTTTTGGCATTGATGATGATCTGTTTTCCCCTGGACAGATCTGCACTGGCATCATAGTAAGTATGGACAATACCGGCTCCCGTCTCAATAACCGCTACCCGGGCATTTTCCCTTACAAACCGGATGAGACTTTCCGATCCCCGCGGTATGAGCACATCGATCAAATCAGAAGCATTCAAAATAACCGGCATCAGTGTCCGGTCACTTGGTGCCAGATACACGGCATCTTCCAGGCCATAGAGTGTCAGAACTTCCCGGATGATCCTTACTATGATCAGATTGGAATAGTGTGCGTCCTTACTGCCTTTTAAGACCACTCCATTACCGGCTTTAAAGCACAAAGCAAATACATCGAAGGTTACATTGGGCCGGGACTCGTAGATCACTCCGACCACTCCCAGGGGCACGCTCACTTTCGTTATTTTCAGTCCGGAGGGTACCACTCTTGATTCCAGCAAGATGCCCAATGGGCTGGGAAGGCCGGCTACTGCTTCCAGGTCCCGTTCAATGAGCTGCAGTCGTTCGTCGGTTAGTTTGAGGCGGTCATACTTGGGGTCGTCGGGATCCATACGTTCCAGATCCTTCCGGTTTTCCCGGAGAATGACCTCGTGTTTTGTCCGGGTTACTTCGGCGATCTTGATCAAAATTTCATCGATCACTTCCGGAGCCAGAATATTGAGCTTGCGGGTCATCTTCCGGGTGGCTTTCAGCCCACTCAGAACTTCCAGTTCCATATCTTTATAAATATCAATTTTTTCCATAGGTTATTACCAGATAGTCGTAATGAATGAGGGCCTTATGACCACTTTGGCCCAGATACCTCTCCAGGGTGTCCGATCCGTACTGTGCCCTTCCGAGGGCAATGACATTATCATCTTCATCGAGAATATTGACAAGATCGCCTTTCTGAAAATCAGCTTTGATCCGAACGATGCCTACCGGAAGAAGAGAGGCAACTTTACTCTGATCAATCAGTGCGGTTCTTGCACCGGCATTGATTACCACCGCTCCGGGAGCTGACTGGTCCTGATAAGCTATCCACTTTTTAACAGCAGATATATTTTGTTGTTTGACAAAATGGGTTCCGATTTTTCCACCTTGGTGAAGGGTCCGGATAACATCCGGTTTTTTACCATTGGCAATATACACGTCGATACCCATAGAGGCTAAACGCCTACTCAACCGGTACTTGGTTGCCATACCACCCCTGCCAAAGGTAGAAGTACGGTTGGATTCGAAAGAGGAAATAACGGGAGAATCCGGATAAATTTCGGTGATTAACCGGGCATGTTCATCATCGGGTCTGCCCGCATAGACTCCATCCACGTTGGTCAGGATGTATAATGCCCTGGCATTCATCATGGCGGCAACCAGGCTTGCAAGTTCGTCGTTGTCCGTAAACATTAGTTCATCCACGGCGATGACGTCGTTTTCATTGACGATCGGAATCACATTTTCTGCCAGTAAAGCCCGAAAACAATTGCGCATATGCAGATAATGTTTCCGGTCCCGGAAGTCTTCTTTGGTAGCCAGGATCTGAGCAACATGGATACCGTGCTGTTCAAACAAGTCCATGTATTGCTGCAACAACTTCGGCTGGCCCACCGCAGCGAGCAATTGGCGTCTCTCAACCCGGCTAAGCACCTTGGTCAGGGTAATTGTCTTTCTTCCGGCACCAACCGCTCCACTGCTGACCAGGATGATCCTCTCGCCGCTTATTTTAAGGGCCACTATTTGCCCAACCAGGTTTGAAAGTGTTTTCAAATCTATCGCACCATCCGCAGCTGACAATACATTAGTGCCTACTTTAATTACAATCATTGGGATATCATCACCGTTTTATGCGGCAAAGATACAAACCCTGGCATACCTGTAGCATGCAAGTCCTCCAGACAGGCCTGACAGTAAGCAACGGAGCGAAGGATCAGTTCAGTGACCTGACCTTTCCTGATCCACTCACCCGGGAATGAATTCTGGCAACATCCCCCTTATAGCGGACATTTCCACTACCTGATACCCGGGCATCCAATTGATCATGAACATAGACCGTTGCATCTCCCGATCCACTGATCGAAACCTGACATTCACCGGAGGCCAGATCCATTGCATCCACACTGCCCGATCCGCTGATAGCAAGATCGAGCTTGTCTGCACTACCTGTCAATTTAATATCTCCGGAACCACTGACCCCGGCGTGGATATCCCGGGCAGCAACATCCAGACTGATATCGCCGGATCCCGAAACAGAAACATTGAGATCAGACAAACCGCTAAAGCGGTTTGTGGTCACCAGGCTACCAGATCCACTGACACTGACTTCCGTCAGGGTTTCCATGGTGAGATAGATACTGACCGGCTCAGCTCTTCGCACCATCTTATCGAATTTGATCCTCAAAATCCCTCCGGAAACTTCCATGATTAGGTTTTCCAGGATGTTCTCCTGGCCTTCGACCACCACCTTTCCGGGTTGGCCCCTGGTAATATAGATGTCACCATTGATCCCATTCCGGACACCATCAAAAGCGTCAAGGGACAACTCTTTTTTTACAACAGGACCATCACCGGAAATGTAGCCTTTCCAGAAATTCTGGGCATTGATATTGGAAGTGATGAGCGCAACTGATAAGCAAAACAGTAACTTATTCTTCATTTTTGTTGAAATTTTCTTCCCTAAAGACCAGGATTAATATGGAGGGTTGCATCATCAGTAAGTTTCTTCCAATTTTCTCCAAAAAGTAAATAAGACAGACATCCTCCTTATGGGAGGGGGAATCCCAACGAAAGTCAGCTTCGAATTGACGTGATTTAAAACCTTGCGGTAATCCCACCCAGGACATTCAATCCAAACCCGGGATAGCCATACCAACGACGGTATTCATTTGTCGTCAGATTATTCAGGTGCAGAAAAAGCCCAAAGTTATCCGTGAGAAAATAATCAGCTCCCAGACTGATATCGAATAATAAATTGGGTTTGTTGGCAAGATCAAGGTCCTCAAATGCCACTGCATTATTGACGAAGACTTCGGCCTTTAACCGGAGGTTTTGATCCAGTGTAAGGTAGCTCAGACCGATGTTTCCCTGTAGCTTCGGTAAATACCAGGCCTCTTCTTCATTCCTCAGATCATAAAAGTTTTGAACGATACTTCCGGAGATATCCAGATTGTCGAGTAATCTGCCCTTCAGGGAAGCCTGAATGTAGATAATGCTGGCTGTATCGTACAAGACATCAAATCTGGTCCAGGGTTTATCTAGGTTTGCCTCAAAAAGAGCCAGGTCATTGGTGGGTTTGTACCCTGCCTGAGCGCTGTACTCGATCCCGCTGACAGTACCTTTCACCCCGCCGTAAAAGTCATAGTAGGAACTGTTACGGATTCCCGATAATTCGGAGACCAGAAAAGGACTATAGGGGGAAAGAATTTTAAAATTATTCTTCCGGAGTCCTCCGTCAGCACCGGCAAAAACAGAGAGTCCGTTACCAGCCAGACTGAGTAGAATCTCCACATCGGGAAACAGGAAGTATTCTTCACCGGAGGCAGCAAGTTCAGCCCCCATTTTGAAACGCAACGTGGATGTGCCAAAACTGAAAGTCGGATTCAGGAAAAAATTATTCAATTTTTGAATCGTGGTATCCTTCAACCGGGTCAGGTCAGTGCCAAGCCTGACGCTCAGCGGATTATCACCAAACCACTTGGTCAGACCCAGATCGAGATTCAGTCCGGTTTCCCTGGTTGCAAAGTTATTGGCAAACCGGTACACGTCGATCCCGGCCCAATAATTTAAAGTGGCATCTGTTTCTGTACTGTTATAAATTTTAAATCCCAGCTCATAAAGATTGAGTTTATTTTTCACATCTTCTGCGGTAAACGAGACGGTACTATCTTCATGATCGTAGCCGTAGAATGCATAGTTATCAACGCTGACCGACCCGTATCCGTCGACCGCAAACCCCCGGCTGGTCTGCAGAGTCCCTTTCAGCAGGACATCATTATCTGAAAACCGCTGATTCTCATAGTTTTTATCATGGGCACTGTGATGAGTTATCCTCATCAGCAGATTCGATACCGATTGAGAACCCAGTAAATACCCGGCATCCAGATATGGAGAAAGGGGATAACCAAACCCTGCCCTGGCAAATCCATTATAACCCGGATCCACTTTTTCGGTGGAGAGACCAATCGGTCGGATGCTGGGAGGTAAATATTCTACGGGCATCAGTTTTTCTTCAATCCTGTATTCAAATTTCTGATCAGTGACCTCCTTGATTTCCGGAGCTGGTTCCAGTCTGAGCTTGTTTGCATCAGCCAGTCTGGCTTCAAAATTTTTAACTACCTCAACGGTCTCTGTCTGGAGATCTTGACCGGAAACCACCAGTGATGTGAGAAAAATAAGCATTAAAACAGGAAATATATTTTGACGTTGCATGACGTTAGATTTTGGTTAGTTTAATTTGAGCCATTTTCACCATTGTCAATCCGGTTTCGTTTTTGTTCTTCCTGGTCTATTCTGGCGATTTTATTTTTGGCAATCTCTACTAATTCGGCATCTTCGTAAAAGTTATCAATAACAGCATCCAATGCAGCCCGGGCGTTGAAAAAATCCTGTCTGGCGACCAGGACATCACTCAATAAAATGAGACTTTTTGCAACCCAGTATGGATAGGCGCCGCTTTCACTATAGGCGATCCGGCAGGCTTCTTCCGCCAGTTCGTATTCCATTTTGTGATAATGGATTTCAGCTATCAGATAGCGTGCTTCGGCCGTATTTTCATTGTCCGAATTGGCGACTACTTCCTTAAATAATCGAAGAGCTTCGTCATACTGTTTATTTTCATAGACCAACTTACCTCGGTAAAATCGAGCCACTGCCAATTCTTCCGCTGAAGCTCTGGGATTGCTCATGACTTTACCGGCATAATTTCCGGCCATTTCTTTTTTACCGACCCGGTAAGCGGAGCGCATGGCACCCATCTGGGCTTCAAATTTTACCTCCGGATCATTGGTTAATGATTCCAGTTTTGAAAAATATTCATACGCTTTTTCAAATTCCTCAGCATAATTATAGCTTATCAAAGCCGCTTTTTGGAGAGAAAGAAGATAAAAGGCACTCTGCCCGCGTTGAATAACCGATTCATAATCCCGGAGAGCCTCGGTAAAGTGTCTCAGAATACTATGTGATTCACCGCGATTGTAGACTGCTTCCAGAGCATAAAATCCCTTGGGATATTTATCTAGATATTCGGAAAAGGCAGTGATCGCCCTTTCATATTCGGCATTTTCATACAACCTTTGAGCTACAATATAATTCAGTGAATCTTTTTCTCCGCCGCTGACCTTGTAGCCAGGGATAGACTCAACAAAAGCGACATAGTCATCTGGCCGGTGTAAATCTTCGACATAGATCTCCTCAATGGCAGCCAGGGCATCCTTTGCTTCCCTGGATGATGGATTATTCTTAAATATCGCCTTATAATAATTAAGGGCTTCTTCAATCTGACCCTGGTTATAACTAACCAACCCCAACTTCAGATAAGCTGCATTGATAAGTTCTGTCTTGCCCCGGTATTCACTCACCAAATGGTCGAGTGACCGGATGGCATCGTTTGGTCGATTTAAAGCAATATAGGTATCAGCCAGTTCGAGAAGTGCATCATCTGAATATACTGAATTGGGATAATCTTCCACCAGCTGCTGCAGAGCAACGATCTTAGCCTGATGCTGACCTCGCAATCCCTGGATAATCGCTTTCTGAAACAGCGCATATTCAAACCCGGATGCTTGCCTTGCAATAGCCTTGTCGTAATAATTTAAGGCAAGTTCGTAACGGTTTCTTTTAAAATTGCAGTCTCCGGCCCGAAGATAGGCATCGGGTAAAATGCGATCGGTTAATACCTCCTCAGACATACCTGAAGCCTGAATCAGCCGGATGCCCGATTCAAAATGCTTCAGGGCGTTGGTATAATCTTCAGTTTTCAAATAGTTGTAACCCTGGGTATAGTGGGCAGCCGCGATGGAAGAGCCCGGCGGAAGATCGTTAATACCGGCTGCCATGGTAATAAACCGGTCGAAGTCCCCTTTGCTGACTGCATATTTCTTTTCATAATGATGAATTTCACCGATCCAGAAAGTACATAGAGCCTTAATCCGGGCATTGACCGGTACTGTCAATGATTTATTGAAATAATCCAAAGCACTGGACGGATTTTTTTCAGCGTAATCCTGGATACCCTGATAGTAGGTGACCTTCTGATAGGCTTCCTTGATCCGCGGTGACTGATCACTCATGCCCTCGATAATCCGGATGGCTCCTTTATAGTCCCTGGTATTGACCAGGGTTTCACTGAGTAGCTCCTGGGCTGACGTATAATATTTGGAAGATGGCAGGAATCTACGGAGGGTATTAACCGCATCCCGGTCAAAATGCAACTCAACACTCAGTTTGGCATATTGAAAAAGGGCATCCTCCTGCAATTCAGGATCGAAATTACTTTTGGAAACGATCTGAAAGGCGTTACGGGCGGATGCCAGATCACCGGTTTTCAAGTAACAATCTGCCAAATAGTACATCGCTGATTGCCCCAGGGCAGTGTTGGATTTATCCAGCTGACGGAAACTCTCAATCGCTTCCTGATACTTGCCATTCTGGTACTGTACAAACCCGAGCTGATAAAAATCTTCTTCCCGTAATGTACGTGAATTGCTCTCATAATATTCCAGATAGGGCAGGGCAGAAGTAAAATCACCTTTTTCAAAATATGCCTGACCGATCAACTGATGGATTTCTGCATCATTCTTTACCCGGGTATTCCCGACCAACGGAACAGCATACGCAATCAGCTGGTCATATTCTTTCTGAGCGGCATAGATTTGAGCTACGTAATAGGGAATCTGACTGCGGTAAGAAGGTGATTTCTCAGCCACCTTCCAGGCCTGGATCGCTTCTTCATAATCCTCTCCATAAAAGCTGGCCATTCCGTAATAATAGTGCGCACTGTAATAATATTCCCCTTCTTTAGCCAACAGGATTCCAAATTTTGCCCTGGATTCATCATAGCGTTTTCGCATAAACAGACAGTAGCCATGCCGGAACACGATTTCATTACGTTGTTCATCGGAAAAACCCCGTTGATCCATCTTTGCATAAAATTCGATGGCTTCATCGTACTTTTTGGCGTTGAAATAATAGTCGGCCAGTTCAAGTAATGCTTCGTTAGCTGCAGGATCAGGACGATGCCTCCGGGCGAAGTCCAGCATCAGCTTTTGGGCATCCGGCTGTTTGAGCCGCACGGCACTCCGGGCATAGTACAGCTCAGCTTTGGTCTTGATGGTCCGGTACTCCGGTTCATTAACCGGTTGTAAACGATCCAGAACCTTCCTGAACTCAGCCTGGGCCAGACCATAGACACCGAGATCAAAAAATTCCAGTCCTCTTTTAAAGTTTGCGTTTGCTTCCGTATAGACTGCGGTACGCTGGGCAATTGTACCCATAGCAGTGAAAGTCATGAAGATGCAAAGCAGGGCATGCTTCCTGATCATATTGTTTTGATTTTACCTTGTTTCTTATCCAAAAAGTCACATGAAGTGCTGTCATTGTCTCCTTATGGAGAATTTAGACAAATTTAACACTTTATCATGCAAAAGGTATAGATTATCTGGATAATATAGATTAGTATTTTATCTAATAGGAAGACCTTCCGGAAGTTGGCGCAATCGATGAGGAGTTTCTGGTCCACCTGCTCAGCCACGCTTTGCACTGTACCGTTAAGGCACCAAAGCCTCACACGCTGTTTTAAACGTGGGAGAAGGAGTAATTATTGATTGTGTTGGTGATTATTTCACAGCATTCTTCCAGCTGATCCAGGGTAATGATCAAAGGAGGAGCGAACCGGATAATGTTTCCGTGAGTAGGCTTAGCCAGTAAGCCTGCATCCCGGAGCTGGAGACAAATATTCCAGGCTGTCGAACTCTCTTCAGCATCATTGATTTCAATGGCATTGAGGAGTCCCTTGCCTCTGACTTCTTTCACCAGATCGCTCTGCTCCGCCAGCTGCTGCATTTGGGTACGGAAAATCTCTCCAGACCGCGCGGCTTTGGCCGACAGATCTTCATCTTTGACCACCCTGAGCGCTTCCATGGCGACGGCACAGGCAAGGGGATTACCTCCAAAGGTGGATCCATGTTCGCCCGGTTTAATGGTCAGCATGATCGGATCGTCAGCCAAGACGGCCGAAACCGGTAATACTCCGCCAGACAAGGCTTTACCCAAAATCAGGATATCGGGTCTTATCTGACTATGGTCGCAGCAGAGTAATCGTCCCGTGCGGGCAATACCCGTTTGCACTTCATCAGCCATAAACAAAACCTGATGCTGCCGACACAGGGCAGAAGCCCCGGGGAGGTAATCTTCATCCGGTACAATGACTCCTGCTTCCCCCTGGATTGGTTCTGCGAGAAACCCGGCAACATTGGGTTGTTGCAAAGCGATGCGCAATGCTTCCAGGTCGTTATAGGGAATGACCTCATAGCCGGGCAGGAATGGTCCGAAACCTGCGGTACTCAAAGGGTCGGTCGACGCAGAAACAGCAGCCAGCGTCCGTCCGTGAAAGTTACCGCTGACAAAGATGATCCGGGCCTGGTTTTCCTCGATTCCTTTAACGGTATAAGCCCATTTGCGACAAAGTTTGATAGCGGTCTCGACGGCCTCCACGCCGGTATTCATCGGCAACACTTTGTCGTAACCAAAAAAGCGGGTTATAAAGGCTTCATATTCTCCAAGCTTGTCATTGTGAAAAGCCCGCGAAGTCAGGGTGAGTTCGCTGGCCTGACGGATCAGGGCATTGATGATCCGCGGATGGCAGTGCCCCTGATTGACTGCCGAATAGGCCGAAAGAAAATCAAAATAGCGTCTCCCATCCACATCGTATAAATATACTCCCTCGCCCCGGGTGAGTACTACCGGAAGCGGGTGATAGTTGTGGGCACCATATTGATTTTCCAGGTCGATGAAATCGTGTGAAGACCGGATCTCTAAATTACTTGCCATCGCACGCTCCTTTTTTTTCGCAGGTAAAAATACACAGTTTTCCGGTAGACGTCAGCCTGGGTTGACCTGACTATGATCCGGACAATTCCCGGTGGATGGCCAACACCTGGGGTATCAGGGCCTGGTGGCCGTTGTTGTCGATCGTAAAATCAGCCAATAGTTTTCTTCTGCTCTCCGGCCATTGCTGGTCTATCCGTTGCCGGACAGCCTGTAATGACTGGTGGTCGCGCTGCATCACCCGGTCAATCCTGACTTTCTCATCAGCCAGAACCACTATCGTGGCATCCAGACTCAGGTAACTTCCCGCGTCGAAGATCAAAGCTGCTTCCTTTAATGTATACGGTAGTCCATCATGCTGCTGATGCCAGTCGAGATAGTCTTTTTCCACTGCGGGATGGACAATTCCGTTGAGTCGGCTGAGCTGCCAGGGGTCAGAGAAGACCTGGCTGGCGATCCAGGCAGTATCAAGCCGCTCATTATCCAGATACGCATCCTTTCCCAGGAGATGAATGATCAAATTCCGGATATCCGGGTCACTGGTCATTAATAATTTTGCCCGCTGATCGGCCTGGTAGACCGGGATCCCGAGCACGCTAAATATCCGGGCTACCGTACTTTTTCCGGCGCCGATACCTCCGGTAATTCCGATTTTATGCATCCTTCGTTTTTCAGTCAGTACCATTCCGGTTCACTATCCTGCAAAGATACGACCCAACCGAAAAGGGGAGGGTCTTGTTTTAAATATTAAAAAAAATATAATACTTTGCCGGTTTAAATCCAACCTGTGATGAAGAAGTTTGACGAACCCAACGCACTCAATGATGTAGCCGCCTTTCACGAAATCTTTGATCTGCCGATATTGCAGTATCCGAAAATCCCTGACCCCGACCGGTGTCGTCTCCGTATAAATCTTATAGAAGAAGAACTGAAAGAACTGAAAGATGCGATCGCCAAAGGGGATATTATTGAAGCGGCAGATGCTTTTGCTGATTTGCAGTATGTTTTATCAGGAGCCATCCTGGAATTTGGACTGGGATCGACCTTCAAAGCACTGTTTGATGAAGTACAACGCTCCAATATGAGTAAAGTGTGCGAAAGCCTGGAGGATGCTCATCATACCCTCGACCACTACCGGGAAACGAAAGGTGTCGAAGGTGAAATCGTCAAGAAAGGAGGACAATATCTGGTATTCAGGAAAAGTGATCGCAAGGTGCTGAAATCCATTAAATATTCGGAAGCACAACTTGGAGATATCGTTGTAAACCAGATCATTGACCGCTAGAACCACCGGAGAACTCGCTGTATTGCCCATTGGAGCATAGTCCGTGACACCCGGAGAGCAGCACATTTTTATAAAGAATTCAAAAAAATTACAGACCTTTCCGGCCGCGATTGAACACTTTGCCAAGTTGCAAGCAAACCAAAGCTGCATTATGTACTTAGATAACGTACTCGAGACAATTGGTAACACCCCTCTCGTCAAACTCCAGCAATTAAAAGATATCCCAGCCACCGTTTTAGCTAAAGTCGAAGCTTACAATCCGGGACTTTCAGCCAAAGACCGAATCGTACGGTATATGGTTGCCAAAGCCGAGCAGGCAGGTAAAATCCGGCCCGGTTGTACTATTATTGAAGCAACTTCAGGTAACACAGGCTTTAGTCTTGCCCTGATCTGCGCCATTAAAGGATACAAATGTATCCTTACCATTACTTCGAAGGCCAGTGAAGAAAAAATCCAGGCCCTGAAAGCATTGGGAGCCGAAGTAGTTGTTTGTCCGGCTGATGTTGCACCCGAGGATCCTCAATCTTATTACAGCCAGGCGAAATCCATGCGCGACCGGATTCCCAATTCCTATTATCTGAATCAGAACTTCAATACGGATAATATGGAGGCCCACTATCTGACCACCGGTCCCGAGATATGGATGCAAACCAGTCAGAAGATAACCCACTTTGTATGTTGTGCCGGTACGGGTGGGACAATCAGCGGCACTGGCCGTTTTCTCAAAGAGCAGGATCCCGATATCAAAGTGATCGCGGTTGATGGCTATGGTTCGGTATTGAAAAAGTTTCATGAAACCGGTATCTACGACCGGAGTGTAATTAAACCCATCCGGATTGAAGGTTTGGGTAAAACGATCATACCTGCCAACGTCGACTTCTCGGTTATCGATGAATTTATCCGGGTCAGCGACAAAGATGCCGCCCTAAAAGTACGGGAACTGGCGAAGGAAGAAGGGCTTTTCGTCGGTTATTCCAGCGGAGCTGCCCTGCAGGCCGTTTACCAGATGAGAGACCAGCTAACGGAAAGCGATGTGGTGGTTATTTTGCTGTCCGATCATGGCAGCCGGTATCTCAGCAAGATTTTCAATGATCTCTGGATGAAAGAGCAGGGCTTTTTACCCGGTCAGGATGTGCGCGACGATAGCCTTACCCAGCAACGGGGTGTTTCCAACAGTGTAAGCTACTACCGTGATTATTACAAACGATACCGCCAGTTTGTAAGAAAAAGTTATAAGATGATCCGGGACAATTGGCAATATTGACCGGTCTTACAATACTATTTTTCTAAAAGAAATTGTTAATCCAGAAGAACACCACCAGGTAAATCCAGAGGATATCCAGAAAGTGCCAGTAAATGGTGACCAGCTGTAACTTCACTTTCTTTTCCGGATCACTAAAGTAGAGCAACATACTCACCGGTTCAGTCATTCGCAACAGGCTGGTGCGATAAAGGCCTATTAGAAAAGGCAGTCCGGCCACAATATGGGCAAAATGGACACCG
The DNA here is from genome assembly GCA_964428345.1 of uncultured Saprospiraceae bacterium. Lineage (GTDB taxonomy): Bacteria > Bacteroidota > Bacteroidia > Chitinophagales > Saprospiraceae > JABDMH01. The sequence continues at coordinate 38,952 of CAYRYD010000027.1, read as the reverse complement.
GAAATCAGATAAAGGTACGATACGCCATTATTCACACCCAGGGGTAAATTTGATTGAAACATCTGGTACCAGCCAAAACTCTGACTGACCATAAAAACGAGGGTGAGAAAAATCGAATAAAACAGCATTTGTTTGTAAGCAGCCGCCTTATCATCCTGAAATGCCTGCTTGGCATTGATCAGGCAAATCGATGAACCAATCAGCAGAATGGTATTTAAAATAAAAATCAAAGGTACTTTTAAGGGTTCCATTCCTTTATGAATCCGGGTATAGGTATAGGCAATCGTCAGACTCAGGAAAAGGGCAGTGACTGCCGCTATGACCAGATAGACAAAAAGCCGGTAGGGGTGAATGGCAAAGGATTGCCTGGAAGAATGATCCTTCATCATCCGTGTTTAATCGGTTGTTGTCATAAAATTAATTGAAATGGCACTGAATTCTATACATTCATGACATCTTTCGGATCGATACCTTTGTCGTAAGGTCCGGGTATTGCCATTGAATGATCTCTAATCATTTTTACATTAACCCTTGATAGACAAAATCTTAAAGCAATTAGAACCCTATGGAGCCCGCCTGGTTGCCGTTTCCAAAACACAACCTATCGAATCTGTTCTGGCACTTTATAACGGAGGTCAGCGAATTTTTGGTGAAAACCGGGTTCAGGAACTACTGGAGAAAAAAGACTTGTTGCCTCCTGATATCGAATGGCACCTTATCGGCCATTTGCAACGCAACAAGGTAAAATACATCGTTCCATTTATCGGGATGATCCATTCGCTTGATTCGATTGAACTGGCTCATGAGATCGACAGGCAGGCAGAAAAATCCGAACGGAAAATCCCGGTACTTTTGCAGATTCGCATTGCGTCGGAAGAAACCAAATTTGGCATAAAGCCAGACGATCTGGACATTTTCATGCAAGATTTGTTACGAATACCGCTACCATGGGTTAAGGTGTGCGGAGTGATGGGGATGGCCAGCTTTGTCGAAGACGAAGTACAAATCAGGGCCGAATTTCGGATCCTCCGGGAGACGTTTGTGCATTTGAAAGAAAAATACTATCCGGAAGATCCGGATTTTAAAGAATTATCCATGGGAATGTCGGGCGATTATCAAATCGCTTTGCAAGAGGGCAGTACACTGGTTCGCATCGGAACCCTGCTCTTTGGACCCCGGTTGTAAAAAGCAGGGTCACTCTTTACATTTTGATCCAGGTCTTCACCACCAATCCCTGACGGGTCCGGACCGCTGCGAGATAGACACCGGGTTTGAGGTCTCCGACCGGTATAGTGATTTGCGTATTGGATCCCTGCCAGGTTCGCATAATGGCACCGGTAGAATGGAATAACCAAACATTTTGGAAGATGTCGGAAGAACGAAGGTAAAGCATGGCCTCTGCCGGATTGGGGTAAATATCGATCAGATCTCTGTTGGCAAATTCTGTGACCGGCACCATCTGCCGGGACTGAAAATTGGTTCTGTACAGATTGATTCCACCCCGGGAGGTACCAATCATGAGGTCCAGATATCCGTCTGAATCGATGTCGGCCAGCGTGGGCTTTGACCGGGCCCCTTCCCGGATACCAGCGACGGGATGACTACTCCATGGTACGAGGATATCGGAAGGGTCCACATCACTGATGTCATACAAAAGCATATTACCAAATGCGGTACCGACAAGAAGCAGGGCGGTGTCCTGGTTTTGAAAAACATAAGGAGCTGACATTCCAAAAACGGCAATATTCTGCCGGGCATCAATGCCCCCGAATTCTTCATGGTTCTCTGATGCCTGAGGATCATTCAGGAAGACCGGAGATAACCGGCTACCCATATTACGGAAAAAGTTGATGTTTCCTCTTTCCTCACCAACCAGCATGTCCAGCACGCCATCGCCATCAATATCGGTAAAAGCAGGGGTGCTGCTAAATCCTACATCAATGTCAAACCAGGGGTAGGTTACGGTTCCCATTTCGAAAGGTCCGTTTTCAATACCCACATTTTCAATCAGAAAGAGCTTTCCGAATTTATTGCCAATCACCAGATCATAATCACCGTCACCATCAATATCGACGGAGGTGGGAAAAAGAGCATCCGCCTCGGTAGTCATTGAACCCAGGTTTAGCCAGTCTTCATCAACCAATGTATACTCGGGGCTGCCGGTTGATCCGGTATTTTCAAACAGAAATAGCTGGGAAGGCTGCGTGTTTTGATAACCTTCATGAAACCGGCTTCCTACCACCAAATCAAGCAGTCCATCACCATTATAGTCCAGAAACAAGGGATGGGCTTCAGTGCCGAAATCCAGCATCTCTTCGTTGAGAAACGATTTGCCAACCAGGGAAAAGCCACCGTCCTCCTGACCGCTGTAAAACCAGGACAAGTTCACATTCTCACGCGAATCTTTTTCATTGGGTGAAGCCACGATATCCGGGATTCCATCATGATCGATGTCCAATATATAGACGGCAGGAAAATAAGGGATAGCAATCGGGTCATCAACATTGGGAAAAAGGGTAGTTTGTGCAGTAATCCAACCGCTTTTTGACGAACCTCCGTTTTCCAGATAGAGGATGGTTTCATACGTGATGTCCCCCAACAAAAGATCCTTATCTCCGTCCTGGTCCCGGTCAAAAGTGGTAACCGTCGAACCGCTGTGAAGCCTGGCATGCTGGTTAAAAACAGGGCACTGGGTAGAGTCATCGGAAAGTATCACTTCGTTGGTATTGAAACTCTCTACGATCCGTCCCCAGCAACGGTCTTCCAGGACAAAATCAAAGGTATCGAGACCAAATCCGTTGTCGATGCTTCGATTCCGGTAATAATACAATTTCGTTCCATCTGACTGGAAAGTCAGGATATCTAAATCCCCATCTCCATCCAGATCATCAATGGCGGGAATGTCGGTTGAAGAGACATAAATATTCGTGATGCTCCCGCTCGAGGTTGGGTATCCGAGAACCCCAACCGGATTATTGAAACTTAATTTGTCAAAATGCAACACTCCCTGTTCTATCCGGGCTACATAGACATCAATACCTGGCACCCCGGTGGTCGAGAAGGAAAAAATATCCGGTATTGAATCGCCATTAAAGTCTCGTAGTAAAGCCCATTCCTGCAGCTCAGGAAAAGATGTTTCATACTCTGGCTGGTGCCGGTACCGGGAGGGTGATTCCGGATCGGCGACAAATGTCAGCACCTTACTGCCGCTTCGGTCGAAAACAAAAAGATCGGCCAGGCTATCCCCATTGAGATGAACCGTCGAAAACTGCGGGCTGTTCAGACCTCCGCTCAAAGCATTGATTAACATTCGCCCTTCCCTGTCAAAAACGGGAATATTCCGGCGTTCCACCGTTTGTCCGGACAGGGGATAAGGCAACATAAGCCCTAAAGTCAGGAGAAGCACCAGATGTTTGTACGATGACATTTGCAATTCAGTAATGTTGCTATGATTGGTGTTACCAGTTTTTCAATGATACCTCAAGACAACGCCCGTCAGTTACGAAGCGGTTTCCAGGTCTAAAGTATCAAATAAAATGATTATATGTTGAGATTCATCATCCGCTGTCAAGACCAAAAGCAAATCAGGGACATTGACGCAGGTATGAACCGATGGTTTTTGCCCAGATTGCATAGCCTTTGTCGTTCATGTGCAGGTTGTCCTGAAGGAAAATATCCTTGAACACCATTCCATTTTCATCCAATGCAGGTGTCCAGACATCCACAAAACGAAGATGGTCATGGTCTTCTGCCAGTTTACGGTAAGCTTTATTCAGGGCTTCGTACTGATCTTTCAACCGCCATCTGGCCACACTGGGTTTGGCCGAAATCAGTACGATCTCGGTATGTGGCTGTGCAGCCCAGATCTTTTGACAAACAGCGTTGGCATCAGCGATGATCTGCTCTGTTGTTTTCCCGGCACTGATGTCGTTGTCGCCTTCGTAAATAAATACCTGACAGGGATTGACTTTCAATACCAGGGCATCCAGGTAATAAAGCAGATCGCTCATTTGAGAACCTCCAAAACCGTTATTGACGATGTTAAACCCGGGGTAAGTATCAGCCAGATCTTTCCACATCCGGATACTGGAACTTCCGGTAAAGACGATCACCTTGTCGTCAGCCGGGAGAGGCTTGCTACTGATGCTTTCGACCTCTTTTTCAAAACGCAACGGATTCTGCCCGTTCAGGTGAAGGTAAGATACCAGGAAAGTGAGCATCAATGAAGTAAACATGTAAATTCTCATGATCTGTGCTTCTAGATTTAAGATAATATTAATACCCTGGTGACCATCCAGTTCGTCAGGTCTGTAAATATAACATCATGGAAACTTCGCAAGAAATCAGAAGGGCCAGAATTTACCGGTTTATTGCCTTGACCGTTTCTCTCATTTTTCATCTCATCCTGATGGTTTTTGTAATCAAGTCTACTTAAAAATCCGGTCTTGAACCCGAATAATCCGGTCATCACCGTCGCCAATGCTTAGAAGAGACCGTGAAGCTGGCTGGAGACGCTGTCTATGACACTGCCCAGATCTTCCGGGTTACTAATGAAATCAACTTCATCGGCGTTTATGATCAATAATTTACCATGATGGTACTCTTTGATCCATTCTTCATACCGCAGATTGAGTTTCTTTAGATAATCCAGACTCATATTGCCTTCGTAATCCCGGCCACGTTCATGGATCCGGCTCACCAGGGTCTGTATGTTTGCCCGGAGATAAATGAGAAGGTCCGGAGCATTGATGCGGGACGACATGGTATTGAACAAGTCCAGATAATTTTGAAAATCACGGGTTGACATCAGTCCCATCTCATGTAGGTTTGGTGCAAAAATGTGTGCATCTTCATAGATGGTGCGGTCCTGAATCACCGTCTCCTCACCTTCGATAATTTTCAGTATCTGTTTGTACCGGCTGTTTAAAAAGTAGATCTGCAGATTGAAAGCCCATCGTTTCATATCGTTATAGAAATCGGCGAGATAGGGATTATTGTCGGCATCTTCATAGTGGACCTGCCAATTGAAATATTTTGCCAATTGAGTACTGAGAGTTGTCTTGCCTGCTCCAATGTTACCTGCAACTGCAATATATTTAGGCTTGAAAGACATGGTTAAGGTCTGATAAACTTTGTTTTAAGGCCCGTAAAATACAACTATCTGACTTTCCTGTCATTCAATTAATCCGGATTACCGATCTTCGTTCTAAATTTGACCAAACCCTGAGAATTGCAGTGATTCATACACCAAAGACCATGATTTATTGATCTTTCCAATATCAGGACCGGAAAAACAACCGGTATTTTAGAGGAATTGACCGATTATTAAAGCTATTTGGTCCTTAATACTATGGTAAAAGTAGATGAAGCCTTAATCTTGAAACTCGAAACGCTTGCCAGGTTACAACTTTCAGATCAGGAACGCCAGCGTCTCCGGGCTGACCTGGAAGCTGTTCTGGCCATGGTGGAGAAACTGGAAGAGGTGAACACCGGGGGAGTTGCACCGCTACTGCATTTGTCCGGTGATCATCAGGAATTACGGGAAGATGAAGTGAAAGATCAGTTGTCGGAAGAAGAGGCACTGCTCAATGCCCCGGAAAAGAAACCACCCTATTTCAGGGTACCAAAAGTAATCGAGCGAAGCTAAACCAGATCCAATGGAAAAAAAACCGGTTATTTCGGTACGAAATCTTGCAAAATCCTATCAGATGGGCACTACTACGGTCAAAGCCCTCCAACAAATTGATCTTGACATCTACTCCAATGAATTCGTCGCCTTGATGGGACCGTCCGGTTCAGGGAAGTCAACCCTGATGAATCTGATCGGTTGCCTGGATACACCAACAGGGGGCGAATATCTCCTTGGTGGTGAAAGTGTGAGTGCCATGGATGATAATCAGCTGGCCAATATCCGGAATCGCCGGATTGGTTTCGTTTTTCAGACCTTCAACTTGTTACCCCGGCTTTCCGCCCTGGAAAATGTGGCTCTACCGCTGGTATACGCCGGAGTCTCGAAGGAAAAACGACTGGAAAAAGCCCGGAAAGTGCTCGAAACAGTAGGATTGGGAGACCGGATGGATCATAAGCCCAATGAATTATCCGGAGGGCAGAGACAACGCGTAGCGGTTGCCAGGGCCCTGGTCAATGATCCGACGATCATCCTGGCCGATGAGCCCACGGGAAATCTTGATTCCAAAACCTCTGAAGAAATCATGGAGATGTTTGAAGAGTTGCACCGGGCGGGAAATACGATTATCCTGGTCACCCATGAACCGGATATCGCTGAGCATGCCCATCGGGTAGTGCGCCTTAAAGACGGATTGATCGAGAGCGACAGCCTTAATCCTTCAAAGGTAGCCTGAAATCGCCGGCCTCCGGGTTTGAGTAGCGTGATGGATGATCGTCCGCGTCGTCTGGCTTACATTTGTTACCTTCGCAAGGTTCTATTGACCACCACATGAAGATCTATACCAGGAAAGGAGATCAGGGTAAGACTTCCCTTTTTGGCGGAGGAAAATACAGCAAGGATGATCTCCGGATTGAAGCCTATGGCACTCTGGATGAACTCAATGCCTTTCTGGGGCACCTCCGGGACCTGGGTATGATACCCAGACAGGATGCCCGTTTGTTGGCTATCCAACACCAGCTTTTTAATCTTGGGGCTAATCTGGCAACCAAACCGGGGAACGATTTTCCGTTTCCCTTGCTTAATGGTTCTGAGGTAAAAATGCTCGAAGAGGAAATCGACGAAATGGAAAAGCATTTGGATGTGTTGAAAACCTTCATATTACCCGGTGGACACCCGCAAGTATCATGGTGTCACATCTGCCGTACCGTCTGCCGGAGGGCAGAGCGGCGCGTAGTAAGCTTGAGTGACCGGGAAAAAACAGACCCAGGCCTGATAATATACCTAAACCGGCTTTCTGATTACCTTTTTGTACTGGCAAGAACCCTGGCCGTGAATCGTGGTGTGGATGAAATCAAATGGCAGAAAGGTTCTTAAAAAATGAACAAGTTGAAGCGAAAGCATTTGGCTGCTTATACCATTGCCCTGGGGACTGTCCTGCTTTTGAGTCTCCTGTTTCCCAATACCCTCCGGTTTAAATATGAATTTGAGGAAGGCAAGATCTGGCGATATGATGATTTATACTCTCCATTTGATTTCGGAATTCTCAAACCAACGGAAGAGTTGCAACGGGAATATGCCGCGATCGATAGTACCTTTCGAAATCATTACACTAAGGATTTGCAAAAGGTGGAAGCCGTTTTGCCCGACTTTGAGAGTGACTTTCAAAAAACGCTGGCGGCTCAATCGGATGAAGTCTTGACGTCGGTTAACAGGAATCCACAGCAATACCTCACTTATGGTAAATCCTTGCTGGAGCAGTTTTATGTGAATGGTATTGTAAATGCCGACAGCGTCAAGGATACGGAAGACCTCCGCAAGATGCTGGTTTTGGAAGGAAATGAGATTAAAAGTATCCAGCCACTGGATGTGGAAGGGGTCAATGATCAGATCCGGGCAGCCCTGGCTAATTCGTCCATTCCCCATGTGTCCTTCCTGTACCCTTTGTTGTCCAGACACATCCATCCTAATATATACTTTGACAGAGAGCTCACTGACAAGCTCAGAAAGGCCGAAAAGGACAAGATTGCGGTAACGCGTGGTAAAGTATCCCGTGGCGAGCTGATCGTGGCCAGCGATGCGGTGATCACCAGTGAAGTCGCCCATCGTCTCGAATCATACCGGATTGCCTATGAAAAGCAGGTGACCCAGGACAAGTCACCCTGGTATGTCTGGAGTGGTTACCTCTTTTTAATGCTTCTTCTCACAGGAGTTTTTACCTCTTACCTGTGGCAATGGCTGGAAAACCGGGCAGATGCTCTAAAGTCACTGATATTCATCCATCTTTGGCTACTGATCTTCACCTTTATCAATTATCTCGTCGAGACCAACGGTACCCTGAGTGTCTACATTATTCCTTTTTGTATTACTCCAATCGTATTAAAGACCTTTTTTGATGATAAGATCGCCTTTTCCACCTTTGTGGTGATGATCATATCGATTGCTTTGATTTTTTCATTTGGTTTTGAATTCGTCCTGTTACAGGTTGCCGCCGGTTTGGTAGCTATTGTCAGCAATAAGGTGACCCGGTACTGGTCTCCGTTTTTCCGGTCTATCCTCCTCATCGGCCTGACCTATGGGCTTGGATACCTCAGTCTTACCCTGATTAAAGAGGGTACCTTGAAGTCGATCGACTTTTCAGTGTATTCCTGGTTTCTGATCAATATTGTTTTGTTGTTACTTGCTTATCCATTGGTACCTTTGCTGGAAAGGGTCTTTGGGTTTACGTCTGCGATCTCCCTGGCGGAGCTCGGCGACTTAAACCGGCCTCTGTTGAAAGAACTCTCTTTGAAGGCCCCGGGTACATTTCAACACTCACTACAGGTTGCCAATATTGCTGAAGCGGCTGCTGATTCTATTGGAGCCGATTCACTGCTGTTGCGCGTCGCTGCCCTGTATCATGATATCGGAAAAATCGAGAATCCTGAAATCTTTATCGAAAATCAGGGAGACCACAATCCCCACGATCAGCTAACCCCATTGGAGAGCGCCCGGAAGATTATTGGTCATGTCACCACCGGTGTAACACTTGCCAGAAAGCATGGCCTGCCAAAACCGGTAATCGATATAATCCTCAGTCATCACGGGACCACACGGGTCGAGTATTTCTTCAGAGCCACCGGTACGGACCAGCCAGTCGATGAAGCATTATTCCGTTACCCCGGTCCAAAACCCGTCACCCGGGAAGAGGTCATCCTGATGCTGTCCGACAGTGTGGAGGCGGCGTGCAGGAGCCTGAAAAATCCCACAGAAACCGATCTTCAGCAAATGATTGACCGGATCTTCACCACCAAGCATTCTTCCTCCCAGTTTTCCGATGCTGAGATCACCTACCAGGAGATGGAAAAGGTAAAAAATTCATTTCGTAAAGTCCTTCAGGGAATTTACCATCTCCGGATTGAATATCCGGAAAGTCCGGACGAATTAACCGCTCAGAAAGTAGATTTGTAAAGTAACTTTCGACTAGCCACCCAGAAGTACACGGCAAAGATCAACACGGTATAAAATACATTACCCAACAGCGTATTCCAGAAAAACGGAAGTCCTGCTGTATAAGCCATCATCAGGCCTTCCCCAGACTTGGGATATATCGGATTCTGAATAAACGATCCAAAGTTAGTCAGCAGAAAAAAGACGATCGATCCAACCAACGATGCCAATAGTATCTTTCCCCGATGAAACCGGTCGATTAAAAATTGCCCAGAAGCCACAAGACCAGCAAATCCGAGGTACACGAAGATCATCCTTTCATTAAACCATACAAAACCATCATTATAGGCAGCATAAACCAGGTTATTGAGCACCAGATCGCTCAGCCACATAGCACTGAGTGGAATCAAAAAAGCCCAAACCTGCTTTCTGAAGTAGAATGCGGCAAAGAGGCCGGTCGCACCTACGGCCGTAAAGTTGTGCCAGTGAGGTAACAGACGGCTCCCTCCCGCGATCAGGATCAGGGTTAATGCAACGATTAGACTATTTCTTGATTTCAACATTTCAATTCCTTTTTACAAAACTAATGCAAACATTCCAATTGAGCAAAAACCCAACCATATCCCGGACCAATTAACTCAATAATTTACGTATTTGAAAAAATTGTCATGGTTTTTGCTAAGAACCGGGTAATAGGTCTATTAACCAAACCAAACCTGGGATCTCATAGCTGAAACATGCTATGGGATCTTTTTGTTAATATCAAATTCACCTGCAGTCGCGGGCAAATGGACTTGACCATTCTACCCGGAAGGCTGTTGTGACAGATTACGTTGGGTCTGTGACGCTTCAATACGGTGCCTGGCAGGACCAATGGTGTGTCAGGATAACTAATCCGGGTTTCTGACCTTCCAACACCCAAGAGCATTTTCCATCTTGGATTTGTAACAGAGTGCCGGGATGGGATTATCCTTTTTTCTATCTTGAGCCACCGATCTATTGAAGCGTAGGAGATGGTTCCGGAATTTCCGGAATCTGTTTGAAGCAGGTGTTTTGATTAAATATTTGATGATGAAGAAGTTATGCCTCATAATATGGATGTTGTATCCGGTTTTATCCCAAAGTCAGCCGATGCGTTGGCAACAGAAAGTCGATTACCGGATGAACATCGATTTTGATGTTGAAAATCACCGTTTTACAGGCGATCAGCTATTGTTTTACTTTAATAATTCACCCGACACCCTGTACCGGGTTTTCTATCATCTCTACTTTAATGCTTTTCAGCCGGGAAGCATGATGGACGTCCGTTCCCAAAATCTACCCGATCCGGATTCACGCGTGGGAGATCGTATTTCCAGGTTAAAGACCTCGGAGATTGGCTATCTCAACGTGAAGAGCTTGATGCTTAACGGTAGTCCACTGCAGTACACGACTGAAGGAACCGTTCTCGAAGTCGAACTCCCGAATCCCATTTTACCGCACAGTGCTTCGGTTTTTGAGATGAGTTTTGAGGGACAGGTACCAGTGCAGATTAGGCGTTCGGGAAGAAACAGTGCTGAAGGTATTGCATATTCGATGGCCCAGTGGTATCCCAAGATGTGTGAATATGACCAGCAGGGATGGCATGCCGATCCCTATGTAGGACGAGAGTTTTACGGAGTCTGGGGTAATTACGATGTTCAAATCAACATTGATCAGGCCTATACCATTGCTGCTACCGGGCATTTACAGAATGCTCATGAGATCGGACACGGCTATTCCGGCAATGAGGTTAAACACCGCAAAGGCGAGAAACTAAAATGGCATTTTAAAGCTGAAAATGTTCATGATTTTGTGTGGGCGGCCGATCCGGACTACCGTCATACCCAGGCTGTTACTGAAGATGGGACCATTCTGCATTTCTTCTTTGAAGAAACTGAACGCAATAAAGATGCCTGGGAAGCCCTTCCAAAGGTGATAGCCAATGCATGGCCATACATCACAAAGCGTTTTGGACCATATCCATATGGTCGCTATGCCTTTATCCAGGGGGGTGACGGTGGTATGGAATATCCGATGGCGACCCTGATTACCGGAGCAGACCGGAGCCTTGGAAGTCTTGCAGGTGTTGCAATCCATGAATTGATGCACAGCTGGTATCAAATGATGCTGGCCACCAACGAAAGCCTCTATGCCTGGATGGATGAAGGGTTCACTTCTTTGGCTTCCACAGAGATCATGAATGAGCTGAGACGTTATGCGATGATCCCGGGAACCTACCAGCCTTTACCTTACGTCGACCTATATAATGGTTATCGAAATCTGATCAAATCCGGACGTGAAGAACCATTGTCCACCCATGCCGACCATTTCAGTACCAATTATGCCTATGGCAACGGTTCCTATACCAAGGGAGCCGTATTTCTCAAACAACTCGAGTACATCGTGGGAAAGGAGACTTTTGATGCCGCTTTACTCGATTACTATTATCAGTGGAGATTCCGGCATCCCGATGCCCATGACTTCATCCGGGTATTCGAAAGGGCTTCCGGTATGGAACTCGACTGGTATCTTCAATATTTCATATACAGTACCAAGGTCACTGAATACCTGATCGATGATATCCGGGCAGATGACCAGCAGACACTGGTGATCCTGAAACGGCTGGGTACCATGCCGATGCCGGTCGACGTCGAGGTGACCTACAAGGATGGCTCCACCAGCATGCATACCATTCCGTTGGTTATGATGCGGGGAGAAAAAGACCGGGATTCAGGCGAAGCATTGATCGTCGAACGGGATTGGCCCTGGACCCATCCGTCCTATGAAATGGTCATACAGAGACCCATTGATCAGATTAAGGCGGTGCGCATCGATCCGAGCTTACGGCTGGCCGATTTTGATTTGAGCAACAACCTTAAGGAATTACAGGAAAATTAATGATTCTTCTAAAGATCTCGGGTTTTAATCAGCCAGAATGACAATCCAAACAAAAGGATAATGTAGATAGTGCTGGTGATGATGGCCTCCATACCAGAGAGATAGATGTTCAATTCTCCCGATTCCATCAGTTCCCTGGTTAGCGATACATCTGCCAGAGGCATGGGGGTCAGATCTTCAAAGGCATTGGCTGGGTAAAAATGCATGGATCGATCATCGGTTATCCGCCGGTGGAGGAGCCAACGGATTATGGGTTCCAAAAAAATAGTATAGGAGAAGTACAAAAAAACGGACATGGCCGTCTTGCGGATAAGTGTTGCTGCCAGGACACCCAGTGACATATATCCGAGAGTCATCAGGAAATAACGGGGAATCATATCTGCTCTTTCCCAGATGACCGCCTGACTCTCCGGAGATTGATTGAGGATTCCAAAAAATATCGCCCATCCTGTGTAATAGAAAGTTGATAACAGTGCTATAGTAAGTAGAAGCAGCACTTTGCCGCGAAACAACTGAGTCCGGGTCATTCCACTGATGATGTTCTGCCGGAAAGTTTTTTGCGAAAATTCACCGCTGAAGATGTAGATCGCCAGAAAGCCCCAGATAAAGTAGGCCAACCAGCTGCCGGAATAGGCCAGAAAAGACCAGACCGTGGGAAACCTGACCAAGACATCGGACGACAAACCGGGCATGGAAATCTGCATGGATCCAACAGCCACCAGCTGCAGGGGCAACAAGATGAGATAGATTAGCCCCATGATCTGAAAGACCGAATTTTTCCGAAACTTGAGCCATTCCAACTGTAATGCACACATCGACTTACTGATTTATGATCTCCAGAAATCCAGATTCCAGACTTTGCTTCCGGATGGTCAGATGCCTGAGTGCGATCCCTCTGGACATTAGTTCGCGGTTTAGATCAGCCGGATCCAGTCCCTTTTCGGCCGTCACCTCCAGGTAGGGGCCTTTGCGATACCATTGGCTCAACAGAGGGATAGTGGGCAGAGCAGCCTCCAGTTTTTCCATTTCATCAGCCTGTATCTCCAATGTGACCTCGTCAGAAAGTACCGATCCAACCGGTCCGGACGCCAGCAGCCGTCCACCCCTTAAAATAGCCACGTGTGAGCAGATCTTCTCCACTTCATCCAGCATGTGACTGGCCAGAAGGATCGTTTTACCGGCATCCGCTATTTGTAATATGGTATTTCTCACATCAGCTATCCCTTCCGGATCAAGTCCGTTGGTGGGTTCATCGAGGATCAGGCATTCCGGATCACCCACCAGGGCGGCTGCAATGGCTAGCCGCTGCCGCATTCCCAGGGAATATCCGGCAAATTTCGAAGTTCGGCGTTGCCTCAATCCAACCAGTTCAAGCAGGTGGTCAAAATTCTTTTCTCCCGATCGCTTGATATGCCGGATGATGCCAAGATTATCGTCGGCATCGAGATAAGGATAAAAATTGGGCGTTTCCAGCAGGGCTCCCAGACGGGTACGTACTTTTGACCCGTAACGGCCGTCAAACCAGGTGTAATTTCCCTCATCAGCATAAATGATCCCGAGAATAATGCCCAGAGTTGTCGTTTTACCACTGCCATTGGGGCCCAGGAGACCAAAAGTCTGACCCTGCTGAATTTCCAGTGAAAGATTGTCCAGGGCGCGGATCCTTCCATAGGTCTTTGTGAGATTTTCTATTGATAAAACAATCATGACCGTCAAGTTATAGCGAACGACGGCAAATTACATAAGATTCAGACAGGCATGGAATCCATCAGGATAAAACAACTGTCTAAACTGACCAACATCATAAGTCTTCATGCGATCCGCTCACCAGTTATTGAGGTGGTAGGACCGGAAATTAAAAGGAGTCAGGTCCTGACGGCAGGTGATCATTTTGTACTTTCTTTTCCCCGGACATTTGTGGGAAAAGACCAGATTTATTTCGGCAATGATTTATAGGAGCCATTGTAGGCCGAACCTTTAGGGTTAGTCATAAGCAATGAGTCTAAATAGATAATCCTTTATCTTGCATTCAAACTTCCGCCATTGAATACCTTATTGGAGATCCGGGATCTTACCGTTGGTTACCGCACTGCCGGCGGTCAGAAGGTGATTGCTGTGGATCATGCAAGTGTGCAATTGGGACAGGGGGAGATCCTGGCAATTCTGGGCAAAACAGGATCCGGTAAATCGACATTGGTTCGTGCCTTGCTCGACACACTGAGCCCCAATGCTAGCCTTGGCAAAGAATCCATAATCCGCTTGACAGGAGCTGACCTTCTCCCGGGCACCAAAGAAACTAAAAGGGCGATTCGAGGTAAAGTGATTGCCGCTATGCCTCAGAATCCACTACTGGCACTAAATCCCACGATGACCTGCGGTGATCAGATCGGCGAGATCATCCCGGGGCCAGTACAGGAAAGGAAGACCAGGGTCATCGGGCTCCTGCAAATGGTTCGCCTGGACGAACCAGAAAATCTCTACTATGCATATCCCCACCAGGTTTCCCTCGGGCAGTTACAAAGGGTGTGTCTGGCAATGGCACTGGCCAATCATCCGCCTCTGGTTGTGGCCGACGAACCATTTTCATCGCTCGATCCTCTTAATACAAGAGTATTAACAGACTTAATCAGCGAAATAAGGCGGATAAAAAAGACTTCTTTCATCTTGATTACCCATGATCTGGAAATAACCGAGTCGCTGGCTGATCGTTGGATCTGGATCCATCAGGGCAAAATCATCGCTGAACATGCCGGCTCCATCTTTCAGACCACCGGATTGCCCACCCCAATCCAACCGGTTGTAGAGGCCTTTTTAAAGCTGAAAGGACAATCCGGTATTCCAGTACCAAAAAATAACAAGCTCCTGCTTTCTCTGGAGAAGATCAGCTATCGCTATGAACGACGCAGGTCCTATTCTTTTTCCCGGAAAGAAGCCACTTACGCATTAAGGGACGTAACCTTTAAGGTTTTTACTAATGAAATCCTGGGCATCATTGGTCTTTCCGGGAGCGGAAAAAGCACGCTGGCGAAGATCATTGGAGGGTTAATCAATGATTTTGAAGGGAAACGCACTTTCTGCGACAATCTGGAGATCAACTATTTCCGCCGGGTTCAGTACATTATGCAGGATGCCGCAACTTCCCTACCACCGCTGCGGTCAGTACGCAATATTATTTTGGACGCTTACCAGGCTCATCATGGAAGAATTACCGGGGAGGAAGCCAATCATTTGATCTCGCAGACGTTGCGCAATGTAGGCCTTCCTTTGTCCACCCATACCAAGTTCCGGTACCAGTTGTCCGGTGGCGAAAAACAGCGGGTTAGTCTGGCACGAGCCCTGGTGATCGATGCGGAACTACTGGTATTAGACGAATCACTGAGTGCCCTCGACCGGGACATCCAGGTCGAAATCCTTGATCTGCTTGAAAACCTCATCTCACGGTACCAGTTAACGCTGATTCTGGTGAGTCATGATCAGGATCTGATCGCAAAATATTGTCACCGGATCGTAAGGCTTGAAGGAGGACAAGTCAGCTATATCGGCCATCCTAGCGGTATCTCCCGGATTTAACCTCCTCCTGGGATTTACAGATTCAAAAAATTTACCGGATACATGCAACCAAATCGACAAATGTCACGTCTATACTTTATGAAAACTTTAAGAAAAGCAAATGAACGGTTTAACACTTATTAAAGATTTTCACCATACTTTTGCTGTACGAAAGCCTTACCAAATGAAAACTATGAGAATTATCGGCATTATTATGCTGATTGCCTTGTCGGCCACCTGTTTTGTCTATCTTAACTATTGCCCGGAAAGTTATGGAGATTTTGCCATTGGAAATTCTGAGTTGACTGACATCAGGATATCCAAGTTTATCGTGGAATCTCTCAAGAAAGTGGCATTAACTTATTTTTAATGAAATGTCGCGGGATTGGTTGATATCATATCCGTTTAGAAAAGACCGGACATCCAATTTTTTCTTGCCCTCCATTTGTAACTCTTCGATCGCAAGATAACCATCCGAACCGTAGAGCAGTAGTTGCTTTTTACCATCGGTGATCATCGAACCAGGGGTTGTGTCTGTTTGTGTTTCCCGATAGGAACATTTAAAGATCTTCACAACCTGCCCATCAATTTTAAGCCAGGCTCCGGGATAAGGACTTAAACCTCGGATAAAATTGCAGATCTCCCTGACTTTACCTTCCGGATTAATTTGACAGTCAGCATTGAAGATTTTTGGTGCTTTGGTAGCCAGCGAATCATCTTGTTCTTTAATAGTTGCCTTCCCGGCAAGGATAGCCTGAACGGTTCTGACGACCAGCGGTGCACCCAGAAGCATCAGTTTATCGTGAAGGGAACCTGCCGTATCATCGGGAGAAATGGGCACTTTCTCCTGAAAAATTATACCTCCCGTGTCGATATCCCTGGCAATGATAAAGGTAGTCAGCCCGGTTTCCTTCTCACCGCTGATGATGGCCCAATTGATAGGAGCAGCACCCCGGTAAGCCGGCAGGAGGGAAGCGTGCAGGTTGATGGTGCCAAAAACCGGTGCCGACCAGATTACTTCCGGTAACATACGGAAGGCTACCACCACAGCCAGGTCTGGTTTCAGGTCGCGATAGGCTTCAACAAAATCAGCTGCTTTCAGGTTAACCGGTTGTAGCAGTTTGAGATGGGCTTCCAGAGCCGCCTGCTTGACTGCCGAACGGATAGTTTGCTTTTGACCGCGGCCACCCCTTCTGTCCGGAGACGTCACTACAGCAACGATCTCAAGATTATCCTCTGCGAGTAAGGCCTGTAAAGTTGGGACCGCAAATTGAGGTGTACCCATGAATACAATCCGAAACTTCTTGTTCATGGTACGAATGTATAAATTCATTGAAAATCTCCTGGCATCCGGACTCTTTGCATCTCAATGATCCCTGCCTGAATACCTCACGGAGTGATTTTTGTAGACGTTACCCGGATAAAGGCCAACAACCAGGTCCATTTGGACAAAAACCGGCACAGCATTCTTTCCAAATCCAAAAAATATGAGTTTCTTAGTACATCAGATATCGCAAGTTAAGATGACAGCCAAAGAATTCCTCTTTCAACTTCCGGAAAAAGTCAGGACCGAAGCGCTGGAAGGTCTGGAAACCACCTTTCATTTCGACATATCGGGAGAAGGAGGGGGCCAGGTGACCCTGATCGTTAAGGATGGAAAATGTATTGCCGAAGAAGGGCTTCAGGGAGATGCACGATGTGTGGTGACTGCCCGGGAAGACAACCTGATGAATGTTTTAAAGGGAAAAATTAACCCGTTAATGGCGGTCTTAACCGGAAAACTTAAAATAAGCAATCAGGGTGAAATGCTGAAATATGCCAAGATATTTGGGTTGATGTAATTACCGTTGGATTCCGGGTGTAAGGAATATCCCTAAACCAATGCCGGATTGGTGTGTCCCGTTAAAAACCGGTCTGACCGAAAGG
Organism: uncultured Saprospiraceae bacterium; assembly: GCA_964428345.1. Taxonomy (GTDB): domain Bacteria; phylum Bacteroidota; class Bacteroidia; order Chitinophagales; family Saprospiraceae; genus JABDMH01. The sequence goes on along the minus strand of CAYRYD010000027.1, from coordinate 21,503 downwards.
GAGAGGTCATCATCAATATCAAAGGCCTTGAGGTGGGCATCTACATAAGCATCCAGGGCATTCAGCAGATACATGCCAAAAAAGCCGACATAGGAGAGCTGCAAATTCTTATCGTAAGAATTGCGGTATCGCCTTAAAGTCTCGTTATCCCGGATTACTCCGGTAAATTCGTGTTCCATCCCGATTAGTCCCAAACCGTAAGCGGTTTCAAACCGGTTTCGCCACATCTTGTTATAATCCACTGCATAGACCAGGGCGGCAAATCCTCCCCATACAATGGGAGCCTTCCAATATCGCTTGTTGTAAAGTTGACCAGTGCCGGGAATCACCAGCGAATAAATGCCAGCCCGGTATGGATTCGGATAGGGCAATCGCCATGCGGTTTTGAAGTAGCCTTTTTGCTTTTTAGACTGAATCTCTTGGGCTGGTGAACTTTGCGGTCCGGAGGTATTCTGGGCAGATACCGGTGTCAGGCAAGACAGCCCCAACAACAGAATGATAGCAAACAGAAGCCTGGCATCCATTACTGCTTACAACGAATGGGTGAGCTGATTAGTTGTTTTCAAAATAGTCCAGTATTTCATTCAGATCCTCATCGGATCCGAAATGAATGATCAACATACCGGATCCGGAGTTTTTCCGTTTCATTTCTACTTTCGTACCCAGGGATTTGGTGAGATGATCGACCGTAGACTGATACTGAATGGGAAGTTTACTCACAGCTGGTCCTACCTTCTTTACACCGGGTCCAGTATACTCCTTCACCAGTTTTTCGGTTGCCCTCACTGACAGATCTCCTTCCAGGATCCGGCGAAGAGCCAGCAGTTGACCTTCCTGAGTCGGTATGGACAGCAGCGACCGGGCATGACCCATGGTAATCCTGCCGGTCTTGAGGGCCTGTTGCACCACCGGTGGTAACTTCAGCAGGCGAACATAATTGGTCACCGTACTGCGGTTCTTGCCGATCCGGTCGCTCAGAGCCTCATGGGTCAGCTGACATTCGTCAATAAGACGCTGATAGGAAATAGCAACTTCGATGGCATTTAATTCCGCTCTCTGAATATTCTCTACCAATGCCATTTCCAGCATTTCCTGATCATTGGCCTCGCGGATAAATGCCGGTATGGTTTCCAATCCGGCTATCCGGGCAGCTCTCAGCCGGCGTTCTCCGGCTATCAGTTGATATTTCTGATCCTCGATCTTTCGCAGGGTGACCGGCTGGATCAAACCAAAAGTACGAATGGAGTCAGATAGTTCACGAAGCGCATCGGCATCGAATTCATTCCTGGGTTGAAAAGGATTGATCTCAATCTTCTCAATATCTACGTGCTGTACCGGTGTAGCGGATGATTCGCCTTTCTTTTCAGTACCTTCTTTGGCTTTGGTGTCACCCAGTAGCGCACGGATTCCCTTTCCCAGCTCTTGCTTGTCAACTTTACCCATACATGATTCTATTGTTCCGCCGAGATCTTCAGAGCAATTTGGTTTCTGCGCAGAAATTCCTTGGCCAGGTTTAGAAAATTGATCGTCCCTTTGCTGTTGGCATCATACATCAGTACAGGCTGATGCATGCTGGGAGCTTCACTCAGCTTGGAGTTGCGGTGGATTATGGTATCATATACCACATCGTCTGAATGGGTCTTTACCTCGTCGACTACCACATTAGCCAGCCGTAACCTCCGGTCATACATGCTGAGCACAATACCCTCAACTTCCAGTGATTCATTGAGATGTTGTTTGACCAGGGCAATGGTGTTCTTTAGTTTGTGCAACCCTTCCAAAGCAAATATTTCGCATTGAATTGGAATGAGTACGGAATCAGCTGCCGTCAGTGCATTCACGGTAATGATTCCGAGACTGGGTAAACAGTCGATAAAAATAAAGTCATATTCATCCTTTATCTGATCCAGGCATTCCTTTAGGATATACTCTCGTCTGAAACGACTCACCAGCTCGAGTTCGGCCCCGACCAGATCAATGCTGCTCGGTATAATGAAAAGGTTCGGAGTTGACGTGGGCATAACGGCTTCCCGGGCCGGCACCTCATTGATCATACAGTCGTAGACGCTTTTCGCTACACTACCCACATCAATACCCATTCCCGAAGTTGCATTGGCCTGAGGATCGGCATCAACAACCAGCACTTTGTATTCCAGAATAGCCAGGCTGGCCCCTAAATTAATGGCGGTAGTGGTTTTACCCACACCTCCTTTCTGATTGGCAATAGCGACGATTTTACCCATACTCCAGTTCAAAAAACATTTATTCGATGACGAAACGTTCCCCGATCGCAGGCAGTTTCAGATTTAATCCTGCCCGGCTGAATAACTCCACCGCTTCCTCATGGTCGATTTTGATCATGGGAAACGTATCAAAATGACATCCGATCACTTTCTTGGTCTGCACGAATGTCGCTGCTCTTACCGCATCTTCCGCATTCATGGTATAATAGCCGCCTACCGGTAAAACAGCAAAATCAACCGGTCCGCATAGCTCGGGGATCAGTTTCATATCCAGCGTCAGTGCGGTATCACCGGCAATGTAAAAGGTTTTCTCTTTCAACATAAAGACAAAACCACAGGGGTTACCACCGTAACTTCCATCAGGCAGACTACTGGAATGGATAGCAGCAACCAGACGAACTTTACCAAATGGCCCACTCCAGATACCGCCATAGTTCATTCCAATGCCATTAAACCCTTTTTCTCCAAACCAGTTTGCAACTTCAAAGTTGGTAATGATCGGAGTCTCCCTTCCGGCGATGGTCATGACATCATCGATGTGATCTCCATGCCCGTGGGTTAAAAATATAAAATCAGCTTCCTGATCCCGTGGATCGATCGACCTCGCCAGGGGATTATCCCGGATAAAAGGATCGATCAGCACCTGAAATCCTGCCAGTTTTAAGCCGAAACAACTATGCCCATAATAGGTGATCTGAATCATGTCAGTGGATTAAGACGACTTCTGGAGATGCCTGCAATCTTGGCAAAAGTATAATAATCCGTCAACAATTGACCATTGCTGCAGTTAATACTCCTATATTTATTCACGCACAAAAAGGGTTCATTATGTTGATTTTAAGGCACTTTCCAGACAAGGAGGATAACCATCCGGACCACCAGGAGTGTCGATCATATCAGTCACCATACTAATTTATATGGAGCATCGTCAGGTGGAAGTAATGGACCTGGGCCGGATCGACTATTCCGCTGCCCTTGAAATTCAGAAAGAATTAATGACCGGGCTTCTACATCAAAAGAAAGTCAACCGGGAAAGACCAAAGAATGAATGGGAGGCTCCGGTGCACCATTTTCTCTTCTGCGAACATGATCCGGTCTTTACCCTGGGCCGAACCGGAAAAGAGGAGCATCTATTACTGGACAAAGGTCAGCTCGAGGATCTGGAAATAGGCTTTTACAAAACCAACAGGGGGGGTGATATCACCTTTCATGGGCCTGGACAGATTGTTGGTTACCCAATCTTTGACCTGGAATGGTTTTTTTCCGATGTACACAAATATGTCCGTTTTATTGAGGAAGGGGTGATTCGCACTCTTGGGTCCTACGGGCTAAAGGGAAAGAGAATCAATGGCTACACGGGAGTCTGGCTTGATCGGGAAGACAAGGAGCCGGAGCGAAAGATCTGTGCCATTGGAATTCATTTGAGTCGCTGGATCTCGATGCATGGCTTTGCCCTGAATGTAAATACTGAACTAAACTATTTCAATAAGATTATTCCCTGTGGCATTTCTGAAGGAGACAAGGGAGTGACCTCGCTCTCCAAAGAACTGGGCACCCGTATCGATCCTGCTGAAGTCAAGGAAATACTGCTACGGCATTATGCCGATCTGTTTCAGTTTAGCTATACATTGTTGAATCCCTTAATATCTGGTGAAGCAAGCCGGAACAATGAATGAAAGTCGCGTCATCTGGTTAAGACAAGACGGTGGAGTCTGGCTGAGAAAAATATCTCCTGGAGGATTTGAATCTGGTCACACATTAAACCGGAAATGCATGATGTCTCCATCCTGCACTACATATTCTTTACCTTCAACAGCCATTTTACCCGCTTCCTTGACCGCACTTTCCGATCCATATTTTACGAAATCGTCATATTTTATCACTTCGGCCCGGATGAATCCTTTTTCAAAATCAGAATGGATGACACCGGCAGCCTGGGGAGCCAGCGATCCCTTCCGCACGGTCCAGGCCCTGACTTCCTTTTCTCCGGCGGTGAAATAGGTGATCAAATCCAGCAATTTATAGGCCGAACGTATGATTTTATGCAGTCCCGGTTCTTCCAATCCCAAATCATCCAGAAATACCTGACGGTCATCAGGATCTTCGAGCTCGGCAATATCTGCTTCCACACCAGCGCAAATGATGATATGTTCGGAAGCGTCATCGACGATGGCAGCCTCGAAAGCACGGGTGTAGGCATTTCCGGTAAGTACCGAACCTTCATCGACATTGCAGACATAAAGTACCGGTTTGGCGGTTAGCAGCATAGCCTCCTTCACCATTTCCCTGCCCGCCTCCGACAAGGCGGCCAGGCGTGCCGGCTTGCCTGTATTGAGTTCTGCAATAATCTGTTCGGCAATCTCGACAGCGGCCTTTGCTTCTTTGGTGGCCGCCTTTGCCATTTTTTTCAGTTTATCCAGGCGCTTTTCCATCGTCTCCAGATCTTTCAGGATCAGTTCGGTTTCGACGATGTCGCGGTCCCTTACCGGATCAATCGATCCGTCCACATGAACGATCTGACCATCTTCAAAGCATCGCACGACGTGAATGATGGCATCGACCTCACGGATGTTGGCCAGAAACTGATTTCCCAATCCTTCTCCCTGGCTGGCTCCTTTGATCAGACCGGCAATGTCGACAATCTCAATCATAGTTGGGATGACTGATCGGGGACCAATCAATTCGACCAGTTTATCCAGGCGTTTATCAGGTACACTGACCATCCCTATATTCGGTTCCTTCGTCGCAAAGGGGTAGTTGGCGGCCAGGGCCTTGGCAGAAGTCAAGGCATTGAACAACGTTGATTTTCCTACATTTGGCAAACCGACAATACCACATTTCAAGGCCATATACAGCGTATTTATTTTGGAAGCGCAAATATAGGATTACCTGGAACAATTAGAAGCCCATCGGTATTTATCATGCAGAAGGTCTGGCTGGCCTGCGATATCATCAAGTTACCTTAAAATGAATTTTCTGGCCCATAATTATCTCTCTTTTCAGCAACCCGGTCTTATTGTAGGCAATTATCTGGGTGATTTTCTGCGCAATCAAGAGGTGAAAAAACTTCCTTTGCCCATCAAAGCAGGGGTAATTCTTCATCGCAAGATTGACAGTTTTACCGATCACCACCCGGTAGTGAGGGAAGGAACCGCTTTACTACATAATACCATGGGAAAATATGCGCCTGTTGTCCTCGACATTTATTTTGATTTCTTATTATCCAGAAACTGGCATGATTTTCACAACCATGCACTCAGTGAATTTTGCGATATTTCCTATGATGTTCTTTTAAAGCACCGTGATAGTATGTCTGAACGGGTCGCAGCAAGAATGGAAAAAATGGTTTCAGATCGCTGGCTGGAAAAGTATCAGTCTTATCGCGGATTGGAACGAATTTTTGATTTTCTGCACAAGCGGGCAAAATTCGAATCCAATCTGGTCGCGGCACCCGTGGTTTTAAGGTCGCTCCAGGATCAGTTGGAAAATATTTTCCTTCGCTTCTTTCCCGACATCATTGTATTTGCCAGGAGTGAAGCAGGAGTTCCCATACCTGGTCAGTAAATCCATTGAGGGTATTTGCCAACCTGGAATACAGGGACATCCATTAATTACTCTAAAATTCAAAAAGAAGACATCGGGAAAAAGGTCCTCGACGGTCATCAAGACCGGGTGATACCCTGAGGTTTTGCAGGAGATTTTTGAGTATAATGGCAAAATCAACGGTTGTCAATCGAACTAATGGACCATAGTCTCATTCAATCCATTCGATTAATTTAACCTTCAAAGTGAAAAGACAGGGTGATCGTCCGTGAAAGTACATTTTCCAGGACACTGGACTGGATAATCCGTTCGTTGAAAATCAAAATGTTATTAATGCCCTGAGTGAATTTTAACTCGGGAGACAAAATGAAATAGGGAAAGAAAAACTGCATACCAAAACCTGCCTCAACCGAAAAATCAGTAGGGGAGATCTTGAGAATCCGGTCCTGCTCGGTTCGTCTGGCCTTACTTGCAATGTCAAAACTGTACTTAATGCCCCCCAGTACATAAAGGCGCATGTCATTATAGGGCTCGGATTTAAACCGGACATGGAACGGTACTTCGGTAAAAACCGATTCAATTTTGATATTGCTCAGCTGACTGGGAGCATTGAGATCTTTATAGCTGATGTTGCGTTCAGTGAAAGAAAATCCAGGCAGCAGGCGAAAATCAAAATAACGTCCGATTTTCAGGTTGGAAACTACATTGACGTTGTATCCGGGACCGGTGACCGACTCTACCGAAAGTATTTGCTCCTGCTGATTGAAATTCTTACTTCGGAAAATATTATAGTCACTGGAATGAAAAGCGAGGGTCAGACCGAAATAATAGGGTTTTCCCTGTTTATTCATAAAATTGTAATTGCCCCTCCCTGGTTGTTGCTGAGACCAGAGTACAAGACTGAAAAAACAAAGAAAACTGACTATAATTGCTTTCTTCCCGAATATAAGGCGCATATACCTAGCGTGAGTGGTTGATAAAATGTCGAAATAAAGCCGGCTTCATTCAATATTTTTACAAACTCCGTACCAGCCGGGAAAACCTGACTCGATTCAAACAAATACGTGTACGCTTTTGAATCCCTTGAGGTAATTCTCCCAACGAAGGGTAAAACGTATTTGAAGTAAAGAAAGTATAGTTGTTTGACCGGAGTTATGACTGGCTGGGAAAATTCCAGGACGGTGATCTGACCGTCCGGTTTCAATACCCGGTAACACTCTAGTAAACCCTGGAGTGTGTTTTCGAAATTTCTCACTCCAAAGGCAACGGTAATCGTGTCAAAAGTATTGTCGGCAAAGGGCAGATTCTCCGAGTCTCCCTGACGGAAGTGAATCTGCCCGGTCAACTTTCGTTTTGCCACTTTCTCCCGCGCGATCTCCAGCATTCCGGCTGATAAGTCGAGACCAATGATCTGACTGTCCGGACTAAACCGGGCTAGCAGAATCGCCATATCTCCAGTGCCGGTCGCAATATCCAGGACGAGTCCGGGCTTGTTTTTCAACGCTTGCCGGATCGCTTTCCTGCGCCAACGGGTATCAATCCCCACCGACAAGATCCGGTTTAACAGATCATACCGGTAGGCAATCCGGTCAAACATGGATTCGACCTGTTTCTTTTTGGCAGCTCCATCCCTGTATGGGGTGATCGATTCGTGTTGCATCCGAGATTTCTCTTTGAGAGGGCGAAGATAGGCCTTCATAACGGGAAATCTGGTGCCCGGTCCGGTTCTTTACTCCTGGGGGATGATATTAAGGGAGAAAAGCTAAAATTTTTCGCCGGTTTTTATTACCTTTGCGCCGCTTTATACAAAGCTTTTAAAATTTTTAAATGGCTGATAATCATAAAATTATACCGATAAACATCGAGGATGAGATGAAAGCCGCCTACATTGACTACTCTATGTCAGTCATTGTAGCCCGGGCTTTACCAGACGTTCGCGATGGATTGAAGCCGGTGCACCGGCGTATTCTCTATGGGATGCATGACCTTGGTCTGGCCTATAACCGGGCTCATAAGAAGTCTGCCAGAGTAGTGGGGGAGGTGTTGGGAAAGTACCACCCACACGGCGATGCATCCGTCTATGATGCGATGGTCCGGATGGCACAGGACTGGTCTTTGCGTTATCCACTGATCGACGGACAGGGTAACTTTGGCCATATAGACGGAGACAGTCCGGCGGCCATGCGGTACACTGAGGCCCGCCTGGCCCGAATAGCCGATGAACTCCTGGCCGACATCAAGAAAAATACGGTTGATTTCACGCTCAATTTTGACGATTCACTGGAAGAGCCAACCGTATTGCCAACGCGTATTCCCAACCTTCTGATCAATGGCTCATCCGGAATTGCGGTCGGGATGGCGACCAATATGCTGCCACACAACCTCAATGAGGTAATCGATGGCATCATTGCCACCATCGATAATGCGGAGATAGCAGTGGACGATCTGTTTCAATACATCAAGGCTCCCGATATGCCTACTGGTGGTATCATATACGGCCTGGAAGGTGTCCATGAAGCTTACCGGACCGGACGGGGGAGGGTAGTGGTCAGGGGGCAGGCCGACATTGAGACCACCAGCAGCGGCCGGGAGCAGATCATTATTTCAGAGGTTCCCTACCAGGTCAATAAGTCGACGATGATCATGAAGATGGCCGAACTCGTCAACGATGGCAAAATCGCCGGGATCAGTGATATCCGGGACGAATCGGATAACCGAACCGGAATCCGGATTGTAGTAGAACTCAAACGCGATGCCATCAGCAGCGTAGTTCTGAGCCAACTCTATAAATTCACACCCCTTCAATCATCGTATGGCGTCAACAACGTCGCACTGGTCAATGGAAGACCCCGTACCCTGAATCTGAAGGAACTGATAGAAGAGTTTATCAAGTTCCGTCTGGAAGTTATCATCCGGCGAACCCAGTATGACCTGGAAAAAGCCGAAGAACGGGCCCACATTCTGGAGGGACTTTTGATTGCCCTGGATCATCTGGACGAGGTGATTCAGCTGATCCGGAATTCCAAGACGGTCGAAGATGCCCGTGATGGTTTGATGACTCAGTTCAAACTTTCTGAGATCCAGGCGAAGGCTATTCTCGATATGCGGTTGCAGAAGCTGGTTGGTCTGGAGCGGGAAAAGATCCGCGAGGAATATGAAGAGATCCTGAAGACCATAGCCCATCTGAAAGCAATCCTTGCCAGTGATGAAATGCGGAGGGGTATCGTTAAGGAGGAGCTGGAGGAGATCCGGCAGAAGTATGGCGATGAAAGAAAGACCCGCATCACCTATGCCGAGGGAGAGATCAGTCTTGAAGACATGATCCCCAACGAGGAAGTCATTGTAACCATCTCCCACCTCGGTTATATCAAACGAACCAAGGTCGATGAATACCGGATCCAGGGCCGGGGAGGCCGGGGATCACGGGGCAGTAAAACCCGGGATCTCGACTTTATCGAACACATGTTTGTTGCCAGCGCCCACAATTATCTCCTCTTGTTTACCGAAAAGGGGCGTTGCCACTGGCTTCGCGTATACGAGATACCCGAAGCTTCCAAAACCGGTACCGGAAGGGTAATTCAGAATATTATCCAACTACCCCAGGATGACAAGGTCAAGGCTTACATTATCATTGAAGATCTGACGGACGAAGATTTTCTGAATCAGCATTTTATAGTCTTCGCCACCAAGGACGGATTAATCAAGAAGACGTCTGTGGAAGCATTCAGCCGGCCCAGGGTAAATGGTATCAATGCGATCACCATCCGGGAAGAAGACCAGTTGATAGAGGCCAAACTCACCAATGGCCATAACGAGATCGTTCTTGCCAACCGGAATGGCCGGGCAATCCGCTTTCCGGAAAGCAAGGTTCGACCGATGGGCCGGTCCGCTAGTGGCGTCATTGGGATGACCCTGGATAAAGATGGTCAGGATTCCGTCATCGGAATGGTGTGTGTCGATCCTGCTGAGGATGCCTCAATCCTCGTTTTGTCGGAAAAGGGAATGGGCAAGCGTTCGGCCCTCGAGGATTACCGCATCACCAACCGGGGTGGCAAAGGAGTCAAAACCCTGCAAATAACCGAAAAGACCGGTCACCTGGTCGGCATCAAATCGGTTTTCTCCGGTGATCAACTGATGATCACCAGTAAGGAAGGAATCATGATTCGCATGGCTTTAGACGATATCCGGATCATGGGCCGGGCAACGCAGGGTGTTCGAATGATTACATTAGGTGAGGAGGACGCTATCGCTGATCTGACCGTAGTTCATGAAGCGGACAGTTCGGATGAAGAAGAGGAATAGTCTTCTTTATCAAATAAAACGGTGAATTAACATTTTAGTAACTTTGTTTAACGTTTTACATGGATAGATTCCCTGGTGGATTTTGTCTTACAAGAGGATCATAATTTATATTTTTAAAGCAACTAAATTCAAAAATGACAATCATGAGAAATCTCATTTTTACGTTTTTCGCGGTCCTGCTTACCGCGAGCCTCATCAATGCCCAGGATGATCTGACAGACCTCACGGGTAAAAAGGCGATGAAGAAGGCAGCAAGAGAATTCAATGCCTTTAATCTGGACCAGTCAAACGGAGGCGATAAACTCAAAGAGGCCAAACGTATCATCGACTACACAATAAAACAGGATGATGTCAAGATGGATCCCAAAGTCTGGGTATTGATGGGCGATATTTACAACTCATTTTCCAGCTACAACCAAACCCAGAAAGTCTTGAATCCCGATTTTGAGAATTGGGAGCCCAATGGCGGAATGATTGCCTTTCAGGCATACAAAAAAGCTCTTGAACTAAGCCCAGGCGATAAAGATGCCGTTCAGGGTCTGAGTCAGACGATCTCCGGTCTGAGCAATGCGGGATTGGATGCTTACGAAAACGGAGATTATCAGACTTCCTTCAACTCCTTCCGTTCCATCCTCGACATTCACAAACTGTTAAAAGAAAACAATGCCCCCAGTCCTCTGGATGTTGAAGCAGAATACGATAATCAGCTCTACATCACCGGACTAGCTGCATTGAGTGCAGGGGATAATAACACCGCTAAATCTTACATCAAACAGTTGTATGATAAGAAATACGACAAGCCGGCGGTTTACGATGCAATGTATAAACTGACCATTGATGAGGATGTTGCTGCTGCAGAAGAAATCCTGACAGTAGGCAGGGAAAAATATCCGGATGATCTCGGTTTGCTGTTTAGCGAAATCAATCACTACCTCAAACTGGAGAAAGTGGATGTCCTGGAGGAGAAACTAAAGTTTGCCATTGAAAAGGAACCGGACAATCCATCTCTGTACTCTACACTCGGAAACGTTTACGATAAATTGTATCAGGCCAGCTATAAAGGGGGGAACATGGATCAGGCTAATAATTATTTCACCCTTTCCAAGGACTATTATGAGAAAGCCATCAAGATCAAGCCCGATTATACCGATGCAATCTATAGTGTAGGTGCCCTCTATTACAATAAGGCTGCTCTGGTGACCGAAGAGATGAATGCACTGGCCAGCGATTACACCAAGGAAGGTACCGAGAAGTACAACAAGAAAAAGGAGGAGGTGGAATCCTTATTCTCTGACGCCCTGCCTTATTTTAAAAAGGTGGAGCAACTGGATCCAAATGACAGGAATACCCTGATCGCCCTTAAGGAGATTTTTGCCCGAAAAAATGACTTTGACACCAGTAATGAATTTAAGATGAGACTTGAAAAAATCGAGTCGGGAGAGACAATTGATAAGTCATTTTTCTAACAGCTGATGAATATTAATTAAGATTGAAGGCCGGATGACATTCCGGCCTTTTTTGTTTGAGAGATTATCAGGTATCCTTCATGGTTACCCGGACAATTTCCTATCTTTTGGCCTTGATCACAAACATGGCCTCTGTTATTTCGTTGATAAACTCTTTATCCAGGTTTTTTGGACGGCTGGCTTCCTGGGGCACGACCATTCTGGTCCTGTTAATTTGCGGTGATGTCTTCATGCGTTACATGTTAAATATCAGCCACGTATGGATGACTGAGCTTGAAACTCATCTTTTCGCATTGATCTTTCTGCTGGGAGCAGCCTATACCCTTAATAAGGACGCCCATGTACGAGTGGACTTGTTCTACTCCCATTTTCCGGAGGTTAAGAAGGCCATCGTTAATTTTTTAGGTGTTTTGTTATTTCTTATCCCCTGGTGCCTGGTCGTCATTCGCGCTTCATTCAAATACGCCAGCAATTCGTTCCGGATTAATGAAACCTCCCCTGATCCTGGTGGTTTGCCGGCTTTGTGGATTGTGAAATTTATGATCGTGATGGCTTTTACCATTTTGCTGCTGGAGGCTTTCTCCCTGCTACTTAGAAGCTACCTGGTCATCAGGGGCAAACAATCGACTGTATTTCCAAATTCCGATATTGATTAAACATGGAAGTTCTGGCACTGATTCTCTTTGCACTGATTTTCATTCTGATCTTATTTGGATTCCCGGTAGCCTTCACCCTTGGAGGTCTTTCGGTAATCTTCGGGTATTTTACGCTGGGCATTGAATTTTTTAATTTTTTGCCATCCCGTATTATGGGAGTAATGAGTAATTACGTCCTGATTGCTGTCCCGCTTTTTATCTATATGGGCATTATGCTCGAGAAATCCGGGATTGCTGAGGAGCTCCTGGATACGATGGCCATATTGTTTGGTAAAGTAAGGGGAGGTCTGGCAATATCGGTTATTGTAGTCGGAACCATGCTGGCCGCTTCTACAGGTATTGTTGGTGCGACCGTGATTACCATGGGCCTGATTTCCTTGCCGACCATGCTGAGACGCAACTACGATCCTGCTCTGGCAACCGGTACCATTGCCTCAGCGGGAACTCTGGGACAGATTATTCCTCCGAGTGTTGTTCTGGTTTTGCTGGGCAGTGTACTAAACGTCCCTGTCGGCGATTTATTTGCGGCCGCATTGTTACCCGGTATGCTCCTGGTTGGAGCCTATATCATTTATATTTTGCTGGTTGCAAGATGGAGACCTGCTCTGGCACCGGCAATCCCCCAGGAAGAAATTCTGGAAGCAAGATCCGACCGTTTTATCCGTAAACTCCTGGTAGCTTTTATTCTGCCCTTTCTGTTGATTCTGGCCGTATTGGGTTCAATTTTCCTGGGTATTGCCTCACCCACCGAAGCGGCGGCAGTCGGAGCCCTGGGCGCATCGATACTCACCATTTTACAGGGTAAATTCAACTGGCCGGTCCTGAGACAAGTGATGTTTCAAACCACGAGACTGACCTGCATGGTCTTTATCATTCTACTTGGAGCTACGACCTTTGCCCTGGTGTTCCGCGGAATGGGGGGAGATCATTTTCTGACTGACCTGATTACCCAATCCAGTCTATCTGCCTATGCATTTCTTTTAGTGGTGATGCTGGTGGTCTTTATTGCTGGTTTTTTCATTGATTTTATTGAGATCATATTCATTATCGTACCCGTTGTAGCCCCCATATTTCAGAATTACGGTATGGATCTGGTATGGATTGGTATTCTTCTGGCCCTCAACCTGCAGACCTCATTCCTCACTCCTCCTTTTGGTTTTTCACTGTTTTATCTGAAGGGGGTAGCACCTCCTTCGATCACTACCTCACATTTATACAAGGGTATAATCCCATTCATCCTGATCCAGGTCATTCTTTTACTCATCACCATCATTTTCCCATCCATCGTTTTATACCTGGTACCCAATTAAACTGCAGAAGTTTCGATCCGGAAAAAAAGAAATATCAGGCAAATCCTAATACCGCCTGAGCTTAATAACTACTTCGGTGATACTCTGATCCACGGAAAAAACACATTGTTCAAAATTCGGAGCACCGAACAGTAATCCGGGATTATTCGAAAACCCAAATGGTTCTGAAGGAATTCCAATAACCTTCCTTCGGTCCAGCTCCTGATTTTGATTGACGTCATGGAACACACTAATGGCATATTGCCCAAAAGGTACCCGTTCAAACTCTATAAGATGAATCGATGCTTCAGACACCATCATGGAATGCTGCAGAAAGCATTCTTTTAGAAATCCGGCAGGATTATTGGCCAAACACACCCTAAGTACTCCCTCTTGTTCTTTTACGCCGGTGATTGTTATCCGGAGTGTGGAGAGCATTCCGGGATCACTTTCCTGCGGAGTCCACCCAGCATTGATTTTTTCGGGCGGTAAACAGATAAACAGCCAGGACAATAAACAGCTAAAAAAATCAGCCTTCCTCAAACATGCGGTCTTCGTCATATGATTTGAACCATTTCCACAGGCCAATGATACTTAAAATCAGAAGTATCGTATAGAGACAGGCTGTTAATTCCAGATCTTTGCGTAAATATATATTGATCGCCACGATATCTACCAAAATCCAGAGGATCCAGTTTTCCAGTTTTTTTCTGGCCAGCAAATACTGGGCTACCAAACTGGCCACCGTGGTGAATGCATCCGGATAGGCAAAAGAGGCATCTGTATTCCGGTCCACCACGTATCCCCAAATAATAAAAGTAATCAGGATCACCATCAACCAAATAATCCGGTAAGTGGTCGACAATAGTGTTATCGGTAGACGACCGGTATTGACCGGGCCTTTACTTGTCCAGTACACCCAACCGTAGATATTGAGTATTACATAAATAATATGAAGTATGAAATCGGAATACAACCGGACGGACAAGAAAATATAGACGTAGAGACTGACACCCAGCAGGCCAAATGGCCATGCTAAAATACTTTCTCTGGTTAACAGCCAAACGTTTATCAGAGTAAACAGGACCCCAAAAATCTCAAGCCAGTCGGTCAGATTCAGGGTAAAAAAATCTTCCGGACCCACTTTCTTTATAATTCGCTTCCGGTAAGAAAATTTCCCTGGTAGAGGTTCACTCCGGAGTTAATTCTATAAACTGGTCAAAAATTGCTACTCTTCCGAATCCAACAAGGCATCATCGATGATTTCATTTCCATCTCCATCCAGATCCTCAAAACCCGGCAGTGGTTCTGACGGTGTTTCTGATGGTCGTGAGGGAGATTTGCCCACGATTTTTGGTTTTTCCGAAAAGGGATCGGCAACCTCATCATACCGGCCATCGGCAAAAGCTTCCGCTTTCTTAAAAAAATCATCCTTATCCTCAAAGGCACTTTTCTTCAACTGATCACCTGGTTTTTTATATTCCGGTTGTTCAGCCTCCTGCCTTGCGAGATCTTCTGCCTTCCTTATAGTTTCGTCCAGTTTGCCACTTATCTGGTCCGCCACATCCCTGGCTTTTTCCACCAATTCAGACTTAATCTCCTGCACCTTATCACCAACAATACCTGCGGTGGTTTTAATTGCATCCAAATCAGAATTTTCCGGATATTCGGTTACGATGTCCGGTTCTTTCTCATAATCCGTTCCTAATTCTTCGTTACCTACTTCGTCAAAATTCATTGGTCCGGAATCCTGGTCTTGAGATTCTCCCTCTTTTTCCTTCATTTTTTCACTGATATCCTTGGCTTTCCCGATAACTCTGCCCGTCTTATCAAGCACCTTTTCACCAACATCTTCCGCAAAATCTTTTACATCCTCAAACAGGTCCTCTGCTTTATTGATCACAAATTCTCCGACATCCCCGGCAAATTCCTTCGTATCATCGAGCATATCACCGGCCTTGTCCTTCACCTTATCACCAATCGTTTCTGCCCTGTCAATTGCCTTATCCCAGGTATGCTCTGCCTTATCCTTCAATTCCTCAGTGAAGGCTTCGGCTTTATCTTTGGTTCTTTCAATATACTCACCAGATTGAGCCGCGATATCATGACCTTTTTCTTTTACCTTCTCTGTTGCTGATTTGGTGACTGATTTCACACCAAACAATACCTTTTTGATTTCATCCAGGAATCCCATATCTGCAAGATGTTAGTTTCTTCAAATATAACTATTTGTATCCATTCTTTTTTACCACTATCGAATGTCAATATCCCTTTTTGAGGTCTGCCTCAGTGAACCTGATAGCAGACCTGATAAATTATTCCTGCTTTCTCGTATCCAGAAAAGTGATAACTCAATTCACTCAGCCGGATTCCCGGTAAAACTCTAAACCCAGGAATCTACCGATAAATACGGACTGAAAGGGCATCATTTGATGTTGATTTCGCTATCTCTTCATTTAATGGACACTCTATCCAACAGAAAATTGCCTGTCTACCTCAGTCGGATCATTCGGATTCCCACACCACCTATAACAGGTAAACAAATCTGCAATGATGTTGACTTACCTTTTTTACAGCAATTGGGTTTGAAAAATCGCTGCCGGCTGATCAACTCCAATAAATAATCCGAACATTAACCTGTACCCAACCTTCTGACAACCAACAAAAGATTGATTTTCATCAAATATTGGTACCCGAGATCATTTGGTAACCTCTCCGGTACCTGATTATTATCATGGATTGACATACTTTCTTCATTCCGGGTAACTAATTATTGGCTAAAAATCAGTCCGTAAGTTCATTTTAGTTATATATGGAATCATTTTTGCATACCAAAAAGAGATAAAATGAACTTTGAAGCCCATTTTACAACATATTTTTTATCCCATATGAAAAATAATTCAAAAAGCATAGTACCTTTGCGTGCAAAATTTAGAAACTAATTTTATCACTAATAGTTAAACAATGGCGAAATTAACATCCACGGAGCTGAAGAGTCGAATCGAAGCCAGTAAATCAGACTTGGAGAAATTAGCAAGTCAGAGTGCAAAGTTGAAAGCATCAATCAAACAATTAAATGCAAAACTGAGAGCAACGGCAAAGGCAGAAAAGGTCGCTGCTAAAAAAGCAAAAGCTAAAGAAGCTGCGGCAGCTAAGAGAGCTAAAGTAGCTGCGGCAAAAAAGGCAAAAGCTGCCGCTAAAAAAGCCAGAGCTTCTGCCGCTGCCAAAAGAAGAGGCCGTCCGGCCAAAGCCGCGGCTACCAAAACAGCTGCTGCTAAACCCGCTGCTAAACCCGCTGCCAAAAGAAGAGGCCGTCCGGCTAAAGCCGCTGCAACCGAAACAGCAGCCGCCAAACCCGCTGCTAAAAGAAGAGGCCGTCCGGCGAAAGCCGCCGCTACCGAAACAGCTGCTGCTAAACCTGCTGCAAAACCTGCGGCCAAAAGAAGAGGCCGTCCGGCTAAAGCCGCTGCCACGGAAACAGCAGCCGCAAAACCCGCTGCCAAAAGAAGAGGCCGTCCGGCTAAAGCCGCCGCTACTGAAACAGCAGCCGCCAAACCCACTGCCAAAAGAAGAGGCCGTCCGGCCAAAGCCGCTGCAACGGAAACAGCCGCCGCTAAACCTGCGGCCAAAAGAAGAGGCCGTCCGGCCAAAGCCGCTGCCACGGAAACAGCAGCCGC